>NZ_JBXAVX010000002.1:0-614690 GCF_057291295.1 Janthinobacterium sp. 1L-D-8-B-C4
GCATACGCTCGACAGCAGTGAGTTTGAACTGCCTGGAGAAAACGGTGCGTTCCCGCCGCACTTGCATAGCGGGAACAGCGTCTGATACGGCAAGCGATGGCTTCTTGGTCATGATGGATTCCTCTGGATGTCACTATTTTCTCAAATTAGTGACCCTCCATCAAATCCGGGCTAGCTCACTCTGACCCTGGTGCTGGCCGGCCTGGCCATGCTGGGCCCGTTCGCCACCGATACCTTTTTACCTTCGTTCCCGGCGATCGCCACGCATTTCGACGTCAGCAGCGTGCTGGTGCAGCAGACCCTGAGCGTGTATCTGGCTGCCTACGCCTTCATGACCCTGTTCTACGGCACCTTGTCCGACTCGTTCGGCCGCCGTCCCGTGATCCTGGGCTCGCTGGTGATCTTCGCCATCGGTTCGATTGGCGCCGCGTTTGCGCCCAGCTTTGGCTGGCTGCTGTTCTTTCGCGGCATGCAGGGCGCCTCGGCCGGCGCGGGCAGGGTGATCGGCCAGGCCATCGTGCGCGATACCCTGTCCGGTGCCGCCGCGCAGAAAATGCTTGCCAATATCATGATGGTGTTCGGCATTGCGCCGGCCATCGCACCGATTATCGGCGGCTGGCTGCATGTGGCCTATGGCTGGCAATCGACATTTGTGTTCACTTTTTCCGTCACGGTGCTGCTGATGCTGGCCTGTTTGAAAGGCTTGCCGGAAAGCCTGCCGGCCACCCAGCGCCAGCCGTTTCATCCTGGCACGATTGCCGCCAACTACTGGCAGGCGCTGCGCCACAGGGTGTTCCTGCTGCGCTCCCTGGCGGTCGCCTTTGCGTTTGGCGGCTTTGCCCTGTATATCGCCTCGGCGCCGCATTTCATCCTCGACTTGTTGCGCCTGCCGGAAACCGCATTCGGCTGGATGTTCGTGCCGATGGTGGCGGGCCTGGTGCTCGGTTCGGCGCTGTCGGGCAAACTGGCCCATAGCGTGCCAAGCGCAATCCTGGTGCGGCGTGGCCTGCTGGTGATGGCGGCCACCGGCGTGCTGAACATGGCGTATAACCACTGGTTTGTTGCCAGCCTGCCGTTTGCCGTGGTGCCGGTGGCGCTGTATGCGTTCGGCATGTCGATTGCGCTGCCGGGCATGACCATGTCGACGCTCGATATTTTCCCGCAGATGCGCGGCCTGGCCGCCTCCTTGCAGAACTTCGTGCAGATGGTGCTGTTTGCGCTGGTGTCCGGCTTTGTCGCGCCGCTGCTGTTCGACAGCGGCTTCAAGCTGGCGCTGGGACAGGCCGCCGCCGTCGTGCTGGCCAGTTTTTTCTGGTGGCTGGGCACGCGCCAGACTGCCGCGCACACGGTGGAGAGGGTAGCCAAAAGCAACTAATAGTCAGCCATGCATGCTGCTTTGTTACACTGTCACCATCGGCCGCCTGCACGGGGCCAGGCAGCTTTGTAACTTTATTGGCAGAACCATGCACCTTATCAACTCCAGCCTGAACCACGCCTTGCGCGTGCCGCTGGCCGCCGAGATCCACTCGCGGCCGTTTTTGCAGCTCGATGCACCGGAACTGATCACCCACCTGGCCGTCTACAGCAACGACCAGCCCGCCACAGGCCTGTCGAACATGCAGGCCCAGCACGCCACCCTGGCGGCGCTGTGTACGCATTTCGGCGTCACCGGCCCCAGCAGCGAAGCAAAGTATTTTTATTATGACTTCGGCCGTTTCCGCCTGAAATGGGAATGCCACACGGAATTTGCCACCTTTACCTTTGCCGAACATCCCGGCGACCCCGTGCCGTCGGCGCAGGCCTTCGAGCGCATGCCGCTCGAACAACTGCCGCAGCAGTGGCTGGCTGGCCTGAAAGGCAAGCTGATGGTGGCCGCGCACGTGGTGCTCGAACGCGCCGTCGAGCCGGCCGACACCTTCATGCAAGGGCTGTCGCGTGTGTTCGAAGGCAATACCCTGGTCGGCAGCGAAGTGCTGCAGGGCGGTGAATTGTGGACCGATTTCACCATCCAGTCCGACGGCTTCAGCCGCTTCATTATCCGCGACGCCGGCATGCGTTCGCAGCAGTCGGGCCGCCTGGTGCAGCGCGTGCTGGAAATCGAAACCTACCGCATGTTTGCCTTGCTGGGCCTGCCTTACGCCATGCAGGCAGCGCCGTCGCTGAACGCGATTGAAAACGAGCTGGCGACGCTGGCCGCCGCCATGGTCGAGACCGATGCCGACAAGGCGCGCGGCGATGACGGCGCTTCCGAGCAAGCCTTGCTGGACCGCATCACGCGCCTGGCGGCCCGCATCGAAAAGCTGTCGCTCGACAATAGCTATCGTTTTTCCGCCTCGAAAGCCTACATGGGCCTGGTCCGGGCCCGCATCGAAGAGCTGCGCGAAGTGCGCATCGAGGGCACGCCGACGGTCGGGGAATTCATGGACCGCCGCCTGACGCCGGCCATGAGCACCTGCGAAGCGATGGCCAGCCGCCAGGAAGCGATGGCGCAGCGCATCGCCAATACCAACGATCTGCTGCGCACGCGGGTCGGCATCGTGCAGGAATTGCAGAACCGGCAGATCCTGCAGTCGATGAACGCGCGCGCCGCCCAGCAGCTGCAGTTGCAGCAAGCTGTCGAGGGCTTGTCGGTGGCGGCCATTTCCTATTATGTGATCGGCCTGTTCAGCTACACCGGCAAGGCAGCCAAGGTGATGGGTTTGCCGGTCAATCCGGAAATCCTGGTCGGCGCGCTGGTGCCGTTCGTGGCGGCCGGGGTATGGCTGGGCCTGCGGCGCATGCATCACAAGCTGCATGCGCACTGAGCAGGACGACAGCTTCGCCTGAAGTTTGCTATGGTCCGGCATTCAGCTTGAAAAGGAGCCATGGTGCTAGCAAATGTCGGCGATATCTATAGTGTGTTTTCAGTGGAGCTGCAGCAATACGTGGCTTGCCAGGTCACCCAGCTCAAGCCGGCGTCATCGCCCAGGGGCACGCCGCTGGCGGCGGTGCTGGAACTGGACTGGAGCGGCGACGCCTTGCCCGACGCGGCAGCCGCCAGCCGCATGCAGCCTTTGCGCTACAACTATTTTTTCGTGCGCAATCGCCTCGATCACGGCTATGTGACGGCCAATGTGCCGCCAGATCATGTGTTGATCGCCAACCTGCCGCCGCTGGTGGAGGACGACGTCAGCACCTACAAGTTCGGCTGGGATGTGGGCGCCAGCATGGCGCGCCAGCGCAGTTGGGAGCAGATCGACCCCGCGCGGCGCGCGCAATTCCAGGCCGCGTCAGACAAGACCGAGGTCATGGTCGGCGGCCAGGTCTTCAAGCAGGACGCGACGCGCATCAACGACAGCGTGCTGGACGCTGTGAAGGACCTGTCGGAGCTGGACCGGCTGCCTTGCCTGATGACCATCGAAACCAGCCACGGCACGCCCGAACTAATGGCGTATATCCAGCGGCACCCCTTCATCCACGAGCTGCACTGGCAATCGTCGACGGTTACCGAGATCGATATCAGCGCCACGCGCCTGCGGCGTTTCATTTTGTATCCCGACGGCGTCGCCAGGGTACGCCTCAATCCCGAGCTGTCGATGTTTTCGCTGGCCGCCGTGCCGTCGCCGCAGCTGCAGGTGGAGCAGGCGGAGCAGGGGCGCGACCTGAGCTTGCAGTGCGGGCACGCCATGCCGGCCCTGCATGGCCTGGATCGCCTGGGCGCGCTGTCGCTGACGGGAGTGAAAGAGATCGACCTGGCGCCGCTGGTCCGGCGTTTTCCTCAACTGAGGGAGTTGCGCATCTGGGGCAAGCCCGGCAACGCCAGCAATTTCCACAGCATCGCGCAGCTGAGCCAATTGCAGATGCTGACCACGTTTGATGTCTTCGGATTTGGTGCCGACGAATTTCCGTCTCCCGAGCAATTGCCCAAGCTGTCGAGCTTGTGGATGACCAGCGTGCCGGCGGACGTGGCCAAGGCCGTCAAGGCGGCCTACAAGAAAGCGGCGGCGCAAGGACTGGATTTGTCGATCAGCAAGCCGCGCAAGCCGGAATGGCTGGCCGAGAACCTGCACAATCCTTTTCGCGACTGGGATGGGCGCGAGCAGATCTCGGCGTCCCAGGCAAAGAAGGCGGCGCTGGCGTACAAGAACTTGCTCGCTGCCACGCGCAGTATTGACGCCAGCATGCCGGCGGTGGAAGTTGCAGCCGCGCTCGACGCCATGGTGACGGCCTATACCGTGGATTTCAACAAGATGGACCGTTCCGGCATTATCGAAACCGTCGAGCGCGAGGAAATCTACAGCGTGCTGGTCGATGTGCTGGTGCAGTTGGAAACAGACTTGGGCGAGCAGGGGCCGGCGCTGGTGCAGCAGGAACGCCTGTACGAATTATTCGATCAATTGCGTGATTTCTGACGCAGGCAGGTCCTGAATAGAAATAAAGTTCTAGATATAAAGTTCTAGTGTGGGTATGCTGGCGTCATGTCAAAACATACCCCACTCCCCACGCCTACAGCCGCCGAACTGGACCTGCTGCGCATCCTGTGGCAGCACGGTCCGCTCGATGCCCGCGCCGTGTATGACGCGCTGGCACTCGAGCGCGCCGACGCCAGCTACGCTACCGTATTGCGCCAGCTGCAACTGATGCACGGCAAGGGCCTGCTGAGCCGCGACGAAAGCCGGCGCCCGCAGCGCTATGCAGCCGTCGAAGCGCAGGAAAAAGTACAGACCAGCCTGCTCAAGGACCTGATCGGCAAGGTGTTTGCCGGTTCCGGCAAGGCGCTGGTACTGACCGCGCTGCGCGAGCATGTGAGCGACGCCGAGCGGCTGGAAATTGAAAAAATCCTGCGCAAGACGGACGCCGGCAAGCCATGAATGGGCCGCTGCTGATCCCTGCGCTGGGCTGGGCATTGCTGTATTTTGTCTGGCAGGGGCTGCTTGTCGGCGCCTTCGCTGCCGCTGCCCTGTGGCTGCTGCGCGGCGTTGATGCGCGTACCCGCTATGCCGTCTGTGCGCTGGCGCTGCTGGCCTGCGTGGGCATACCCGTCATCCATCTGCTGTATTTGCTTGGTGCGGGCGCACCACCGCGCGCCGGCCTTTCTTTTGCTGCGCTGCAGGCCTGGATGCCCTCGCTGGTGCTGGCCTGGAGCGCCGGCGTAGCGCTGATGAGCTTGCGACTGCTGCTGGGCCTGGCCTGGGTGGCCCGGCTGCGCCGCCAGGCAGTGGCCGCGCCAGCCATCTGGCAGCAGCGTCTTGATGCATTGGCGCTGCGCATGGGCTTGCGCTCGCCGGTGCCGCTCAAGCTGCATGCGGCGCTGGCCGGCCCCGTGACCGTCGGTTTCTTCCGTCCCCTGGTGCTGCTGCCGGCTTCCCTGTTGAGCGGCATGCCGGTGCCGCTGATCGAAGCCCTGCTGGCGCATGAACTGGCCCATGTGCGGCGCTGGGACTACTTGGTCAACCTGCTGCAGAGCGTGGCCGAGGCGCTGCTGTTCTTCCATCCCGTCGTCTGGTGGCTGTCGGCGCGCCTGCGGATCGAACGCGAACAGGTGGCCGATGCGCTGGCGGCGCAGGCATTGCAGGATCCGGCGCAGCTGGCCAGTGCGCTGCACCAACTGTCTTTGCAGGCCGTTGAACGGCATGGCAGCGGCTTGATCCTGTCGGCGCGCGGCGGCACGCTGCTGGCGCGTATCGAACGCCTGCTGGCGCCCATGCCTATGCCGGGCCGCGCCGGCTGGAAACTGGCGCTGCCAGCCATGCTGCTGGCTTTTGCCACCTTGCTTGCGCAGGCGCAGCGACATCCGGCACCTGAATCGACCCAAATGGTCCAGGCCGCCGCCAGCCTGCTGGCGCTGCCCGTCAATGCGCGCCATATGCTGGTGATCGACGACGCCAGCGGCAAGGTGCTGATGGCGAAAGACGCCGATGCCATCGTGCCGATCGCCTCGATCACCAAGCTGATGACGGCCATGGTGGTGCTCGACGCCGGCCTCGACCCCGCTGAAAAACTGCGCATCGTGCGCGCCGATGGCGAACCGACGCAGCGCCATGGCGTACTGGCCGATGGCGTGCAAGTGCCGCGTTCGGTGGCCTTGCAACTGGCGCTGCTGCCGTCCGAAAACCGCGCCGCCGCCGCCCTGGCGCGCACCTATCCCGGTGGCCGCGCGGCGTTTGACCTGGCGCTGCAAGCGAAGATCCGCAGCCTGGGCCTGAAGCGCACCAGCCTGGACGACCCGGTCGGCGCCTCGCCGGCCAACACCTCGACCGCCACCGAAGTGGCGCGCATCGTGGCGGCGGCCGCGCGCTATCCCGAGATCGCCCGCATCACGACGGCGCCGCTGGCCCGCGTGGCGGTCAATGGCAGGCCGCGCACCCTGCACAACACCAATCCTCTGGTCGGCCATGCCGGCTGGGACATCGCGCTGTCGAAGACCGGCAGCAGCAAGCAGGCCGGCAGCTGCCTGACCATGCGCATGAAGAGCGGCGGCAAGCACGTCACCGTGGTGCTGCTCGATGCCGATGGCGCCGAGCGGCGTGGCCTCGATGCGGCCAATATCCGCACCGCACTGGCTGCACAACCCTATTTTTAACCCTGGAGAATAATCATGACGAGATTGGCAAAACTGTTGGTGGTAGTGGCGATGACTGCGGCGGGCATGGCGCAGGCACAGGATGTGCCGGTGAACTGCGACGACTGCAAGGCGTGGAATGCGCCCGTCAAGCCGTTCAATATTGTCGGCAATACCTGGTATGTGGGTGTGGCGGGCTTGTCCGCAGTGCTGGTCACCAGCGAGGGCGGCCATATCCTGCTCGACGGCGCGCTGCCGCAATCGGCGCCGCTGATCCAGGCCAATATCGAGTCGCTCGGTTTCAGCATGAAAGACGTCAAGCTGATCCTCAATTCGCACGCCCACTGGGACCATGCGGGCGGCATCGCCGCCCTGCAGCGCGCCAGCGGCGCCACCGTGGTGGCCAGCGCCTCTGGCGCGAAAGTACTGCAAAGTGGCACCAACGGCAAAGATGATCCGCAATACCAGGCCAAGCCGGTGGTGCGGGTGGCCAAGGTCGACAAGGTCACCGTGGTGAAAGAGGGCGATGTCGTCAAGCTGGGGCAGTTGGCGCTCACGGCCCATATGACGCCCGGTCATACGCCCGGCGCCACCACCTGGACCTGGCAATCATGCGAAGACCAGCGCTGCTACAACGTCGTGTATGCCGACAGCCTGAACGCGTATTCCAGCGGCGATTTCCGTTTCACCGGCAAGGGCAAGCAAAACACGCCCGATGTCTCGGCCTCGTTTGAGGCGAGCATCGCCAAGGTCGCCGCGCTTCCCTGCGACGTGATTATCTCCGTGCACCCAAGCATGACCAAGGTGCTGGAAAAAGCCGCCAACCGCACCAGCGAACACAATCCTTTTGTCGATGCGAACGCCTGCCGCGCGTATGCGGACAATGCGGGGAAATTGCTGGCCAAGCGGCTGGCAAGCGAGCGGGAGGAGACGCAATAACGCACGTAATCCGACCTGGATTACTTCAGGGCCTTTTGCAGGTCCTTCGGCAATTGATACACCGGGCAATACTGATACGTCGTGCGATCGCCCCTGATCACCTGCGTAAATGTCAGCGCATCCTGCACCATCGCCTGCTGGCGCTGCACCACACGTGGCGCGGGGCCGGCACCGGCGTCAATGCAGGACTGGTCCACTGTATAGGTGCTGCGTTTGCGGCTTTTGACAGTGACTTTGCAGGCACGCGTATGCGCCGTGGACAATCCCTTGCCGTCGTATTGGCGGATGGCGGCATTGGCGGGCGACCCGCAGTCCGATCCTTTCGCAACATAAATGCCGGGCTTGAGCTGGTAGACGCCACCGGGTTGCGGCGACATGTCGGCGCTGGCCAAGGCGGTGGCGGCCATGCCCAGCGACAGCGCGGTCACGGCGATCTTCCTGATAATATATTTCTGCAATCCGTGCTCCTCATCAAGTTGACGGTGACCGATTCTACGACATCAGGATTGCCGGCCGCCGTACGCCTGCCGGCAGTAGCGAAAAAATACGGCTCAGACCTTTAATGAGAACCAATTATCAATTACAATGCAAGACTATTGCATTTAGTTGCATCATCTCAGGAAACCCATGTCCCGATTTTTACGCCGTCCCGCCGCACTGTTGCTCGCCGCTGCCAGCCCATTGGCGCTGGCTGCCGATCCCGTGCCCGCAGAAGATACCACCGGCCACAGCCATATCCCGGATGTGGTGAACGTGAAAGCCGAGCGCCAGCATTACCGCAGCCTGTCGGCCACGGGCGCCACCAAGACCGACGCCTTGCTGATGGACTTGCCGCAAAGCGTGCGGGTGCTGACCGGCGATTTGCTGCGCGATGCGGGTGTCACGAACCTGGCCGGCGCGCTGGAATTGTCGAGCGGCATTGCCAAGCAAAGCCCGCTGGGCGGCCTTTGGGACAGCTATGCCATGCGCGGCTTCACGGGCGACCCGAATTTCGGTTCCGACTATATGGTCAACGGTTTCAGTTCCAGCCGCGGCTACAACGGCATGCGCGACGCGGCCAATACGCAGAACATCGAGGTGCTCAAGGGCCCGGCGTCGGCCCTGTACGGCCGGGGCGAGCCGGGCGGCACTGTCAATATCACCACCAGGAAGCCGAAATTCGTGCCTGAATATAGCGCCGACTTTTCGCTGGGCAGCTTCAACATGAAGCGCGCCGCCGTCGACCTGACTGGCCCCATGAGCGACAATTTCGCCTATCGCCTCAACGCCGCGCACGAGAAGGGCGACAGCTTCCGCGACACCCTGACGGTCGAGCGCAGCCTGTTCTCGCCATCGTTCATCTGGCTGCTGGGCGACCGTACGACGGTGTCCTACGAGATCGAAGCCGTGCGCCAGCGCACGCCCTTCGACCGGGGCGTGCTGGCCGTCAGTGGTAAGCTGGGCTCGGTGCCCGTGTCGCGCTTCTTCGGCGAACCCGCTGACGGACCGATGACGGTCAAGTCGCTGGGCCAGCAGCTGTTCATCCACCATGATTTGTCCGACCAGTGGATCTTGCAGGCCGGGCTGTCCTACCGCGACAGCGAACTGACGGGCTATTCGAGCGAGGCGAACAACCTGCTGGCAGACGGGCGCACACTGCGCCGCCAGCGCCGCCACCGCGATTTCTCGTCGACCGATGTGTCGGGCCGGATCGAGTTGGTAGGCAAACTCGCTACGGGCACGATCAAACATGAAGTGCTGCTGGGCGTGGATGCCTACCATTTCGACGACCACCGGGTGCAATTGCGTCGCAATCCTTCCGCCGGCAACGCCTACGCCATCGATATCTTTGCCCCTGTGTATGGCGGCGTGGCCGATCCGCTGGCGCTGTCGATCGACACCCAGGAAGGGCAGAAGGCGCACGGCCTGTATGCGCAGGATCAGATCGACCTGAGCGCGCAATGGAAGGCGCTGGTCGGCGTGCGCCACGACAGCTATGACCAGGACGTGACGAACAACCGCCTGAACGTGAGCAACAATCAGTCGCTGTCGGCCACCAGCCCGCGCGTGGGCCTGGTCTACCAGCCGTCGAAAGCGTGGTCGCTGTACGCCAGCGCCGCCAAGGGTTTCCGTCCGAACAGCGGCATCAGCATCGCCAACCAGGCCTTCCCGGCCGAGCAGAGCCGCTCGTACGAACTGGGGGCGAAACTGGAGACCGGCAAGCTGACGGGTACTTTGGCCGTCTACGATATCAGCAAGCGCAATGTGCTGACCGTCAATCCGCTCAATACCGACTTTGCCATCGCCGCCGGCGAAGTGGGCAGCCGGGGCCTGGAGCTGGACGTGTCGGGCGAACTGGCGCGCGGCTTGCGCGTCTCGGGCGCTTACGCCTATACGGACGCCACCGTCACGCGCGGCGACAATACCATCGTCACCGGCAGCCGTTTCGCCAACGTGGCGCGCCACAGCGCCAACCTGCTGGCCATCCAGCAGTTCAGCCTGGGCACTGGCACGGCCAGCGTCGGCGGCGGCCTGCAATACATGGGCGAGCGTTTGGGTGACGTGGCCGTCAGCAGCAACTTCACCTTGCCGGCCTATACCACCGCCAAACTGCTGGCCTCGTACTCGCCGACCGCAAAGCTGCGCCTGTCGCTGAATGTGGAAAACCTGTTCAATCGCAGCTACTATGCCAGTTCCTACAGCCCGCTGTGGGTGGCGCCGGGGGCCGAGCGGACCGTGACGTTGAATGCGCATTACAGGTTTTAAGGTGTTTCACCCCCAACGGCGAAATGCCGGGGTCGGGCGGGGACGCCTAGTCCCTGAGGGTCCGATCCCAGTTTCTGCCCTGGGGGTAAATAACACCTGCTGTTTACCAACATTTGATATAGATTAATGACCGTTACCGCTACTCCCACCCCCGCCACACTGCGCGCCCGCATCGCCGTCATCGACGTGATGCGTGGCCTGGTGATGCTGATCATGCTGTTCGACCATGTGCGCGAAACCGTGTTCATGCACCACCAGGTCAGCGACCCGATGGATATTTCCGCCGTTGATCCGGCCCTGTTCTTTACGCGCACGGCGGCGCATTTTTGCGCACCGATGTTCGTGTTCCTGACGGGCCTGTCGGCCTGGCTGTATGCGCATCCGGCAGCAGGCCCGCGCAGCGCCGCCGGTTTCCTGTTCAAGCGCGGCCTGCTGCTGGTGGCGCTGGAGCTGGTGTTCGTCAATTTCGCCTGGTTCGGCGTGTTTCCGCCCGCCGTGCTGTACCTGCAGGTGATCTGGGTGATCGGCCTGGCGATGATGGCGCTGGCCGTGTTGCACCAGCTGCCCCTGAAGTGGCTGGTGGCGCTGGGCGTGGCGATTGTCGGCGGCCAGCATTTGTTCACTCATCTGCGCGCGGAAGAGGGCACCCTCGGCTACTACCTGCTGACGGTGCTGCTGCAGCGCGGTTTCCTGGTGGCGGACGGCGTCATGAAAATCAAGGTCAGCTACCCGCTGCTGCCCTGGATAGGCGTGATCCTGCTCGGTTATGCGGCCGGCCCGCTGTATGCGCGCAGCCGTTCGCCGGCAGGGCGGCGTTGTTGGCTGGTCGCCTTGGGCGCAAGCAGTTTGGTACTGCTGGCGGTGCTGCGCGGCTTTAACCTGTATGGTGAAAACCTGCCGTGGGTGGCCGGCGAGACGGCCGTGCAGACGGTGATGAGTTTCCTGAACTTTACAAAATACCCACCATCGCTGGACTTCCTGCTGTTCACCCTGGGCTTCGGCATGCTGGGCCTGGCCTGGCTGGAAACGTTAAATAACTGGTTTGTGCGCGCCTGCGCGACGTTTGGCGGCGCGCCGATGTTCTACTACCTGCTGCATTTGTACTTGCTCTTGATTATCGGCAAGACTTTGACTGCCGTGCTGGGTGCCAACCATGGCGGCCGTTACGGCGTCGAGCATATCTGGCAGGTGTGGTTGATTGCGCTGGCCCTGATGCCGCTGCTGTACTGGCCCTGCCGCGCGTTTGCCAACTACAAGCGCACCTCAGGCAAAACCTGGGTGCGCTACTTCTGAACCTTGCCGGCCAGCCGCTATTTAATCAGCGCAAGCACTTCGCGAAAACGTGGGTGGCGGCAGTCGCGCAGCCACTCGAAGGCCAGCATTTCCACCGTCAGCAGCTGCGCGCCCAGGGTTGCCAGCCGGCTGAGTGCCGCGTCGCGGCTGGCCGGCAGGCGCGAGCCGACGGCGTCGATGGCAATGATGACGTCGTAGTCGAGTTCCAATAGCCCGATCGCCGTTTGCAGCATGCACACGTGGGCTTCGCAGCCGGTAACGATCACTTGCGTGCGCCCTGGGGGCAAGATATCTTGCAAGCCATCGTCGCAGGCGCCGAAATGGGTTTTTTGCAAAGTCTGCCGGCATAGCGCGGCGATTTCGGGCGCGTTCGGGCCCAGCTTGCCGCTGTTCTGCTCGGTGCCCAGCACGGGAATATCGAGCAGGTGCGCAATCCTGGCCAGCCGCACGTTTTGCGCCAGTACCGCCACGCCATCGTGTATGGCCGGCATCAATCGCCCCTGCAGGTCGACGATCACCGCCACCGCCTTGCTTGCCTCCATCTGCATCGTGTTCTCCTTGATTTGATTTTATGGCAGCCAGTTCGGGATGGAAGACTCGCCCATCAGATAGCTGTGGTTCAGTTCGATCACCTCGCGCAGATAATTCCACAGCGCCCGCACACGGGCGATATTACGCCGCTCGGTCGGCGAAATCATCCAGAACGAGCGTTGCAGGTCGATCTGGCCGTCCAGCACCGGCACCAGCTCGTTCGATTGCTGGGCTACAAAACACGGCAGAATTGCCAGCGCCTGGCCGGCGCGCGCCGCATGGTATTGCGCCAGCACGCTGGTGCTGCGAAACGCGCGCCTGGACTCGGGCGCCACGTGGTCCATATAGCGCAGCTCGGCGCTGAACACCAGGTCGTCCACATAGCCGATGATGGGGTGCTGAGCCAGCTGGTCCACGCTGGCAATCGGCTCATGGCGCGCCAGGTAGGCCGGCGTGGCGTACAGTTTCAATCGGTAGTCCGACAATTTCGTCACCACATACGGGCCGGACAGCGGCCGCTCGATAGAAATGGCCACGTCCGCCTCGCGCTTGGACAGGCTGACAAAACGCGGCACGGCGATCAGGTCGACGCTGATATGCGGATGGCGGCCGCAAAAGTGCGCCAGGTGCGGCGCCAGCACCACCGCGCCAAAGCCTTCGGTGGCGCCCAGGCGTACCTGGCCCGACAGCAGCCGGTTGTGTTCGCCCAGTTCCTCGGTAGCGGCAAATACCGTGCTTTCCATGGTTTCCGCATATTCCATCAGGCGGTGGCCTTCGGGCGTCAGCTGGTAGCCGACGTAATTGCGGTCGAACAGCTGGGTGCCGACCTGTTCCTCGAACTTGCGCATGCGCCGGGACACGGTCGAGTGATCGATGCCGAGCTTTTTTGCCGCATCGACCAGGCCGGCGCTGCGCGTCAGTTCCAGGAAGACCCTTACGTTGTCCCAATCGAGCACTTTGTTCTCCTTGTGCATTTTTGCAAAGGAATTATGCATTAATTTCACTTGAATGCATATTTTTACACATGCAGAATACAACTAAACATATAAGAAATATCCCTTATCCATCAGGAGACACTGCATGAAAAAGACCGTTCTGGCCATGGGCGCGTTCGCGCTCGCGCTTTCTTTCTCCACCGCCGCACAAGCCCAGATTTCCGATGGCGTCGTCAAGATCGGCGTCCTGACCGATATGTCCGGCCCGTATTCGGCGATGGGCGGGCGCGGTTCCGTCGTTGCCAGCCAGATGGCGATGAAAGACTGCCTGAAGGCCGAATGCAAGGGCATGAAGATCGAGATCGTCTCGGCCGACCACCTGAACAAGGCCGATATCGCCGCCTCCAAGGCGCGCGAATGGATAGACCGCGACAAGGTCGACGCGATCGCCGACCTGACCAATTCCTCGGTGGCGCTGTCGGTGCAAAAGCTGATGAAAGAGAAGGGCGGCATCGCCATGTTCAGCGGCCCGGCAACCGGGCGGCTGACCAATGAAGACTGTTCGCCGAACGGTTTCCACTGGATGTTCGACACCTATTCGCAGGCGGCCGGCACGGCGGCGGCATTGACCAAGCTGGGGCAAAAATCGTGGTACTTCGTCACCGTCGACTATGCGTTTGGCCACTCGCTTGAAAAAGACGCCAGCGATGTCGTCAAGCGCAACGGCGGCACCGTGGTGGGCGCCGTGCGCCATCCGCTGAACGCCTCGGATTTTTCATCGTTCCTGGTGCAGGCACAAGGCTCGAAGGCGCAGGTGATCGGCCTGGCCAACGGCGGCGCCGACGTTGTCTCGGCGATCAAGCAGGCGCGCGAATTTCGTATCGGCAGCGGCAAGGACCAGCGCCTGGCGGCCTTGCTGGTATTCCTGTCGGACGTACATGCGCTGGGCCTGGAAACAGCGCAGGGCCTGGTGTATGCCGATGGCTTTTACTGGGATTTCGATGACCGCAGCCGCGCCTTTGCCAAGCGTTTCGAGGCGCTGAACAAGGGTGCCAAACCGACCATGGTGCAGGCCGGCGTGTATTCCAGCGTCTACCACTACCTGAAATCGGTGGCGGCGGCGAAAAGCGACGACTCGAAAATCGTCGCCGAAAAAATGCGCGAACTGCCGATCAAGGACGCCGTCATGAACAACGCCTCGATCCGTCCCGATGGCCGCGTGATCCACGACATGTACCTGGTGCAGGTAAAAACCCCGGCCGAATCGAAAGGCGCGTGGGACTACCTGAAAGTGCTGTCGACCATTCCTGCCGAGCAGGCGTTCAAGCCGATGGATGCGGCGGCGTGCAATCTGGTCAAGAAATAGTTTTCAGCTGTCGGCTGAGCAGCAGAAGGCCGGGGTCAGACCCGTCGGGTCTGACCCCAGTACTCCGCTGCTCCGTCGAAACTTATGAACATCGCATACTCCGGAGCGTAAAAAAAATGAACCAAGCCCTCACACAAGTCCCCGCCGTCCCCCTCCATATCGGCGGCAAGCACCATGCCTCCACCAGCACCGAATGGCGTGATGTGGTCAACCCGGCCACCCAGGAAATCGTCGCCCTCGTGCCGTTTTCCACCCCCGCCGAAGTCGAGCTGGCGATTGCCACCGCCAAGGAAGCGTTCAAAACCTGGCGCAATACGCCGCTGGCGGCGCGCATGCGCATCATGCTCAAGTACCAGCACCTGATTCGCGAAAATATCGGTGCGCTGGCCGAACTGATCACGCGTGAGCATGGCAAGACCCTGCCGGATGCGGAAGGGGAAGTCATGCGCGGCCTGGAAGTGGTCGAACACGCGTGCTCGATCGCCACCCTGCAGTTGGGCGAGATCGCCGAGAACGCAGCCAACGGCGTCGATGTCTATAACATCTACCAGCCGCTGGGCGTGGGTGCCGGTATCACGGCCTTCAATTTCCCGGTGATGCTGCCGTGCTTCATGTTCCCGATCGCGATTGCCTGCGGCAATACCTTTGTGCTTAAACCGTCCGAGCAGGACCCGTCGTCGACCATGTACTTGGTTGAACTGATGTACCAGGCAGGCTTGCCGGCCGGCGTGCTGAACGTGGTGCATGGCGGCGCCGAGGTGGTCAACCTGCTGTGCGACCATGCCGACATCAAGGCCGTGTCGTTTATCGGCTCGACTGCGGTGGGCACCCATGTGTACCGCCGCGCCAGTGAATCGGGCAAGCGCGCGCAGTCGATGATGGGCGCGAAAAACCATTGCGTGGTGCTGGCCGACGCCAACAAGGAGCAGGCGATCAATAACCTGATCGGCGCCGCTTTTGGCGCGGCCGGCCAGCGCTGCATGGCCAATTCTGTGGTGGTGCTGGTCGGCGAGGCGCGCTCCTGGTTGCCGGAGATCGTGGCCCGCTCGAAAGCCCTGAAAGTGGGGCCGGGCAGCGACCGCGAAGCGGACCTGGGGCCGATGGTCTCGAAAAGCGCCATGCAGCGCGCCGAAAAACTGATACAGGCCGGCGTCGACGAAGGCGCGCAACTGCTGCTCGATGGCCGTGGCCACCAGGTGGCCGGTTTCGAAGGCGGCAACTTCATGGGGCCGACGATTTTTTCAAAAGTCAACGCCACCAATTCCGTCTACACGCAGGAGATCTTTGGCCCCGCCATGTGCGTGGTTGAAACCGACACGCTCGACGAAGCGATCGCCTTTATCAACGCCAACCCGAACGGCAACGGCACCTCGATCTTTACCTCGTCCGGCTGGGCCGGGCGCAAGTTCCAGAACGAGATCGACGTCGGCCAGGTGGGCATCAACGTGGCCATTCCCGTGCCGGTCGCCTACTTCAGCTTTACCGGTTCGCGCGCCTCGAAACTGGGCGACCTGGGCCCGAACGGCAAGCAGGCGCTGTACTTCTGGACCCAGACCAAGACCGTCACGGCGCGCTGGTTTGCACCGGACGATGGCGGCAGCGGCGTAAACACCACCATCTCGATGAAATAAGGGGCGGCGATGACGACTACCATCGTTTTTATCGGCCTGGGCAACATGGGCCTGCCGATGGCGCAGAACCTGGCGCGCGCCGGCCATGCCGTCACCGGTTTTGATTTGATGCCGGCCAGCGTGCAGCAGTTTGTCGCCGGCGGCGGCTTGTCGTCCGAAGACCAGGCAGCGGCGATCGCGGCCGCCGATGTGGTGATCACCATGCTGCCGGCCAGCCGCCATGTGCAGGGCGCCTATCTTGGCGACGCTGGCATCCTGGCGCATGCAAAAGCGGGCGCCTTGCTGATCGACTGCTCGACCATCGCGCCGGAGGTGTCGCGCGAAGTGGCTGCCGCCGCGCAAGCGAAAGGCTTGCGCATGATCGACGCACCCGTGTCCGGCGGCACGGCCGGCGCGGCAGGCGGCACCCTGACCTTTATGGTCGGCGGGGCAGAAGCGGACCTGGCAAGCGCGCGCCCCTATCTGGAACAGATGGGCAAGAATATCTTCCATGCCGGCCCCAGCGGCAGCGGCCAGACGGTCAAGATCTGCAATAACATGTTGCTGGGGATTTTGATGATCGGCACCAGCGAAGCGATCCGCCTGGGCGTGGCCAATGGCCTGGACCCGAAAGTGGTGTCCGACGTGATGGCGAAAAGTTCGGGCCGCAACTGGACCCTGGAAGTCTACAATCCGTGCCCCGGCGTGGCTGATAACGTGCCGGCCTCACGCGAGTACACGGGCGGCTTTGGCGTCGATTTGATGCTGAAAGACCTGGGGCTGGCGGTGGAAAGCGCCGGTGCTTCCGGCGCCAGCGTGCCGCTGGGCGAACTGGCGCGCCAGCTGTACGACCTGCACAGCAAGTCGGGGGCGGGTGGGCTGGATTTTTCCAGTATTTACAAATTGCAGGACAAGCCGGTTTGATTATTGCTTGAGACCTTCAACCCAGGAGCAAAAGCCGGGGTCGTACCCTCAGGGACTCGGCGTCCCCGTCGACCCCAGTACTTTTTGCAGTTGGGTTGAATTCCAACCGTACGCCATAGCACTAAACTAAGAATATACAATCAGCAACTTGATCCAGTGCAAGACATGCACAATACAAGGATGCTGATGAACGATACGAGCAAACCCGCCGTCGACGGCGAACAAGCGGCCGCGCTGGAGCTGGGTCTCAAGGGACTGGCCGCCATCGACAAGGCGCTATGGCAGCGCGCATGCGCCTTTGTACTCCGGGGCGAGCACGACATCGTGCTGCAGGAGCTGCATCAGGCCAGCTCCCGCGCGGCTACCATGCTCGGTCATCCGGGCCGCCTCAGCCACGCCTTTTTCGCCATCGGCATCAACGACAAGGAAGCGCAGCAGGCGCGCGCCGGGCTGGTGGCGCGCGCGCAGTTTTATGCCCTGCTCGACGCCGATACCTTGCTGCCCGCGATGCTGGTGCGGCTGGGGAAAGTGCTGGCGGCAGCCGACCAGGGCCAGTCGTTCGAGCCGACCGGCGCCGATGTGCCGGACTGGCTGCATTACCTGGTCAACGACGCGCTGTTCGGCACCTGCAGCGAAACGCGCGAGGACGCCACCTCCGCCAACCGGCCGGCCTGGAATGTACGGCTGCTGATGCGATTGCTGGCGGCGGAAGACTTGCCCGTAGCGGCGGCGCTGGAACTGGTGTTCGAGCGCCGCCATATCGCCGACTATATGCTCGAGCGCTGCTTGCAGCGGCTGCTGGTACCGAATGTAATCGACAACGTCATGGAAGAGCAGCCCGGCGATGTACGCGCACTCGCGCCGCGCCTGTCCGCCCAGGGCAAGCGCCTGCTGGCCGGGCGCATCGGCAACGCCGAAGAGCTGGCGCAAACGTTCGACGATGTGCTGGTGGCGTACGCCGTCGACAGCAGCAAGACCGTGCGCACGGTGGCCGCGCCGTTTGTCAGCGCGATTGCCGAGGAGCGGCAGCTGGCATTGCTGCGCCACTGGCTGGTGGACGGCAAGCTCGATGAGCGTGCGCAGGCGGCCGAGCTGCTGGGCAGGACGCCGTCAAAGCCGCGCCGCGCGCTGCTGGAGCAGGCCATGGCAAACGAGTCGGCCAAGGCGGCAAAGCAGGCGATCGCCAACGCGCTGTCGCGCATGGGCGACGCGCAAGCGACTACCCTTGACGAGGCGCCGCCACCCGCACCCGAAGCCCCGCTGACGTTTCTGGACGACGAGGCGTTGGTGATCCTGCTGGAAAACCATGTCGCGCTGCTGAAGCGATGCGATATCGACGCGCGCGAAGAAATCGAAGAAAACCGCGGCCGGCGCGAACAGTACGATTGGGAGCAGCAGCGAAGGGAGCAGCAGTACGCCATCGGCGAGCCGCAGCTGCGTGCCGTGATCGACGCCTTCAATGGCGACGGCGACGATGCCGACCGCGCGCTGCTGAAAGACCATGCGATGCGCGAGACGATCGGATACCGCGACCGCATATTTGAATTGGAAGGCTTCGGCCTGCGCCAGCTGGCGCTATGGTATGGCCCGATGCGCCAGCGCTGGCTGTCGGTCTGGAACGACGGCCCGCTGCGCGACTGGCTCGAACAGCAGGACCCCGCCGACATCGACCTGCGCACCATCGACACGCTGTTGCGCGAAGCGGGCGCGATGCCGGACCTGGTGCCGCTCGACTGCCTGCAACCCGCCTGGCGCGGCTCGCCGCTCGATACGCTGCCGCCCGAAAGTATCTGGCCGCTGTTTTACGAGCAGCCGGCGCTGATCGAGCAGGGCCTTGGCCTGTCGGTGGCGCGCAGCGACGTCACCCTGGAACTGGCGTGGACCTTGAAAGTGATCGAAATGTTCCCGCAGCCGCCGGTGCGCTGGCGGCCGCGCCTGATGGAACTGGCTCTGGGCGAAGGCAAGACCTATCGCCAGGGCGCGCAGGATGTCTTGCGCAAGGTGCCCGATATTGGCCTGCAGGTGATCGCCAGCCTCGCGTCCAGCAAGCAGGAAGTGCGCAGCGTGGCCGCGCGCTGGCTGGCCGACCTCGATTGCCGCGCTGCCGTGCCGGCGCTGTACCAGGCGCTGGACAAGGAAAGCCGCGAGACCGTCAGCGCCACCCTGATGGGGACGCTGGAGCAGCTCGGCGAGGACCTGGCGCCGCGCCTGCATCCCGACAAGCTGCTGTTTGAAGCGCGCAAGGGCCTCAAGGCCAAGGCGCCAGCTGGCCTGGCCTGGTTCCCGTTCGAGACCTTGCCCGCCTGTACCTGGCAGGATGGCTCGCCGGTGGACCTCGACGTGGTGCGCTGGTGGGTGGTGCTGGCCTGCAAGCTGAAGGAACCGGGCGGCAATGGCTTGCTGGCCCGTTACCTGGGATTGCTGTCGGAAGCCAGCCGTGCCGCCTTGGGCGACCAGGTGCTGCGCGCCTTTATCGCGTACGACGAAAGCCGTGGCAGCGTGATCGGCGAAAAAGGTATTCTCGCCCTGGCCGCGCATGCGCCGGGACCGGAAGCGGTCGGCCTGCTGCAGGCCTATATGCGTGCCTTCCATGTGCGCCGCGCGCAGATCGAAGCGATGTTCGAAAGCCTGGCTGGCGGCATGGACCCGGCCGTGATCCAGCTGCTGCTGGGCGTGTCGCGCCGCTACCGCACCGCTTCGGTGCAGGACAAGGCGCGTGAACTGGTGGAGCAGATCGCGCAGCGGCGCGGCTGGAGCGCAGACCAGCTGGCCGACCGCACCGTGCCGACCGGCGGCCTCGATGACGATGGCCGGCTGGAACTCGATTATGGCGGGCGGCGGTTCGTGGTCACGCTCGACGCGGCCCTGAAACCGGTGCTGCAAAATGCGGACGGCAAGGAAATCAAGGCGCTGCCGGAACCGCGCCAGGGCGACGACGCCGACAGCATCAAGGAAGCGAAACAGGCGCTGGCCGGCTGCAAGAAAGAACTGAAACAGGTACTCGAGATGCAGAGCGCGCGCCTGTACGACGCCATGTGCACGGGCCGCAGCTGGCCGGTCGACGAGTGGCAAGGCTACCTGGCTGGCCACCCGATCGTCGGGCGCCTGGTGCAGCGCTTGCTGTGGCTGGCCGAGGATGGCGAAGGCAGCACGCGGCAGGTATTGCGCCCGACCGAGGACGGCAGCCTGATCGACGCCGGCGACAACGAAGTGGCACTGGCGCCAGGCAGCGTGCTGCGCCTGGCGCACGCATCGCTACTGGAACCGGGGCAGGCCGCCGCCTGGCAGCGCCACCTGAAGGACTACAAGGTCAAGCCGCTGTTCGAGCAATTGCAGCGCGCCTCGCCCGATGCCGCCCTGTTGAACGATATCGATATCGGCGAGCGCCTGGGCTGGGTCAGCGACGCGTTTACCTTGCGCGGCGCCTTTGGGAAACTGGGCTACCAGCGCGCGCAGGCCGAGGACGGCGGCATCTTCGACCATTACTACAAGGAGTTTGGCGGCGCCGACCTGCGCGTGGTGATCCATTTTTCAGGCAATGCGCTGCCCGAGGATAACCTGCCGGCCGCCCTGAAACGGCTGAGCTTCGAGCGCTTGTCGGGACCGTGGAAGCAGCGCGCGGTGTCGCCGGCGCAGGTGCCGCCAGTGCTGCTGGCCGAAGCCTATAACGATTACCTGGCGGTGGCGGCGCATGGCACTTTTGACGCCGACTGGGAAAATAAAATGCCCTGGTAGGGCTTTCATGCACACAAAAGACGAAAGACGACATGTTTAAAAAAATACTGGAAGTGGCGCAGCAGGCGGTGGGCCTGGACGACTTTGCACAACTGAAAAAAGGCTTGCGCGGCCTGACGCAGATATCGACTCCGCTGTGGGAGCGCGCTTGCGACTTTATCTGCAACGGCGGCGACCCCGAGGTGCTGCTGGAACTGCAAAAGGAGGCGCCGCGCGCCGGCAAGTTGCTGGGCCGTCCGGGTCGCCTCATCAGCGGTTTTTACAGCTACAACATGGACAAGAAAGACGGCGCGCTGGCCTCCGAAAGCCTGCGCCACCGCCACCAGTTTTATGCGCAGTTCGACGCCGGCAAGCTCGATGCGGACATGCTGGTACGCTTGGGCAAACTGCTGCAGGCGGCCGATCAGGGCGACTCGCTGGACCGTACTGGCGCGCCCGTGCCCGACTGGCTCCATTATGTCGTCAACGACGCGCTGCACGCCAGCTTCGACGATACGCGCGCCACCGCCACCATCGTCAACCGGCGCGGCTGGCATGTGGCGCTGCTGGTGCGTCTCTTGAGCGGCGAAGACGAACCTGAAATCGGCGCGCTGCAGATGGTGTTCGAGCGCAGCGGTTTGTCCGACTATGAGCGCGATCGCGCGTTTCCGTACCTGCTGGTGGCCGGTGCGCTGGACGAATACATGCTGGCACACGCCGAACTGGTGGAGCAGTTGCCAGGGTTGCTGTCGGCCAGCGGCAAGGTGCAGCTGGCCCGGCGCCTGGGTAGCGCACCGGCGCTGGCCGACCGTTTCGCCGCCATCCTGGTGCGCCTGGCCGTCGATGGCGGCAAGACCGTGCGCACGGAAGCGGCGCCGCACCTGGCGGCGATACCCTCCGAGCGCCGTGTCGAGCTGCTGCGGCAGTTGCTGGAAACCGGCAAGACGGAAGAGCGCGTGCAGGCGGCCGAACTGCTGGGACGCAGCCTGGGTCCGCAACAGGCGGCGCTGCTGGAGGAGGCGCTGGCCGCCGAGACCAGCAAGCCGGTGCAGGCGGCGCTGCGCAATGCGCTGTCGTGGCTGGGGGCGGCCAGCGATGCCGGCGCCAATCAATTGCCGGTGCCGCCACTGCCAACCGCGCCAGCGGCCACCCGGCTGGGCGACGAGGCGCTGCAACTGCTGCGCGCCAACCACGCCACGCTGCTGGCCAAGTATCGCATCGACGCGCAGCAGGAGCGCGAGGATAATGCGAACGGCAAGCACAAATACAAATGGCAGCAGCAGGCCCTGAAACGCTATGAGGCGCTGAAAGACGACTACCTGGCGGGCGCCATCCGCGTGCTCAATGGCGAGGGCCAGAAGGGCGACGAGCAGCCGTTGAGAAACAACCAGGTCAGCGGAGTAGCTGAGTTGCAGGGCAAGCTGGCGGCCTTGCCGGAGTTCGGCATGGCGCAGATGGCGCGCTGGATCATCGCCACGCGGCACAATAGCGTGCGCTTCTGGCATGACGGCTTTTTCCAGCAATGGCTGGCGCGCCAGGACCAGGCGGCGTTCGACCTGCGCCTGTTCGACCGCGCCATGCGCGAGGCGGGCGACCAGAACGACAGCGTGGCGATGGTATGCCTGGCCAGCAGCTGGTGGGGCGGCAAGCCGCAGCAGATGCTCGACGCCGCCATGGTCTGGCCGCTGTTTGCCGAACGCCCCGAGCTGATCGACCAGGGCCTGGGCCTGCGCGCGGTGGAAAAGCGCCAGGGCGCATCCGTGCCGGAACTGGGCGCCACGCTGGAGATACTGGCGATGTTCCCCACTTTGCCGGTGCAATGGCTGCCGCGCGTGATGGAGTTTGCGCTTGGCGAAGGCAAGCAGCATCGCGCCGCGGCGCAGCAGGTACTGGCCGGCCTGCCGGAGATCGGCAAGCGCGTGGCCGAAGCGCTGGCCTCGAGCAAGCAGGACATGCGCATCGGCGCGGCGCGCTGGCTGGCGGACCTCGATTACCGCGCCGCCGTGCCAGCGCTGTATGAAGCGCTGGACAAGGAATCGCGCGAAACCGTGATCGCCGCGCTGCTGACGGCGCTGGAAAAACTGGGCGAGGACCTGGCGCCGCGCCTGTCGCCTGCGGTACTGCTGGCGGCTGCGCGCAAGGGACTGAAAGGCAAGGCGCCGGTCGGCCTGGCGTGGTTTGAGATGGAACTGCTGCCCGCCTGCCGCTGGGCCGATGGTTCGGCAGTCGAACCGGAGATCATCCGCTGGTGGGTGGTGCTGGCCTGCAAGCTGAAGGAGCCGGGCGGCAATGGCCTGCTGCTGCGCTATCTGAGCCTGCTCGACGAAGCGAGCCGCGCGGCGCTGGGCGAAACCGTCCTGCGCCAGTTTATTGCCCAGGATACGCGTGGCCCCGCCATGGACGTGGCCACCGCCCACGCCGAGGCAAACGCGCCAGGGCGCTACCAGAGCTACCAGGACAGCGCCAAACGCTATCCGCAGTACTACAGCGCGCAAGGCAAGCTGACGCCGGAACAGGTGTTCGACGAAGTGCGGCGCGAAAAGCTGGCCGAATACCTGGGCAGCGCCATCGGCGAAAAAGGCATCCTGGCGCTGGCCGCATACACGCCGGGCCATCTGGCGGTAAGCCAGTTGCAGGCATATGTTCGCGACCATTATCCGCGCCGCGCGCAGATCGAAGCGATGCTCGATGGCCTGGCTGACGGCTATGATCCGGCCGTGATCCAGCTGCTGCTGGGCATCGCGCGCCGCTACCGTACCGCCTCGGTACAGGAAAAGGCGCGCCTGCTGGTCGAGCGCATCGCACAGGGCAAGGGCTGGAGCCAGGACCAGCTGGGCGACCGCACCATTCCCACCGGCGGCTTCGACGACAGCGGGCGGCTCGAGCTGTCGTATGGCGAACGGGTGTTTGTCGTGACGCTCGATGGCGCCATGAAGCCGGTGTTGCACAACCCGGACGGCAAGGAAATCAAGGCGCTGCCAGAGCCGCGCCAGGACGAAGCGCCGGAATTGGCCAAGGAAGCGAAGCAGTTGCTGTCAAACTGCAAGAAGGAACTCAAGCAAGTCATTACCATGCAGACGGCACGCCTGTACGAAGCCATGTGCGCGGGCCGCGTGTGGCCGGCCCACGAGTGGCGCGAGTATCTGCTGCGCCACCCGATCGCAGGCCGCCTGGTGCAGTCGCTGGTGTGGATCAGCGAGGACGGGACGGAAAAAACCCTGCTGCGTCCGAGCGACGACGGCAGCCTGCTCGATGTGAATGACGATGAAGTCGAGCTGGCGGACGGCAGCGGCGTGCGCCTGGCGCATGCTTCGCTGCTGAACGCGGAGCAGATCACCGCCTGGCAGCGCCACTTCAAGGACTACAAGGTCAAGCCGCTGTTCGAGCAGCTGACGCACCAGTTGCCCGACGCGGCATTGATGGCAGGGCGCAGCATTGCCGACCGCGAAGGCTGGGTGGGCGACACCTTTGGTTTGCGCGGCGCGTTTGGCAAGCAGGGCTATCTGCGTGGCCAGGCCGAGGATGGCGGCGTGTTTACCGAGTATCACAAGGACTTCCCGAGTGCCGGCCTGCGCGCGCTGATCGAGTTTTCCGGCAGCGGCCTGCCCGAAGAGCAGATGGCGGCGGCGCTGAAAACGCTGGCCTTCTATCGCCTGCCGCAATCGTGGCGCGACGAAGCCGTGCCACTGGCGGAGATACCTCCGGTGCTGCTGGCCGAAGCGTATGCCGACTATCATGCGGTCGCCAAATCGACTGGCGGTTATGATGCGCAGTGGGAGAGCAAGATGCCATGGTAGCGGTGGCTACCTCATGCTTGCCGCCGGACCTGCCGCTGGGCGACGACGCGTTCCGGCTGCTGCAGGACAATCGCGCGCAGCTGCTGCGGATGGCTCAGCGGAACATGCTGGCGGACCAGGAGGCATACCCGGCGTCGCCACATCCCTTGCAGCGGTACCAGCAATTCGAACAGCAGTGCGCGTGGTGGAATGACGCGCGCTTGCACGGCCTGCTGCGCGCCGTGAATGGCGAAACAGGGGAAGCAGAGCAGCTTTTCGGCCAGCCGCTGGGGTCCGAACTGCTGCGCTGGAAAAACCGGCTGGCCGTGTTGCCCGGCGTGAGTTTCATGCAGTTGGCGCGCTACATGCTGGCCACGCGCCATCGCAGCCGCCTGTTCTGGAGCGATGACGGTTTTATTGCATGGCTGGCGCGCCAGCCGGCCGGCGGTATCGATCTGCGCATGCTCGATGCGTGCCTGCGCGCCGCTGGCGACACCCAGGACGCTGTCGGCCTGGCTTGCCTGGCCGAGCGCTATTGGGGCGAAACATATCCGCAGGCGGTGTTGCCGGCGCAGTGCATCTGGCCGTTTTTCGAGCAGCGCCTCGACCTGATCGAGCAGGGCCTCGGCCTGGCGGTCGACCCGCGCGTGCCGCCGGACCGGCTGCGGCTGGACGCCACCCTGGGCGTGCTGGCCACTTTTCCGGTCTTGCCGCGGCGCTGGCTGCCGCGTGTGATGGAGATCGCGCTGGGCGAGCACAAGGATGTGCGCCTCCTCGCGCAAGCGCTGCTGGCCACAGTGCCCGATATCGCCAGCCTGGTGGTACCCGGCCTGGCGTCGCCGCGGCAGGAGTTGCGCGTGCGCGCCGCGCAGTGGCTGGGGCGCCTCGGCGACCAGGGCGCGGTACCGGCGCTGTACCGCGCCGTGCGGCAGGAAAAGCGCGAAGCCGTCAGCGCCGCGCTGCTGTCGGCGCTGGAACTGCTGGGTGAAGACCTGGCGCCGCTGCTGGCGCCAGGGGTGCTGCTGGCGCAAGCGCGCAAGGGCTTGACGGGCAAGCCGCCGGCCGGCCTGTCCTGGTTCGATTTCACCGCCTTGCCGCCATGCCGCTGGCTGGACGGCGCGCAGGTGGATGCCGATATTGTGCGCTGGTGGCTGGTGCTGGCCTGCAAGCTGAAGGAGCCGGCCGGCAATCCACTGCTGATGCGCTACCTGGGCCTGCTGCATGGTGACAGCCGCGCGGCGCTGGGCGAGGCGGTGCTGCGCCAGTTCATTGCGCACGATGCGCGCATCGTCAAGTCGACCCTGTACGGCTTCGAGGTGATCGACTATGCGGGCAGCGCCATCGGAGAAAAAGGCGTGCTGGCGCTGGCCTGCCATGCGCCCGGCCCGCAGGCGGTCAGCCTGGTGCGGGACTATATGCGCGAGCATTATTTGCGCCGCGCGCAGATCGAGGCATTGCTGGAAAGCCTGGCCGCCGGTTGCGATCCGGCCGTGATCCAGCTGCTGCTGGCCGTGGCGCGCCGCTACCGCACCGCGGCCATCCAGGAAAAGGCGCGCCTGCTGGTCGAGCGTGTCGCCGCCGCCATGGGCTGGAGCGCCGGCCAGCTGGCCGACCGCACGATACCGTATGCCGGCCTCGATGACGGCGGCCGTCTGGCGCTGCGGTATGGCGGGCGTGACTATGTCGTGACGCTGGGTCCTGGCGTGAAACCGGTGCTGCACACCTTGGACGGCAAGCTGCTTGCCGCGCTGCCCGAACCGCGCCAGGACGACGATCCGGCCAGCATCAGGGAAGGCAAGCGCCAACTGGCCGCCTGCAGGAAAGCGGTGGCGCAGGTGGTGGTGCTGGAGACGGCACGGCTATATGAGTCCATGGGCGCCGGCCGGCGCTGGGCGGTCGACGAATGGCGCCAGTATCTGCACCGCCATCCGATCACGGGGCGCTTGCTGCAGCAGCTGGCGTGGCTGGAACTGGCGCCCGATGGCGCGCTGTTGCACATGTTCCGGCCAACCGAGGATGGCAGCCTGATCGATGTGCAGGACGACGAGGTCACACTGGCGCAGGACAGCCTGCTGCGCCTGGCCCATGCGGTACTGCTCGACGAGCCGCAGATCGCCGCATGGCGGCGTCATCTGGCGGACTACAAGATCACGCCGCTGTTCGCGCAGCTCGATCACCGTGCGCCGGCCGGGGCGCTGCTGGCCGGCCTGGAAATCGACGACCGGCTGGGCTGGACCGGCAATAACTTCAGCCTGCGCACCGCATTCGGCAAGCGCCACTACGTGCGTGCCGCCCCTGTCGATGGCGGCGTGTTCGACGCCTACCTGAAGGATTTCGCCGGCGCCGGGCTACGCGTGCGGATCGGTTTTACCGGCAGCCAGCTGCCCGAGCAGCGCCAGCCGGCGGCCCTCACTACCCTGTCGTTCCAGCGGCTGGCAGATTTGCATGTGGTTGCGCTGGCCGAGGTGCCACCCGTGTTGCTGGCCGAGGCGTATGCGGATTATCATGCGGTGGCCATGACCTGCGGCTACGATGAATTTTGGGAAAGCAGAACGCCCTTTTAGGCGAGACAAAAAATGACTGAAACAGACAAGCAGGAACATGCGGTGCGCCGCAGCGCCGAACAGCGGCATGCGGGAGAACTGGCGCGCCTGAAAGAAGCCGATACCGATCCGCGTCCGGAAGGCTGGCTGCTGTCGCCGCGCGCGGTGCGCCGCTTTATCCTCGGCGACGCGGCGTTTGACGTCAGCCGCAAATTCTATGGCGACGATCCTCTGGTCGACCGCGCCATCGTTACCCTGATGGGCCACCAGGGCCTGATGCTGGTGGGCGAACCGGGTACGGCCAAGTCGCTGCTGTCGGAACTGCTGGCGGCCGCCATCAGCGGCGATTCGGCGCTGGCGATCCAGGGCACGGCCGGCACCACCGAAGACCATATCAAGTATTCGTGGAATTACGCGCTGCTGCTGGCCGAAGGGCCGAGCCGGCGCGCGCTGGTGCCGTCGCCCTTGTTCCAGGCGATGGAGGCGGGCAAGCTGGTGCGCTTCGAGGAAATCACGCGCTGCGCGCCCGAGATGCAGGACGTGCTCATTTCGCTGATGTCGGAAAAGCAGCTGATGATCCCCGAGCTCGGTGGCGATGCGCGCGTGCATGCGCGGCGCGGCTTCAACATTATCGCCAGCGCCAACCTGCGCGACCGCGGCGTGCATGAAATGTCGTCGGCCTTGAAACGCCGCTTCAACTTCGAGACTGTCAAGCCGATCCGCGACCATGGCTTCGAAGTCGAACTGGTGATGCAGCAGCTTGCACGCGAACTGGCCGCCATCGGCGCCACCGTGGTGGTGGGCCGCGACGTGGTCGAACTGCTGGTGACCACTTTTCAGGAACTGCGCGCCGGCCAGACCCGCGAAGGGGCGGCCATCAAGACGCCGGACGCCGTGATGTCGAGCGCCGAAGCGGTCAACCTGGTGTATGCGGCCTCGCTCGAAGCGCTGCATTTCGGCGATGGCGTGCTGCGCCCGCGCGAACTGGCCAACCAGCTGCAGGGCGTGGTATTGAAAGACAATGCCGACGACATCAAGCGCGTGCGCCATTATTTCGACACCGTGGTGCGCGAACGGGGCCGCCGCGACGACCTGTGGAAAAACTTCGGCGAGGCGGCGCGTCAGCTATGGCTGTAGCATTGCCGGCGCCTTTGGCGTCAACTCTGGCCGCCGCACGCGAACGGCTGTTTGCCAACGGCCTGTATTTTGCGCCGCTGCGCCACCACAGCCCGGCCTGCGCGTTTGCCCTGCAGGCCATGTTGCGCGAGCTGCGGCCTGCCGCCGTGCTGATCGAAGGGCCGGACGGTTTTACCGAGATGCTGCCGCTGCTGCTTGACGAACGTACGCGCCCGCCGGTGGCGCTGCTGTGCCAGACACGCGCGCCGGCAGGCGACGGGCAGGCGCACACGCACACGCAGTCGGCGTTCTTCCCGTTCTGCGACTACAGCCCGGAATGGGTGGCACTGAAGGAAGGCGCGGCGCTGGGCGCGCAGCTGTCCTTTATCGACCTGCCATGGCAGGCGCGCGCGGATCAAGCGCAAGAGGATCAGGAGGCGCGCAGCCTGATGGCCGAACGCTACCTGGCCCACAGCACTTACCTGAACGCGCTGGCGCGGCAAGCCGGCTGCCGCGACCAGGACGAATTGTGGGACCATTTGTTCGAGTCTCGCTCGCGCACGGCCTTGCTCGACTGGCGCACGCTGTTCGGCGACGTGTTTTCCTATTGCGCCATGGCGCGCCTCGACTATGAACCGGCGGTGCTGGAAGCGGAGGGCAGCCTGCCGCGCGAGCGCCATATGGCGGCCCACATTGCCCGCTGGCGCAGCCAGGTCGAGGGTCCCATCGTGGTCGTGACGGGCGGCTTTCATACCAGCGCGCTGATCGATCTGCTTGAACAGGCCAAGCCGATTTCAAGCACGCCGGCAGCCGTGCCCAGCTGGTTGATACGCTACAGTTTTGAACGGCTCGATGCCCTGAACGGCTATGGCGCCGGCATGCCGGCGCCGGCCTATTACCAGGCCGTGTGGGACGTGCTGCAGCAGCCAGGCGACGAGCATCACCTGGCGGTGGCCGTCGACCAGCTGACGCAATTGGCGCAGCACAGCCGCGTGCTTGGGCTGCAGCAGCGCATCTCGACGGCCGAAGTGCAGGCGGCGGTGCTGCAGGCGGCGCGGCTGGCGGCCTTGCGCGGCCATGCGGGGCCGGGCCGGACGGACCTGCTGGACGCCATGCGCTCGTGCTTTGTGAAAGGCGCCATCGATGATGGCATGCAGGGCTTGCTGGACGATGTGCGGCGCCAGATGACGGGCAGCCGCCTTGGCGACGTGCCGCCGTCGGCCGGCTCGCCGCCGCTGGTGGAAGACGCGCGCGCCGAAGCGCGCCGCCACGGCCTGCGCCTGGACGATGGCGAGCAGCGGCTGGCGCGGCTGGACCTGTACCGCAAGGAGCGCCACCGCCGGCGCAGCCATTACTTCCAGCTGATGCAGTACCTCGATACCGGCCTCGCGCGCTGGCAGGGCGGCCCCGATTTCCTCACCGGCAGCCGGCTCGAACTGCTGTTCGAGGAATGGTCGTATGCGTGGACGCCGCTGGTCGAAGCGCGCCTGATCGAACTGTCCGGCAACGGCGCCACCTTGCTTGAGGTGGCGCTGGCGCGGCTGCTGCGCGAGGAACAGGCCTTGGCCGCCGAGGGCCGCGCCAGGTCCGCCGGCAGCGCGGCCGCGTTGCTGGTGCGCGCCTGCGTGATCGGCCTGCATGAGCGCCTGCCTGCCTTGCTTGATCTTCTGTCGCGCCATCTCGACGACGATGGCGACTTCGCTTCCGTGGTCGCCTGCGGCCATGCGCTGGTGACCTTGTGGCGCGCGCGCGAGCCGCTGGGCGTGCGCGGGCATCCGGGCGTGCTGCAGCTGATGCGGCGCGTCTGGCCGGCCGCGCTGTTTTTGCTGCCGGCGCTGGCCGATGTGGCGGAAGACGCGGAAATGGCGCAAGTGGGGCAGTTGCTGGCGCTGCGGGAATTTGGCCGCGCCGCGCGCAGCGCCCTGGGCGAAGAGGAAGCCGGTCTCGCCTTCGAAGCGGCCGATCTGCACCGCCATCTGGACCGCCTGGCGCAGCGCGGCGACGGCGCGCCCGGCATCTGCGGCGCGGCCAGCGCGCTGCTGTTCCTCGATGGCGCCTGGGACGAGCAGCAGTTGTCGCTGCTGCTCGAACAGCGCTTCGGCTCGGGCGCCATGGCGCAGGACGCGGTACGTTTCCTGTCCGGCCTGATGGCCGCCGCGCCCGAACTGCTGCTGACGCAGCCAGGCTTGCGGCGCAGTTTCAACCAGATGGTGGGCGGCTGGGACGAGGCCAGCTTCATCGCCTACCTGCCCGACCTGCGGCTGGCCTTCACCGGCCTGAAACCGCAGGAAACGGGCGAACTGGCCGAAGCGCTGGCGCTGCTCAATGGCGCCGCGCCAGAGGCCTTGCAGGCGGAGCTCCATTACGACGTCAGCGAGGCCGACATGCTGGCCGGCGGGCGCCTGAACGCGGCGCTGGCGGCCTGCCTGGCGCGCGACGCGCTCGGTAGCTGGCTCGATACGACACCGGAGGCGCCGCATGGCTGACCATCAAGACAATGCCGAACTGCTGCGCCGCTGGCGGCTGATCCTGGGGCGCTATGCGCAGCCGCTGCAAAACGAAGCGTGGTCGCAGCATGATGGCCGGCTGGACGCCAGCCTCGATTATCTGTATGGCCGCGAGTATGAACGCAAGGGCATGCTGCGTGGCGGCGGCCCCGGCGCGGGCGGCTCGCTCGACCCCAGCCAGCTGCGCGCGATCGACTGGCTGAACCAGGCGCGCAAACTCTTTCCGCAGGAAGTGTACGAGCGCGTGCAGGGCCATGCGATCGAACGCTATGAATTGAGCGGCCTCTTGCGCGACCCGACCGTGCTGGCCAGCCTTGAGCCGAACCAGGCGCTGGCGCGCGCACTGATCGGCATGCGCGGGCGCCTGAGCGCCGACATGCATGATGCGGTGCGCGCCATCATTCGCCGCGTGGTCGAGGAAATCACCGAGCGGCTGCGCAAGGATTTCGTCAATGCCGTGACGGGGCGGCGCAACCGCTTTCGCCGCAGCCAGCTGAAAAGCGCGCAAAACTTCGACTGGCGCGCCACCATTGCCGCCAACCTGAAGCACTACGACACGGCCAGCGGGCGCATGGTGATCGCGCGGCCGATCTTCAATGCACGGGTCAAACGCAGCCTGCCGTGGGACGTGATCCTGTGCGTCGACCAGAGCGGCTCGATGATGGATTCGGTGATCTATGCGGCGGTGGTAGCCGGCATTTTGTCCAGCCTGCCCGCCGTCAATGTGCGCCTGGTGGTGTTCGACACCAGCGTGGTCGACCTGACGCACCTGGCCAGCGACCCGGTCGAAGTGCTGCTGACGGTGCAGCTGGGTGGCGGCACCAATATCGGCCGCGCGGTGCAGTATTGCGAGCAGCTGGTGACCACCCCGCAGCGCACGATCTTCGCGCTGATCAGCGACTTCGAGGAGGGCGCGCCGCCCGCGCCCCTGCTGGCCTCGCTGAAACGCATGGCCGAATCGCGCGTTACCCTGCTGGGACTGGCCGCGCTCGACGAGCGTGCGCAGCCCGTGTACGACCGGGGCATGGCGCAGCGCCTGGCCGACCAGGGCATGCATGTGGCGGCGCTGACGCCGCAGCACTTTGCCGAATGGCTGGCGGGGGTGATGCAATGAGCTGGCAAGCGGTGTACCGCAGTTTCGACGACGACAGCCTGGCAACCTTGGCCAATGCCGGCCTGCTGCGCCGCGCGCTGAAGGATGTCGAAGCGGACAAGGTCGGCTGGCAGGGCGATGCGGGCGGCGTGGTGCTGGCCGATGGCCAGCAGGTGACGCTCGATGGCGGCGGCCCGCAAAAAGCCCGCTGCGATTGCCCGGCGCCCGGCATCTGCAAGCATATCCTGGCAGCTGCCGTGTGGTTGCGCGAACTGCCGGACGATGCCGCAAGCGAGACGGCGCCTGGCGTGCTGGAAGAAGTGCTGGCGCAGGACAGCGCGCAGCTGTGCAAGCAGGCCGGCAAGCCGGCCGTGCGCCAGGCGCTGGCCTGGCTGCTTGACGGCGACCAGGTTCAGGCGACGGTGCTCAACGCCCGGCTGCAGATCGAACTGCCATCGTTGAAACTGGCGTGCAGCTATCTGCGCGGCGCCGGTTTCGAGGGCATGGTGTCGGACACGCCACTGAAGATACGCAAGGCGCTGCACCTGTATGCGCTGGCCTGTGTCTGGCGCCAGCATGGCCGCGAGTTTGCCTGGCCGGCCGGGATGGATGCGGCGCCGGCCGAGGAAGTGCAGGGCGTCAGCAGCTCGGAACTGCTGTTCCTGGCCCAGGTGCGCCACCTGCTGGGCGAACTCCATGACAACGGCCTGTCGCACGCCAGCGCAATTGCCGCCGGCCAGCTGCGCGCGCTGACCATGTCGGCGCGCGGCGAAAGCCTGCCGCGCCTGGCCGCCATGCTGCGCGGTCTGGGCGGCACGCTGGACCTGCTGGTGCGGCGCGACTATCACGCCAGCGAGCGCCTGGCGTTCGACGAGATGGCGTCGATCTACGCGCTGTGCGCGGCGCTGGAACAGGCCACCGGCCAGCCCTTGCAGCGCCTGCGCGGGCAAACGCGGCGCAGTTTCGATGCCGCAGGCGAGTCGCCATTGGAACTGCTGCCGCTGGGCGCCTGGTGGTGGGAAACGCGCGGCGGCGCGCATGGCTTGAGCTTGGCGTTCTGGGATCACCGGGCGGGCCGGATTCTGCAGGCGGTGCTGGCGCGGCCGGACGGCAACGACCGTTCATTTACGCGCGAATCGAGCTGGAATGCCATTAGCCTGTGGCAGGGCGCCGGCAGCGTGCAGCGCCTGTGCGAGCAGGGCCTGATATTGTCCGGCGCGTCAATGGCGGCAGACGGCCGCCTGGCCATGGACAGCCAGGCGCACGCCAGCACCGTGCCATTGTGGGAACTCGACGACGCGCGCTGGCAGCAGCTTGGCTTTGCCGACTGGGCGGCGCTGGCCGCCTTCCTCGGCGAGAACGTCGGGCTGGCGGCGCAGCCGGTCGACTGCGTGCTGCTGCGGCCCAGCGCGGTGGCCGCACCCCGGCTCGATGAAGTCCGCCAGCAGCTGGACTGGCAGGTGTTCGACACAAATGGCGCCGTGTTGAACCTGGTGATCCCCGCGCAGGAGGCACTGCGCCCGCGCATCGCGCGGCTGCAGGCGGCGGTGACCGATGGCGCCGATATCCGCGCCGTGCTGGCCAGCCGCGCGCGTGGCGAGTTTGATGGGTGGCAGCCGGTGGCGCTGCTGATCGCCAAAAACGGCAAGCTGCGCGTGGTGTCGCTCGATTTCGCGGTTGATGCGGGCAAGCTGCCGTCGGCGCTGGCGCGCTTTTTCAAGAGCCTGGCCGGCACCAGCATGGCGCCGCCGGTCTTGCAGCAAACCTCCGGCATGTCGCTGGTGCTGGCCCAGGTCCTCGATCGACTGGCGCTGCAGGCACGCAGCGGCCGGCCGCGCCTGGAGCCGGAAGTGGCAAACGAGCTGGCGCGCCATGGCGCCACCTTGCGTGCACTGGGACTGGACCTGCCGGCCCGTTTGCTGGCCGCGTATATGGGCGCGCCCAGCGCCGCCCGCGCGCTCATGCTGGCCTATGTCTGCACCACCTGCCTCGCTTTGGAGACTGACCGGTAGAGCAGCTGCATCAGGGCTGCCTGGCCTGCAACGCCGCCAGTTCGGCCCTGGCTTTTTCCAGCTTGCCTTCCAGCTTGGCGATCTTCTTCGGTTCCTTGTTCGCTTCCTGGGCCAGGCGCAGCGAGCGGTCGGTCTGGTTGACCTTGGCCTGCGCCTTGATGACTTTTTCGTTGTGGCGCCTGACCAGTGCATCGTCGCGGCAGTTGGCGTTGCTTTCGTCGAGCGCGCGGCTCAAGCCTTCCACCTTGTTGGTATTGCCCATCTGCTGGGCGTCACGCAGTTCGGCGCGGATGCTTTCGCGCTTGGCGGCGCAGCCGGCCAATTGGGTTTCGGCCCAGGCGCCGCCGCTGGCGGAAAGTGCGACAAACAGGCTCAAGGCGGTGATGGATGAACGGTACATGGCGGCCTTTCAAAGTGGTGGACAAGCGGTGAACAATACCGCGTGCAAGCCTACCATTATTGCGTGCCGCGCGCTGTCTTGCAGGCGGCATCGGCTACCATCACCACTGCACATTTTCCAGGATGACCGATGCTGAAATATCTCCTTGCCTTTTCCCTGCTGCTGCCGGCAGTCGCGCCGGCGCAGCAGCACCCGGCGCTGGTGCCGTTCGACCTGAGCGGCCTCGATGCCATGCGCCAGCGGGTCGATGCGCTGGTCAACCCTCCGGTCGACCTGGCACCCGATAAAGTGGCCGCCTTCGGCAAGGCGCGTCGCGCCGCGCAGGCCGGCGACGCGGCGGCGCAGCTGCAACTGGCCGGCATGCTGCACCAGGGCCAGGGCACGCCGCGCGACAGCGATGCGAGCCTGGACTGGCTGGAAAAATCGGCGCAAGGCGGCAATGGCACGGCGCAATCGGTTCTTGGCGTGGCCCTGACGCACGGCCAGGGCGTGGCGGTGGACCGCAAGCAGGGTGAATACTGGCTGCGCAAGGCTGCCGCGCAAGGCGTCGAGCAGGCCCACATCACCCTGGCGCTGCACTACGAAACCATCCACAGCAGCCCTGAAGAACGCGCGCACGCGCTGCACTGGCTGAAGATACATGCCGAAAACGGCTACTTCCCGGCCTATAATGAGATCGGCTACCGGCTGATGATGACGGCTACCGGCGAGGCCCAGCGCCGCGAGGCGTTTGGCTGGTACATGAAGGCGGCCAAGGCGCTCGATCCGCCGGGCCTGAACAATGTCGCTTATTCATATGAAGTGGGGCAGGGCGTGGCGCAAAGCGACGAGGCGGCGCTGGGCTGGTATGAAATGGCGGCAATTGCCAAAAGCCCGCCCGGCCAGGCCGGCTTTGCGCGGCTGCTGGAGCAGGGCCGTGGCGGGCCGACCCGGCAGGGCCAGGCGCCGCCGCCGTTTGCGCTGTATCTGCTGGCCGCGCAGCAGGGCGACCTGGAGGCGATGGAGCGGCTGGTACAAGTCTACGACCATGGCGAACTTGGCCAGGCAACGGACCCGGCACAGGCGGCGCTGTGGCGGGAAAAGTTGAGTCAAGCCAGGGTCGTTGGTGGCATGCCGAGGTAGCGTGATATTATATTTGTTATCGATAACAATATGATGAGAGACTCATGAATCCCGATTTCCGTTCCAAGAGCATGCTCGAACAGCATATCCTGCACACGATGCGCTTTTACCATCCGCGGGCGCTCGACGCCAGCGGCGGTTTTTACCATTTCTTCCTCGACGACGGCACCATCTACGATGCGGCCACGCGCCACCTGGTCAGCAGCACGCGCTTCATCTTCAACTACGCCATGGCCTACCGCCAGTTCGGCGACGATGATTACCAGGCGGCGCTGCGCCACGGCGTGGCCTTCTTGCGCGATGCGCACCGCAATCCGGAAACCGGCGGCTACGCCTGGCAGCTGCGCTGGGAAAATGGCGTCGGGACGGTGGAAGACGGCGCGAATCACTGCTACGGCCTGGCCTTCGTGCTGCTGGCCTATGCGCATGCACTGCAGGCTGGCATGCAGGAAGCGCGCGCTTACCTGGATGAAACGTTCGAACTGATGGAGCAGCGCATGTGGCTGCCCGAGCACGGCCTGTACGCCGACGTCGCCAGCGCCGACTGGGCCACGCTCGACGGCTATCGCGGCCAGAACGCCAACATGCACGCCTGCGAAGCGATGCTGGCGGCGTTCGAGGCGACCGGCGAAGCGCGCTACCTGCACCGCGCCGAAACGCTGGCGCACAATATCACCAATCGCCAGGCCGGCCTGGCCGGCGGCATGATCTGGGAACACTATAAACCGGACTGGTCGATCGACCTTGAATACAACCTGCACGACAAGAGCAATATCTTCCGTCCGTGGGGCTACCAGCCCGGCCATTTCACGGAATGGGCCAAGCTGCTGCTGATCATGGAGCGCCACGCCAAGTTCATGGCCGGCCCGTCGGACTGGCTGCTGCCGCGCGCGCGCGAACTGTTCGACACGGCGCTGGCCAAGGCCTGGGACAACACGCATGGCGGCATCCACTACGGCTTCGGCCCGCACGATGAAATCTGCGATGGCGACAAATATTTTTGGGTGCAGGCCGAAAGCTTTGCCGCTGCCGCCGTGTTGGCCAAGCGCACCGGCGACGAGGGCTACTGGCAAACCTACGACAAGATCTGGGACTACAGCTGGCAGCATTTTGTCGACCATGACCATGGCGCCTGGTACCGCATTCTCACACCCGACAATCAAAAGATCAGCAACCAGAAAAGCCCGGCCGGCAAGACCGACTACCACACCATGGGCGCCTGCTATGAAGTGCTGAACTTGCTTGGCGGTGCGGCATGAGCGGCTTTCCTTCTTTTGTCTCGGCCGGCGAAGCGCTGACCGACATGCTGCGCACCGGCAGCGATCAGTGGAGCAGCCAGGTTGGCGGCTCAACCTGGAACGTGGCGCGCGTGATGGCCAGGCTGGGCGTGCCGAGCGCCTTTGCCGGCGCCGTCAGCCTGGACGTGTTCGGCGACGCGCTGGCCAGCGCCAACCATGCGGCGGGCCTGGATGCGCGCTTCCTGCAGCGCTACGCCAAGTCGCCGCTGCTGGCCATCGTGCACGAGCTGCATCCACCCACCTACTACTTTATCGGCGACGACAGCGCCGACCTGCATTTCGACGCGGCGCAGCTGCCGGCCGGCTGGATGCAGGGCGCGCAGTGGGTGCACTTTGGCGGCATCAGCCTGGCGCGCGAACCGCTGGCCGGCAAGCTGGTGGCGCTGGCCGAAGAGCTCAAGGCGGCCGGCGTGAAAATCAGCTATGACCCGAATTTCCGCGTCATGATGGATGAACGCTACGACGCCACCCTGGCGCGCATGACGGCGCTGGCCGATGTGGTGAAAGTATCCGACGAAGACCTGGCGGGCCTGTTCCGCCACGACGATATCGACGCCTCGTTTGCGCAGCTGCGCAGCTGGAACCCGCAAGCAACGTTCCTGTACACGCGCGGCGCGGCCGGCGCGGCGCTGTACCAGGGCGAGCACACCTGGCAGGCGGCGCCACCGGTGATCGAGGTGGTTGATTCGGTTGGTGCCGGCGACGCCAGTATCGGCGGCCTGCTGTACAGCCTGATGTACCGGCCTGAAGTTGACGCTGGCGAGCATTTGCGCTTTGCCGTGGCTGCCGGCGCGGGCGCCTGCCTGGCCGCCGGCGGTTCGCCGCCGTCGGTGGAGCTGGTTGCATCGCTGGCGCAAAAAACCGTGGTGAAATAAGCGCTCAGCGGGCGCCCGGCGGCGCCGTCGAGGCCCGCACCATCAGCGTAAAATCGAGCAGGCGGTGCGTGGCCGGCGCCACGTCACCGGCCCTGCGCTGGCGTATTTCGTCAAGCACCAGGGTGACGGCGGCGCGTGCCATGTCGGCAATCGGCTGGTGGACGGTAGTGAGCTCGGGCCAGACGGTGGTGGCCACCGGTGTATCGTCAAAGCCGCACACGGACAGCTGCTGCGGCACCTGCAGGCCCATGCCATGGGCCACGGCCAAGGTGGCCGCCGCCATGTCGTCGTTGCAGGCGAAGATGGCGCTGGGGCGGGTGGGCGCTTCCAGCAGGCGGCGCGCCGCATCGAGTCCGGAACGATAGGTAAATAGTCCCTGCGCCAGCCGGTGCACCGGCACGCTCAACCCCGCCTCCTGCATCGCATCGAGAAACGCCTGCTGGCGCAACAGGGCAGGGGTGTGCGCCGGGTCGCCCTGGATAAAGCCGATATCGCGGTGCCCCAGCGCCAGCAGGTGGCGCGTCATCGCCAGCGCACCCTGGTAGTCGTCGATGCGTACTGCGGAAATGGCGGGCGACGGCTGGCCGGTAGCCACCGCGATCGAGGGCATGCCGATGCGGTTCAATTGCGCTTGTATCTGTGGCGAGTCGCACAGCGGCGGTGGCACCAGGATGCCGTCAACCCCGGCGGCCACCAGTTTCCTGATCGCGGCCTGCTGGCTGGCCAGGTCGCCACAGCGTTCCAGCAGCAGCTGGCCGCCACCCTGGCTGCACTGTTCCATGGCGCCGACCAAAAATTCGCTCAGATACGCCGCGCTGGGATTGCTGTACAACAGGCCGATGCGCAGGGTGCCGGTGCGCGCGGCCCTGGCCGCCAGGTTGGGCTGGTAGCGCAGCGCGGCGATTGCCGCTTCCACCTTGCCGCGCGTGGCGGCGCTGACGCTGGCGCGTCCGTTGATCACGCGCGACACCGTCATGGCCGAGACGCCGGCCAGGCGCGCCACGTCGTGCACGGTGGCGCCGCCTGGCGTATCAGCGGCGATGGGCGTCATCCTATTCGAGATGGCCGCCGAACTTCAGCTTGCCACTGATGCGCATGCCGTGCAGCTGGCCTTCATCGCCTTCGGCCGCGCTGGTGCGCTGCACGGTGTCGCGCCGTGCCAGGCCCACCGACAAAATATCGAGCATCATCAGCTGCAGCAGGCGCACGATCATCGGCACGAAGTTCAGGTTGCCCTCGGGGTGGTTCAATGTCAGCAGCACGTCGGCCTGGCGCGCCAGCGGCGAGCCGCTGGCGGTAATGGCCAGCACGCGCGCGCCGCAGCCCTGCGCCACTTTGACCGTGCGCAGCAGTTCGGGCAGGGTGCCCGAACGCGAAATGACCAGCGCGACGTCGCCCGGTTTGAGCAAGGCGGCGCTCATTTCCTGCGCCTGCTGGTCGGCAAAATAACTGCTGACGATGCCCAGGTTGAGCAGCTTGTGCTGCATGTCGTCGGCCACCACGCGGGCGCTGCCCACGGCCAGCAGTTCCACCCGCCGCGCGCCGCGCAGCATGTCGATCGCTTCGGTCAGTGCTTTCACGTCCAGCATGTCGCGCATCGCCAGCGCGGCCGAGGCGCTGTTGCCCAGCACCTTGCGCGCCAGTTCGGCGTCGGAGTCCGACATCTCCACATGGCAGTGCGCCACCGTGATGGCGCCGCCGGTCAGGCCCGAGGCCAGCTTGAGCTTGAAGTCGGCCAGGCCCTGCACGCCGATCGAGCGGCAAAAGCGCATCACCGTTGGCTGGCTCACGCCCACGCGCTGGGCGATTTCGGCGATCGGCAAGGTCAGCATGGCGTTCGGCTCCTTCAGCACCCAGTCGGCCACCTTGCATTCGGAGGGGCTCATGCGGCCGCGCGCCTGGCGCACCGAGTCGAGCACCGGCGCGCCCGAGTTGGCCCGCTTGAGTTTTTGCGCCAGGATGGCGGCAATGCCAAGAAAAGTCGGCAGTTCGGCGGTGATCAAAAAAGTGGGAATCTGCGCCAGGTATTCGTTCAGGCGGCCTTTTTGCTCGAAGCGCGCGCGGAACTGCGAGCGTTCGAACAACGGCCCCAGGCGCGGCACGATGCCGCCGCCGATATAAATGCCGCCCAGCGCGCCCAGGGTCATGGCGACGTTGCCGGCAATCGAGCCGAGAATGGCGCAAAAACAGTCGACCGCTTCAAGGCATACTTCGCAGTCGTTGGCCAGCGCGCGGCTGGTGATTTCAGACGCCAGCAGCGGCTGCGCATCGGTCACGCCGGCGCGTTCGGCCAATGCGCGGTAGATCAGTTCCAGGCCGCGCCCGGACGCGAGGCGTTCGGCCGAAACGTGCGACAGTTCGCGCCAGGCATACGACAGCACGTCCATCTCGCGCTGGTCGCACGGCGCAAAGCTGACATGGCCGCCTTCGCTGCCGAGCGCGATCCAGCGGTCTTCTGCCGGGATCATGCCCGATACGCCCAAGCCCGTGCCCGAACCGAGCAGGCCGATCACGCTGTCGGCGCGCGCCATGCCGCCGCCGATCTGCATGCGCTGGTCGGCTCGCAGATAGGGCAGGGCCATCGCCAGCGCCGTGAAGTCGTTGACCACCAGCAAAGTGTCCAGGCTGAGCGCGGTGCGCATGGCTTCGATCGAGAAGAACCAGTGGTGGTTCATCATGCGGATATTGTCGTCGTCGATCGGGTTGGCGATGGCGATGGCCGCATGGCGCACGCGGGCCGAACCGGCGGCGCGCGCCTCAGGGCTGCCTATGTAGGCGTTAATCGCGTCGAGCAAGGAAGCGTAGTCGTCGCAGGGAAGAACGGCCACCGCTTCCAGGTGGCCTTGCCGCGTTTCAAGCACGAAGCGGGCGTTGGTGCCGCCGATATCGGCCAGCAGGCGCGGGCCATCACTGAAACGGTCGGCCGCGTCGCTGCCCGTACTGTCTGTTCTTTCATCAATTCTCATGGCGGCGTTCAAGTCTCGTCTGCGTGCGCCGTCTTTGCGGCGCAACTGTCGTTATGGTGAAAACCAAGGATTCTAGAGCGTATTTGCACTCCGTGCCAAAAAAAGCCCGCCAGGCTTTTGCCAGCGCCCGGCGGCAAGGAAAAAACACTTTGTGCAAGACCAACAATAGTCAAATAAAGTCTCGCCGACTAGTCGTAGGATTACAACATAATATGTTGATATTTGTTCGTAGTATAGTTACTATGTCTCTGCTGGAAAGATTTCTGGCCAGTACATTCGGCCACGAAGTACTAGAAAAAAACAACTACTGAGGAGACTTACCCATGCTGCATCGCAACATGTTGAAGGCCGCTTTGAAAGCGCTGCCTGCTGCCATCGTTTTAGCCATCGCCAGCGGTTCCGCCATGGCAGACCCGATGTACCCATCCGATTCCGAAGGCTTCCACGGCTACCTGCGCGCTGGCGCCGGCAGCAACACCTCCAGCGACGGCGGCTCACAAGGCTGCTTCGGCCTGGGTGGCAATACCATGAAATATCGTCTGGGCAATGAGTGCGACGCCTACACCGAATTCGGCTACACCAAAGCCATCGCCAAGTCCGGTGACGTGACCTACATGGCCACCGTCTGGGTCAACGCCTACGCACCAAACTCCGATTTCGGCGACAACAAGGTCGGCATCGTCAAAGCCTACGTCGAAGCCCAGGGACTCGATTTCCTGAACGGCGGCACAGCCTGGGTCGGTAAACGTTTCTACTACCGTCCTGACATCCACATGCTGGATCTGCAGTACATCAACATGAACGGTACCGGCGCCGGCCTGGACCGCATTCAAGCCGGTCCTGGTAAATTCTCGTATGCCTTCTTCAAGGACAACGATATCAATTCCGTGTCGCCAACGGGCATCGTCAGCACCAAGTCGGCCGTACGCCAGAACTTCATCTACGGTGAAATCCCGGTCAACACCAACGGCACCCTGGACCTGGCCGCGACCTACATCATCGGCGAAGGCAAGGACAACGACGCTTTCGGCGAAAAGCATAACGGCTGGCAGCTGTCGGCATTCCATCGTCAAGGCAAGATCTACGGCGGCGGCAACACCTTCGGCGTGCAATACGGCGTTGGCCCTGGCGTCGGCAAGGGTGCCCAGTTCGGCGCCGCAGGCGACACCTCGTTCGGTTCGGATGTGAAACGCACCCGCGTGTTCAATGACCTGGCGATCCAGCCGATGGAAAACTTCGGCATGGAACTGGTCGCCCTGTGGCAAAAAGACGAGTCGAATGCTACCGGCTCGTCGACCTGGACTTCGGTCGGCGTGCGTCCTGTATACGCTTTCACCAACAACTTCAAGTTGATTGGCGAACTGGGTACGGACCGCGTGACGCAAGCAAGCGGCCCGACCAAGCGCCTGACCAAGCTGACCATCGCCCCGGCGATTTCGGCAGGTCCTGGCCTGTGGTCGCGTCCTGAACTGCGCGCTTTTGTCAGCTACGGCAAATGGAACGATGCGGCCACCGCGTCGGTCAACGCAGCCAACAACGGCGGCCCGATCTACAACAACAATACCAGCGGCACATCGTACGGTTTCCAGGTTGAAGCCTGGTTCTAAGCAAACAACGAGACCCGCTTGCCAGCGGGTCTCGGCACACAAGAGCGCCGATACAGGCGCAATTTCGACCCTTCTCGGCACATTGCGCCGAAGCCCCCTAAAAGCTTGATCAAAAAAGGAATTGTGGAGATGAAACTGAAATTCAAGATTACCCAACTGGCCGCCCTGACCGCCTTGGCATTCGCCGGCAATGCTTTCGCTGCCGACGTTGAAGTGCTGCACTACTGGACCTCGGGTGGCGAAGCCAAATCCGTCGGCCAGCTGCAGCAGATGGTCAAGGAAGCCGGTTTCGGCTGGAAAGATTTTGCAGTAGCAGGCGGCGCCGGCGAAAACGCCACCACCGCGCTGAAAACCCGCGTCATCTCCGGCAACCCGCCGACCGCTGCCCAGATCAAGGGCCCGTCGATCCAGGAATGGGGCGCAGAAGGCGTGTTGGCCAATATCGATGAAGCCGCCGTTGCCGGCAAATGGGATGCGGTCCTGCCGAAAGTCGTGGCCGACGTCATGAAATACAAGGGCCACTACGTTGCCGCACCGGTCAATGTGCACCGTGTCAACTGGATGTGGGTCAACCCGGAAGTGCTGAAAAAAGCCGGCGTCGTCGGCACGCCAACCACCTGGCCAGCATTCTTCGAAGCGGCTGACAAGATCAAGAAATCGGGCGGCATCGCGATTGCCCACGGCGGCCAGCCATGGCAGGACGCCACCGTGTTTGAATCGGTCGCGCTGGGCGTGGGCGGCGCTGATTTCTACAAGAAAGCCATCCTGAAGCTGGACCAGAAAGAGCTGACCGGTCCGACCATGCTCAAGGTGTTCGACACCCTGGGCAAAGTCAAGACCTACATCGACAAGGATGCGGCCGGCCGCGACTGGAATCTGGCCACCGCCATGGTCATCAACAACAAGGCCGGCTTCCAGTTCATGGGTGACTGGGCCAAGGGCGAATTCACGGCTGCCGGCAAAGTGCCAGGCAAGGACTACCTGTGCGTGGCAGCGCCAGGCACGGAAAAAGCCTACACCTTCAACATCGATTCCTTTGCCATGTTCACGCAAAAGGATGCGAATGCGAAGAAAGGCCAGATCGCCCTGGCCAACGCCATCATGAATCCGAAGTTCCAGTCGATCTTCAACCTGAACAAGGGTTCCATCCCTGTACGTTCCGGCGTTTCCAAGGACAAGTTTGACGCTTGCGCCCTGAAATCGATGGACGACATGGATGCCAGCAACAAGGCAGGCACCTTGCTGCCATCGTTCGCGCACGGCATGGCGCTGCCATCGGCCACGCAAGGCGCCGTGTTTGACGTGGTTGCCAAGTTCATGAACACCAACATGAGCTCGAAAGACGCTGTTGCCGAACTGGCCAAAGCCGCCAAAGTGAAGTAATCACCACAGCGCCGGCTCCCCGCCGGCGCTGCTGCATCGCAGATGTTGCAGGTATCGCAGGCCCCCTCCGGCAATCGCCCGGACGGGCGCCATACGCAGTTCTACTTCTACGGCTGTCCTATGTCCATACGCAAGCAATTTGATCGATGGATACCACAACTGGTCCTGGGCCCGACGCTCATCGCCAGCCTGGTATTCGTCTATGGTTTTATTTTCCTGACCGGTTATCTGTCGCTGACCGAATCGCGCATGATGCCGAACTTCGAGTTCTCCGGCCTGACGCAATACTACAGTTTGTTCGATAACGAACGCTGGTGGACTTCGCTCACGAACCTGGGCATCTTCGGCGTGCTGTTCATCGGCCTGTCGATCACCATCGGCCTGTTCCTGGCCATCTTGCTCGACCAGAAAATCCGTGGCGAAGGCTTTCTTCGCGCAATCTACCTGTACCCGATGGCGCTGTCGTTCATCGTCACCGGCACCGCCTGGAAATGGATGCTGAACCCCAGCCTGGGCCTGGAAAAGGTCATGCACGACTGGGGCTGGACCTCGTTTACGTTCGACTGGCTGGTGAACTCCGACATGTCGATCTACACGGTGGTGATCGCCGGCGTGTGGCAGTCGTCGGGCTTCGTGATGGCGCTGTTCCTGGCTGGCCTGCGCGGCATCGATGACGAGATCATCAAGGCGGCGCAAGTCGATGGCGCATCGCTGCCGACGATCTACTGGCGCATCGTGATTCCCGCCATGCGCCCGGTGTTCTTCAGCGTGATATTGATCCTGTCGCATATCGCGATCAAGAGTTTCGACCTGGTGATTGCATTGACATCCGGCGGACCGGGCAATTCGTCCGACGTGCCGGCAATCTTCATGTACCAGTTTTCCTTCACCCGCGGCCAGTTGGGCCTGGGCTCGGCATCGGCAATGATGATGCTGGCCACCATCGTGGCCGTGCTGGTGCCGCTGATGTACCTGGAAACGCGCAGCGCAAAGGCGATGAGATGACACACACACGCAAGCATCAATTTACTCTCGGGCGGGTGGTCCTGTACCTGTTGCTGATCCTGTTCGCCCTGTATTACATCATTCCGCTGTACGTGACCCTGTCGACGTCGTTCAAGTCGCTCGACGAGATCCGCAGCGGCAACCTGCTGGCCCTGCCGCACGTGTGGCAGTTCGAGTCCTGGGGCAAGGCCTGGTCCTCGGCCTGTACCGGCGTGACCTGCAATGGCCTGCAGCCGTTCTTCTGGAACTCGATCGAAATGGTGGTGCCGGCCGTATTGATCTCGACCTTCATCGGCGCCTTCAACGGCTATGTGTTCGCGCACTGGCGCTTCCGTGGTTCGGAAATGCTGTTCGCCGGCCTGCTGGTGGGCTGCTTCATTCCGTTCCAGGTGGTGCTGCTGCCGATGGCGCGTTTGCTCGGTGAGTTCGGCCTGGCCAATACCACCACCGGCCTGGTATTCGTGCACGTGGTCTACGGCACGGCGTTTACGACCCTGTTCTTCCGTAACTACTACACCAGCGTGCCGGAAGAGCTGATCAAGGCGGCCCGCATCGACGGCGCCGGCTTCTTCCTGATCTTCCGCAAGATCGTGCTGCCGATTTCCGGTCCGATTTTTGTCGTCTGCATCATCTGGCAATTCACGCAGATCTGGAACGACTTCCTGTTCGGCATCGTGTTCGCCAGCGGCGATTCGCAGCCGATCACGGTGGGCTTGAACAACCTGGTCAATACATCGACCGGCGTGAAGGAATACAACGTCAACATGGCGGCGGCGGTGATCGCAGCGCTGCCGACACTGCTGGTCTACCTGGTCGCAGGCCGTTATTTTGTGCGCGGCCTGACCGCAGGCGCAGTCAAAGGTTAAGGAAAAACATGTCTAGCTTATCGATTCGTAATATCCGCAAGGTCTACACCAACGGCGCCGAAGTGCTGAAAGGCATCGACATCGAGATCAAGGACGGCCAGTTCCTGATCCTGGTCGGCGGCTCCGGCTCCGGCAAGTCCACCTTGCTGAACATGATCGCCGGCCTGGAGAGCGTCACCTCGGGCGAGATCATGATCGACAACAAGGTCGTCAATGACCTGCCGCCGAAGGACCGCGACATCGCCATGGTGTTCCAGTCCTACGCTTTGTATCCGTCGATGACGGTGCGCGAGAACATCGCCTTCGGCCTGAACGTGAAAAAGGTCGCCAAGGCCGAACAGGAAGAGATCGTCAGCAGGGTCGCCGAGACGCTGCAGATCTCGCACCTGCTCGATCGCCGTCCGGCGCAATTGTCGGGCGGCCAGCGCCAGCGCGTGGCGATGGGCCGCGCCATTTCGCGCAAGCCGTCACTGTTCCTGTTCGATGAACCGCTGTCGAACCTGGACGCCAAGCTGCGCGTGGAAATGCGCGCCGAGATCAAGCGTTTGCACCAGCGCCTGAAAGCGACCATCGTCTACGTCACGCACGACCAGATCGAAGCGATGACGATGGGCGACCTGATCGCCGTGATGAAGGATGGCGTGGTGCAGCAACTGGGCACGCCGCAGGAAATCTACGACAACCCGGCCAATCTGTTCGTGGCCGGCTTCATCGGTTCGCCATCGATGAACTTCATCACCATCAAGCCGGTGGTCGAGAACGGCGCCGTCTCGGCCGTGATTGAAAACGGCGGCAATAACATGCGCCTGGACCTGCCGTTCGATGCGGAAAAGCTGCGCAGCCATGTCGGCCGCGACGTGATCCTGGGCATCCGCCCGGAACAGATCACCGACATCAGCAGCGCGCACGGCGACGTCGGCCAGGAACTCGCTTGCCTGGTCGACCTGGTCGAGCCGACCGGCCCTGACACCTTGCTGACCACCCGCCTGAACGGCGCGGCCGTGACCTGCCGCACCCATCCGATCGAGGCCGTGCGCCCCGGCCAGACCATGCAGCTGTCGTTCAACCTGTCGAAAGCGGCGCTGTTTGATCCGGCCAATGGCGAACGCATCGCGTAACTGATCACGTAATTAAGCCAGCCACACGCATGGCCCGGCAGCCGCAAGGTTGCCGGGCCATAGTCGTTTACACTGCTGGCAATTCCACCCGATATTTTTGCCATGAAAAAACTCGCGCTTGCCCTCAGCCTGACATTGCTGTCCTTGCCCGCCGTGGCCGGCAAGGAAACGCATGCTGCGGCGGTATCGGCCATGTTTGCCGACAGCGGCGCGCTGGGCATGGTGGTGGTGACGGTGCAGGGCGGTCAGATCGAGGTCCATGGGCGGGGCGAGACGCGGCCCGGCAGCGGCCAGCTGCCCGATGGCCAGTCGCTGGTACGCATCGGTTCCGGTTCCCAGGTATTCACGGCCGAGGTGCTGGCGCGGCTGGTGCAAGAAGGTAAGTTTCGCCTGGACGATACCCTGCAGCGTCATGCCGGGGCGGGGCGCAAGGTACCGCGCGTGGCTGGTGCGCGCGAGATCACCTTGCGCGACTTGGCCCTGCACACCAGCGGCTTGCCGCGCGGCGTAGCGAGCGGGCCGCCGAAATATGCGGCGCCGTTTGCCTGGCCTGGCGCGGACGTGCGCTGGGCCGAACTGAAAGACGGCAAAACCGATGCCGCGCCCGGCCAGGAAGCGACGTACTCGAACACAGGCTACGACCTGCTGGGCGACGCGCTGGCGTCCGCCGGCGGCGCGCCGTACACCAGTTTGCTGGCGCGCCTGGTCACGGGGCCCTTGCAATTGGCCGACACCACGGCCACGCCAACGCCCGCGCAGTGCGCGCGCCTGATGAGTGGGCCTGACCTCGACAACAGCGGTCCCTGCGGTGCGACCACCGCCACCGCCGCCAGCAGCGGCCTGTTTTCCACGCCGCAGGACATGGGCGTGTGGCTGCGCCAGCTGGTCGGCACGGTGCCGCCTGAACCGTCCACCTGCATGGTGCTGAAGCCCTGGCTGATGCTCGCCGCCATGCCGGCCATGAAAGGCTTCGATATCCCGGGGCCGGCCGATGCGCTCGGTATCGGCTGGGTGCGCCTGGACGACGGGCAGCAGGGCACGTCGCCGATCTGGCACAAGACCGGCAGTGGCGCCGGCTTCATGAGCTACACGGCGGTATTGCCGCAGCAGCGCAGCGCCGTGTTTATCGTCGCCAGCAAGGTCGACATGAAGATGCTGGCGCGCATGACGCGCGCCGGCAATGCGCTGCTGCGCGAGCTGGGCCAGGAGGTATCGGCGCAGGTGGGCAGCGAGCTTGACCCGCTGCCTTGCGCACCATCTCCCGCCACCCTTTGAGGCAGCGAGTTGCCCGTATATGTATGTTGCCGAACACAAGATTTTTGGCCTGGAAATTAAAATAGGCAAAACATAGCGTTCAGCACACTCCCCGGACCATGCAGTGCCACTCGACGCCTATATTTATCGACGCATCGCTGTTCTTACCTGAAGCTGGCCCATCATGAATGACAACACATCCGCGCGCGCGCAGCGCAAGCCGACCAGCCGCATCTCGACCGGCATTGTCGGCCTTGACGATATTCTGTGCGGCGGCCTCACTGCCCAGCGCGTCTACCTGGTCGAAGGCTCGCCCGGCACCGGCAAGACCACCCTGGGCCTGCAATTTTTGCTCGATGGCGTGGCGCACGGCGAGACCGGCCTGTATATCACCCTGTCGGAAACGGCGGACGAGCTCGACGCCGTGGCCGAAAGCCATGGCTGGGACATGGACGGCATCGCCGTATTCGAACTGGCAAACGACAATTCGCTCGATCCCGATGCGCAGCAATCGGTATTCCACCCGTCCGAAGTGGAGCTGGGCGAGACGACAAAAAGCGTGATGGAGCAGGTCAATACCCTGAAACCCCTGCGCGTGGTGTTCGACAGCCTGTCCGAGATGCGCTTGCTGGCGCAAAATCCGCTGCGCTACCGGCGCCAGATTCTGGCCCTGAAACAATTCTTTTCCCTGCGCGACTGCACCGTGCTGCTGCTCGACGACAAGTCGAACACGCCGGACCAGCAGCTGCACAGCATTGCCCACGGCGTGATCAGCCTGGAACAGATCGCGCAGGAGTTCGGCAAGGAGCGGCGCCGCGTGAATGTGATCAAGATGCGCGGCACCAAGTTTCGCGGCGGCTACCATGACTACATCCTGGAAACGGGCGGACTGAAAATCTTTCCGCGCCTGATCGCAGCCGAACATAACACCGATTTCCATGCCCATGTCAGCTCGACCGGCTCCAGCGCCTTCGACGAACTGCTGGGTGGCGGCTTGCCGTCCGGCACCAATACCCTGGTCGTCGGCCCATCTGGCATCGGCAAGACGACGGTGTCGGTGCGCTGCCTGCTGTCGGCGCTGGAACGCGGCGAAAAGGCGTCGTTCTACCTGTTCGACGAGGGATTGGCGACGTTTTTCGCGCGCTCCAATTCATTGCAGATGGATTTGCGGCCTTACGCCGACAGTGGCCAGCTGGTCATCCACCATATCGATCCGGCCGAACTGGCGCCCGGTGAATTCGCGCATATGCTGCGCGACGCGGTCGAGCAGTCCGACGTCAAGTTCATCGTCATCGACAGCCTGAACGCCTATCTGCAGGCGATGCCGGGTGAACATTTCCTGACCTTGCAGATGCACGAACTCTTGTCTTACCTGAACCAGCAGGGCGTGACCACGGTGCTGGTGCTGGGCCAGCACGGCCTGATTGGCGAGGTGCGCTCGGACGTCGACCTGAGCTACCTGAGCGACACCACCGTGCTGCTGCGGTTTTTCGAATCGAATGGCAAGCTGCGGCGCGCCATTACCGTGATCAAGAGCCGCACCAGCAACCATGCGCTGACCATCCACGAGCTCAAGCTGGGCCATGGCGGCATTACCATCGGCGGCGCGCTGGAAGGCTTCGAAGGCATACTGACGGGCTTGCCAACCTACCGCGGCGCCACCCCGATGATGCTGGCGGGGCCAGATGAGCCTCGATAACGGCACGCTCGACGAGCGTATCCTGATCCTGGCGCCGCATGGCCGCGACGCCGAAGTGATCCATCAGGTGCTGGCGCGCAACGGCTTTGGCGGCGGCGCCGTGGCGAACTTTGACGCCATGGTTGCCGAGCTGCAGACCGGCGCAGGCGCCTGCGTCATCGCCGAGGAAGCGCTGCAGGATTCCAGCGTGAACCGGCTGCTGGCCTGGCTGCGCACGCAGGAGCCATGGTCCGACTTTCCCTTCGTGATACTGATTTCAAAACACAATGGCGTGACGCCGCAAGCGGCGCGCAGCACCTTCGACCAGCTGGGCAATATCATCCTGCTGGAACGGCCGCTGAATGCCGAGACCCTGCGCAGCGCAGCCGCCTCGGCCCTGCGCGGGCGCCAGCGCCAGTACGAGGCGCGCAAGATCCTGGCCGAGCGCATGCGCGCGGCCGAAAGCCTGCGTGAAAGCCGGGCCCAGCTGCTGCAACTGAACGAGACGCTCGAATCGCGCATCGAGGAACGCACGCGTGCGCTGGCCCAGGCCAACGACCGCCTGATGAACGAAGTGATCGAACGCGAGCGGGTGCAGCTGGCCATGGTGCAGCTGCAAAAAATGGAGGCGGTAGGGCGCCTGACGGGCGGCATCGCGCACGACTTCAACAATCTGCTCAACGTGATTCAGGGCAGCATGGACCTGATCCTGTACCTGTCCAAGGACGAGAATGCCCGCCGCAAGGCCGAGGTCGCCCGCCGTGCCTGCGAGCGCGGCGGCAAGCTGACCAGCCAGCTGCTGGCGTTTTCGCGCAACCAGCGCCTGAACCTGCGCGCCACCGATATCCGTACCCTGTTCGATGGCGTGCGCGAACTGATGGCCACCTCGCTCGGCTCGTCGGTCCAGCTGTCGTTCGAGCTCGACGAACAGCTGCGGTTCGTGATGGCGGACGTCAACCAGATGGAAATGGCGCTGTTGAACCTGGCCATCAATGCGCGCGACGCCATGCCGGCCGGCGGCAAGCTGGTGGTGCGCGCCAGCCGCGCGGCCGCGCCCGAAGGTTTGCTGCCAAGCGGCATGTACTGTCTGATCGCCGTCACCGACGACGGCCAGGGCATGGATGCGGCGATAGTGGCCAAGGTGTTCGAGCCGTTTTTCACTACCAAGGCGATCGGCAAGGGCACCGGGCTGGGCCTGAGCCAGGTCTACGGCATGGCCCAGCAGTCCGGCGGCACTGCGCGCGTACTGAGCGAAGCGGGCGTCGGCACCACGATTGAAATCTGGCTCAGGCTCACTGGTGACGCCATGGATGCCGAAGATGCGGAACCGGCCCAGGCGCCGCCCGCCCCCGGCGCCGGCGCGCGTATCCTGGTGGTCGAAGACGACAGCTCGGTACGCCTGTCGATGGTCGAATCGCTCGAAGCACTCGGCTATTGCGTCAGCCAGGCGCAGGACGGCCAGGCTGGCCTGCAAGAACTGCGGCGCGACAAGCCCAGCCTGATGATCACCGACTACCTGATGCCCGGCATGACAGGCGCCGAACTGGTGGCGATCGCCAACCGCGAGTTTCCCGGCCTGCCGATGATTATCGCCACCGGCTATGCCGACATGGAAGCGATCGACCAGGTGATCGGCAGCAATACCGTGCTGCGCAAGCCGTTCCAGCTGGCGGACCTGGCGGCGACGGTGACGCAGGCGCTGGCGCGCCATGGCTGACATCATTTCGCCTGATGACCTGATGCTGCCGTCCGAACGCGAACGGCGACAGATTTTCTATCTGCTCAAGAAAAACAGCTCCATCACCGCCTGGCGCCGCGTTCATGATTTCTATGCGGCGTGGGTGGATGTGACCAGGCAAAGCCTGCACGAGGCGGCCAGGCAGGGCTGGGCGCTGAAAACCTCGCTGCCAGCGTCGACACTGGCGTTCCTGCAGGAAGGGCTGGCGCAATTGGCCAAAGCCATGGCCACGCTGGAAAAAAACAACTTCAAGGGGTTCGGCGCACCGTCTTTTTTCGACCTGATCGCCGCGCGCAACCGCCTGACCATCGAACTGGATCGGGTACGGCGCGTAGATGAAGGCGAGAACGGCATCGATGAGGCGCATACGCCGCTGTGGCAGGAGTATTGCGAGGCCATGCATGCCGCCTACGATGCATGGGCTGAATGCTCGATGCATCTTTATCAGCGTAATTACTTTCCTGGCGGACCGTGGTACTACCAACGCTGGCTGAAACGCGATCTGCCACTGATGCACTTTCCTGCTGACATGGAAGCGGTGCCCGATCCCGCCGTAAACAGCTTTGTCCGTGGCGATGGCGTCGTCGCGTGCGCCGGTATCTGGGAGCCCGTCGCCGCGCCCGCCAGTTCCTTCATTGAACGCCTGACGGGCGCGTGGAAACCCGAGGCGCCTTTTACGGTCGTGGGGGCGATGAACTATTTCACCGCCAACTCGCTCGCCCCGGCGATTATGCTGCAACGCGACGGTGACCATGCCAGCGAAAAAATGGCGCTGGCATGGCGCTTGTTGTGGCGTGAAGACCGTTATGCGGACGGTGCAATGCCTGAACAGGAGGCCCGCTACCGCTTCCTGGAACCGCAGCGCTCGCGTCCTGCCGCGTCTTGCCTTGACCCTGCCGATGGCGTCATATGGGCCTGCAGCGGAGCCGCCGCACCGGTGAGCGGCAAGTGGCTGCTTGAATCGCATGGCACCTTTACCCAGATGCGCAAGAAAGGCCAGCGCATGCCGTTCTCGCAGGGTGAGTCCGTGCGCTGGGTACTGGTGCGGCCGGATAGCCTTGTCAGACCGTAGGTATCGTGCCGCCATCGATCACATGCTCGCTGCCGTGGATGGCCGCCGCCCGCTGCGAGGCCAGAAAGGCGACCAGTTCGGCGACTTCTTCCGGTTTTCCCGGCCGGCCGATCGGAATGCCGCCCAGGCTATCCATCAGTTTCTCGCGCGCAGCGACGTCGCTGATGCCGCCGTGCTCGGCGATGCGCCGTATCATGGCGCTGGCCGCCGTGGTTTCGATAAAGCCCGGCGCCACCGTGTTGATGCGAATGCCACGCGGCCCGAATTCATTGGCCAGGCCCTTGCTGTAATTGCTGAGCGCAGCCTTGGCGGCGGCGTAGGCCAGGGTGGAGTCGAACAGTGGCAGGCTGCGCTGGATCGAGGAAATATGAATGATGACACCGGCGCGTTTTTCCAGCATGGCCGGCAGCAGGGCCCGGTCCAGCCGCACTGCAGCGAGCAGGTTGCCTTGCAGCGCTTCTTCCCATAATTGATCGGTCAATGCCAGCGCGCCGCCGCCGGGCGCGGTCGAGCCGCCGATATTGTTGACGAGGATATCGACGCCGCCATGCGCGGCCAGGATGGTGTCGGCCACCGTATCGGTCCCTTCGCGCGTGCCGAGGTCGGCGCGGATAAACTCCACCCCGGACGGCAGTGCATCGGAAGCTTCCCTGGCGGTGGTGATGACCTGGGCGCCGCGCGCCTGCATCAGCACCACGATGGCGCGGCCCATGCCCTTGGTGCCGCCGGTGACCAGCACGCGCTGGCCGGCAAAGTCTTGTGGCTGATTCATGGTTTGATTTCCTGTTGAGTTGATCGAGTACTCATCATAGATGTCATGATTTATTCCAGATACGCAGGTTTGACATGTAAGCTATCAACTTCAAGTTAATAATCAACGCCATGAAACCAATCTCGTTTGAGGCCATCCGCATCTTCCTCGCCGTGGCCGAGGCCAGAAGCTTCACTGCCGCCGCGATACGCCTGGGCGTGACACCGGCGGCCGCCAGCAAGGCGGTCAAGCTGCTCGAAGCGCAGCATGGGGTGATGGTGTTCGTGCGCAATACGCGCCGGGTGGCCCTGACCGAAGCTGGCACCGCCTTGTATGCCAGCCTGCTGGCGGCAACCGGTCAGATCGACGATGCTTTCACGGCGTTGACGCGCTTTCGTGACCGCCCGGCCGGCACCTTGCGCCTGACCGTGCCGCGCGCCTTGGGGGCATGGGTGCTGAGGGGGCTGGCGCCGCGCTTCCAGCGCGCGTATCCCGATGTGTCGCTCGATATTTCGCTCGACGATGGCGAGGTCGACCTGCTGGAGCATGGGTATGACGCCGGCATACGGCTGGGCCAGTCGGTGGCGCAAGGCATGGTGACGGTGCGGCTGACGGGCGAGCTGGCCTGGTCGGTGGTCGGCGCGCCTGCTTACTTCGCGCGCGCCGGCCGGCCTTTGGCACCGGAAGAGCTGGTGCGCCACGAAACCGTGCGCTACCGCTTCCACCGCACGAAGGCGCTGGCGCCGTGGGCCTTTGTGCGCGGTGGCGATACCTTCCATGTCGAAACCGGGCAAAAACTGGTGGTCAACGACACCGGCCTGATTGCCGACTTTGCCCGCTCGGGACTGGGGCTGGCCTATTTGCCCGATATCGAGATCGCGCACGACCTGGCGGACGGGCGGCTGGAGCGGGTGCTTGAAGCGTTCATTGCGCCGTCATCGGGATTGTTTCTGTATTTCGCGGCCAGGACGCAAAGCCAGCCGAAGCTGCGCGCGTTTATCGACATGGCTGCCGCCGAAGGGCCGGATGGCAAGCTGCAGGATAAAGCCGCGCCGCGCCAGGCGCAAGATCGAGCTGTTCCTCGAATCGATGTCAGCCCTTGAGCATGGCGCTGATCAGTACGCGCCAAAAACCGTCGCATTGTTGACCGTGACGACTTTGTCGACAGTCACCTCGGCGGCGATGCTGCCGGTATAGCCGCCGCTGAAATAGCAGTCGACCACCAGCCGTGGATGCTCGGCCAGGGCCAGCTCGATATGCGAGTCGACACCGGGATGCAACTGCACGGACTTGCTGGCGCCAGCGGCGAGATCGCCGATTGCATACGATTTTCCGGTGATATGGACCACCACCGATCGCATGGCTTCCGTGCCGATATTCGTGGCGGTAAACGTGATGCTTTTTTCGGGCGAAAAGGGGTAGGCCATGACACCGAGGACGATGGTGGCGACGAGCGCGCAAAACAGCAGCATTTTCTTCATGGGCATGATCCAGGCAGGTCGTGGCAGATATTGCCATCATATCCACGACCTGCCCGTCAGTGCAAGGCAATGCGTTGCTGCTGATGCCAGCGTCCTTACTTCGCCAGCGACTTCTTGTAGGCGATCGAATACGTCAGCTTGCCCGTTGGCGTTACCAGGTCGTCCAGCGCCGGCTGGCTGAATACGCCGCTCCAGCCCAGGGTTTGGGCAGTGACGCCGCCGCTGACGATGTCGGTGGCTTTCAGCGCCACCATCGCTTGCGAGGCCGTCTTGATGGCCGCCATGTAGGCAGTGGTGTCGCTGGTGTCGACTTTCGACAGGTCGATCACCGGCTTGTTGCGCAGCCAGTCGGCCCAGTAGAATTCGAGGAATTCGGTGGCTGTCGATGGCACCACGTAGCCGGCGTCGCGCGTGAAGTAGACCAGGGCGCGGTATGGGTCGTTGCCCAACGATTTCAAACCGATCGAGGCTGGCAGCTGGCTGGTGGCAATCGCCTGGTTGGCGCCGTTCTTCAGCCAGACCTTGTTGGCCTTTTTCATTTGCGCCCAGAAATCATATTCGCTGAGTTTACTGAAGTTGTCGGTCACCTTGACCCATACCTTGAGCTGATGATTCACGCCATTGTCGGCGTCCCAAAAAGCGCTGAAGGTGTGGTGTCCATCGGTCAGGAACAGCTTGCCATTCGGGCCGATGACGACCGTCTTCATGTCGCCCGGCCTGGTGCCTACCGGCGACTTGCACTGGAAGCTGGCGGGCGGGTTGATCAGGGTGGCGCCGGCGATATTGGCGGTCTTGGTGACCACGTCCTCCTGGCCGTTCGCTTCGCACAGTTCGGCAAATTTCTTTGGCTTGTTGGTCTTGGCCATGATCAGGTCTTCCGCGCCGTAGCGGCCCAGCTTGTAGTACACCTGGTCGTAGCCGATGGCCGGCTGGGTCGGGTGCAATTCGTCGAGCGACACCTGCAGGAATACGGGCGCGGCATCGGTGCCGGCAGCGGTGGCGGCCAGGAACTGGTCGCGCGCGCTCAGCACGGGTGGCGTTTCCAGCACGCTCTTGCCGGTTGCCATCGGCGTGCCGCCGTTGATAATTTGCGCGACGATGCTGCCGCTGGCGTTGACGATGTCGGTATCGGCGCCACTGGTTTTCACTTGCAGATTGTCGAGCAGCACGTCAGCCGGGTCCTTGCTGTTCGGCGTCAATGGTCCATTGACGAAGTCATAGCCGGCAGCCATGCCCAAGGTTTGCATGGGCGCGGCCAGCGCCTTGCCCAGCTGCGCTTGCGCCGCCTGCAGCTTTGCCGCATCGATCGCGGCCAGGCTGGCGGCAGGCGCGGCAACCGGGTTTGCTCCCAGCAGTTGCGCGGTGATGATGGAGGTCAGCGGGGTCAGGTTGATGGTGCGCTCCTTCAGTGATACGGCGGACAGCACCATGCCGCCGGCCGTGGTGGCAGTCACCAGGAAAGGCGCCCTGGCGGTGGCGGTAATCGCAATATTGGCCTGGCCATTGGCATCGATGCCGCCGAAGCCTACTCTTTCTTTGCTGGCATCATAGACATTGACCGTGCTGCCTGTCGCCGCCTTGCCGGTGGCGGCCACCACGCTGATGATGCGCGCTGGTGCCGGTGCCGCCGTTTGATCCTGATCATTGGATGAGCCGCCGCATGCGGCCAGGCTGGCGCCAAAGGCCAGCGCCAGGGCGGCCGACAAGGTGGAGCGGCCGAAGTTGGCCAAGGCGAGTCTGTTTTGCATGTCTGTCCCGTGATGTCGGTATAAAAAGTGCCGACATGCTAGCGGACGGATATGTCAGGATGATGACAGGGGCAGGGTTGCTCCGCTTTACTCCCCTAAATTTACTCCAGCAGGCCGGCGGGCGTGCGCGGCGACGACATCAGGTCGCGAAACGCCGCCCAGTGCTGGGCGCGGGTGCTACCCTGGCGTTCGACCCAGGCCTTGGCCATGTCCTGGCCCAAGTTGTAGTTGATCACGTAGGCGCCCATCTCGTCGTAGAACTGCAGCCGCTGCGCCGCTTTTTCAGCCGGATACAGGCGCACGTTGACCAGCCATTCCAATGCTTGCTCCTTGTCCAGGCTGCCTTCAAGGTACTGGCGCGCAATATCGTTGTCGGCATAGGCCAGCTTTGCCAGCAGGCGGTTCAGGGCCAGGTAGCGCGGCGCCAGCGCGGGGTCCAGCCCGGCCAGCGGAAACAGCACCTGCTGCTCGAACGCCAGCCTTTCTTCATCCGTAAAGCTCAGTTCGATGCCATGGTTGGCCGTGCCTTCGGCAATCAGCGATTGCGGCGAAAACAAAGGATAGACGCAGTATTCGATCCAGCCCTTGCCGCGCACCAGGTCGCGTTCGAGCAGCACGTTATACACATGGTGGCCCGGATAGGCCTCGTGGCAACCCAGGTCGACGGCGCGGTCGATATGGATCGGCAAATCGGTATTGATCTGGATGACGCTCTGGTAATTGCCCTTGTACCAGTTGTAGCCGCTCCAGGACTTGTCGGTGACAAATTCGAGCACGAAGTCTTCCTCCGGCGGCAGCGCGATGTAGCGCAGCGTGCGTTCGCGGCCGGCCGCGATGGCGGCTTGCATCACGGCCTGCAAGTGCTCGGGCGCGATGATGAACTGGCGCCGAAATGCCTGCACCCTTGCACTGACCGGGCCGCTGCCGGGCAGCAGGGCGGCCACTTGCGCCACGATGGCTTCATACCAGGCCCGCGTGTGATGCGGCGACACGGCGTCGTACAGCCGCGCGCTTTCTTCGTCAAAGCCCGGCTTTGCGCCACCGAGCATGGCCACCTTCATTTGCATCGACAGCAATTGCGTGCGCAGGTTGGTGGCGCGCAGCCGCGTTTCCTGGTCAGTACTCACTTCGGCGCCATCAAGCTGCGCCAGGGTTGCCGCAATGTCGTGGCCGATCTGTGGCAGCGAACGCTGCACGGTGGCGGCGTCCTGCTGCCATTCCGGCGGGCCGTAATAGGCATCGACATAGGAAGTATCATGCTGGCCGATGGCCAGCACCAGGTGCACATAAGATTCGGCAATAGCGGACAGGGTAGCGGGCATGGCGGCAGCAAATAGGAATCGAAGAACCAGTATAGCAGCGCCGCGCCGTTGTAAATAAGCCTGTTGCCTGCGGCCGACCATGTCGCATCCCCTTCTTATCAGGAAAATCAATAACTGGTATCTGAAATCGAAAGTGGCTTTATATCTTGAAACGCTTATGATGATATTGCACTGCAACAAATACCGTACATTTCCAGGAGCATTCCATGTCCCACACCACCATGCCAGCATTGACCGTTTTCTCTTTCAACAGCCTGTCCGGCGCCTTTGAAAAGGCAGCCTCGGCAGTGCAAGCATTGATGCTGCGTATGCACAATGCGATCGCCAACGGCATCGAAGAGCGTGTGCGTGAGGAGCAGGATGCCGACCTGGCCGAAGCGACCGACCGTTATGACCTGGAGTTCCGCATGCGCAAGCAGGACCGTTCGCATGGCGGCAGCTACTGGAGCAATGGCAACAATCGCTGATCCTTCGGCTGATACGCCGACTGTAATTTGAAAAGCCCCGTACCTGCTTGCCAGGTACGGGGCTTTTTTATATTACTGCTTCATCACATTGGGCCGCGCCTGCGGTGGCACGGGCACCGTGCCGCTGCGTCCCGGCGCGAATGACGCTTCCGTCGTGCCCTGGACCGGTACCGACGTCTTGCGCAACTTGGCCACCTGCGCGGCCGTTGCGGCGCTGCCGTAATTGCCCCAGCTGGTCTGGATAAAGCTGACCACCTCGGCGATCTGCTGGTCGTTCAGGGTCTTGGCGTAGCCGCCCATCACCAGCGCGGAAGGCGCCGTATGGGTGGCCGGCACCATGCCGCCCGACAGCACGATATTGATGGCCGAGGTCGGATCTGCCGTCTGCAGCACTGCGTTGCCGGCCAGCGCCGGGAAGGCTTTGCTATAGCCCTTGCCGTCCGAACGGTGGCAGCCGGCGCAGTTGTTCAGGTACAGCTGCGCGCCGGTGGTGTCGACCTTGCCTGCAAACAGCGCCTTGGCCACCTTGTCGTCGCCGACAAACGGCTTGGCGCTGGTATTGGCCGGCGGCAGCGATTTCAGGTATTTGGCGATGCTGCCCAGATCGTCCTTGCTCATGTACTGCATCGAGTGGGCGACCACATCGTTCATGGCGCCAAACGAGGCGCTATGGCTGTTGCGGCCGGTTTTCAGGAACTCGGCAATATCGGCTTCGCTCCAGCGCGCCAGGCCACCGCCGTGCTCGTTGCGCAGCGACGGCGCGACCCAGCCGTCGATGGCGGCGCCGCCTGCCAGCCAGGCGCTGCTGTCGAGTTCGGTCAAGGCTTTTTCCTGCATGCCGACGCCGCGCGCCGTATGGCAGGCGCCGCAGTGGCCCAGGCCCTGCACCAGATAGGCGCCGCGCAGCAATTGCTGGTCGCCGCCTGCGGTTGGGGTGTACGGCGCCGGCGTCGGCGCAAATACCCAGCGCCACACCGTCAAGGGAAAGCGCATCGACAGCGGCCAGGGGATGTCGGAGGCGCGGTTTGGTGACGCGTTGGCCGGCACGCCATGCATCAGGTAGGCATACAGCGCACGCATGTCGGCGTCGCTCAGGCGCGAATACGAGGGGTAGGGCATGGCCGGGTAGACCGTGTAGCCCTGTTTCGTCACGCCGGTGCGCATCAGCTTGTCGAAGTCTTCAAACGTCCAGTTGCCGATGCCGTGCTGCTTGTCGGGCGTGATATTGGTGGAATACACCTTGCCGATCGGCGTGGCCATGCCGAGGCCACCGGCATAGGGCTTGCCTTGCGGGGCCGTGTGGCAGGCGATGCAGTCGCCGGCGCGGGCAAGGTATTCGCCCTGCTTGATCAGTTGCGCGTCGGCCGGGGCCGCCTGGCTGGCGGCGGACAGCAGCAGCGACAGGGCGGCAAGCAAGCGTTGTGTATGTTTTTTCAAGGGGCGCTCCTTACGCGGCGACCAGCGGTCGCGGGTCTTTCAGATATTGTTCGCGCACGGCCTTGGCGCACCAGTAGGTCAGGGCCGCAGCCAGGCCGGTCGGGTTGTAGCCGATGCCGACCGGGAACACGCTCGAACCGACGACAAACACGTTCGACACATCCCAGCTTTGCAGGTAGCGGTTGACGACGCTGGTACGGCGGTCCGTGCCCATGGCGGTGCCGCCGGCCCAGTGGGTAGTCTGGTAGTTGCGCAAGTCCAGATGATCACCGAAGTTTTTCACCGACACGTGGATCGATTTCGGCTTCATGGCTTTCGCCACTTCCGTCATTTTTCCCGTCACGTAACGGCTCATCTTGATGTCGTTGTCCTTCCAGTCGAAGGTGAAACGCAGCAGCGGCTGGCCGAAGACGTCGGTATAGGTCGGATCGAGGTCGACATAGCAGTCGCGATACACCATATTGGCGCCGTGCACGTCGAACGACACGGTATTGGTGTAATTGTCCTTGACGGCTTTTTTCCAGCCAGAACCCCACGACGGCGTGCCGTCCGGCACCGGAATGCCGGCGATCGGCTTGACGCCGGCCGGGTTGCACCAGGCCGGCGAGCCGCCGACAAAGCCCAGCGGGCCATGGTCGAAATTGTCGCCGTTATAGTCGTCGACCGCCACGCCGTTGCCGCCGGAACCGATGAAGGGGTTGGTATTCTTGCCAGGCTCGTAGAACATCTGTACGGTCGACATGGTCTGGTAGGCGATATTGCGCCCGACCACGCCTTCGTTGCTCACCGGATCGTACGGCTTGCCGATGCCCGACACCAGCAGCAGATGCGCATTGTTGTAGGCAAAGGTACTGGCGATCACCAGGTTGGCTGGCTGCTCGACGGTCTTGCCGTCGGCATTGACATAGGTCACGCCAGTGGCCTTATGCTTGCCGCCGTCGAGGTTGATGCGCAGTACATTGCAGTTGGCGCGCAGTTCGAAGTTGGCCGCCAGGCGCAGCGCCGGCATGATATTGACTTGCGGCGAGGCCTTGGAATAGTTGTAGCAGGCAAAGCCGGAACAGAAGCCGCAGAAATTGCACGGCCCCATCTGGCAGTTGTACGGGTTGGTGTAGGGCTGCGAGGCGTTCGACGAGGCCGACACGAACGGATGCAGTCCCACTTCCTTGGCGGCCAGCTGGAACAGGTGCGCCGTGTACGGCACTTTCTGTGGCGGCAGCGCAAAGTTGTCGGAGCGGTCGGCCTCGAAGACATTGCCGTCGCCGACGATCTTGCCCTTGACCTTGTAGGCCTGGCCCGAAGTGCCAAACACTTTTTCGACGAAGTCGAAATGCGGTTCGAGCTCTTCATAGGTGACGCCGAAATCCTGGATCGTCATGCCTTCGGGAATGAATTTCTTGCCGTAGCGCTTTTCGTAGTGGCTGCGCAAATTCAACTCTTCCGGCAGCACGCGCCAGTGCTGGCCCGACCAGTGCAGGCCGGCGCCGCCGACGCCGGTGCCCGGCTTGAAGGCACCGATCTGGCGATATGGCACGGCGATGCCTTTGACCTCGTGACGGAAGGTGAACGAGCTCTTCGACATGTCCTGGAAGATCTTGCTGCGCTGGATATAGGTCAGTTCGTCCAGCGTCTTCGGATACGCGCCGTCCGGGTAGGTGTCGCGATACGGGCCGCGCTCCAGGGCCAGCACGTTCAGGCCCGCCTCCGTCAGTTCCTTGGCCATGATGGCGCCGGTCCAGCCGAAGCCGACGATGACGACGTCGACCGGTTTCAATGTAATGTCTGCCATGGTGTGTCCTTATGCGATCGAGGCGGGTGGCAGCGGGTATTTGACGCCGTATTGTTCGACCCAGTCCATGTAGTCGGCGCGCGCGCCCGGGAAATTGATCATGCGCCAGGCGGCCATGTCCTTGTTGCCGCCATGGGCGGGGTCGCAGAAATAGCCTTCGCGCGTGTTTTGCAGCAACTGCTTGAAGAACACGGTGGCCGGTACTTCGCCGATCGGCAAGCTGCCTTTTTCCAGTTCGCTGATCAAGGCGTCACGCTGCGCCACCGGCAGGTCCCCATAGGCCTTGCCGGTCTTGCGCTGCACGGCTTGCGCGAAGCCGGGCAGGGCGCTGCGGTACAGTTCGCGCGGCGCCATATGGAACTGGTAGCCGAATTCGTCCGGCGATGGCACGAATGGCGCCTGCATGTACCACAACTTGCCGTAGGCATACGGCGTGTCCATTTGCAGGTCGATGAATTCATGCACGCCAGCCTGCAGCGCGCCCGGCCCTTCCGCATCGGCCGGGATCAAACGGTCGACCAGCGCGCACAAGGTGGCCCATTCGGCGGCGGTGAAATAGGTGGGCTGGTAGGGTTTGTCCTGCCCGTCGCCGGTGGCCAGCACGGTGCCGGCCGTGCCGATCGCACCGATGGTGGCCGCGACCGGGACGGCGACAGCCGCCTTGCGCAGGAAATTGCGTCTGTGTGGCGAGATGCCGATGACTTTCATGTAAAGCTCCTATGGCGGTATGGCTGGGCGGATATGGATTGTAACATTTTCATTCATGTATATTACATTTATGAATTAAGTAGTGGTGCGTAGAACAGAATGAAACAGTGTCAACATGGTTGCATTACAGCATGTTCGACTGTCGGAGGATATGGCAAAAGGATAGGGAGGGGCGCCGGGGTGGCTGAGAGGTACGGCTGTGGATATTTATGCGCGTAGGTAACGCCTGCTTTTACAACAGAAGCAAGAGCTGGGGTCAGACCCGACGGGTCTGACCCCGGAATTCCGCTGCGTGTCGTCGGCTAAAACTCCACGATACGCCGCTCGCGCATCGCCACCGTCATAGCAATGGCCAGCCGCGTCGCTTCGGTGGCGTCATTCAGGGTCAGCGACAGGGTGCGCCGGCCCAGCGCCGCGTCGGTGAATTCCTGCGCTTCGGTCAGGAAGGCGTCGGCAAATCGGGCGTAGAAGTCGGGCGTGCACTCGTTGCGCACGCCGTGCACGTCGGAAATCTCGACGCGGTTCAGGCGCGGATTGCTGCCCACGCTCAAACGTCCTTTGGTGCCGAACACTTCGGTCAGCGTTTCGTGGCCGTGCGCCAGGGTGCGCGAGGCCATGAAGGTGGCCATGCTGCCGTCGGTAAATTCGACTGTCGCCAGGCCGTTGTCGACGTCGCCGAATTCCTGCAGGCCCTTGTGGATGGCGTTGGTGCCGCTGGCATACACGCGGGCCGGCACGGGGTTGCCCAGCAGCCAGCGCGCCAGGTCGATATCGTGCACGCTGCAGTCGAGAAAGATCCCGCCGCTGGTCGGTGCAAAGCGCATGAAGGCGCCGCTGGGGTCGTTCTGGTCGCAGGTTTGCGAGCGCACCAGGTACGGTTTGCCGATCAGGCCACGGGCGATCTTTTGCTGGGCGTCGTGGTAGCTCGTGTCGAAACGGCGCACGAAGCCGATCATGGTAATCAACTGCGGGTGGCGCGCCGCTTCCGCTTCCACCTTCAAACAGTCAGCCAGGTCCAGCGACAAGGGCTTTTCGCAAAACACGTGCTTGCCGGCGCGCAGGGCGGCGATGATCTGGTCCGGATGCATGGACGTGGGCGTGACCAGGAACACGGCGTCCAGGCCAGGGTGGGACAGCAGCGCGTCATAGTCGGCGTAGCCGGTCGTGATGCCCAGTTCGCGCGCGGCCCAGTCCAGTTCGCCTGGCACCGGGCTGCAGGCGGCGACGACGTCGGCGTTCGGCACGCGCTGGGCCAGGTTGATGGCGTGGCGCTGGCCCAGCCGGCCCAGGCCGACAATGCCGATTTTCAATGTTGGGGATGCCATGTGCTCTCCGATGTTTACAGGGTGACGACGCGCTGTTCACGCCACGACAGGGTCGCCGCTTCAGCCAGTTCCAGGGCTTTCAGGCCGTCTTCGACGGTGGTGCGCAGCGGCGTGCCGTGGCTCAATGCGTCAAAAAAGTGCGCCATCTCCTCGGCATAGGCGACGCGGTAGCGTTCCAGGAAAAAGTCTTCCGGCTTGTCCACGCTGACATTGACCGCGCCATAGGCCGTCACTTCGGTCGGCTTGTGGTTGCCCGCTTGCAGCATCCCCTTGCTGCCCAATACTTCGAAGCGCTGGTCGTAGCCATAGGCGGCGCGGCGCGTGGCGTTGATCTGGCACAGGCGGCCCGACCTGGTGCGGATAGTGACCACCGCCGTGTCCAGGTCGCCCGCCTCGCCGATGGCCGGATCGACCAGGCAGCTGCCGGTGGCGTGCACGCTGACGGCGTCGTCGTCGAGGATCCAGCGGAAGATGTCGAAGTCGTGGATCAGCATGTCCTTGAAGATGCCGCCCGATACCTTGATATAGCTGACCGGCGGCGGGCCGGGATCGCGGCTGGTCACCACCAGCAGTTCCGGCGTGCCGATTTCACCGGCTTCGATGCGCTGCTTGACGGCCTTGAAAGTGGGGTCGTAGCGGCGCTGGAAGCCCAGCATGCACAGCACGCCCGCTTCCTTGACGGCGGCGGCGCAGGCGCGAGCCCTGTCGATGGTCAGGTCGACCGGTTTTTCGCAGAAGATGGCCTTGCCGGCGGCGGCCGAGCGCAGTATCAGGTCGGCGTGGGTGTCGGTGCTGGAGGCGATCACGACCGCCTTGACTTCCGGGTCGGCCAGCGCCGCTTCGACCGAAGCGCTGCTGCCGCCATGGATGGCAGCCAGCGCGCCAGCCGCTTCGGCGTTGACGTCGACCACGTACTTGAACTGTACGCCGGCCTGCGCGGCCAGGTTGGCGGCATGGATCTTGCCGATGCGGCCGGCGCCAAACAATGCTACTTGGATCATCTGTGTTCTCCTGTTGTGGTGTGGATCGTCTCGCAATAATTATAAGAGCGATTTCAAAAAACAGAAACAATTTTCTATTTGAAAAAATCTTGAAATTTTCATTGCGTTCGCGTCAAGGCTGGACTAATCTATGCGCAGTGCACCGGACTGCATGCCGCAAAGGTGGCGCAGGCCGGTGTCACCCTTCATAAAAGCTGGCAACTATAAAAATTAATCCATCTAGGAGACATTCATGCAAAGCAATAAAAGCAAGGGTTTGTTGAAGTGCCTGGCGATCGCCGCCCTTGGTACTACTCTGGGCCTGAGCGCCGGCGTCAGCCATGCCGCAGGCGAAAAGTTCGTGATGGTCAGCCATGCGCCGGATTCCGATTCCTGGTGGAACACCATCAAGAACGCCATCAAGCAGGCCGGCGAAGACTTCAATGTCACGGTCGACTACCGCAATCCACCGAATGGCGACCTGGCCGACATGGCGCGCCTGATCGAGCAATCGGCGGCGCGCAACTACGATGGCCTGATCGCCGACATCGCCGACTTCAGCGTGCTGCAAAAGCCGCTGGGCACGGTGGTGGCCAAGAAGATCATGCTGGTCACCATCAACTCGGGCACCCTGGCGCAAAGCGAACAGCTGAAAGCCATCATGCACGTCGGCCAGCCCGAGTATGACGCGGGCCTGGGCGCCGGCAAGCGCGCCAAGGAAGCGGGCATCAAGTCGTTTGTGTGCGTGAATCACTATGCGATGAATGCGTCGTCGTTCGAACGCTGCCGCGGCTTTGCCGATGCGCTGGGCGTCGACTTCAAGTCGTCCACCCTGGACACCAACGGCGTCGATCCTGGCGTGATCGAAAGCAAGGTCAGCGCCTACCTGCGCAGCAATCCGAAAACCCAGGCGGTACTGGCGCTGGGCCCCGATTCGGCGCCGCCGGCGATGCGCGCGGTTGAAAAGATGGGCCTGAAAGGCAAGATGTATTTCGCCAGTTTTGATTTGTCCGAGGAAATCGCCAAGGGCATCAAGGATGGCAGCATCCAGTTCGCGATCGACCAGCAGCCCTACCTGCAAGGCTATATCCCGGTCGCCGTGATGGCCATCATGAAGCAGCAGAAGATCACCGACCTGGCCAAGGTCAAGGAGATCCTGATTGCCAATCCGAAGTACCAGGCGCGCCTGGCCGAATACGGCCTGACGCCTATCTATGGCCCGCGCCACATCAGCTCCGGCCCCGGTTTCGTGACCAAGGACAACATCTCCAAGGTCGAGAAGTACGCCGGACAATACCGCTAACCCCGACTCCGCCAGCGGCCCGCGGCTGTCAGCTGGCGGGCCGGTTCCCGGCGTTTCGCCGTCCGGTGGGCGGCGTGCGGCAGGCGCTCGCCTCGCGTCCGTATTTCTGGCAAACAAGTAACTGAAAGGATTTCACATGACTGCGCTCAAATCCAGCCTGTCCGCCCCCGGCGTGACCGCGCCTCCGAAGCAGGTACAGCCTGCAGCCGACGAACGGGTCGGCACCACCAGCCGCACCAAGCAACTGTTCGGCCGGCCCGAATTCGCCTCCATCTCCGGCACCGTGCTGGTATTTGCCTTCTTTATCATTACCGCCGGCGACTCCGGCATGTTCAACCTCGATGGCGTGGTCAACTGGATGCAGGTCGCGTCCTATCTGGGCATTATCGCCATCGGCGCCTGCCTGTTGATGATCGCCGGTGAATTCGACCTGTCGATCGGCTCCATGATCGGTTTTGCCGGCATGATGATCGCCATTCCCACCGTGTATTTCCACTGGCCGCTGTGGGCCGCCATCGTGTTCGCGTTTGCCGGTTCGATGGCGCTGGGCTGGCTGAACGGCTATATCGTCATCAAGACCCGCTTGCCCTCGTTTATCGTGACGCTGGCCTTTTTGTTCATCCTGCGCGGCCTGACCCTGGCGCTGTCGATCATGTTTGCCAACCGCACCATCGTCAGCGGCGTGGGTGATCTGGCGGCCAACGACTGGCTGGCCAGCCTGCTGTTCCAGGGCAATGTTGCCACCGGCCTGTTCCACTGGCTGGGCGCGCATGGCTGGATCGCCGTACTCGATGACGGCTCGCCGCTGGTCAAGGGCATACCGAAAGTGATCGCCTGGTGGGTAGTGCTGGCCGCTGGCGCCGCCTTCGTGTTGTCGCGTACCCGTTTCGGCAACTGGATGTTTGCCGTCGGCGGCGACGCCAATGCCGCCAAGAACGTTGGCGTGCCGGTACGCAAGGTCAAGATTTCGCTGTTCGTCTTCACCGCTTTCTGCGCCTGCCTGTTTGCAACCCTGCAAGTGTGCGACATCGGCTCGGCCGCCGCCGACCGCGGCATGCAAAAGGAATTCGAAGCGATTATCGCGGCAGTCATCGGCGGCGCCTTGCTGACCGGCGGCTATGGCTCGGTGGTTGGCGCCTGCTTCGGCGCGCTGATCTTCGGCGTGGTGCAGATCGGCATCACCTACACCAATATCAATTCGGACTGGTTCCGCGTGTTTCTCGGCGTGATGCTGCTGATCGCGGTGCTGTTCAATAACTTTGTACGTTCACGCGTCACGGAATCGAGGTAAATCATGAGCGAGCATATTCTTGCCCTGGAAAATGTCAGCAAGCGCTTCGGCTCCGTGCTGGCGCTGCAGAACATCACCATGCGCTTGCGCGAGGGGGAGGTTCATTGTCTGCTGGGCGATAACGGCGCCGGCAAGTCGACCCTGATCAAGACTCTTGCCGGCGTGCACAAGCCAACCGATGGCCAGTACCTGGTCGACGGCAAGCCGGTGGTCTTCAATTCGCCCAGCGAGGCGCTGGACGTGGGCGTGGCCACGGTGTACCAGGATCTGGCGCTGGTGCCGCTGCTGTCAGTGGCGCGCAATTTTTTCATGGGCCGCGAGCCGATGAAAAAGCTGCTGGGCCTGGTGCCGGTGATGGACATCGATTATGCGGCCGAAACGGCGCGCGCCAAGCTGGCCGAGATGGGCATCATGGTGCGCGACCCGCACCAGGCCATCGGCACCATGTCGGGCGGCGAAAAGCAGTGCCTGGCGATCGCCCGCGCGATCCACTTCGGCGCGCGCGTGCTGATCCTCGATGAACCGACTGCCGCGCTGGGTGTGAAACAGTCGTTCAATGTGCTCAAACTGATCTACAAGGCGCGCGAACGCGGCATCTCGGTGATCTTCATTACCCACAATGTGCACCATGCGTATCCGGTCGGCGACTCGTTCACCCTGCTGAACCGGGGCAAGTCTCTCGGTACCTTTACCAAGGACACGGTGACCAAGGAAGAATTGCTGGACATGATGGCGGGCGGCGCGGAAATGCAGACGCTGATGAGCGAACTCGACGGCGTCACGATTTAAGGACAACCATGAAAAACACCACACAATTTGCCCCGGGCCGCAGCCTGGACGTGATCTGCCTGGGCCGCCTGGCGGTGGACCTGTACGCGCAGCAGATCGGCAGCACCCTGGAAGACGCCACCAGCTTTGCCAAATACCTGGGCGGCTCGTCGGCCAATATCGCCTTCGGCACGGCGCGGCTGGGATTGAAGTCCGCCATGCTGTCGAAGGTCGGCGACGACCATATGGGCCGGTTTTTGACCGACACCCTGGCCAGGGAAGGCTGCGACGTCAGCCATGTCGGCGTCGACCATGACCGGCTCACCGCGCTGGTGATGCTGGGCATCAAGGACAAGGATACCTTTCCGCTGATTTTCTACCGTGAAAACTGCGCCGATATGGCGATTGAAGCGGCGTCGGTGGATCAGGCGTTTATCGCATCGAGCAAGGCGCTGTTGATCACCGGCACGCATTTTTCCACCGCCGCCATGCACGCCGTCAGCTCGCAGGCATTGGCCCTGGCGCGCGCCAATAACGTGCGCACCGTGCTCGATATCGACTACCGGCCGGTGCTGTGGGGTTTGTCGGGCAAGGCCGATGGCGAGACGCGCTTTGTGTCGAATGACGGTGTCACGCAACATCTGCAGGGCATCTTGCCGCAGTTCGACCTGGTGGTCGGCACGGAAGAGGAATTCATGATCGCAGGCGGCGGCGCGGACATCATGGCCTCCTTGCAGGCGGTGCGCGCGGTCAGCTCTGCCACGCTGGTGGTCAAGCGCGGCCCGCTCGGTTGCGCCGTGATCGAAGGGGCGATTCCGGCCAGCCTGGACGACGCCTACAACTATCGCGGCGTGCGCGTGGCGGTATTGAATGTGCTGGGCGCCGGCGATGCTTTCCTGTCGGGCTTTTTGAGGGGCTGGCTGCGCGGCGAAGACTACGAGGCCTGCTGCCGCTACGCCAATGGCTGCGGCGCGCTGGTGGTGTCGCGCCATGGCTGCGCGCCGGCCATGCCGTCGCCGGTCGAGCTCGATTATTTCCTGGCTAACGCCGACAAGCTCACCCATCCCGACCAGGATGCGACGCTGGCGCGTTTGCACCGCACCACCGTGGCGCGCAAGCAATGGGATGAGCTGTGCGTATTCGCGTTTGACCATCGCACGCAGTTTTTCGAACTGTCGCAGCAGGCCGGCGCGAACGAGGCGGCCATTTCAAGGCTGAAACAGTTGATGGTGCAGGCGGTGGCGCAAACGCAGGAGTCGCTGCAGTTGTCGGGCAAAACCGGCGTGCTGATCGATGGACGTTATGGCGTCGATGCCTTGAATGACGCGACCGGACGCGGCTGGTGGATCGGCCGCCCGGTCGAGCTGCCGGGCTCGAACCCGCTGCAATTCGACTGGGGCCGTTCGATCGGTTCGCACCTGGTCAGCTGGCCGAAGGAACATGTGATCAAGTGCCTGGTGCAGCTGCACCCGGACGACCTGCCAGAAAACCGGCTGGAACAGGAAGCGCAGATCAAGGCCCTGTACGATGCGGCGCAAGTGAGCGGTCACGAACTGCTGCTGGAAATTATTCCGTCCGATGCATTCCCGCAAGACGACAACACCGTGCTGCGCGCCGTCAAGCGCCTGTACAACCTGGGCATCTACCCGGAATGGTGGAAGCTGGAAAGCCTCTCCGCTGCCCAATGGCAGGCCATCGATGCGCTGGTGCACGAGCGCGATCCCTACTGCCGTGGCGTGGTGCTGCTTGGCCTGAACGCGCCGATCGACAAGCTGGCCGCCAGCTTCGAGGAAGCGCGCCATAGCACCTCCTGCCGCGGCTTTATGGTTGGCCGCACCATCTTCCAGGAACCGAGCCGCCGCTGGCTGGCCGGCCAGATCGATGACGCCACATTGATTGCGCAGGTACGCGCCAACTTCGAACAACTGATCAAGCTGTGGCGACAGACCCGCAACCAGCTGGAGCGTGCGGCATGAGCGCGACCATACGACTGACCATGGCGCAGGCGCTGGTACGTTACCTGGCGGCACTGCGTGTCGAGAGCGGCGAGCCGCTGTTTGGCGGCGCGTTTGCGATATTTGGCCACGGCAATGTGGCGGGCTTGGGCGAAGCCTTGTACCAGTATCGCGAGAGTTTTCCCACTTACCGCGCCCATAACGAACAGGCGATGGCGCATGCGGCGATTGCGTATGCCAAGGCCCATATGCGCCGGCGCATGATGGCGGTGACCAGTTCGATCGGTCCCGGCGCCACCAATCTGCTGACGGCCGCCGCGCTGGCACATGTCAACCGCTTGCCGGTGCTGCTGTTGCCGGGCGACGTGTTTGTGTCGCGCGCACCGGACCCGGTACTGCAGCAGCTGGAAGACTCGGTTGATGGCAGTGTGTCCGTCAACGACGCCTTCAAGCCGCTGTCGCGCTATTTCGATCGCATTATCTATCCGGAACAGCTGCTGACGGCCCTGCCGCGCGCCATCGCCGCCCTGACCGACCCGGCCGCTTGCGGCCCCGTCACCCTGTCGCTGCCGCAGGATGTGCAGACGATGGCGTATGACTATCCGGAGGAATTTTTTGCACCGAGGGTGGTGCGTTTCCGCGCCATTCCGCCGGTAGCTTCCGAACTGGACGAAGCGGCGGAAGTACTGAAAAAGTCCAGGCAGCCGTTGATTGTGGCCGGTGGCGGCGTGCTGTACGGCAAAGCCGGCGAGGCCTTGCGCGCGTTTGCCGAGCGCCATGGCGTACCGGTCGCCGAAACCCATGCCGGCAAGAGTTCCTTGCCGTGGGATCATCCGCTGCAGTTGGGCGCCATTGGCGTCACCGGTGCGCCGTCGGCCAATGCGCTGGCCAGCCAGGCCGATGTGGTACTGGCTGTGGGCACGCGCTTGCAGGACTTTACAACCGGCTCGAACTCGCTGTTTGCCAAAGCCGAACTGGTCAGCCTGAACGTCAATAGTTTCGATGCGCTCAAACGCCGTGGCCTCGGCGTGCAGGCGGACGCTACCCTGGGCCTGCAAGGACTGTCGGCCTTGTTGCCTGACTGGACCAGCAGTGCCGAATGGAACGAGCTGGCGCGCCGTGAAGCGGCCGGCTGGTGCGAAACCGTCACGGCGATTGCCGGCAAGCGCGAGGTGGCCGGCTTGCCGTATGACGGCGAGGTGATCGGCGCCGTGCAGCGTTCATCAACCACCTCGGCCAGCAACGATATCGTTGTTTGCGCGGCAGGTACCTTGCCGGCTGAGCTGCACAAGCTGTGGCGCACCAGCACGCCCGGTGGCTACCATATGGAATACGGTTATTCCTGCATGGGCTATGAGATCGCCGGCGGCCTGGGCGTGAAGATGGCGAAACCCGAGTCCGACGTGATCGTGATGGTCGGCGATGGCAGCTATCTGATGATGAATTCGGAAATCGCCACCTCGGTCATGCTGGATAAAAAGCTGATCATCGTGGTCCTGGATAACCGTGGCTATGGCTGCATCAACCGCCTGCAGCAGGCCTGCGGCAATGTGCCGTTCAACAATATGCTGGCCGATTGCCTGCAGGCGGGCGAGGGCGCTCCCCATATTGATTTTGCGCTGCATGCGAAGTCCCTGGGTGCCTTGTCCGAACATGTCGATGGCATTGCCGGCCTGGAAGCCGCGCTGGTACGCGCCCGTGCCGCCAGCCGCACCTATCTGATTTGCATCGATACCGACGACACGCGCACGACAGAGGAGGGCGGCTGCTGGTGGGAAGTGGCCGTGCCCGAGGTTTCGACCCAGCCCGGCGTGCAAGCGGCACGCGCCCGTTATGAACTTGAGCGCCAAGGACAATCAAAATGAATACATGGAATGTAAAAATCGGCATCAACCCGATCTCGTGGATGAACGACGACCTGCCATCGCTGGGCGGTGAAACGCCGTTGGAAACGGCCTTGAAAGAGGGCGCCGAAATCGGCTATGCGGGTTTTGAGCTGGGCAACAAGTTTCCCAAGGAATCGTCCGCCTTGCGCGCCGTGCTGGGCAAGTATGACCTGGCCTGCGTCTCGGGCTGGTATTCGGGCCGGCTGGCCAGCCGTTCGGCCGAGGAAGAAATCGAAGCAGTGCAATCGCATTTGCGCTTGCTTGCCGAAAGCGGCGCCACCGTCATGGTCTATGGCGAAGTGGCCGACGCGATCCAGGGCGAAGCGCGCCCGCTGTATAAACGCCCGCGCTTCCAGTCGCAACAACAATGGCAGGACTATGCCGACAAGCTGACCGTGTTTGCCAGACATCTGCTCGATAACGGCGTGCGCCTGGCCTACCACCACCATATGGGCGCGTATGTGGAGTCGCCGGCCGATGTGGATCAACTGATGGCCTTGACCGGCGACGAAGTGGGCCTGCTGTTCGATACCGGCCATATTACCTTTGGCGGCGGCGATGCCTTGACAGTGTTAACGAAGCATATCGATCGTATCTGCCATGTGCACTGCAAGGACGTGCGCCCGAACGTGATCAAGCTGGCGCGCAACGGCCACTGGAGTTTCCTGCAGGCCGTAATCAATGGCGCCTTCAGCGTGCCCGGCGACGGCAGCATCGATTTTCCCGGCATTTTGACGGCGCTTTATCGCCATGGTTATCAGGGCTGGCTGGTGGTGGAAGCCGAGCAGGACCCGGCGGTGGCCCCCAGCTATCAGTACGCCAAGATGGGTCATGATTATTTGGCCAAACTGGTCGACGAGATTCCGCGCCTGGGACAGGAGGCCGCATGAACAGCCTGCTGGTCAAGGCGCAGGCTGGCCCAAAAATTGTCGAAGTGACGCCAGAGTCGGCCGGCTGGACCCATGTCGGCTTCGCCGCGCACCGGCTGGCGGCCGGCGAGCAGATCAGCCTGGAAACTGGTGAGCGCGAGCTGTGCGTGGTGGTGATGACCGGTACGGTCACGGTGCAGGCTGGTGACCAGGTGTGGCGCGATATTGGTACGCGCCAGAGCGTGTTCGACGACCGCGCGCCGGCAGCCGTGTATGTACCGCGCCGCATGCAGGTCACGGTCACTGCGAGCACCGGCGCCGAAGTGGCGCTGTGCAGCGCGCCGGGCACTTCCGACCGTCCGGCCCGCCTGATCGACACCAATACCATGACGCGCTCGGTGCGCGGCAAGGGGGCCAACACGCGCTATGTGTGCGACATCCTGCCGCAAACGGAAGCCGCCGATGGCCTGCTGGTGGTCGAGGTGGTCACGCCATCTGGCCACTCGTCGAGCTACCCGCCGCACAAGCACGATAACGACAATATTCCGCTGGAGAGTTCGCTCGAAGAAACCTATTACCACCGCCTCAATCCCGAGCAGGGTTTTGCCTACCAACGCGTGTATACGGACGATCGCAGCATCGACCAGGCGCTGGCGGTGGAAAACCACGATGTGGTGATGGTGCCGCGCGGCTACCACCCGGTCACCGTGCCGTATGGCTACGACGGCTACTACCTGAATGTGATGGCCGGCCCGAAACGGGTCTGGCATTTTAAAAACGATCCGGCCCATGAATGGCTGATGACAAAATAATCAAGGAAAAATAATGACAACCCCGACAATTGGTCACTTTATTGGTGGCAAAGCCATGGCTTCGCGTTCCGAGCGCCTGTCCGATGTATTCAACCCGGCCACCGGCGCGGTGACAGCCAAGGTTGCGCTGGCGACCAGCAGCGAACTGAATGCGGCCGTGGCCGCGGCCCATGCGGCGTTTCCGGCCTGGTCGCAAACCTCGCCGCTGCGCCGCGCGCGAGTGATGTTCAAGTTCAAGGAACTACTGGAAACCCACTCCGATGAACTGGCGGCCTTGATTACCGCCGAGCATGGCAAAGTATTTACCGACGCGAAAGGTGAAGTGACGCGCGGTATCGAAGTGGTGGAGTTCGCCTGCGGCATCCCGCAAATGATGAAGGGCGAATACAGCGAGCAGGTGGCCGGCGGCATCGACGCCTGGTCGATCCGCCAGGCACTGGGTGTCTGCGTGGGGATTACGCCATTCAATTTTCCGGTGATGGTGCCGATGTGGATGTTCCCGATGGCAATTGCCTGCGGCAACACGTTCGTGCTGAAACCGTCCGAGCGCGATCCGTCGGCCAGCCTGCTGCTGGCAAAATTGCTCACCGAAGCAGGCCTGCCGGACGGCGTGTTCAACGTGGTGCAGGGCGACAAGGAAGCCGTCGATGGCCTGCTCAACCACCCCGACGTGCGCGCCGTCAGCTTTGTCGGTTCGACGCCGATCGCCGAATATATCTACGCCACCGGCTGCGCGCAGGGCAAACGGGTGCAAGCCTTGGGCGGCGCGAAAAATCATATGGTGGTGATGCCCGACGCCGATATCCCGCAAACCGTGGACGCGCTGATGGGCGCTGCCTTCGGCTCGGCCGGCGAGCGCTGCATGGCCATTTCGGTGGTAGTGGCAGTGGGCAATGTGGCCGACCAGCTGGTCGAAGCCTTGCTGCCAAGAATTGCAGAGTTGAAAATCACCCAGGGCATGGATCTGTCGGCCGAAATGGGCCCGGTGGTCACGCAAGTGCACAAGGATAAAATCAGCGGCTATATCGCCACCGGCATCACGGAGGGAGCAAAGCTGGTGGCCGACGGCCGCGGCTTTGTGCTGCCGGGCCATGAAAAGGGCTTCTTCCTCGGCGGCAGCCTGTTCGACCATGTGACGCCGGAAATGACCATCTACAAGGAAGAGATCTTCGGCCCGGTGCTGTGCATCGTGCGCGTGCCCGATTTCACCACCGCGCTGGACCTGGTCAACGCCCATGAATACGGCAACGGCACGGCGATCTACACGCGCGACGGCAACACGGCCCGCGAATACACGCACCGGGTGCAGGTCGGCATGGTCGGCGTCAATGTACCGATTCCCGTGCCGATGGCCTTCCACAGCTTCGGCGGCTGGAAACGCAGCCTGTTTGGCGACCATCATGCACATGGCCCGGAATCGGTGCGCTTCTATACCAAGCAGAAAGCGGTGACGCAGCGCTGGCCGGCGTCGACGGCGGCCGGCGCTGAATTTGCCATGCCGACCCTGAAGTAAAAAAGGTGGTTTGATTCTTGCTTGCTACGATGGCACTGTAGCCATTGTAGAAAAGCCCATGACGCCCAGCCCGTCTAGCCGTAACCCGCCGCCGCATGCCGAGCGTCCCTTGCGCATCGTGGTCGTCAATACCATTGTCGACCACGCTGCGCATACGGATAGTGCGCTGGCGGCCCAGGCGCAGCGCGGCAATGCCCTGCGCATCGGCCTGCTGGAAGCGGGCTACGACATTATCGCCTCGCTGCCGGCCGACCTTTACCTGCCCGAGCGCATCGCCCAGCTGCAGCCCGACCTCATCATTATCGACGCCGAATCCGATGCACGCGACGTGCTCGAGCATATCGTGATCGCCACGCGCGACGAGCGCCGCCCGATTGTCTTGTTTACCGAAGACAGCGCCACGGCCAGCATCGATGCGGCCATGGCGGCCGGCGTGTCGGCCTATATCGTTGCCGGCCTTCAATCGGAGCGCATCGCGCCCGTGCTGAACGTGGCGCTGTCGCGCTTTCGCCAGGAAGAAAAGCTGCGCACCGAACTCGACGATACACGCCACAAGCTGCTTGAACGCAAGGTGATCGAGCGCGCCAAGGGCTTGCTGATGACGCATCACGGCCTGACGGAGGAGCAGGCTTACCAGCGCCTGCGCACCATGGCCATGAACAAGAAACTGAAACTGGCGGAGATCGCCCAGCGCATCCTTGACGTGGAGGACCTGCTGGGATGACGCAGCGACGCCGAATGGCCAGCTCATTGTGGTGCGATGCACCAATGCAGTGCATTATTTTGAATGCCGCGACACGGCAGACTTTTCAGCAAGGAATGGTATGACTGAGCAAGCAAGTGGTCAGATGCGATTGACGCAGCCTGAAAAACAAGTGGTACGGATCGGTTATCTGCCGTTGACCGATTGCGCGTCGCTGGTGATGGCGTCGAAACTGGGTCTCGATGAAAAGCATGGCATCAAGATAGCGTTGAGCCGCGAAGCCTCTTGGGCCGGCGTGCGCGACAAGCTGGGCAATGGCGAACTCGATGTGGCCCATGTGCTGTATGGCCTGGTGTTCGGCGTGCAGATGGGCATAGGCGGCCAGCAGCATGACATGGCCGTGCTGATGAATCTGAACCAGAACGGGCAGTCGGTGTCGCTGTCGGCGGACCTGGCGCGCGCCGGCGCGGTCGATGGCCCCTCGCTGGCGCGGCAGGTACGCGGCGCCGCGCGGCTTCCCGTGTTTGCGCATACCTTCCCGACCGGTAACCACGCGATGCTGCTGCAATACTGGCTGGCCGCGCACGGCATCGATCCGGTGCGCGAGGCGCGCGTGATGACGGTGCCGCCATCGCAAATGGTGGCGGCCTTGCGCGCCGGCCAGATGGACGGCTTTTGCGCCGGCGAACCATGGGGCTACAAGGCGATTGTCGACGGCGTGGGCGTGACAGCCACCAGCAGCGGCGCCATCTGGCCCGATCACCCCGGCAAGGTGCTGGGCACCAGCGCCGCATTTGCGCATGCCAACCCCAATACCTGCCGCGCGCTGATCGCCGCCGTGCTCGAAGCGGGCCGCTGGATCGATGCAAGCGATGCCAACCGGCTGCAGATGGCGGCTACGCTGGCCGCGCCCGAGTTCCTCAATACGCCGCAGGAAGTGCTGGCGCCGCGCATCCTTGGCCATTACCAGGATGGTGTCGGCAAGACCTGGCAGGAACAGCATGGTTTGCGCTTTTACCAGGATGGCGCCGTGAATTTCCCGTATCTGTCCGACGGCATGTGGTTCATGACCCAGCACCGGCGCTGGGGCCTGCTGCGCGACGAGCCAGACTACCTGGCCGTGGCCCGGCAGGTCAGCCGCCTCGACCTGTACCGCCAGGCGGCCGAGATGACGGGCACCCCGGTGCCCGCCAGCCCGATGCGCGCCTCGACCCTGTGCGATGGCGTGGTGTGGGACGGCAGCAATCCCGAGCAGTACGCGGCCGCATTTGAAATACGCCACTTTTTTTAACTCAATCATTGCAGGCAGGAGATTCAATCATGGCACAAGGCTACGTTACCCTGGTGGGCGCCGGTCCCGGCGACCCGGATCTGTTGACCTTGAAGGCCGTCAAGGCCATCGCAGCGGCCGATGTGGTGCTGATCGACGATCTGGTCAACCCGGCCATGCTGGCCCATGCGGCACCCGGCGTGCGGGTAGTGGAAGTGGGCAAGCGCGGCGGCTGCGCCTCGACGCCGCAGGCATTCATCGAACGGCTGATGCTCGCTGAAGCGCGTGCCGGCCTGCATGTGGTGCGCCTGAAAGGGGGCGATCCTTATCTGTTCGGGCGCGGCGGCGAAGAGCGCGCCTACTTGCGCAGCCATGGCGTGCGGGTCGAGGTGGTGCCCGGCATCAGCAGCGGCCTGGCAGCGCCGTCGGCCATCGGCGTGCCATTGACCCACCGCAGCTGGAGCCAGGGGGCGATTTTTGTTACCGGCCACGGCAAGGACGCCGCCTCGGAACCGAACTGGGCGGCGCTGGCGCAAAGCGGGCTGACCCTGGTGATCTACATGGGCGTGGCGCGCGTGGCGGCGATCCAGGCCGGGCTGCTGGCCGGCGGCATGGCGCCCGGCACGCCGGTGGCCGTGGTGCAATCGGCCAGCCTGGACGCGCAGCGCCAGTTGCTGAGCACCTTGCAGGACTTGCCGCGTGACCTGCAGGCCAGTGGCATGGGCAGTCCCAGCATCATCGTGGTGGGCGAAGTGGTGCGCTGCGCCGATGCCTGGGATGCGCATGGAGCGGCGCTCCAGGCGGCCACTGCTTGCTAAAGGGAAATTTTTTTCCATGCGTGTATTGTGTGCGGGCTTTGATAGTATCCTCATGACGTGCGGGGCATTGCGCCCCCAGGCTGAGGAACCGGAAAAAGCGATCGACAATGCATACTCTGAACAAGGGCTGGACGGTATCACATGTGAGGATATGGGCCGGCGGCTTGCTGCTGGCGCTGGCGGTTGGCGGCGCCCTGTACGCGGGTGCGCAGCGTACCGTCAACCAGGATGCACGCCAGCGCTTTGAAAACCTGACCTACAGCGCCCAGCAGAGTCTTGCGGCGCGCGTGAAAAGCTATTCCGACCTGCTGCGCGGTCTCGAAGGTCTCTTTCGCACCAACGACAAGCTGTCGCGCAAGCAGTTCCATGACTACGTGTCGGGGCTCGATATCAAGCGCCAGTTCCCGGCCATCGATTCAATCAACTATGCTGCGGCTGTCGGCGCTGGCCAGCGCGCCGCCTTTATCGACGCCGTGCGTGCCGACGACAGCCTGGTGGCGGGCGGCTATCCCGGCTTCGAGATCCGCCCCGCTGGCGAGCGCGCCGAATATACGGTGCTGACTTTCCTGGAGCCCGATGCCCTGGTGGCCGAGCGCCAGGGGGTCGATATCGGCGCCAGCCCGGCCATCGCGCAGGCCCTGGCGCAGGCGCGCGACAGCGGCCAGATCAGCGCATCGGGCCAGGTCATCATGATCAAGGGCCCGCCTGCACGCGTGGGCCTGGGCATGCGCCTGCCCGTCTACCGCAACGGCATGCCGCGCGCCACGGTTGTCGAGCGCCGCGCCGCCTATCAGGGCTCGGTCGGCATCGGTTTTGGCGTGGCGCAGCTGGTACACAGCGCGCTCGAAGGCAGTACCCTGCAACCATTGCACCTGACCTTGTACAGCGCGACCCAGCCTGCCGCACCGGGCACTGCGCTGCAGCTCGCGCCGCAGGACCGGCTGCTGTTCAACGACGACGGCGACCTGATGACGGCGTCCAAGCCTGGCAAGGACGAGGCGTATTTCGACCAGTTGCTGCCCATCGAATACCACGGCGGCCTGTGGAAAGCCCATTTTCGCGTGCGCAAGAGCGATCTCTACAGCAGCTTTGACAGCTATCTGCCGATGCTGGCGCTGGCCGTCGGCGCGGCCGGTACCTTGCTGATCTATGGCTATATCCTGATGCTGTACCGTTCGCGCCGCAGCGCCATCACCCAGCGCATGCTGCTCGACACGGTACTCGACAGCGTCGACGCCTATGTCTACATGAAAGATGAAAACCTGCGTTTTCGCTATGTCAATGCGCGCATGGTGGAAATGCTCGAGCGGCCGGTCGAGCAGATCCTCGGCCGCCAGGCGGGCGAGCTGATCGGCGAAGAACTGGCGGCGGTTTTCCATGGCCGCGAACAGCAGATCTGCGCCACCGGCGTCAAATATGTTGGCGAGGAGCGCTTTGTCGACAGCCAGGGCAGGGTGCATCATCTGTGGAGCGTGAAAGTGCCGATGGGCCCGCCGGGCGCCGTGACGGGCATGATCGGCCTGTCCACCGACGTGACCGAATTGCACCGGCTCAAGGAACGTGCGGACGCGGCCAGCCAGGCCAAGAGCGACTTTTTGTCGAACATGAGCCATGAAATCCGCACGCCGATGAACAGCATTATCGGCATGGCCCACCTGGCGCTGAAGTCGGTGGCCGATGCGCGCCAGCGCGACTACCTGCAAAAAATCTACCATTCGGGCCAGCATCTGCTGGGCCTGATCAACGATATCCTCGATTTTTCCAAGATCGAGGCGGGCAAGCTGGAGCTGGAAGTCAAGCAGTTCCGCCTCGATACCCTGCTGGCCAATATTTCCAGCCAGCTCGGCGAGGCGGCTGCCGCCAGGCGCTTGCAGCTGCATTTCGAGATTGCGCGCGAGTTGCCGCAGCGCTGGTGCGGCGACGCCCTGCGGCTCGAACAGGTTTTGCTGAACCTGACCAGCAACGCCATCAAGTTTTCCGACAGCGGCAAGGTATTCGTGCGCGTCGGCATGGCCGAGGAGGAGGGTCGCCACGCCATGCTGCGCTTCGAGGTGCAGGACAGTGGCATCGGCATGAGCCAGGAGGAAGTGACGCAGCTGTTCCGCTCCTTCCACCAGGCCGACACCTCGACCACGCGCAAGTATGGCGGCAGCGGGCTGGGGCTGGTGATCAGCAAGCAGCTGGCCGACCTGATGGGGGGGACTGTGGGCGTGAACAGCCAGCCGGGGCTGGGCAGCACCTTCTGGTTTACTGCCCGCCTGGAAAAATACGCGGGCGCGCCGGAAGACAGCACCAGCACGGGCGAGCCGCCGTTGCTGGACGTGATACGCGGCGCTTCGATCCTGCTGGTGGAAGACAATGTGTTCAGCCAGCAGGTGGGCTGCGAACTGCTGGAAGACGCGGGCGCCTTCGTGCGCGTGGCCAACAATGGCCGCGAGGCGCTCGAATTGCTGGCACAGCAAAGCTATGACTGCGTGCTGATGGACGTGCAGATGCCCGAGATGGACGGCTTCGAGGCCACCCGCCGCATCCGCGCCGATCCGCTGCTGGCCGGCCTGTTGGTGATCGCCATGACGGCCAATGCGGGCAGCGAAGACCGCGTGCGCTGCCTGGAGGCGGGCATGGATGAATTCGTCACCAAGCCGATCGCGCCGATGCTGCTGTTCCAGCTGCTGGCCAAATGGCTGCGCCGGCGTGGCGGCATCGCCGTGCAGGCGCCGGCTGCCGCACCGCCGTCGTCAACGGACGCTGCGCGTGACATGTCGGTGCTCGACGTGGCAGCCTTGTCGCAGACCTTCAGCAACGATCCGGTCAAGATGCGCAAGTATGCCCAGCTGTTCATCGATACGGCGCGCGACGGCCTGGCCGAAATGGAGCAGGCGCTGGCGCTGGAGGACCTGAAACGCCTGGCCGACCTGGGCCACCGCACCAAATCGTCGGCGCTGGCCGTCGGTGCCAATGTGTTCGCGGCCCTGTGCCTGGCGCTCGAAGGCTTGCGCCATGGCGGCGACCTGGCGCAGGCGCGCGCCTTGACGTCGGCCATGGGGCCGGCGCTGGCGCGGGTGGCCGAACAAATTTCCCTCGATTTTGCCAGCAGCGACACCACCTGAGGCAGGCAGCGGCGATAATAGGCGCTGGCCCACCCTGAACTTCACCGCATGCATACTCCCATCACGCCTGGCCTGTTGATTTTGCACGGCAACCAGCTGGAACACCTGCGCGCCGCCGTCTTCCAGTGGCTGCGCAATCATCCGCTGGCGCCGCTGGAAACCGATATCTTCCTGGTGCAGTCGAACGGCGTGGCCGAATGGCTGAAAATCGCGCTGGCCGAGGAAATGGGGGTCTGCGCCGCCACCCGCATCGCCTTGCCGGCGCGCCTGCTGTGGGAAAGCTATCGCGGCATGCTGGGGCGCGAGCGCGTGCCGCGCATCTCGCCGTTCGACAAGTCGCCGCTGACCTGGCGTTTGATGCGGCTGCTGCCGTCCTTGCTGGCCGATCCGGTGTTCGCGCCGCTGCGCTACTTTCTGGCCGATGGCGACTGCGAACGGCGGCTGCAGCTGGCCGAACGCCTGGCCGACCTGTTCGATCAGTACCAGGTGTACCGCGCCGACTGGCTGGCCGACTGGGCCGCCGGGCGCAATGTGCTGAAAACGGCGCGCGGCGAGGATATCAGGCTCAGGGAAGAACAGTTGTGGCAGCCGCAGCTGTGGCGCGCCGTCAATGCCGACGTGGCGGCGTTCGAACGCGACACCGGCCGCGCCGATATCCATGACGCCTTTCTGGCGGCGATTGCCGCCGGCGCAGCGCCCGCCGGCAAGCTGCCGCGCAGGGTGGTGCTGTTCGGCGTGTCGGCCTTGCCATATCAAACCTTGCAGGCGCTGGCGGCGCTGGCGCGCCACATGCAGGTAGTGCTGGCCGTGCCCAACCCGTGCCAGTACTACTGGGGCGACATCATCGAAGGGCGCGACCTGCTGCGCGCCAGCTACAAGCGCCAGCAGCAGCGCAATGGCCAGGACCTGGCGCAGCTGCCGCTGGAAGAACTGCATGCGCACAGCCATCCGCTGCTGGCCAGCTGGGGCCGGCAGGGGCGCGACTTTATCCGCCTGCTCGACGAATTCGACGAGCAGGCGCACGCCGAAGGGCGCGACGACAGCCTGCGCATCGACCTGTTCGGCGAAGAAGAGGGCGAGACGTTATTACAGCAGGTACAGGTCGCCATCCGCGAACTGCGCCCGCTGGCCGAGCATGCGCAAGTGCCGCCCGAGGCACATGACCGCTCGATCGAATTCCATGTGGCGCACAGCGTGCAGCGCGAAGTCGAGGTGCTGCACGACCAGCTGCTGGCGATGTTTGCCCACAGCAGCCAGAGCGGTTTGCGTCCGCGCGACGTGGTGGTGATGGTGCCCGATATCGACGTGTTCACGGCGGCGATCCACGCCGTGTTCGGCCAGCACCGCCGCACGGACCCGCGCTTCATTCCGTTCGAGATCGGCGACGTCAAGGATCGCAGCGTCAATCCGCTGCTGGTCGCGCTGGAATGGCTGCTGCAACTGCCGCTGCAGCGCTGCCGCCAGAGCGAGGTGCGCGACCTGCTCGACGTGCCGGCGCTGGCGGCCCGCTTCGGTCTGCAGGGCGACGACCTCGATATTCTCGGTGCCTGGATCGAAGGCGCCGGCGTGCGCTGGGGCCTGGACCGCGAGCACCGCGCTGGCCTGGGCCTGGGTGCGGCTGGCGAGCAGAATGCCTGGATCTTCGGCGTGCGGCGCATGCTGCTTGGCTACGCCAGCGGTGGGCTTGGCTCTGGTGATGCCAGTTTCGACGGCATCGAGCCATATGCGGAAGTTGGCGGCCTGGACGCCGCGCTGGCGGGTTCCTTGGCACAGCTGGTCGAAGCGCTGCTGCACTGGCGCGCCGTGCTGGCGCAATCGCGCACGCCAGATGAATGGGGCGGGCAGGCGCGCGCGCTGCTGGCAAGCTTTTTTGACGCCGGCGACGAGGGTGACCGCCTCACCCTGGCGCAACTCGAAGACGCCTTGCAAGGATGGCTGGAAACCTGCGAGCATGCAGGTTTTGTCGAAGCCGTGCCGCTCGATGTTTTGCGCGTGGCCTGGCTGGGCGCGCTCGACGAGCCGACCCTGAACCACCAGTTCGTTTCCGGTGGCGTGACCTTCTGCACCCTGATGCCGATGCGCGCCGTGCCGTTTCGCGTGGTGTGCCTGCTGGGCATGAACGATGGCGACTTTCCGCGCCGCGCTCAAAAAGCCGATTTCGACCTGCTGGCGCTGCCCGGCATGGCGCGCCCTGGCGACCGCTCGCGCCGCGACGACGACCGCTATCTGATGCTCGAAGCCCTGCTGGCGGCGCGCGACAAATTGTATGTCAGCTGGGTCGGGCGCAATGTGCGCGACAATTCCGAGCAGCCGCCATCGGTGCTGGTGTCGCAGCTGCGCGACTACCTGGCTGCCGGCTGGGCGCTCGGCCCTGATCTGGCAACGCTGACCACCACGCACGCGCTGCAGCCGTTCAGCCGCCGCTATTTCGAAGATGGCGGCCTGCTGACCTATGCCGGCGAATGGCGGATTGCTCATGCCGAGGCCGGCCAGTCGCCCGATCTGCTGGCGTTGGGACCGTATGAGCTGAACCCCGATACCCGTCTGAGCCTGGGCGAACTGGCCAGCTTCGTGCGCCAGCCCGTCAAGTATTTTTTCCGTCGCCGCCTGTCCGTGTACTTTGCCGACGCGGCCATGCTGGGCGAGGACGAAGAACCGTTCGGCCTGAACGCTCTGGAGCGCTATCTGCTGGAAGACACCATGCTCGACGATGGCGGCGCGCAGGAAGACTTGTCCGACGTGCGCGCCAGTTTGCAATCGCGCGCCGACAAGCTGGCGCGCGAAGGGGTGCTGCCGATCGGCCTGATCGGCCGCCAGGTGCAGGAGCAACTGGTCGAGGCACTGGTGCCGGTGCGCAGCGCCTGGCTGTCCCTGCGCGCCTCGTTTCCCGAAGTGGCCGCCAAGCGCGCCATTGCGCTGCCGTTTGGCGAACTGCTGGTCGAGGACTGGCTCGATAAATTGCGCAGCAATGGCGCTGAAACAGCGTGGCTGGAACAGATTTCGTCGAAGGTGATGGACAAGTCGGGCCTGGCGCGCGGCGACAAGCTGATGCTGATGTGGCTGCGCCAGCTGGCCGCCGCCGCCATCGGTTTTCCCGTCACCGGCTACCTGGTGGCGCGCGACGCCATCGTCAGCATGGCGCCGCTCGACCCGGCCGCTTCGCGCGAGGCGCTGGCGACCTTGCTGGCGCTGTGGCGCGAAGGCATGAACCATCCGCTGCCCACGGCCTGCAAGACCGGCCTGGCGCTGGTGCAGGAGGGCGATCCGCGCGCCGTGTATGACGGCGGTTTTGACGTCGGCGGCGAGCGCGAGGAACTGTGCCTGGCACGCTTGTGGCCCGAGTTTTCCGCGCTGGCTGCCGAAGAAGCATGGCAGGACTGCACGCGCGAGCTGTACGGCCCGCTGGCCGACTGGCTGCGCGAGCATGTCACCCTGGACCCGATAGGCGCGCCGGACGGCGCAGGAGAAGAACAATGACCAGCCATCTGCTCGACCCGCTGGCGTTTCCGCTGCATGGCTCGCGCCTGATCGAAGCGTCCGCCGGCACCGGCAAGACCTGGACCATCGCCGCCCTGTACGTGCGCCTGGTATTGGGCCATGGCGACGACGACACCCGCTTTGCGCGCCCGCTGCTGCCGGCCGATATCCTGGTGATGACGTTTACCCGCGCCGCCACGCGCGAACTGTCGAACCGGGTGCGCGAGCGCCTGATCGAGGCGGCCGCGTATTTTCGGCACGAATCCAATGGCAGCGACCCGTTTCTCGACGCGCTGCTGGACTCCTACCCGGACGACAGTGCGCGGCAAAAGGCGGCGCACCGGCTGATGCTGGCCGCCGAGACCATGGACGAAGCGGCGATCTTCACCATCGACGCCTGGTGCCAGCGCATGCTGCGCGAACACGCGTTCGACAGCGGCAGCCTGTTCGACGAGGAACTGGTCAGCGACGAGCAGGCGCTGTTCGAGGATGCGGCCCACGATTACTGGCGCCAGCAGGTCTACCCCTTGCGCGAGCAGGCGCTGGCGGTGCTGCTCGACTGCTGGGTGGATGTGGCGGCGCTGAAAAAGGCCGTGCGCGAGCTGGCGCGCCGGCCCGGCATGATGGGCATTAGCGGCGACGAATCGCTGTCGTCGCTGATTGTTCGGGAGCAGCAGGCGATGGCTGCACAACTGGCTGGCCTGAAGCAGGGCTGGGTGGCGCGCGCGGACGCCATGGAAGCGTGGATCGCCGGCCACCGCAGCGCCAGTCCCAAATGCTTCAACGGCGTCAAGATGAAGCCCGAGAATGTATCGAAATGGTTCGATGGCCTGCGCCGCTGGGCGCAAGATCCCTTGCTGCTGATGCCGGCCATTACCGCCAAGGCCTGGGAGCGCCTGACGCCGTCCGGCATCGAAGATGCGTTTGCCAAGAGCTTCACGGCCAGTGTGCCCGAATGCTTTGAACATACGGAACAGCTTGGGCGTGACCTGGCGGCCATCACGCCGCTGGCGCACACCCTGCACCTGCATGCGGCAGCAAAGATTGCGCGGCGCATGGACCAGCTCAAGCGCCAGTCGCGCCAGTTCGGCTTTGCCGACATGCTGCAGCGGCTGCACGACGCGCTGGCCGGCGAAAACGGCGCCGCGCTGCGCCAGCGCATCGTCGAGCAATATCCGCTGGCGATGGTCGATGAATTCCAGGATACGGCCCCAAGTCAGTACCAGATATTCAACCTGCTGTACCGGATTGCCGACAACGACCCGGCCCAAGGCCTGTTCCTGATCGGCGACCCGAAGCAGTCGATCTACGGCTTTCGCGGCGCCGACATTCAAAGCTACCTGGCGGCGCGGCGCGCCACCGAAGGGCGCCACTACCAGCTGGGTACCAACTACCGCTCGACGGCGCCGCTGGTGGCGGCCGTCAACCAGCTGTTCCTGCATGCCGAGCGCGCCGAAGTACCAAAGGGCGCCTTCCGCTACCGCCACGGTGACGCCAATCCGCTGCCGTTCGAGGCGGTCGGGGCCAAGGGCCGCGCCGAACAACTGGTCAATGCTGAGGGCGCGCTGCCGGCCCTGCTGGCCGCCTGCGCCAGCGATGAATCGCTGCGCGGCGATACTTATCGCGCGTATTTTGCCGATCACTGCGCCGAGCATATCGTCGCGATGCTGAACGATGTACAAGCCGGCTTCGAAGGCCCCGATGGTTTTGCGCGGCTGCAGCCGGCCGATATCGCGGTGCTGGTGCGCGACCGCAAGGAGGCGGCGGCGGTGCGCCGCGCACTGGCGCGTCGCCGCGTGGCCAGCGTGTATTTGTCCGACAAGGACTCGGTGATCGACAGCGAAGAAGCGGCCGACGTGCTGCGCTGGCTGGCGGCGCTGGCCAATCCGCTCGATGGCGCCCTGGCGCGCGCCGCCTTTGCCACCCGCACCATCGCCTTGCCGCTGGGCGAACTGGCGCGCCTGTCGAGCGACGAACTGGAATGGGAACGCCGCATCGAGCAATTGAAGGCGCTGCACCTGATCTGGCAGCGCCAGGGCGTGCTGGCCATGCTGCGCCGCTTTATCCACGAGTTGCAGCTGCCGGCCATGCTGCTGCAGCAGACGGGCGGCGAGCGGCGCCTGACCAACTTGCTGCACCTGGCCGAACTGCTGCAGTCGGCCAGCCGCCAGCTCGATGGCGAGCAGGCGCTGATACGCTGGCTGGCCGAGCAGATCGCCGGCGAGGGCGAAAGCGGCGACGAGCGCGTGTTGCGCCTGGAAAGCGACGCCGAGCTGGTGAAAGTGATCACCGTGCACAAATCAAAAGGCCTTGAGTATCCGCTGGTCTACCTGCCGTTCGCCGTCACGGCGCGCAAGGCCGAAAAGCGCAACCGCAGCTTTGTCGACTATGCCGACGACGAGGGCGAGCGCCACCTGGACCTGTCGCTGTCGGACCAGGCGATGGCCTTTGTCGAGGAAGCGCGCATCGAGGAAGACCTGCGCCTGCTATACGTGGCGCTGACACGCGCGCGCCATTTTTTGTGGCTGGGCGTGGCCGCGCTGGCGGCGCGCAAGGCCGGCGAAAACACCTTGCATGAGTCGGCGCTCGGCTACCTGCTGACCGGTGGCGACAAGCTGCCGGCCGAACAGCTGCAGCAGCGCTGGCACGAGGTCTGCGGCGGCTGCGATGCGATTGCGATTGCCGGCCTGGCGCAGCCTGCTGCGCCCACGCTGCTGAACCGCATCGAGCAGCGTCCCGAGCTGCGCGAGGCGCCGCAATTTACCGGCCGCTTCGAGCGCGACTGGTCGGTTGGCAGTTTTACCTCGCTGACGCGCCAGATCGGCGCCGTGGCCAGCCATGTGCCGCAGCGGGCGCTGGAAGAAACGCTGCTCGAAGATGGTGCCGGCGCGGCGCCGGCTGCGCCGGCGCAGCATACGGCCGACGCGCCGCAGCACCGTTTTCCGCGCGGCTCGCTGGCCGGAACCTTTTTGCACAATCAGCTTGAATGGATGGGCGGCGAAGGTTTCGATTGCGTCCACCAGGCGGCGTTTGATGACCGGCTGGCCAAGCGCTGCGTGCAGGCCGGCTGGGGTCACCGCCAGGAAGACGCCATCGCCTGGCTGCGCGAGGTGGCGCTCACGCCGCTGCCGCTGCTGGGTGCGCCGCTGGCAGAACTCGACAGCACCTTGCCGGAGATGGAATTCTGGTTCCCCAGCGAGCACCTGGCCACGGAGCAGCTCGACCAACTGTGCACGCGTTTGCTGCTGGACGGCGCGCCGCGCCCGGTGCTGCCGCGCCGCCAGCTGCACGGCATGCTGAAAGGCTTTGCCGACCTGGTGATCGAGCGCGATGGCCGCTACTGGGTGCTCGACTACAAATCGAATGCGCTCGGCAATAACGACGCGGCCTATCACACCGATGCGCTGGCGGCCGGCATGGCCCAGCACCGCTACGATATCCAGGGCGCCATCTACATGCTGGCGCTGCACCGCCTGCTGAAAAGCCGCCTGGGTGACCGCTACGATCCGGCGCGCCAGCTGGGCGGCGCGATTTTCCTGTTCCTGCGCGGCATCGCCAACCCGGACACGCACGGCTGCTACTGGCTGGCGCCGCAATTGGCGTTGCTGGACGGCCTGGATCAATTACTGGAAGAGACCCATGCATAGCACCACCGTGGAACCGTTGCTGACCTATTTCGATGGCGTGGCCGATGCCGGCCAGGTGCGCCGCCTGGGCGCGGCGTTTGCGCGCTTTGTCGGCGGCCTGGCGCAGGAGCAGATGCAGGGCGCAGATGCACCGGCGCTGGCGGTCGCCTGCGTGGTGCTGTCCGAGCTCGAAGGGCGCGGCCACAGCTGCGTGATGCTGGCCGAACTGGCGCATGCGCCGTCGCAGCTGATGGGCTGGACGGAAGAACAATGGCAGGCGTTGCTGGCTGTCTCCGGCCCCTTGCCGGCCACCCTGGAAGACTGGTGCGCGCTGCTGGCCAGGGCGCCGCAGGTATGGTCGGCCGGCGTGGAAGATCGCCACCAGCCACTGGTGCTCGATGGCGAACGCCTGTACTTGCGCCGCTACTGGCGCGATGAAACGGCTGTCGGTTTTGCAATTGCCACGCGCGCCGCCAGCACGGTGGCGCCAGCGCCACCACTGGCCCAGGTGCGCCAGTGGCTCGACGTGCTGTTCGACCGGCCCCCGGAAGGCGGCGGCCCGGACTGGCAAAAAGTCGCCTGCGCGATTGCCCTGCGCGGCAAGGTGGCGATCATCACGGGCGGCCCGGGCACCGGCAAGACCTACACGGTGGCCAGCTTGCTCACGCTGTTGTTTGCCGTATCGCCGCAGCCGGACCAGTTGCGCATCGCGCTGGCCGCGCCGACCGGCAAGGCGGCCGCGCGCCTGAAGCAGTCGATCGACCAGGCCCTGGCGGGGCTGGCGAAAAAAGTCGGCGCAGCAGTTGGCGATGCGCTGCCCTTGATGACGCTGGCGCAGCGCATGGGCGCCGCGCGCACCCTGCACAGCCTCCTGGGCGCGCGTCCCGGCACGCGCGCGTTTGCCCACCATGCCGGCAACCAGCTCGACGTGGACGTATTGATTGTCGATGAAGCGTCGATGGTGCACCTGGAAATGATGGCTGCCGTGCTGGACGCCTTGCCGCCAAGCGCCATCCTGATCCTGTTGGGCGACAAGGACCAGCTGGCGTCGGTCGAGGCGGGCGCCGTATTGGGCGACCTGTGCCACGATGCGCAGGCCGGTGGCTACGATAGCGCCACCATCGCCTATGCGCACGCTGCCAGCGGCGTGGATATTCCCGCCGGCTTTGCGGGCAACGCCGGCGCGCTGGCCCAGCAGACGGTGATGCTGCGCCACAGCCACCGCTTCAGTGGCCCCATCGGCGCACTGGCGCAGGCCGTCAACGAAGGCCGGCCGGACCTGGCGAAAGCGTGTTTTGCCAGCGACACCGAGGGCACGGTGGCCTGGCGCGTGCCGGCCCAGCCGGACGAAGTGCTGCGCCTGGCCCTGGGCGGCCGCGAGCGCGCGCCGGGCGGCTACCGGCCGTACCTGGAAATGGTGAACCAGGGCAGCGATGGGCATGCGGATCACGACGACTGGGTGCGCGGCGTGCTGCGCAGCTTCGAGTCATTCCGCATTTTATGCGCCGTGCGCGATGGCGAATGGGGCGTGGCGGGCCTGAATACGGCGATCGAACTGCGCCTCGAAAGGGAAGGCCTGCTGCGCCGCGCCGAATGGTATGTGGGCCGGCCGGTGATGGTCACCCGTAATGACTACGGCACCGGCGTGTTCAATGGCGATATCGGCCTGACGTTGCGCGACCCGGCGCGGCCGGGTTCCTTGCGCGTGTATTTCCTCGAAGGCGACAAGGTGCGCAGCGTGCTGGCGACGCGCCTGCGCCAGGTGGAAACGGCGTTCGCCATGACGGTGCACAAATCGCAGGGCTCGGAATTTCGGCATACGGTGCTGGTGCTGCCGCAGGAAGGCGGCGCCATGCTGGCGCGTGAGCTGGTCTATACCGGCATCACGCGCGCGCGCGACTTTTTTACTTTGGTGTCGCCCACGCAGGCGGTGCTGTTCGATGCGATTCTGCGCCGTACCCAACGCGCCAGCGGGCTGCGCGGCCTGCTGGCCTGAGCCGTGTCAGCTGGCAGCGCTTGCCGCCAGCCGGCGTGCCGCCTGTGCTGGCGGGGCATCGTTCATCGGCAGTAGCCCAGCCAGGCGCGCCAGCGTGCGCACCAGCGTCGCTTCGCCCGGGCGCAGGCCACGGCCACGCAGCTGCGGCAGCGAACGCACGGGTTCGGGCGTCATCTCGACGGCGGCACGCATCAGCAGGCGCTGCAGCCAGCGCATCGATGCCGGCAGGATGGCCGCCTCGGACATGATGCGCATGAAATCGGCGAGTATTTCCGAGCCTTCCAGACCTGGCGCGGTGGCAGCGAGCAGCGTTTCCCATTGGCCCCACGAGCGCGGCGCGCCGGTCGCGCCGTACAGCAGCGCAGAATGCTGTGCTTCGTTGAAGGCGGCGTCCCTGCCGGTGGCGCCCAGCGGACGCACATAGCGGTGATACGCCTCGGTAAAGCCGAAGGTGGCGGTGGCATGGACCCAGTCGAGCAGGCGCGGATCATTGGCGCGGTAGGCAACGCCATCGGGCGTCGTGCCTTCGACATGGCCGTGCATCTTTACTACGCGCGCGATCAGTTTCTCGGTTGCCGAGCGCGCGCCGTAGACGGTCATCATGGCGGCAAAGCCGGTACGCCGCATGCGCAGCGCAGGATCGCGGCGGAAGCTGCTGTGATCCCACACGCCCGAACGTACCGACGGCTCGGCCAGTTCCAGCAGTACCGCCGCGGCGCCGCCGACGAAGAGGGAAACCGGATTGGCGAACACGCGCCAGGACACGCCGTGCGCTGGTGCCAGCGCCGGTTCGCCCGCCGGCTGGCTGAAGTCGACCTGCATGCCGGGCGGCGGGTGCATCAGATTGTTCAGCTGGTCGAGCATGGGCGGTCTCCGGCAGGCAGCGCATCAACATGATGGCCTTGCCATCGATACTACCGGAAACCGAGGCCGGCCTGCACATGCATGCGCCCGGGCATCAGGGCGGGAGCCATCTGCCTGGCCAGCGTCAGGAAGGCCTCGGTGGCCGGCGTGTTCTGGCGCCGGTCGCGCACGGCCAGCCCCACCTTGCGCAGTACGGGCGGATCGAGCGGCAGCGCCACCAGTTCCGGATACTGGCTGGCCAGGCGCTGCGGCAGCGCCAGTTCGGCCACGATGGACACCCCCGTGCCACGGCTGACCATGTCGAAAATCGTGATCATCTGGCTGATATGGTAGGGCACATCGGGTTTCAGCCGGGCATTGGCGAACAGCGGTTCGATCAGGGCCGCGCAGCCTGCTTCGGACATGATGAACGGGTCAACGCACAGCTGCGCCAGCGTGACGGATGCGTTGCCGGCCAGCGCATGGCTGCGCGGCAGCAGCGCCATCATCTGGTCTTCCACCAGCGGCACCGTATCGAAGCGCTCGTCGGGCAGCACCAAGAAACCGACGTCGACCCGGCGCTCGCGTATCCACTGCACCACCTCATGGTCGGCGCCTTCGTCGATGCGCAGCTCGATGCCGGGATAGCGCTCCTTGAACTTCGCCGTGATGGCCGGCAGCAGATTCAACGACGAGGTGGCGCCGAACGAGCCGATGCGCAGCGAACCCTGGCGCTGGCCCAGCACATCGGCCGCTTCCTGGCGCATCGCTTCGGACAGGCCGAGGATTTCACGCGCGCGCAGCAGCAGCTGGCGGCCTACTTCGGTCAGCTCGGCCGAGGCCTGGTGGCGCACGATCAGGTCCACGCCCATCTCTTTTTCCAGCGCCTTTAACGCATGCGAGACGGCCGACTGGCTGATGCCCAGCTGCATGGCGGCGGCGGAAAAGCCGCGCAGCTCGGCCACCAGGGTAAAGATTTCCAGTTGTGTAAAGGTCATCGCGGGCTTCGGTATCGGTATGAGTGTTTGCTCATTATTTCATGAGCCGGTATTAGTATTAATATATACGCACACCACCCGCCGCACAAGCGGCATCACAGGACTCACCATGCGCACCATTGCCGTTCCATCGCTTGCCAGCCAGTCGCCACTGGTCTATATCAAACTGATTTTTGTCGCCCTTTTCTGGGGCGGCACCTTTATCGCCGGGCGCGTGCTGGCCCAGCAAATGCCGCCAATGACCGCCGCCAGCGGCCGCTTTGGCGTGGCCGTGGTGCTGCTGGTGCTGCTGGCCTGGAAATTCGAAGGCGGCCTGCCTCGCCTGGACCGCAAGCAACTGCTGACCACCGCCGCGCTGGGCCTGACCGGCATTTTTCTTTATAACTTGTGTTTCCTGGCGGCGCTGTCGCGCATGCCAGCCGGTCGCACGGCGCTGTTCGTGGCGCTAAACCCGATCGTCACGGCGCTGGCCTCGGCGCTGCTGTTTCGCGAGCGCCTCGGTTCCTTCAAGTGGCTGGGCATCATGCTGGCGTTCTGCGGCACGGCCATCGTGATCACGCGCGGCGACCTGATGGGCCTCTTGCACGGCAATGGCGGCGGCATAGGCACCGGCGAGATATTCATGTTTTGCGGCATTTCCAGCTGGGCCGCCTATACCCTGATCGGGCGCGTGGCGCTGAAGGGCCTGAGCCCGGTGGCCGCCACCACCTATGCCGCCATGTGGGGCCTGGCGTTTCTGCTGGTGGGGGCGGCGTTCGAGTTTCCCGGCGTGCCGTGGCGCAGCTTCGGCTGGCAGGTATGGGCCGCCATCGGCTATCTTGGCGTGTTCGGCACGGTAATCGGTTTTGTCTGGTACTACGAGGGCGTGAAAGCGATCGGGCCATCGCGCACGGCCGTGTTCAACAATCTGGTGCCGGTGTTCGGCATCGTGCTGGCGGCCGGTTTGCTGGGCGAGCCGGTGCTGGCCTCGATGCTGGTGGGCGGGGCGGTGACGATTGCCGGCGTCATCATGACCAACCGGCCAGGCAAATAAGGAGCTGCTCCAAACCTATGGCCACGCCCGCATGGCTGCATGGCCCACTGCCAGCAACTTGTCCCGCGATGCGCCATCGCGTGCCAGGGTCGACATGCCCTGGATCACGGCCATGGTCATGGCCGCCAGGCTATCGGCGTCGGTATCGTCCGGCAGCGCCTGCTGCTCGATCGAGGCAAGGATTTTTGCGTGCAGGCGCGCCTCGATGGCGCGCCGTATCGCCGCCAGTTCCAGCCTGACGTCGTTTGCCGAATCCGAGCAGCTGATCGCCGAACTGGCCAACAGGCAACCCGGTGGCGTGTCCTTGCCGGTAAAACCGATGGCCGCAACGCGCAGCAGCTCGCACGCCGCTGCACGTGCGGATGGGGCTTCGTCGATGATGCTGTCCGACGTGACGGGGCCTGACAGATACAGGCCGATGGCATCGAGAAACAGCCCTTTCTTGTCGCCGAATGCCGAATACACGCTCGACGGCTTGACGCCCAGGGCTGCCGTGATGTCATTGAGCGAGGTGGCCTCGTAGCCATGTTGCCAGAACAGCAGCATGGCTTTTTGCAAGGCGTCCTGGCGGTCGAACGACAGCGGCCGTCCTTTCTTCTTGATGGTCTCGCTCATATAGTTTAGTGATCGATAGGAAATGTCTTGTACTGCCTGGAGAACTCGACTACTATTTTCCTATCAATCACTCGGAAAGTAAAGCCATGCCCATGACAGACTATCGTACCCTCGGCCGTTCGGGCCTGGTGGTCAGCCCGTTTTGCCTCGGCACCATGACTTTCGGCACGGCGCGCTGGGGTTCCGGCGAAGCGCAGTCGCGCGAGGTATTCGACGCCTTCCTTGACGCGGGTGGCAATTTCATCGATACCGCCGACGTCTATGCCGGTGGCGTCAGCGAAGAAATGCTGGGAAAATTCCTGGGCGGCGAGGGCAGCGCTTTGCGCGAGCGTATGGTACTGGCCACCAAATCGGGTTTTGCCAATGGCCAGGGGCCGCATGCTGGCGGCAATGGCGCCCGGCATATCCACGCTTCGCTCGACGCGTCATTGCGCCGGCTGCGCACCGGCCATGTCGATCTCTACTGGATACATGTGTGGGACTCGGTCACGCCGGCCGAGGAGTTGCTGGAAACCATGGCGGCCCTGGTTCGCTCGGGAAAAATTCGTTACTGGGGCATGTCGAACACACCGGCCTGGTATATCGCCAAGCTCGCTACCCTGGCAGCGCTGCGCGGCATGCCGGGTCCGATTGCGCTGCAGTATTTTTATTCATTGGCCAACCGCGATATCGAGGACGAATTCATGCCCCTGGCGGCGGAGTTCGGGATGGGCATCGTGCCGTGGAGTCCGCTGGCATTCGGCCTGCTGACGGGAAAATATGACCGCGCTAGCGTAGAAAGCGCCTCGCCGCGACCGGCCGGCTTGCCGCGCGACGCCGCGCCAGCCGGGCAGGAGCGCCCGGACGCAGACAAGCGCCTCGATGGCGCCAATCCGTTTGGCGATACATTATTTACCGAGCGAAATTGGGCCATTCTGGACACGCTCAAGCAAGTGTCCAATGACAGCGGCTACAGCCAGGCGCAGATCGCGCTGGCGTGGGTGACTGCGCGCGCGGGAGTGGCGGCGACACTGATGGGCGCAAGCCGCGCAGGGCAGGTTGCCGACAATGTTGCCGCGGTCGATATTGTGCTGTCACCGCAGCATCGTGAGGCGCTCGACACCGTCAGCATGCCCGAACAAAAAATGCTGTACAGCCTGTTCAAGCCCTTGTTGCGCCAGCATGCGGTATTTGGCGGCAGTTCCGTCCGCCAGGTTTAACGGGCGCGGCGGCGCTTCGATGGCTTGGCCGGTGCCTTCTTATGCCGGCTGGCCGAAGCGCGCACCACTTTCGGTTCGGCGACGCCGTTTTCGGCCGCCAGCATGCGGCGGATATTGACCGCGTCCATGGCGCGCACGGAATTGGCGCGCGCGTTGAGCAAGATCATGGTGGCGAACTTGCCGGCCGACTTGATGCGCATGATCAGGCAGCGCCCCGCTTCATTGGTAAAGCCGGTTTTCGACAAGCCGATATCCCAGCCCTTGGCGCCCACCAGGCGGTTCGTGTTGTGGTATTCCACGTCGCGGCCCTTGATCTGGATCACGTCTTTCGAATCGGTGGTGATGCGGCTGATTTCCGGGTAGCGCGAAGCGGCCACGGCCATCTTGACCAGGTCGGCGGCGGTCGACTGGTTATTCGGCGACAGGCCGGTCGGCTCTTCGATCACGGTCTGGCGCATGCCCAGCGCCTTGATCTTGGCGTTGACGGCCACTGCAAACGCCGTCGGGCCGCCCGGGTAGGTGCGCGCCAGCGACGCGGCGGCGCGGTTGTCGGACGACATCAGCGCCAGTTGCAGCACATCATGGCGCGTCAATGTGGCGCCAACCGGTACGCGCGACGTGCTGTGTTTCAGCATATCGACGTCTTCCTGGTCAATCAGGATTTCTTCCTTCATATTGGCTTTGGAATCGAGCACGACCATAGCCGTCATCAGCTTGGTCAGCGAAGCGATGGGCACGACCACGTTGGCATTTTTTTCAAGCAGGACTTTACCCGTACCGTCTTCGACCACCAGGATGGACTGGGAACCGAAGGGTACGGCGATGGCCGCTGTGGATAGTGTCATCAGCACGGCGGCGAAGATTTTTTTAAGCATTGGATTTTGTCTGGGAAAGCAGTTTTGGGGCGCCACGGGAGGGCGCTGCGCGCAAAAGGGCGACCATGTCCGCAGGCGTGACATGTATCTCTGAAGCAATATTTGCCAAGCATAGAAGATACCATCAACAAGCTGGCAATGTCTACGGCACACGGGCTCGTCAACCCCATTTTGGACCAATCAGGCAAAATAAATCACGGACTATTGCCGGAGTGAAAATTCTCGCCCACTGATTGATTTCATCTCGGAAACTTCGTACTATTTCAGCAATCTTGGCGGACTCTTATGGCGCTTTCGTCGTTGAGGCCTGCCGCTTCGTGTTTCGTCGCCCGCCGCTGTGCCTGCAAAGGCCGCCGCCGTAGACTGCATTCATGTTTGAATCAACGACCACGGAGAGCGCAACATGTTGAAAAAATACAGGGACTGGTACCGCAGCGTCGACGATGAATCGCTGCTGGTGCTGAAGCACCCGGAAATGGCGGCGCAGGTGCAGGGCCGTGTGCGCCGCTGCATCGCCCGCAATCTGTCGACCCTGACGCCGATCGAGCGCGAGCAATTGCATGATTTCCTGCTCAAATACCGTGGCGCCGGGTTTTATATCGCCGCCTTCAAGCTGATGCTGCTGTTCAGCGCTATCGGCTTCGCGCTGTACCTGGCATTGCCGGCCAGGTTCGAATTGCTCAAGGCCCTGCTCTTCAGCAATGGCCTGGGGTTTGCGCTGGTGTGGGGGCTGGTGGGCGTCTGGTTCAATTACCGCAGGTCCACGCGCCAGACAATAAAGAAACTGTTGCTGATCGTGTCGACCTGCGCGGCCGGGGTGGTTACCGGCGTGCTGCTGGCCGGCCTGAGCGATACCGGCTCCATGGGCTTGGCGTTCGAGCGCCTGCTGCGCGTGGGCGGCATCGCCTTGCTGGTGGCGGTGCTGTTTTACCTGGTGCCGCTGGCCATCGTCACCAAGTGGCGCAACCGCCAGTACGAAGCGCTGACCTTGCAGCTGCAGCAGGATGCCGAGCGCGACCGTCTGGCGCGCGAACTGAGCGAATCGCAGCTGCGCCTGCTGCGCGCCCAGATCGAGCCGCATTTCCTGTTCAATACCCTGGGCGCGGTGCAGCAATTGGCCGAGCAGGGTGCCGACGGAGCCCCCAAAGCGGCGGCGCTGACGGCCGACCTGATCGCCTTTTTGCGCGCCAGCCTGGCCGAGATGCGCAGCGAACACGTGCCTTTGCAAAGCGAGTTCGAGATGGTGGCGGCGTATTTGCGCGTAATGCGGGCGCGCATGGGTTCCCGGCTGCGCTATGCGCTGGACTTGCCAGCCGAATTTGCGCACGCGGCCATCCCCAGCATGATCCTGCTGACCCTGGCCGAGAACGCCATCAAGCACGGCATCGAACCGTCGCTGCGTGGCGGCGAGATCACCATGTCGGCGCAGCAAGTGGACGGCATGCTGCGCCTGCGGGTGCAGGATACGGGCATGGGCTTGCCGCAAGGCGGCGCCGGGCATGCCCCGGAAGGCGGCCTGGGCCTGGAAAACGTGCGCAGCCGGCTGCGCCTGTCCGACCCGTCCGCCAGTTTGAGCCTGCGTGACGGCGAAGAGGGCGGCGTGATCGCCGACATATTATTACCCATCAAAATGGCATCCAGCCTGAAAGAAACCGCCGCATGAACACTACCATCCTGATTGCCGAAGACGAGCCTTTGATGCGCGAACGCCTGCAAACCATGCTGGCCGTTGCCTGGCCCGAAGCGCGCATCGTGCTGGTGGCCGAAAACGGCAACGACGCCTGGGATGGTTTCCTGGAGCACGAACCCGAGGTGGTGTTTCTCGACATCCGCATGCCGGGCCTGTCCGGCCTGGAAGTGGCCCAGCGCATCGGCAAGCGCGCCCACGTGGTGTTCGTCACCGCCTACGACCAGTATGCGGTCGACGCGTTCGACGCCGGCGCCGTCGATTACCTGCTGAAACCGGTACAGGTCGAGCGCCTGCAGCGTAGCCTGTCCCGCCTGCGCGAAAAACTCGGCGCCCAGCCGGCCGACATGGCCGACCTGCTGCAATCGCTGCGCGCCGCGCTGCCGGCGCCGCCACGCGAAAAGATGAAATGGATCAGGGCCAGCGTCGGCAAGCAGATCCGCCTGATCGATATCGACGACGTGCTGTTCTTCCAGGCCGACACCAAATACACGCGCGTGGTGCTGGCCGGCTCGGAAGCGCTGGTGCGCACGCCCCTGAAAGACCTGCTGGGCGGCCTGGACCCGGACCAGTTCTGGCAAATCCACCGCGGCACCATGGTCAACGTGAAAGCCATCGAAGCGGCCGAACGCATCGACGCCGAACGCATGCAGGTGCTGGTCAAGGGGAGTAGTGAAAAGCTGCCGGTGAGCAGGACGTTTACCTATCTGTTTCGCGATTAGCTGCCGGTTAACGCCAACGCCCCGCGCTTGGCGGGGCGTTGCAATGGTATGGCATGCTCTTACTGAATCTTTGCAATCGACACTTCCGTCGACTTGACCAGCGCGATCACTTCGCTGCCCACCTTCAGGTCCAGGTCCTTGATCGAACGCGTGGTGATGACCGAGGTGACGATGCCGTGCGGGGTCTCGACATCGACTTCGGAGACGACGGAGCCTTCGATGATTTCCTTGATCTTGCCGCGAAACTGGTTACGTACATTGATTTCCGAGATAGCCATGGTCTGTCCTTTTGCTGGTGGGTACGCCGGTTGGCGCGACAGGGACAGAGTAAGGTTTTATGAGGGGTTTGCAAACGAATCGATTTGCATACCCATATGCAAAAAATCGCCTGAACATTGCTGTCAGGCGATTTTTTCAAATAAAGCGCAGCGTGGGCTGCGACTGATTATTTCTGGTAGATCTTGTCGAACTCGCCGCCGTCGTCAAAGTGTTTCTTTTGCGCTTGCTTCCAGCCGCCGAATACCTCGTCGACCGTGAACAGGTTGATCGGTTTGAAGCTGGCCGCGTATTTCTTGGCGACCGTGGCCGAGCGTGGGCGCAGGAAGTGCTTGGCGGCCCATTCCTGGCCTGGTTCCGAGTACAGGTATTGCAGGTAGGCGGTGGCTTCCTTGCGGATGCCGCGGCGGTCGACCACCTTGTCGACCACGGCCACCGGTGACTCGGCCAGGATCGATACGCTCGGGTAGACCACTTCGAAGTTATCGCCGAATTCCTTGCGCACCAGTTGCACTTCGTTCTCGAACGTGACGAGCACGTCGCCGATTTCACGTTGGGTGAAGGTGGTGGTGGCGCCACGGCCGCCGCCATCGAGTACCGGCACGTTCTTGAACAGGCGCGTTACCAGGTCGCGCGCCTGCGCTTCGGTGCCGCCTTTTTTCACGGCATAGCCCCAGGCCGCCAGATAGGTATAGCGGCCGTTGCCCGAAGTTTTAGGGTTGGGCACGATCACCTTGATGCCGGGTTTGGCCAGGTCGTCCCAGTCCTTGATCTGTTTCGGGTTGCCCTTGCGCACCAGGTACACCATGGTCGAGTAAAACGGTGCGGCGTTGTTGGGGAATTTCTTGGCCCAGTCGGCCACCACCAGGCCGCGGTCGGCCAGCAGGTCGATGTCATTGGCCTGGTTCATGGTCACGACCGATGCTTCCAGGCCATCGGCCACCGAGCGCGCCTGCTTGCTCGAGCCGCCGTGCGACTGTTTGATGGTGATGGTTTCGCCGGTCTTTTTTTGCCATTCGGCGATAAAGGCCGGGTTGACGTCCTTGAACAGTTCGCGCATCACGTCGTACGACACGTTCAGCAGCACCACCGGTTCGGCGGCGCCGGCCGCCATCGGCAAGCCCATGGCGCTGACAGCCATGGCGCCGGCCAGGAACCAGCGGCGCGTCAGGTGGGAAAGCGGCAAGGTGGTGTTTTGTTTGGACATGTTTTTCTCGTGTTGTGGTTGCAGAGGGACATAGTCTAAAATTCTGGCCGAAAAGGAAACGAACATTTCGTAATATGCTTAGATAGAATCGCGTTTTCCATCAAAAAACAGATATGGATTTTTGAAAACATTCGTGGGCAAGGCGTTCGCCAGCGCTTAGCCTGAACCAGTCCGCCATTGGCAGAGCCTGCTGGTGGCACGGCGCGAAAAAACCGGATCGCGCCGCTTGGTGTATAGTCGGAATCGCGCGCTGCAGGGTGAAACCTCCTGTATCGGCAACCGTAATAATTTGTGAGTATCCATGAGTCTTGAAATTCGTATTGCAACATCGGCCGACGCCGTCGAGGCGTGCAGGGTATTGCGGCGTTCCATCGTCGAATGCTGCGCGCTCGACCACCGGCAGGATCCGGCCATCCTGGAAGCCTGGCTGGGCAATAAAACACCACAGATGGTGGCGTGCTGGTTTGCCTCGCCCACCAACTTTGCGCTGGTGGCCGTCGAGGCAGGCGTGGTGGTGGGCGTGGCGCTGTTGACGCGCGCCGGCAAGCTGGCGCTGTGCTATTTGCTGCCCGAAGCGCAGCGCCGCGGCGCCGGCACGGCATTGGTGGAGCAACTGGAAGCGCAAGCCAAGCTATGGGGCATCAAGGCGCTGCAATTGCACAGCACGGCCAGCGGCCAGGCATTCTTTGCCAAGCAGGGCTATGCCGAGGCGGGCAACGTGCGCTCGCCGTATGGCGTGGAAACGATTTTCTGCTGGAAGGCGCTCGATCCGGCTTGCCTGGTGACGGGCGACCCCAAGGCGGACCCGAAGCGCAAGCGTTTTTGCAACTGCAATTCGGTCTGAGTTTTTCCACTTGCCGTGACCAGCTTGCTGAAGTCAAGCTATCCGACATATTCAAAGGTGCAAGGCAAAAAACGTGAAGATGGCGGGCCGGAGACGCGCGCCCGAGAAAATGCCGATGGCGGCGTTGCAGCTCCTCGCCGTACTGGCGTACTGTCTTCGTCGCTGCGCCTTGCCCTCGACATTTTTCAGGCCCGCTTGGCCCGATGTGCCTTTGCTTGCGACTGGTGTTTTAATTCTCTTCAGTAACTGATCTGGATATACACGGCGCCCTTGGGCGCCACTTCCTGCAGCAGCGCGCCGCCTGCAAACACTTTCAATTCGCCCGGCGCAAACGCCGTCCATGGTTCGTTTTCCGTCAGCGGATGGGTGGCGATGACGGCGATGCGGTCGTCAAGGTGGTTGTGCTGGCGAAAGTCGATGCTGCGCTCGCAGTCGATCAGTTGCGCTACGGAAAACGGATATTCGCGTATCACATAGTGCAAATGCGTCGAGCAGTGGGCGTACAGCAGTTCGCCGTCGGACAGGATGAAATTGAAACTGCCGTTGCTGGCGATCTCGGCTGCGATCTCGCCGATGGCCGCCCGCAGCGCCTCGCGCGCCGGTTCGCCGTCGGGAAAGCGCGTGCGCAGCGCGGCCAATAGATGGCAGAAGGCTTGCTCACTGTCGGTATCGCCTGCGGCATGGTAGTCGTCGTGCTGCGGCGAAGTCCATGCCTTCAGTTCGCCATTGTGCGCGAACGACCAGGTCTTGCCCCATAAAGTGCGGGCAAACGGATGCGTGTTTTCCGGTGCGATGCGGCCATGCGTGGCCTTGCGGATATGCGCGACGATATTTCTGGCCTTGACCGGTTTCTCGTGCAACTGCTTGGCCAGCGGCGAATCGATGGCGGCCAGGTGGTCGGTCAGCAGCGTGCAGCCTTCGCTGGAATGAAAGGCGATGCCCCAGCCGTCGCGATGCTCGCCGGTGCGGCCGCCCCGTTCCGTAAAGCCGGCAAAGGAAAAACCCAGGGCGGCGGGCTTGCTGCTGTTCATGGCGAGTAACTGGCACATATAAGTATCCTCCTGCTGATATCGGTACAGGCTCACAGTAAGGGCAGCACGCTTTGCCGAAAAGGATTTTTTCCGCATATGCATATGCCGTTGCGCCAAGGCCACGCTTATTTGCTGGGCGCATATCGAATGGCGAAAGCATTCGTTCACGCCCGCGCCGCGCTGCCTTAATCTGCACGCTTTGGCACCGCGCCATCCACGAGGCGGCGCACGGTGCAGCCTAACGAAGGAGTCAGCATGCCATTTCCCGTCCTCAAAAATTACCTGGCCCGTTTGTCGCACCAGACGCAGGCCGGCACCAGTGTCTGGCTGGATGGCGAGGGCAGGGCGCTGGGCCGTTTTTTCAATTGCACCATGACCAGCGCCTTCCAGCCGCTGCGCGAGTTGGAAAGCGGCAAGGTGCTTGCCTATGAAGGCCTGGCGCGCAGCGTGTCGCGCGACGACGAAGGGCTGTCGCTGTGGCGCTTGCTCGATCACGCGGCCAGCGACGATGAATCGGTGGAACTCGACCGGCTGTGCCGCATGCTGCACGCGATTAACTTTTTCCGCCAGCCCGAGGCCGAGCAGGCCGACCTGTACCTGAACGTGCACGACCGGCTGTTGAGTGCGGTAAGCAGCAACCACGGCCACGCTTTCCAGCGCATCCTCGACGCGCTGGGCCTGCCGATCGAGCGCATCGTGCTGCAACTGCCAACGGTGACCGCCAACCAGAGCTGGCTGTTGAATTACGTGGCCGACAATTACCGCCGCAACGGCTTTCGCCTGGCGATCCATGTCAACAGCGTCAACGAAGCCATCGGCCTGCTGGAGCGGCTGCACCCGCACAGCTTCAAGCTCGATGCAGGCAACCTCAGCGATGAAAACGCGGCGGCCAATTTTGTCACCCTGTGCCACGCGGCGAACATACGCGTGGTCTTCAAGCGCCTCGACACGCCCGCCGCGTTGCAGGCCCTGCAGCGCATCGCCGAGGCCACCGGCCTGCCGATCGTGGCCCAGGGTTATCTGCTCGATAAGCCGCTCAGTTCGCTGGCATTGGCTGCGGCGCTTGAGCCGCGCATCGCCACGGTTGCCTGAAGCATTACAGAATGGAAAATAGCGTGAAATGAGGGTGGCACGATAGCGACGAGGGTTTTTCTTCGCGGCACAATACGCTATAGTATTCCCCATTGTTTTATCGGGGACTGACTATGGCAACGCGCAGGAATTTTCTACAACACGGCATGGGCCTGGCCGCCATCGGACTGGTATCCACGCCACTGATCGGCTGCGCTTCACGCACCGAGAAACCGGCAATGGCCTCGGCCGGCGCCAAGCCACGCATGCCAAAGACCAGCGTGCCGCCGCAGCAACTGGCCAGCGTTGACCGCGCCATCACCACGCCGCGCGGTGCGCCGATCACGGAAATGGCGCCGCCGCCCGACATCTTCGATGCGCAGATCCTCGACCTGGAATTCTGGCTCAAGCCGCGCACCCTGGAAGTGGTGCGCCCGGCCAGCAATGAGAAGGCCAGGCTGCTGTACTGGAAAGATGGCGAAGTCATCGATTCGGCCTACCAGGAGCTGTGCCATCTGCTGCGCGACGTCAACGGCAAGAAGACGGCGCCGATCGATCCGAAACTGTTCGAGACCTTGTGGGGCACGCAGGCCTTCATCGCCCGTTATGGCATCGAGCAGCCGCTGGAGATATTGTCTGGCTACCGCACGGCCGAATCGAACAGCCGGCTGCGCGAAGCAGGGGTACCCGCCGCGCGCCAGTCGCTGCATATTTCGGGCAAGGCGGCCGATATCCGCGTGGCCAACCTCAATTCGGAAGTGCTCGGTTCGCTGGTGCGCAGCTTCAAGCAGGGCGGCGTCGGTTTTTACTACCGCGCTGGCCCGCGCGGCGGCTGGATCCATGCCGATACCGGCTTGCAGCGCACCTGGAAGGGCTGACGCCTAATCGTAGTGATAGGGCGGTTCCGGCACCCGGTCGGCCATGGTCCGTTCCATTTCACGCAAGTCCGCTGGCCGTTCCCAATAAATGCGCCAGCCGCGGCGCCGGCTCTCGCGTACTTCGGGATGCTGGTCCAGGAACTCTTCCATGAATTTGGTAAAATCCGATACATAGCCGCCATGCCCCTGGCGGTAGCGTAGTGTCTTGAACATGCTGCTCTCCTGAAATGGAACTTACAGCTTCGACTGCCAGTATCGGCAAAAGTTCATTTTTCCAAGCACGCTCATGAAGCTCTCCAGCAATAATATCGAACTGTTCCTGGCCGTCGTCGATGGCGGTTCGTTTTCCAGTGCCGCGCGCGCCCTGCGGCGCTCGCCCTCGGCAGTCAGCATGGCCGTCGCCCATCTGGAAGCCGAACTGGGCATTGCCCTGTTCGACCGTGGCGCGCGCATGGCGGTGCCGACTCCGGCCGCGATCGCGCTGTTGCCGCACGCGCGCCTGGTCGCAGAGCAGCTCAAGCAATTGCACCTGCATGTGCAGCAGCTGTCACAGGGCCTGGAAAGCCGCATCTCGCTGGGCATCGCGGCCGAGCTCGATCATGCACCTTTCCTGCGCGCAGTACAGGCCCTGTCGCAGCGCCACCCGCTGCTCGATATCGAAGTGCTGACTGCGCCGCAGGACGATGTACTCGACCTCTTGCACCGGGGCCGCATCAGCGCCTGCGTGGCCTTCGGTGGCGGGCGCATCAATCATGCGGAACAGTTCCAGCTGGTTGGCAGCGATGCCTTGCTGGCGATTATCTCGATGCAGCATCCACCCGGTGAGGCGGGCAGGGCGGTGTATATCGAGGAACTGGTCAACCTGCGCCAGATCGTCGTTGCCAGCCGCGAACTGGCGCTGGCCGACGCGCGCCCGGTGGTGGGCCTGTCGCACTGGCGCACCGACAGCCTGCCGATGGCGCTGGCGATGGTGGAGGCCGGCCTGGGTTGGGGCAACTTTGCGCAGTCGGCGATTGCGCACTCGCTGGCGGCCGGCCGCGTGCGCCGCCTGGCGTTCAAGAACACCGGCAACGGCCTGGCGCTGCCGATCCACATGGTGTGGATGAAGGACCGGCCGCTGGGCATGGCGGCGCGGCAATTTCTTCAGTTGCTGGCCGAAGCGCCCTGAGTCGCCGCCGCTACTTCCACCGGCTGCTGCGCCGACAGCGGCACGCCGAACAGGCCATCGAAAATATAATTGAACACAAAGCTGTAGCAGGGGATGATCAGCATCAGTGCAAAGTCCAGCACGAACGCCTGCCACAGGCTGATATTGAGCCACCAGGCGATCAGCGGGATCAGGGACACCACCAGGGTGATCTGGAAGCCGATCGCATGCACAATGCGGCGCCACACGGTGCGCGTGCGCGATACCTGGCGGATCTCCCAGTATTCAAAAGCCGTGTTGTAGAGCAGGTTCCAGATCACCGCGATGCTGGTGATCATCAGGGCCAGCGGCCCGGTGCTGGTGGGCGATTCGCCCGACAACAAGGTGAGCCACAGGGTGGAAATGGTCATGCCGATGATTTCAAAAGCGGTGACGTAGACGATTTTTCGTTGGATGCCTCGCATATGCTGCCCGTAATAATGAACTGGCCAGCATGATAGGTCAGGCTTGCTGATATTAAAAGTTGATAGCCATCAGTTTTTCTGATGGTTGTTCTTGCTGGCGTGAAAAGAGGATAATGAGGCCTGGCGGGCAGCGGGTTCCGCCGCATCACCGCAAAGAAGGCAATCATGCAAGGCGCAGCAGAGAACAATATGGCAAGCAACACCGGCGACGAGATCCTGGCGCGTCCCCGCTTCCGGCCCCGTCCGTGGGAACACCTGGAAACGCCGTACGACGTGGAAGTGTGGATCGAGGAACACAACCGCAGCATGCAGGATAATATCGGCGCGCAGGAAACCGGCGTCGGCATCTGCTTCACGCTGGCCGAAGGCGGCGACATCTACATGCAGACCAGCCCTGACGGCGCCGTCGTGCTTGACGTCACGCCCGATGCGGCCTGGGTGGCGCCCTTGATCAGCGCGGCGACCGGCTGCGAAACGCCGCCTTCCTCATTGTGGATATTGCCCGACGACAAGCTGATCCAGCTGATCGTAGGCCTGTCGAGCCTGGTTGCCAGCACCTTGCTGGTGGTGGGGCACAATTTTGGCTTGCGCCGGCGCGGCATGGGCTTCTGAGCTGCCGGTTATCCTGCCGAGGCTGGCGCTGCACGCTGCAGTCCTCGCAAGGTTTCCGGCCTTGCTGTTCGGCCGGCAACCTGCAATGGCGTTTGCTAAGGCAGCAGCGCTTCGACGGCCGCCAGCGTCTCGTCGGCGCTGACGTCCGACAGGCTCAGGCCTGGCGCCAGGATGACGCGGTAGTGGCGGCTGGCCGGGTAAAACCAGCGGTAGTTATCCGTGCGGATATAGTAGCCGACGATTTTCTTGTCAAAAGCCGACGCGATGTGGATCACCGAGGTATCGGGCGACAGCACCAGGTCGCAGCGACGAATCAGCGCTGCCAGTTCCAAAATGTGTTTGGTAGGCGGCGCCAGCATGACGTTGGCATGGCCGGCGCCGTCCACGATTTCGGCAACGCGCGCCTCGCTGCCCGGCGCCGCGATTACCAGCAGGGCGTGGCGCGGGTAGCGTGCGGCAAGGGCGGCGCAGCAGCGCCGGGCATCGGCCACGCTGACCGTGCGCTGCGCATTGCTACCCTGGAAATTCAGGCAGAACAGGCCATCGTATGCGCGCAGCAAGGTATCGCAGGCTGCGTCGATGGCCGCCGCGTGCGCGTCCACGCCAAACAGTTCGTAGCGCGGATCGATGTCGCGCAGGTCAAATTGGCCGAAAGCGGCGAAGTAGCTGTCGAGGATGTGGGCGCTGCGGTCACAGGGGACCGTATGGTCGAACATGCCGAGCCTGGCAGTCGAGGTACCGTATTTGGGAATTGCAAAACCGGTCAGGTAACGCGCGCCCAGCCATTTGATGCGAAATAGCAAGGGAATGGAAAAGCGGTTGTAGGGATTGAAGATGACGTCATAGCGGCGGCTGCGCAGCGCCGCGATGGTGGTGCGCAAGTCACGCAGCAGCGGCTGCTTGTCCCAGATGATGATCTCGCTGACATGCGGATTGTCGGCAATCACGTCGCGGTTGGCGCTGCTGGCCGCCACATCGATCTGCCAGTGCGGATAGTTTTTCTTCAGTTCACGCAGCAGCGCCGTGGTGACGATCATGTCGCCAATCTTGTCGTTGCGCAAAATCAGTACCTTGCGCACGCTGGCGATATCGAGCACTTGCTTGTTGGATTTTCCCAGCAGGGCGTAGCTGATGAGGCGGGCGGCGGTTTTTATCAAAGCGAACTCTTGGCGTGTATTGCCTGCAGGGCCGGTACTAGCGCAGGCCGAGCAGGGAAATCACGCGCTCGCGGCTGATGCCGACCAAGGCGGCACTGATGGACATCAGTGATTCGTAGCCCGGTTTGCTGGCCGTGTCGGTAAAACTTTGCGCCACCGTATCCATGCTGGTCTCGACCGGTGCGGCCTGGGCGCTCTCGACGCGCGCCGTGGCTTGCGCCAGCGCCAGACTGACGGCAGCGCGCGACTGCTGGATATGCGCCAGCGCCTGTACCACCTCATGCAAGGTGGCGCGCAATGCTTCGATATCGGCCGTGTCCCACTGTTCGGGCGCAATCGCGGCCGGTTCAGGATCGGTCCTGACGCGGTTCATCTGGCCGGTCGGGAAGCGGATGCCGCCGCCGCGCACGGCCAGGCTGTCGCGCACGTTGGCCCACGACGACTCTGGCGTACTGAACACGACCTGGCCGTCTTCGCCCTGGCGCACGCGGATATTCGACGGCATCAGGGCGCGGTCGAAGCGGGCGATGATTTCTTTGTCCGACAGCCCCGGTTCGATGCTGACGGATCGTAGTGCTTGGTTGGCGCCGCCGACGGAAAACGCCAGCACTTCCTGCGAACCTTCCTGCAGGCTGGCCATGGTCAGGCCACGGATAGTGAAACTTTGCTGAGCCGATTGCGGGCTGCTGTAGCCAAGCTGGGCGTCGAGCGAGCCGCCCGAGGCGCTGCTGCGCTCGCGCCAGGTGCTGCTGAACTGGCGCACGCGCGCTTCGACCTGGCCATCGCGGCCGGCACGCGCGGCCAGCTTGGCGGCCAGTTCGCTTTTCAATGCCTGCAACTGGCTGCTGCTGCGCTCCAGGTAATCGAGCGTTTGCTGCGCATTCGATATTTCGCCCTGCAACTGGTGATCCCAGTTGTTCAGCCCGCGCTTGAGCGTCGCTGTCGCCCCCCTCGGCGCGGCGCTATCGGTACGCGTACCGGCACCGTCGACACTGCCCGTGGCGCCTTCGACACCGCGTGCCGTGCCGCTGCCTTTGCCGGCAACGCCTGAAGAAGTGGGGAGCTGAGCGATTTGCATGGAGATCAGAGTAGGTCGAACAGGGAAAGTGAGCCGACTTTGCTGTAGGCTTTATAGGTTGCTTCCAGTGCGGTCTGATAGCCGGTCAGCTCGATCGCCGCCGCGCCGATGTCGGCCTTCTTCAATTCCAGCAAGGCCGTGTTGTTCGACAGCGAGACGTTGTCCAGGTTGTTGTTCAGCGTGGACAGGATGTTCTGCGCGCCGCCGAAGATGGCAATCTTGCCGGACAACAGTTCCATGCCCTCATCGGTGCCATCGAGCGCCGTCGTGACGACGCTGCGCACGGCAGGATCGGCCGGATTCAGGCCGGGCGCGCTGAGCGCCTCGATGGTCTGGTCAATCTTGTTGAGCCAGGTTTCCAGGTTCTTGACGTCGACGTTGGCCGCTTGCGTGATGCCATTGCCGACCACCACGGTCTGTGTTTCCGTGTTGCCGGTATAGCTATAGCGCGAACCGACCGCTGCGGCTGGATCATAGGCGATCGCGGCTGTGTCGGTGGCGGTGCCGGAAAACATGTAGCGGCCTTCCTGGTCCTTCAGGTTGGACGTGTAGAGCACGCTGTCGCGCATGGCGCGCAGCGATTCGGTCATTGCCTTCAGGTCGGATGGGGCATTGCTGCCATCAGCGGCCCAGACCAGCAGGTCGCGCGCCTGGCCCATGTCGGTCACCATGCTCGACAGGTAATTTTCATTTTTCAGCAATCGTGTCTGGACGGCGGAAATATTGTCCTTGTACTGCGCGACCATCGCCTGCTCGCGCGTCAGGCGCGAAATGCGCACGTTGCCGATCGGATCATCCGATGGCAACTGGATGCGCAAACCCGACGACATCTGCTGCGTCAGGTAATTGATGCGTTCCTGGTTTTGCTGGATCGATACATTGATCAACGCTTGATACTGGCTGTTGGCTACACGCATGTTCGTCGCTCCTTAACCCATCATTGCCAAAGTGGCGTCAAACAAGGTGTTGGCGACCGAAATGACTTTCATGTTCGCCTGATACATATTCTGGAATTCCACCAGGTTCATTGCTTCTTCGTCCTTGTTGACGGCGCTGGTGGCGCTCCAGTCGTTGACCGCCTGCGTGCGCACCGTCTCGGCCGTCTTCAGCAGCGCCTGGTTCTGCTGGCTGGCGATGCCCAGCTTGCCCACCAGTTGCGTATCGGCATCGCTGATCAGCACCTCGCCCAGCCTGGGCAAGGTGATCGGTTTGTTCTTGATGTCGATCAGGCTTTGCAGGTTCTTGCTGTCGCCGGCGGCGCCGCCGGCACTGGCCAGCGCCAGGTCGGCGGCGGCAAAATCTTTTTTGATCGACATCACGCCGTCAGTGTAGACGAACAGATCCGGCCCGGCCGCACCGCTCATGGTCTGGCCCAGGTTCAGCTGCTTGTTGATATTGTCCGTCAGTGTCTTGCCCAAGTCGCGCAGCGACTGCTGCAGCGGCTGCAGCGTGTTTTGCTCGAATTCGCCGAGGCCACCGATCTGGCCGCCGACGGCGACGTTGTCCAGCTTGAAAGTCGAGTTGGCAAATTTCAAGGTAATGCTCTGCTCGCCAATGGCGTTTTCGCTGCTCGTCAGCGTGCCCGACATGTTGCCGATCACCAGCGGCTGGCCGCTCTTGAGCGAGATGTTCATCGAGCCGTCCGGCTGGGTATTGACTTCGATCGCCATCTGCGAGGCCAGCCCGTCGACCAGCTGGTCGCGCGCGTCGATCAGCGCCGATACATTGGTGCCGGCCGCGTTCGAGGTCGAAATGCGCTGGTTCAGCGCGGCGATGTTCTGCAGCGCGGTATTGGCTTGCGGCATCATCGCTTCGCGTTGCTGGTGCAGCGACAGCACCTGGTTGCTCATCACATTGTTGATGCTGTTGAAATGCTGGGCCATGGCGTCGGCCGAGGTGATGATCTGCTGGCGCAGCGGGGTCGAGGTCGGATCGACGGCAGCTGCGTTGAGGGCCGTGAAAAAGCCGTCGATGCCGTTGCTGATGCTCGATTTTTCGTCGCCCATCACGCGTTCGAGCTGGGTCAGGTAAGGCTGGGCCTGCGAGCGAAAGCCCTGGTCCGACGCGGCACGCCACATCTGCTGGCTTTTATAGGCGTCGCTGAAGCGCATCAGTGCGCCAACTTCCACGCCATTGCCTGCCGACCGCACGCCGGCACCGGCGCCAAGCGAACTGAGCAATACACCCTGGCGGGTATAGCCCGGCGTTTGCAGGTTGGCGATATTCTGGCTTGCCGCCCCAAGGGCGGCCTGCGCGGCGATGCTGCCTGACAGGGCGTTGCTGATCATGCTCATGGCATTCTTTCGTGATAGGGGGCGATAGCGCTACCTTTGTTACAGGCGACACTTCAGGCAGGCTTATTAAGTCCGCCAGCAACTTTGTCCGCTTTGACATCGATTTTCGCGGCCGGTGTGGCGGCGGCGGGCAGCAACTGGCGCAAGATCGCGTCGGCGATGCCGAAGGCGCGCTGGCCTGCCATCTTGTCGGCCACCATGTTGTCGGCCAGTTCCAGCATGTCGCTGTTGACGGGGTCCTTGTAGACGCTGTCTTCGCCAGCCATCTCGCGCGTGCCCGAGCGCATCTGGCGCAGCATGTGCGAAATGAAGAAGGCTTCGAACTTGACGGCCGCTTCGGTGGCCTTGGCCGCGTAGCGCGGGTCGGCCGGCGCGACCGCGCCAGCGCTATGATCGTCCAGCGCCGAGGGCAGGGTGCCATTGGTGTTATCGATTTGCATGCTCATCAGATTACCACCAGTTCGCCTTCGATCGCGCCGGCCTGGTCCAGTGCCTGCAAGATCGCCATGATGTCGTCGGGCGAGGCGCCCAGGCTGTTGACCACGTCGATGATGGCCTGCAGCTTGGCGCCGGCGGGCCACTTGAACATATTGCCATTGCCCTGGTCAACCGACACTTTCGATTGTGGCGTGACGGTGGTCTGGCCGCGGCCAAACGGCGCCGGCTGGCTGACGGCCGAACTTTCTGAAATGACCACCTTGAGCGAGCCATGCGTGACGGCGGCCGCTTTCACGCGCAGGCCCTCGGCGATGACCACCGTGCCGGTGCGCGAATTGAACACCACCTTGGGCGTATCGACGCCGACGTCGACCGTCAATGCTTCGAGCTTGGCCATGAACGCCACGCGCTGGGTCGGGTTTTCCGGCGCGATCACTTCCACGCTGGTGGCGTCGCTGGTGGTGGCGACGGCGCCGAAGCGGCGGTTGACGGCTTCGACGATATTGATGGCGGTTTCGAAATGCGGGTGGCGCAAATTGAGGGTGACGGTCGGTTTGGTGGCAAAGTCGCTGAGAATCTCGCGCTCGATATTGCCGCCGTTCGGGATACGACCCGAGGTCGGGGTGTTGACGGTAACGGACGAGCCGCTCTTGCCGGTGGCGTTCAGGCCGCCAACCACCACGTTGCCTTGCGCCAGTGCATAGGTTTCATTGTCGGCCGCGCGCAGCTGCGTCAGCAGCAAAGTGCCGCCGCGCAGGCTTTTCGCGTCACCCAGCGAGGAAACCGTCACGTCGATCGCCTGGCCGCGGCGGTAGCCGGGCGGGAATACGGCGCTGACCATCACGGTGGCGACGTTCTTGCTTTTCGATTCGGCGCCGTCGGGCAGTTTCACGCCGAACTGCTTGAGCATGTTGACCACCGACTGGCTGGAAAACTTCACCTGGGTGGTGTCGCCGCTGCCGTTCAGGCCGACCACCAGGCCGTAGCCGACCAGCGGATTGTCACGCACGCCTTCGATGCTGACCAGGTTGCGCAGCACTTGCGCCGCCGTGGCGGGCAGCGACATGCCGCAAAAGACAGCCAGCAGAGCGGCGGGCAGGGCAGAACGAAATTTCATGATGTGACCTTAAAACGGCATCCATGGACCGACGAAAAAGCGCGTCAGCCAGCCCGGGGTATTGGCTTCGGCCAGGGTGCCCTGGCCAGAATAGGCGATACGCGCATTGGCGATGCGCAGTGACGACACCTGGTTGTTCGAATCGATGTCGGCCGCGCGCAGATAGCCGCGCAGGCGCACGAATTCCTCACCCTGGTTCAGGGTCAGGGTCTTTTCGCCCTGCACCCGCAACAAGCCGTTCGGCAGCACTTCCTGCACGATCACGGTGATCGCGCCGGACAGCGCGTTTTGCTGTGTGCTGGTCGCGTCGCCGGCGAAATTGCGGTCGGCCGACAGGTCGATGCCGGTCTTGGGAAAAGTCTTGCCCAGCAAACCGGCCGCCGCCACGCCAACCGAGGAGCCCTTGTTGAAGGAAGTGCCGGCCTTCTTGCTGGCCTGGGTGGTTTCCTGCAGCGCTACCGTCACCACGTCGCCAACGCGAAAGGCGCGGCTGTCGGAAGTGAGCGACAGGCCCGCATCGGGGTTGAACACGCCGCCTGCCACGCCGCCGCGGCCACTGCCGCGCTGGGCCACCAGCGGCTCTTCGGAAAACGTCGGCGCCACCGGTGCCACCGGGCGGCTGGCGCAGCCGGCCAGCAAGGCCAGCAGCAGCGCCGCGCCTGCTTGCAGTGCGGCTTTCATCAGCGTGCCGCTTGCGCCAGGTATTGCAGCATATTGTCAGCCGCCGACAGCACCTTGGTATTCATTTCATAGGTGCGCTGGGCCGCGATCATGTCGACCATTTCTTCGACCACCTGCACGTTCGAGCCTTCCAGCGCGAACTGCTTGAGCTTGCCCAAGGCGCCTTCGCCAGGACGTCCTTCGGTCGGCGTGCCGCTCGATGCCGTTTCCTGGAACAGGTTTTCGCCCAGTGCCAGCAAGCCGGTCGGGTTGACGAAACTGGTCAGGGTCAGTTGGCCCAGTTCGGTTGCCGCCACGTTGCCGGGAATCGTCGCCGAGACCATGCCGTTTTCACCGATGGTGATCGCGCTGGCGTTGTTCGGCACGGTGATTTGCGGCACCAGTGGCAGGCCCTGGGCGTTGACCATCACGCCGTTGGCGTCGATGCCGAGCTGGCCGGCGCGCGTGTAGGCCGCTTCGCCGTTCGGGCGCAGCACCTGCAGGAAGCCGTTGCCGGTGATGGCCACGTCGAATTCGCGGCTGGTCGTTTGCAGGCTGCCGGTGGTAAATACTTTTTGCGTGCCGACCATGTGCGTGCCGTTACCGAGCTGTACGCCCGATGGCGACAGGGTATTGTCGGCGCGCTGCGTGCCCGGTTGCTGCTCGACCTGGTAGAACAGGTCTTCGAACACCACGCGGTCGCGCTTGAAGCCGACCGTATTGACGTTGGCCAGGTTGTTGGCGATGGCCTGCAGCTTGGCGTCCTGCGCCTGCACGCCGGTCTTGCTGATCCACATTGCTGGATTCATTTGTTGCTCCTAGTGTTAAGTGGCGTTGGGCTCAGGCGCCCAGCAGGCGGTTGCCCGATTCCGTCATCGAATCGCTGGCCTTGAATACTTTCATCTGCATCTCGAAGCTGCGGTTCAGGCTCATGGTGGCGACCATCTCTTCGACCGCCGAGACGTTGCTGCCTTCGATATGGCGGTCGCGGATGCGCACCGTCGGGTCAGCCTGCAAGTCTTCGCCGGTACGCGAGACGATAAGGCCTGCTTCATTCTTGGTCAGTTCGCCCGTTTCGGCGTTGACCAGCTTGAGCTTGTCCACGGTCTGCATCTGCGCGGCGCCCGGTACCTGGATCGAAATGGTGCCGTCCGAACCGATCGACAAGCTGGTGTGTTCGGGCAAGGTAATCGGACCGCCTTCGCCCAGCACCGGCCGGCCGTTCAGCATCAACGCACCGGTTTCATCGAGTTCCATGGCGCCGGCGCGGGTATAGGCTTCGCCGTTTTGCCACTGCACCGCCAGAAAGCCGTTGCCCGTGATGGCCACGTCGAGCTCGCGTCCGGTTTCCTTGATGGTTCCGTTGCGCGTGGAAATTGCGCTCGACTGCGTCTGCGCCATGTGGCGGTCGTCGTAGCCGTAGCCATTCTGCAACGACTGGCCAGTCGAGACCTCCAGGTTGGCCCGAAAGCCGCTGGTCTCGATATTGGCCAGGTTGTTGGCGTGTACCTGCTGTGCCCGCAGGGCACGGTCGGCACCGCTCATGGCGGTATAAATCAGGGCATCCATGCTGGTTTACCTTTGCGTGACCGTGATTACAACGCTTGCATCAGCGACTGCAGCATGGCGTTTTCGGTCGACAGCACTTTCGAGTTGGCCTGGTAGTTGCGCTGCGAGGTCATCAAGCCCACCAGTTCGGTAGTGATGTCGACGTTCGACTGTTCCAGCGAGCTGGTCGCCAGTTTGCCGGCCATGCCCACGCCAGGACGCTCGTACAGCGGCGCGCCGGAAGCGGTCGAGGCGGTCCAGCTGGTGTTGTCGGCGGCCGTCAATGCGCCTTCATCGGCGAAGTTGGCCAGCGCGATGGTGCCGACGTTCTTGGTTTCGCCGTTGGTGTATTTCGCCATGATCGAGCCGTCCGACGCCAGTTCCACGCCGGTGTAGGTACCGGAGGCATAGCCGTCCGACTTGTTGGTCGAAGTGGTCGCTTCGCCTGCAAACATGGTCGTATCGGAATAATTGAGATTGAATGCAAGGTTTGCTGCGCCAGAGCCGGTAATCGGATCGGAAAGCTTGACAGGATCAAATACAGCTTTCCAGCCTGTTGGTGGCGTGGTACCGGCAGGCACGGCATTATTCGGAGCTTTGCCATCAATAGTGGCGAGTTGGCCATCCTGATCAAATTTCAGGACTACTGGCAGCGCAGGCACAGAAGTTGCCGGAGGCACCGGTGTGGCCGGGTTTGCCTGCGAAGCGAGTGGCTTGTCATCAAGCATGTAGTGCACAGCCACCGTATTGGCATCGGTCTTGACGAAATACTGGCTCATGGTGTGCTTGGCGCCCAGAGAGTCATACAGTACCGATACCTTGGCGCTGTTGTAGGTCTGGATATTGTCTTTGTCGAAGACGTTGGCGGCAGGCTTGGCCACCCATTCAGAAGAAAGGTTGGCGACATAATTGAGGTTTCCGGTCGCTTGTGCTGGGATCTGGCCGGTAGGAATTTTCATATCGCCCATTGCGCCAAGAGTCGTGCTGCCTTTTACGGCGGCCGCATAGCCTTGCACCATCTTGCCATTCGAATCGACCAGATAGCCGCTGCTGCTGGCGCTGAAAATGCCGACACGGCTGTAGCTCATGGTGTTCTGCGCATCGCGGCTGACAAAGTAGCCACGGCCGTCGATCGCCGCGTCGAGCGTGCGGCCGGTGTTCAGCACGCCGCCGTTGACGCTCATGCTTTGCGTGGTCGAGCCGATTTCCACGCCGGTGGCGCGGTCGCCGGCGTACATCGACGAGAAGTTGGCGCGGCTGCTGCGGAAACCGTAGGTGCCGGCGTTGGCGATGTTGTTACTGGAAGCGGTCAATTGCTCGTTGATGGCCTGGATGCCGGACAGTGCGATGTCGAAACTCATGGAGGTTCCTTTAATGAAGGACGGGATTAATTGGGCAAAAAAGCAAAGGGCGTTACAGGCGTATCAAGAGGTCTTGCCATTGAAACCGGTGATCGCGCCAGGGCTGACTTCACCCAGGTTGGCGACGTTCAAAATCATGCTGCCGGTAGCCGACAGGCGAACGCTGCTGAGTTTGCCCGCGATATCGACCGTCGGTTTCTCGCCGCTGCTGGTGGTCACGGCCATGGTGTAGGTGCCGGCTGGCAGGCCCAGCTTTTCCGGGTCGATGGTGAAGGTAGCGTTGCCGGCCGATTTGGCGCCCAGTTCCATCGTGTATTCCTTGTCGAACGCATCCTTCAGCGTCAGGGTGGTTTTGCTGCTGTTGGACGACAGGGCGATGCTGCCGCTGACTTTGACACCGTCGAGCTGTACCGTGCTGGAATTGACCATCACTTCGGATCCCACCTGGGCGCCCAGCGCCAGTACCTGCATGCTTTGCAGCACGCTGGCGTTGGCGCTGGTCAGGGTCGACAGGTTCTGCATCGCTTCGGTCTGCGCCTGCTGCGTCAACTGGTTGACGAACTGGCTGGGATCGGTCGGCGCCAGCGGATCCTGGTTGCGGATCTGCGCCACCAGCAGCTTGGTGAACATGTCTTGCGTGGCGTTGTTTTGCGACGCGACCGCATTGCTGCTGGTGCTGCCGGTGCCGGTACTGCCGGTAAAAAGGGTGGTTTCCATGGCTTACACTTCACCTAATTTGAGGAGCGACTGCTGCATCGACTTGATGCGGCCCAAAACTTCAACATTTGTTTCAAAAGCGCGCGAGGCCGACATCATGTCGGTCATCTCGGCCACCTGGTTGACGTTCGGGTAGAACACCATGCCGTCCGCGTTGGCCATCGGATGGCCCGGTTCGTACACCTTGCGCAGCGGCTCGTCGCTCTGTACCACGTCGAGCACCTGCACGCGCCCGCCGGCGCCCGAGGCACCGCTGCCGTCCATCACGGCCGCAAACACCGGCTTGCGGGCACGGTAGGTTTCGGCTTCGGAGCCGGCAACCGATTCGGCGTTGGCCAGGTTGCTGGCGATGGTGTTCAGGCGCACGGTCTGCGCCGCCATCGCCGAGCCGGCAATCTTGGAAATATCCTGGAAGCTCATGCTGCTTATCCTTGTCCGGAAATGGCTTTTGCCAGTCCCTTGAGTTTCATGTTGACGAAACTGAGACTGGTCTGGAAGTCGCTGGCGTTTTGCGAAAACGCCGCCTGCTCGACGCCGATCTCGACCGTGTTGCCATCGCGGCTGGGCTGGTAGGGCACGCGGTACAGGGAGGTGGCGTCGTCATCGGTCGACAGCATGCCCGCTTCGCTGTCCTGCAACTGTTGCAGCGCACTGCCGAAATCCATGTCCATGGCCTGGAAGCCTGGCGTGTTTTCGTTGGCGATATTAGCCGCCAGCACGCGCGTACGATCTGCGCGCAGGGCCAGCGCGTCGGCATGCACACCGAGTGCATCCTTGAAATTAATCCCCATGGTCATCCTTTGTGTTGAATTCGGTGGTGCGGGCTGGAGTGTGAATGCAGGAGTAAAATGCCTGCCTGGTCATGTTGACGCATGGTAAGGTCATGCTGTTTCGATGTTTTTGATCAGGATTAGTAAATAAGGTTAGCAATGATTCATTTCACCAATTATGCCGCTGCATCCATCAAGGCACGTGCATGTCGCACATTGCTGCCCGGTCTGTTTTTACTGACCAGCCTCTATAGTAGTGCAGGACGCGCCGAATTGCCAGCCGACAATATATTTTTGCAGGTAGAACAGCTGGCTCAGGAGCAGCTGGCGCAGCAGGCTGCCTCTGCGGGGATGCTGGAACCGCTGTTTCAGGTCACTGTTGTAAAAACCACGCGTGTCATGCCTGCATGCCCGGTGCGAGTGCAGCTGGAAGCGGTCGACAGCCGCTCGCCGCAGCGCATGCGCTTTGTCGCCAGCTGTCCCGGCGCGGGCGGCTGGCGCTATGAAATGCTGGCGCGCGCCACCATTACGGCCAGGGTGGCGGTCACGAAATCGGCCGTCACGGCGAATACGCCGATGGGGCCCGGCGACGTCGAGCTGGCGCGGCGCGACGTGACGATGGTGGCCGACAGCATCTCTTCGCTGCCAGCCGTGGCGGGCCTGTCGAGCCGGCGCAGCCTGCGTGCGGGCGAAGTATTGCGCCAGGGTCAATTGGCGTCGCCGGTGCTGGTCAAACGCGGCGCGCCGGTCAACATCATGGCGCGCAAGGAGCAGGTGCAGGTCAGCATGGACGGCGTGGCGCTGGATCCTGGCGCTCAGGGAGAAATAATCCGGGTGCGCAACGCCACCAGCGGCACGGTGATCCGTGCGCGCGTGGTGGAGGCGGGGGTGGTGGAGCCGGCCGATATCGGCGGGCGGTGACCGATAAGTGATCAGTCTGCCACTGCGGTGCGCTGCAGGCGCGTGGCAAGCTGGCTCAGCTTGGCTGCATAGTTGGGATCGGTGGCATAGCCGCCGCGCGCCAGTCCTTGCGCGAAGGCCTGTGCATCGTTGCCGGTATTGAGCGCGGCGCGGTAGCGGGGATTGTCGAGCAGTACCTGGGCATAGTCGCGGAAGGCGCTGGCCTGGTCCGGATAGCTGCGAAAGCGCTCGGTTTTTTTCAACGCAGTGCCGCTGTCGCCAGCGTATTCGGTGGTCAATGCATTGGCCACTTCGCCTTGCCATTTGCCGCCTGCCTTGATGCCGAACAGGTTATTGGTATCCGTCGTGCCCTGGCGCAATGGGCGCTGGCCCCAGCCCGATTCCAGCGCCGCGTGGGCGGCAACGATTTCCGGCGCCACGCCCAGGCGCGCACCGGTTTCCTCGGTCCATGGTTTGATGGAGGCTAAAAACTGTTGCTGCACTTCGCCGATCTCGCCACCCTGGTTGATACTGCCCAGTACATTCGCCGGCGCACTATTGGCCGACCAGGCACGGCCTTCCGGGCTCAGCATGGTGGCGTTGCCGCCACCCTGTTCGATAAAGGTTGCCACTTCGCCCTGCACCTGCTGGAACACGCTGCTGAAACTGGCGGTCGAGGCGGTGCTGCCGGTCGCGCGCATATTGCTCTGCACGCCAGCAGTGGGGGCAGTCGACGCCGTCGCCGCCACGGCGCGGGCATTGCTTGCAAAAAAATCAGCCTGGCGCATAAATGTGTTCCTCGCCATGCAGCACGCGCTGCATGGTCGTGTATTGTTCAGTTAACAGCTGGCTGTTGCGGGTGTTCAGGCGCTTGCATTCAAGCACCATCTGTTCCAGCACTTCCCAGCTGGCGACAGCCTTGTTGCGCGCGTCGACCTGCAGCAGCGCAAACAGCTGTGTCATGTCGGCCTTGGGGCCGAGCAGGGCGCTGACCAGGCTCATGCGCTGGCGGCGGCGGCCATCGAGCGGCTCGACGGCCGCCACGACCTGTTCGGCCAGTACTTTCAATTGCCCCGTCTGGTGGCGAAGGGTAGCCTGGAATTGTTCTTCCAGCAAAGCCAGCAGTTCGGCATAACCGTGGTGGTCATCGGTGATGCCCTGCAGTACGCGCTGCACGGCTTCCTGGCGCGTGAGACCCTTGCGTGGCGCGGTCATGTGTCGCTGCCATGGAAGCGTTGAATGAGTCCGGCGATCTTCGAAGGATCGAACGGCAGTTCGCCCTTGGCCAGCGCGTCGCGCAGAAATGCCACGCGCTCATGATCGATATCGGGCATGGCGCGCAGTGCGGTAATGGCTGGCTGCAACACGGCCGACTGCAGTTCAGCGCCCGCGGACGAACCGCCGGCAGCCGCAGCGGCGCTGGCGTTCTCGGCGATCGCTTCGGTGGGCGCCACGGCAGAGCTGGGCACGGCGGCGCCGGTATTGCCGGAAGAAATTTTCATGCGTTGACCCTTGCCTTTAATTTGCATTGTCGGCCCGTTCTTTCTTCGCTGGCAGGCCCAGCTTGTCACGTAAACGTTGCAGTGTAGCCGAATCCGGCTCGCCCACCTCGATATCCTGGCCTTGATGCTCGGCTTTTTGCCCGGTCATGCCGAACATGGAGGCGATGCTGTCGGCCTGGCCACGCGTCAATATTAACAGCTCGATGCGGCGGTTGATGCCGGCGCCGGCATTTTTCGTGTCCAGCGGCGCGCGGTCAGCCATGCCGACCACCTGCAACACGCTTTCCGGGTTCATGCTGCCGGCCAGCAGCTGCGCACGGGCCGACATGGCGCGGTTGGCCGACAGCGTCCAGTTGGAATAGCCATCATAGCCAGTATTGGCGTATTGCATCGAATCGGTATGGCCGACGATCAGCATCTGGTTTTCCATCTGCGCAAAAATCGGCCCCATTTCACGCAGCAGCTTGCGGAAACGGTCGGTCGGCACGGCGCTGCCGCGCACAAACATGCCTTGCTTGTCGGTGTCATGCAGCATCACGCGCAAGCCATGCGGCGTCACCACCGATTGCAAGTTGCTTTTCAGGCCGGCTTCGTCGCTGAGCTTGTCGAGCGCGCGCGACAGCGCCATCAGGTCTTCCGGCGTCTGGTAGCTCATCTTCGGCTTGGCGTCGGCGGTATCGGGCTTGCCGTCTTTCGTCTTGCTGCCTTCCGTGCGGGTGTCGCCCATGCCGTCGCGCGGCATCGGGAAACGGTCGATCAGGCTGCCGCGCGGGCCGCCTTTCTGCTCCGGCATCACGCCTTGTCCTTCGCCCTGGCGGCTGCCCGCCAGCGCATCCATCATGATTTCCTTCATCGCCTGCTGTTCGCGCGCGGCGATCAGCCACAGCACCAGGAACAGCGACAGCAAGGCCAGGCAGAAGTCGGCGAAGGCGACTTTCCAGGCGCCGCCGTGGCCATCGTCGTCATGCTTGCGGCCAGCGCGCTTGATGATGGCCTGGTCATGTTTCTCATGCGGCTTTAGCACGGCGGCCTCCCCGGCCTTGGCCCTGCTCAGGTTCTTCGCTGCCGCCTTCGAGCGCATTGATCCAGCTTTCCAGCTGGGCAAAGCTCGGCTTGATATTCAGTTGCACCAGGCGCCGGCCCGAGTCGATCGCCAGCAGTGGCGGCTTGCCCGCCACGTGCGTCACCAGCACCACTTTCACGCACTCCATGGTCGAGCCTTCTTCACCGACCAGTTGCTTCATCATGTTGCACATCGGGTCGAGCACGCCATAGCAAAAGAAAATGCCGATAAAGGTACCGACCATGGCGGCGCCCACTTTCGACGAAATTTCCGCCGCATCGGCGCCGTCGGCCACCGAATTCATGGCCATCACGATACCGAGCACGGCTGCCAGAATGCCGAAACCGGGCATCGCTTCGGCGATCTTGTGCAAGGACTTCGACGGTTGCAGCAATTCGTCGTGGATCGCTTCGAGTTCCTGCTCCAGCACGCCTTCGAGTTCATGCGCGTTGATCTTGCCCATCGCCATCAGGCGGAAGTTATCGACGATAAAGGCCAGCAGTTTCGGCTCTTCCAGCACCAGCGGATAGCGCTGGAACAGCGGACTTTCACGCGGTGCTTCGACGTGGGCGTCGAGCGCCTTCAGGCCGCCGGCCGCCGTTTGCAGCAATTCATACATCAGCAGCAGCAACTGGCGCTGGAATTCCGAGCCTTGCTTCTTGTGCGTGACGACCTTGCGCATCTGGTGCAGCATTTCACCGAGCACATGCTTGGGATTGCCCAGCACCAGCGCGCCGACGGCGGCGCCGATAATAATAAGCAACTCGACCGGATGCCAGATCGCCTGGACGGTACCGCCCATCAGGGCAAAGCCCCCGAATACGCATCCCATCACGATTAAGATACCGAAAATTACCATGTCAACTGCCTTTCTGCTTGTGCTGCATCAATTTATGGGTGGAGCTTGTTCTTACTTATCCTGCAGCATGGCTTTCATCTTCCCCAGGGCCATCTTGTTCAACTGGCAAACGCGCGCGTCGCTCAGGTCGAGCACGGCGGCGATTTCCTTGTAGCTCAGCTCGAACTCGTAATACATCTGCACCACGCGCTGTTCACGCTCATCGAGCGCGCGCAATGCCTGCTCCAGGCTGCGCCGCACCATCAATTGCTCTTCCGGGCTCGGCGCGCTGTCGGCCTGGCCCAGGCTTTCATGCAAAATATCGTCGAAGCTGGCAATCAATTCGGCGTTTTCCGCCAGCTGGTATTCCTGGTACGCTTGCGGCGTCAGCTTCAGCGCCGTCATGATTTCCGCCTCCAGCGGCTCGCGGCCTAGGCGCCGGGTCAGTGCACGCACGCTGTCGCGCAGGCGGTGGCTTTCCTGGCGCACCGCGCGCGGGCGCCAGTCCTGGCGCCGCAGCTCATCGAGGATGGCGCCGCGGATGCGCAGGCTGGCATAGCTGCCGAAGGACTGGTCCGGCACGCCGTAGCGGCGCAGCGCTTCGAGCAGGCCCATCAGGCCAATCTGCTCCATGTCGTCGCGGTCGATGGCGCCCGATACCTGCGAATTGAGCTGGCGTACGATGCGCTTGACCAGCGGCGCGTAAGCGACCAGGTGGCGCTGTTCCTCCGCCACGCTGAGCACGGCCGTGGCAGCGCTGGCGGCGGCATATTCGCCGGCGCCGTAGGCCTCCTGATATTGCTCGGCATAAGCCACGGTATCTCCCATCAGTCGAACTGGCCTGCTGGCGTCGGCTTATTCAATGATCAGCTTGCCTACCATGACTTCACTGAACGGCTTTTCCATCTGCTCGCGCTCATAGCTGACAGTGAACGCCTTGTTGATCTGCTCGGCGTACTGTTCCACCGTCATGGTTTGCGCCTTGTCCATCGAAAAACTCGACAGGGTGCTGACGGCGATCGAGCGCATCAGCGGCAAATGCGATTTCGCCAGTTTTTCATTCTCTTCGGTGGTGGCGATCACCAGGTCGGCCGACAGATAATGCGTGTCGGTTTCGCCGGGACCGTGGCGCAGCATCACGATGACTTTGTCGAGCGTGAGGAATTTGCGCGCTTTCTTGCCGGTCGCCGGCGGCGGCAGTGGTTTTGCTGCGGCCACCTCGCCGTGGCCGGCCACCGGCTTGGCCAGGTACCACATGGCGCCGCCGGCCGCACCGGCGGCCAGCAGGGCCACCAGCACGAAGCCGCCGATCAGTTTGACTTTTGTATTCATCAGTTGTATTCCCGCTCATGCATGGCAAAGGTTGTGCCGTATCGTGTATCGGCAGGCGTGCCGTCGGACAGCGCGCGTCCCGGTTCGGCATCATCCTGCTGGCGTCCTGGCTGACGCTGGCCGCGGGCATCGCCCTCGGCAAACGCCTGCGCGGCCGGGCTGCGCGGCGTGGCGCTGATATTCACGGCCACCTCGGTGTACTGGCGCTGCGCCAGGTCATTGCGCATGTTTTCGCCGATACCCTGCAACTGGCGCAATACTTCCGTGTTCGAGGCCGAGAGGTTCACTTGCAGCATGCCGGCCGTGTGGCGGATGGAAATGTCGATCCGGCCCAGCATCGGCGGATCGAGGCGGATTACCGCGTGCTCGCTGTTGCGTCCGATCTGCGTCTGCAGGCGTTCGCCCAGCGCTTCGCGCAGCGGTTCCTGCCATTGCTGGGCTGTACCGTTGAGTTTGATGATATCGCCGCCCTGCGCGGGTAGCGTACTGGCCGCAGCCGGCGTCGTCAGGCCCGGGCCGGTGGCAGGCGCCACTGCGGCTGTGTTGGAAGCAACGTTGCGTTCGGTGTCCATGCTGGCGGCGTTGCTGGCAACAGGGGCGGCAAACGATGCGCCGGCCGTGCTTGCCTTTGCCGGCATGCCGGCAATATCGGCCGGCCCGGAATGCGGGCGTAGCGCCGGCCGGGCATCGACGGTGGTCTCGGCAGCAACGGTATTGCTGACAAATGTATTGCTGACAAGTGTATTGCTTACAGGCATGGATGGCAACACGGCAGCGGCTGGCATGCCTGGCTCGGCGACGGTGGCGGGCTCGAATGCCGCAGCCGTCACATCGGGCCTGGTCGATAGGACAGGTGGCGGCGTACTGCCTGGAATTGCCGGTGCCACGGCAGGGGGCGCGGACAGGACGGCGCTTGCGGCCAGGTCGTCCGTGCCAGAGGCGGGTGCCGCTGGCACGCTGCCAGGCGCGAACGTTGCAACGGCAACTGGCGTGATGGCCGGAATGAATGTTGCCGCAACAGCAGGCTGCACGGCAGTAACCGGTGCTTCCACGGCGGCCCGCATGGCTTTGCCGCGAGCGGCAGGCGCTGCGGTTTCCGTTTCGCCAGCCGGCGCAGGCATGGCCGCAGCCAGTGGCTCGCCCAGTTGGGGCGCGGGTACCAGGGTGCCCAGTTGCGCATTGAACTGCATGGCGACCGGCCGCACTGCCAGAGGCGTGGTGGTCGTCGCGGTCATGCCCTGCAGTGCGCCGGCAACGGCGACGTGCTGCAAAGCTGCGTGGGTGGTTTCCGGTGTCGCTGCCGCGGTGGCGGCAGGAGCCGGCGTGGCGAGGGGAACGACCGTGGCCGCTGGCGCCACTGCCACAACCGGAGAGGTTGCCACAGTTACCGCGGTTGCCACAGTTGCCGCGGTTGTCACAGCCGGAGCAGCAGGAATTGATATCGCAGCAGTGGCAGGCGTGGCGTTGACTGGCGCGATGGTGGCCGTCCGCGTTACAGCAGGCTCCGCGGTAACGACGGCTGCTGCGACTGCGACCGGGGCGGTTGTAGCAGAGGTCGCGGCAACCGGCGCTGTGCCCGGTTCTGCCGGGGTGATCGTGGCCGGTGCCGCCATGTCGTTGCGCTGGTCATGGTCACTGCCGTGCCGCAGTGGCACCGCTGGCGGTGCCGCTGTCACCTGCGCGGGCAGCCATGGCGCGGCCATGGACTGCAAAGGGATTTCTTGCGGTAACACGGGCAGGCCATCGGCCGGCGGCTGCTCGGGTTCGTCCGTCTTCGCGGGTGCGCCGGTAGCCGGACTGGCGGACTGCGCGGCGTCGCCCAAGGCGTCCGCAAACAGCGGCCGGGCCGGGGCGGGACGAATGCCGGGCAGCACAGGTGGCAGGGCAGGTGGCAGCGATGTCACTGTCGGGCCTGCGTTAGTGTCGCCAGTCATGGGAGTGCCGCCGACGGTCACCGCTGCCATCGTGCCGAACAGATCGGCTGCGTTAAAACCCGCCACGTTGAGATTGTTAGTGATATTCATGCTTGATTTCCATCTTGATACATGTCGCTTTCCAGCGCGTAGGCGACCCAGCCTTCCTGCTTGGAATGGATTTCGCCCAGTTGCAGGCCCAGCCTGTGCTTTTCGGCGGAGCACAATTGAAACGCGCGCGCATGCGCCGCACGCAGCGTGCGCAGCGCTGCCTGTTGGTTCGCGTTCACGCCGGCCGGTTCGGACAGCAGCGCCAATTGGCGCGCCAGGCGGCGGTCCAGCAGATCGAGCGCAGCCCAGTCCTGCTGGTCGGCAGCGGCCTGGATCTCACGCGCGAACTGCAGCAGCAAGGTGCTGTTATCCATGTTTGGCCTGGACGCCCAGCCAGCCCTGCTTGATGGTGGTGAGCAATGTCGTCACTTCATCGACCAGCGTCGGGTCCAGGTTGACGCCGGCCAGGTACAGGCGACCGGTGCAGTATTCATACAATCGCCCCAGGTTGGCCACAACTTCGCCACCCTGTTCGAAGTCGAGCGAGCTCGACAAACCGTTGAGGATTTCCGTGCATTTGTTCAGGCTGACCGCCTTTTGTTCATAGCGCTTGCCGACGATATGTCCGCGCGCGCGCGCCAGTTCTTCCAGCAAGCCGTCGGTGAGCAGCAAGACCAGCTCGACTGGCGTGGCGCGCGAGGTCTGCGCATCCAGGTTGACGGCGTGGTAATCACTGTAGGCATCGTGGTTCATCATTTTCTTTCACTTTAAAATGCTGAGACTGGCAAGCGGCGCCAGCCTCTATTTGGACTTGTCGTCGCCAAACAGGGCATCGAACATACTGGTCGTTTGCGCCATCCGCTCCTGCAAAATTTGCAGGTCAGTAAATTGCGCCTTGTAGCGGTTGTACATGGTCGTGTAATCGGTTTCGAACTTGGTCTGGCGGTCTTCCAGCGTTTTTTGCAGCTTGGCGACCGAGGTTTCGCGCTGGGCCAGCTGGCCGTTGCTTGAGGTCCAGATTTCAACGAATTTGTCGAGCTTGCCGGCGATGCCACTGGGCGCGCTGCCCGAATTGTTGCCGATGGCTTTGTCCAGGCCGGTTGGATTGGCTCTCACCGCCGCCTCAAGTTTGGTGGTGTCCAGCGCCAGGGTGCCGTTGCGCTGCGCCGTGATGCCAAACGTGGCCAGCGCGCCGGTGGCGGTTTCGCGCAGGGTGCGCACAAGCTGGTCGCGCAGCACGCGCACGCCGCTGTCGGTGGCAAAGGTGCCGGCGGCCTTCTGCGACGCCGGATCGCCCGGGTCGGTCAGGCCGTCGAGCACGGCCTTGAGCTTGTTGTAGGCGGCGACAAAGCTTTGCGCATTGGTGGCGGTGGCCGAAGTGTCGAGCGCCACCGTCAGGGTGATCGGTGCGTCGCCGCTGGCCTGCGCTTTGGTAAAGGTCATCTTCACGCCGTCGATATTGCTGAAGGTATTCGACGACTGCTTGACGCGGTTGCTGATATCGCTCGGGTCGGCAGGCTTGCCGCCGACCCATATAATCGCATCCTCCGCCTTCACCAGTTCCTTCGGCGCCGCCGCCAGGGACGTTTTCAGGTCGCCGTTGACCATCGCGCCTGCGTCGAGCGACAAGGCGCCTTCTTCGCCGCTGACGTTTGACGTCAGCACCAGCTGGGCAATGCCGCCGATGGTAATCACGGAGGCGGTGACGCGCGAATTGTTCTTCGGTTCGGCATTGATGGCGGCGGCAATTTCCTTGGCCGACAAGGTCAGGTTGCCATCGATATTGGCCTGGCTCAGGTCGACCGTGAAATCGCTGTTGTTGGCCAGTTTGATTTTCAGATTGCCGTCGCCGCTGGCGGGCACCGCACTGCCGCCGATGCCGCCGAGCGAAATCTGGTTACTGGTGGCCACTTTTTCCACGAACAGCGAATAGGTGCCGGCCGCTGCGGAGGCGCCGGCCGTGGCGCTGCCGATCGCGGTATTGCTGAAGGTGGCGCCCTGCGCGACCATAGTCTTGCCGCCGGTCAGTGACAGCAGGCTGGACGTGAAGCTGGTCAGCGCCATCTTCATGTTCGTCAGGCCAGCCGACGTTGCCGTTGCAGCCTTGGTCTGTTCCGTGATGCGCTTCTGCGCTTCGGCCGTGTATTTGTCGGTCAGCGCCTGTGCCGATGCGGTCGGATCATAGGTATTCGATGAATTGGTGGTAATGGCCATGTCAGACTCCTAAAATTAGCATGCAGGATATACACAATGACAAGGCGACCAAATATCGTCTTTTCTGAAATTATTTCTGCAAAACATCATTTTACCTGTCCGCGGAACCAGAATTGGGTCGCCAGCTCATCCTGCCGCTTGGCATCCATTCTCTGTTGCTCATGCGCAACGACGCGTTGTTTTTGCGTCAGTACCTGGTCCAGCACTTCCCGTTTGGCCCAGGCCGTGTTGAGGGCGCGCTGCGACACCGCCATATTGGCTTCGTGCAGATGCAGGTCGGTACGGTGCTGCTGCGCCAGCTCCATCACCGACTGCTTGAAATTGCCGCAATTGACCGACAGCGCCAGGTGCAGCGCACCGCTGGGGCCGCTATCGGTGTACAGGCTGGTCAGGCGGTCCAGGTTTTTCTGGTAACGGTCGCGCACGGCCGTCTGCGCGGCCATTTCGGTTTGCAGGCGTTCCACTTCGGTGCTGCGCAGGCCGACCAGGGTGGTCAGGTTGCGGATGGTATGCGAGTTGCTCATCAATATGCCTAGGACATGATCTGTTCAAGTTGGCTGATGCAGGGGGCCATCGGCGCTTCTTCCTTGGTGCCCTGGCACAAAAATGCTTCGATCTGCGGATGCAGCTGCACCGCGCGATCGGTAATCGGATCGGCGCCCGGCACATAGGCGCCCAGCGGGATCAGGTCGCGCACGCGCGCATGGCGCGCCATGGCAGCTTTCAGGCCGCGCGCCGCCTGCATGTGGGCCGGTTGTATCACCTGCGCCATGCAGCGGCTGATCGAGGCGGCCACGTCGATGGCAGGGTAGTGGCCCCGTTCGGCCAGTTCACGCGTGAGCACGATATGGCCGTCGAGAATCGCGCGCGCCGTGTCGACCACCGGGTCCTGCTGGTCGTCGCCCTCCGCCAGCACGGTGTAGATGGCGCTCATGCTGCCATTCTGGTGCGCGCCGTTGCCGGCGCTTTCGACCAGTTGCGGCAAGTTGGAAAATACCGATGGCGGATAGCCGCGCGTGGCCGGTGGTTCGCCCAGCGCCAGCGCCACTTCGCGCAGTGCCATGGCGTAGCGCGTGAGCGAGTCGACCAGCAGCAGCACATGTTGGCCCTGGTCGCGGAAATGCGCGGCGATCGAATGGCACAGTTCGGTGGCCATGATGCGCATCAGCGGCGATTCGTCGGCCGGCGCGATCACCAGCACGGCTTTTTTCAAGCCTTCCTCGCCGAGCGACTTTTCGACGAATTCGCGCACCTCGCGGCCGCGCTCGCCGATCAGGCCGACCACCACCACGTCGGCCACGGTCTGGCGCGTGATCAGGCCCAGCAACACGCTTTTTCCCACCCCGGAACCGGCCATCAGGCCCACGCGCTGGCCTTTGCCCAGGGTCAGCATGCTGTTGATGGCGCGCACACCGACGTCGAGTGGCTCGACCACCGGCTGCTTTTTCAGCGGATTGATCTTCGGCGGCGAGACGTCCAGCACATGCTCGCCACCGAGGCGGCCCAGGTCGTCGATCGGCTCACCGAGCCCGTTGACCATGCGGCCCAGCCAGGACGGTCCGATCTGCAGGCTGGCCTTGTCGGGCAGCGGCAGCACGCGCGCGCCGGTGGTCAGGCCGGCGGCCTTCTTGAACGGCATCAGGTAAGAGACTTTTTCGCGAAAGCCGACCACTTGCGCGTCGAGCCATTCGCCGCTGACGGTTTCGATCTGGCAGCGCTGGCCCGTGTGCAGCTTGCAGCCTGCGCTTTCGAGCAGCAGGCCGGAAGCGCCCACCAGGCGGCCGGTGGGCGTGGCCACCGGGATGTCGCCCATCTCGAAACTGCGCAGCGTGTCGGCGATCATGCAGGCGCGCCCTGGTCGGCGTGTTCGGCGGCCAGCGCCAGGTGGCTGCTGACCTGGTCCATGCAGGCGGCCAGGCGCTGATGGCAGCCAGCATCGACTTCATTGTCGCCGGCCTTGATGCGGCATTCGCCGGCGTCGAGGCGGGCGTCGGCGATCAAATTCCAGCGCTTGGCGCGCTTCGGATCGAGTTCGCTGATGCGTTTCAGTTCTTCCGGGTTCAGGTAGACGTCGATTTCTTCGCGCGTTGGCGGCATCGAGGCCAGCGTCTCGTCGACCAGCGCCAGCAGCTGCACCGGCTGCAGCGCCAGTTCGGCGCGGATCACCTGGCGCGCTACCTTGGCCACCAGATCAACCACTTCCTTGCGCTGGGCGGCGCGGTAATCGGCGCGCACTTTCTTCAGGTCGCGCAAAATCGCGTCGACCGGGCGCGCCAGCTTGTCGAGCGCCACCAGGGTTTCGTTGCGGCCTTCTTCGCGGCCCTGCACCACGCCGTCGTTGCGGCCCGAGTCATAGCCGTCCTGCTGGCCGCGCACCAGGCCCACTTCATAGCCGTCGCGCTGGCCCTGCTCGAAGCCTTCCGAGACCGAGGCCTGCCACTGGCCGTCGGTGTCCTCGGAACTGGCGCGCTGGCCGGCGGCGATAAATTGCGACAGCGGCGGAAAACGGTAGGTGCGAAAAGGCTTCATTCGATCACCGCCTCGGCAAACAGCTGCACTTCGATTTCGCCGGCGTCGGCCAGACCCTTGACGGTGGCCATGATTTCCTGGCGCGTCTGTTCGATGCGCGACAGCGGCACGGGACCGGAGCGGCGCATCATGTCTTCGAAGCTCTGGGCCTGGCGGCGCGGCATGGTTTTCAGCACCGCGTCGCGGATCGCCGGCTCGGCACCCTTGAGGGCAATCGCCCACTGTTCCATCGGCACGTCTTCCAGGATGCGCGTGAGCGTGACATCGCTTTGCGTGGCCAGGATCAGGAAGTCGTACATGCTCAGTTCGATTTCCGACACCACCGCCGGGTCGTGCGCGCGCAGCAGTTCGACCAGCGCGGCGCGGTTGCCCGGCATGCGGTTGAGGATTTCGGCGGCCTGGCGGATGCCTTCGACGCTGGTGCTTTGCGTGTCGAGCGTACCCAGGCAGCGGCTCACCAGTTCGTCGAGTTCGACCAGCAGGTCGCGGTCGATCTCGTCCAGGCGCGCCAGGTTCAGCAGTACCAGATCGCGTCCCTCGACGGGCAGGGCATCAAGAATCTGGCCGGCCAGCGCCGGCGGCAAAAAGGCCAGGAACACGGCCTGCATCTGCACATGCTCGTTGACGATGTATTCGGCTAGCCATTTCGGCGAGGCCCATTGCAGGCGCGCCATTTTCGGGCGGATCGCGTCGCCGTAGATATTGTTCAGCACGCTATTCGCGATATCGCTGCCCAGCGCCATGTCCAGCGAGCGCTTCAGGTAGCTGCGCGAGGCGCCATGCACGCCACTTTGCTGGCGGTAGTCGTCGAAGAAGGTTTGCATGGCCGTCTTCACGGCTTCGACCTTGATGCCGCTCATGCGCGACATCACCTGCGTCACTTCCAGCAATTCTTCGCGCGACAGGCAGCGCAGCACGGCCGCCGCCTGTTCCTCGCCTATGCTCAGCAACACGATGGCCGCCTGCTCGACCGGCGTCAGGCTGGCGTTCTCGTCATCCTGCTCGTCGGGGAAATTATTGTTGTTGAATTCGGCCATTTTTCTGCATCCATTGTTTGACGACTTCGGCGACACGTTCCGGTTCTTTTTCCGCCAGCACTTTCAAGTGGTCGACCATTACGTCGACGGCCGAACCAGGCGGTGGCAAGTTGTAGTTTTCCAGCAACGGCACCACCGGCATGCTGTCGCCAGCCGCCTTCGCCGTGCCTTCCAGCGCTGGCGCGCCAGTTGCGCCAGGTACGCCGCCAAGCGAAGGCGTGGTTGCCGCGGCACCGGCTGTGTCGCCTGCCGCCGCGACCCCATTGCCGGCCAGCGCCATGGCCGGATCCAGTGTCTTCAGCTCCGGCGGCGCCAGGCGCGTGGTCAGCAGGCGCAACAGCGGACGCAGGACCAGGAAATAGCCCAGTACGGCACCCAGCGCATACAGCAACCAGCTGCTGAAGTCGACCACAGTATCGCGTTCTTCCCACCACTGCGCCACTGGCTGCTTGGCAGGGAAGGCGAGGGCGGTCAGGCTCAGGCTGTCGCCGCGCTGGGCGTTGATGCCCAGGCCGCTGCGCAGCATTTTTTCGATATTCGCCAGTTCGGCCGGGGTCCAGCCGGTTTTTGCGTCAGGCGCTGCCGCGCTGTTGAGCACCACGGCCACGCTGAGTTTTTCCAGGCGGCCACGGCTGCGCTTGATCTGCGTGATGCTGCGGTCGTAGGCGTACTGGCGCGTGGTGGCGTTCTTGCGGGCGGTGCCGTCTTCGGGTTTAGGTGCGCCGCCATCGGCGGGCGCTGCCACACCGGTCGGGCCGGGTACGGCGGCCGCTGGCGGACGGTTCGACAGGCTGCCCGGAATGCCGGCCACGGTGCGGTTGCGTTCCTGTTCTTCGCGCATCGCTTCACTGGTCACTTTAGGTGCTTCGCCGTATTTTTCCAGGGTTTCCTCGACCCGGTCATTGTCGACCGCCGCTGTCACGCTGAGCTTGAAATTGTCTTCGCCGATGACCGGGCCAAGCAGGCCCGTCACGTTGCGGCGGATCTCATCCTGGTAGCGTTTGGCGCCCTCATTGCCGGCCGCCGAGGCATCGAAGCCGTCGGCCAGGTCAACGTGCGCGGACAACAGGTTGCCGCCCTGGTCAACCAGGCTCACGCGCGTTGGCGCCAGGCTGGCCACGCTGCCCGAGACCATGTTGATCACGGCGGCGATCTGTTCCGGCGCCAGCGTGCGGCCTGGCTTCATGGCCACCACGATCGAGGCCGACGACTTGTCGCCATCGCTGGCAACAAAGGAAGTGGACTTGGCGATCGACAGGTGTACGCGTGCCGAGGCGATCGCATCCATGGTCATGATGCTTTGCGCCAGTTCGCCCTCCAGGCCGCGCCGGAAGCGCACGTCCTGCACGAATTGCGACACGCCCAGCGGGTCGTTCTTGTCCATCAGTTCCAGGCCGGCCGGCAGCTGCGCCGTCACGCCTTTCGAGGCCAGCAGCATGCGCACCTTGCCCAGCATGGCGTCGGGCACCAGCACCTGGCCGCTGTCCGGATGCAGGCGATAAGGAATATGTTCGGCGTCCAGCGTGGCCATCATGTCGGTTACTGCGACTTTTTCGCGTGCGCCAAACACCGGCTTGTAGTTGGCCTGGTCACGCCAGAAGTACACCATGACCAGGGCAGTGATGCCGATGGCCAGAACAACGATGGGAACCAGGTTTTTCAGCAGGGCGGGCGAAACAGCGGGCTGGGCGCTGACGCGCCAGCGCGCAAATGCGGACTTCAGGGGGGTAATCACGTGTATAACTTTCGCTTGGAGGCTGGGCGTGGTGTGAGCGTATTACAGAGGCAATTTGATCAGTTCATCGACGGCGCCCATGACCTTGTTGCGTACTTGCATCAGCATGGAGAAAGACAGGCTCGCTTCCTGGCTTGCCAGCATGGCACCGACCAGGTCGTCGCTTTTTCCGCTGTCAACATCGCTCATCTTCTGCGCTGCCATGCGGTCATCGGTGTTGATCTTGCTGAAGGTGTCCTGCATGGTTTGGGCGAAGGAAAAACTTGCCGGCTCCTGCGCACCGAAGGTTGCTGCCGGAGCGATGCTCGTTCCCAGGGCGCGCGCATCGTTGCTTAATGCGGCCAGGTCGGCCTTGATCATTCCTGCGAGTTCGTTGCTCATCTTGCCCTCTAATTATCTAAATGCGCTGTGGTTCAATCAGAATTACTGGTGTTGCGATGTTGCCTGGTCCGCCAGTACATGGACCCATCAGTTTTATCAGTTGCCACGCCACGCAATGCGAGAACGATTTTCAAGCAAACCCACACTGTTTTATGCAATATGTTTGCATCGCCATGAGAATAATATTCAACCGATAAAAGTTTCTCGAAGTGGCTAACTAAATTACCATCAGGAATCAAATCAGGAGGTCGAATGGCGCGCTGCAAAACGATATTTTGTAGGCGGAAGCTTACCTCGCGGCAACTATAAAGTAAAGCTCGGATTACCCCATGCTTATATTGATCCATGGCAATATTCACGAATTTACTGTATCGTTCAGCACCGTGGGGATCTAACATTCAGCCTGTAGGCGCCATTGTTTTTTTGCATCTCGCCGTTGATGCGCTGATTTTTGCCTGGCCTGCAATGGCAAGCTGCCGGTCCATATGCGCTGTATATGCGCTGTATATAAGCCGCATGCAAGTTCAGGCGATCCCGTATAATTTGCTCTGCCACCGCAACACCGACACGACCCACATGATAACTACCAAGACAGATCAAACTTTGCGCCATCAAGTCCTCGATTCCTGTCTGCTTGGGCGTCCTGTCCACTTGTTGCACGTCTTCGGCGCGCAATTGCGCGACGATCTGGCGGCCGGCCTGCGCCTGCCCATGAGCCGCCGTTACTGGGGTAATTTCCAGATCGACGACGTCAGCTTGTCGCGCGTTGACAACGAAGACGGCAGCAACCGCTGGCTCAGTTTCAGCACGCCTGCGGGACAGGCCGGCTTTTCCCTGCAACGCCAGATACTGCTGTCCGTACTCAACTATCGCTATGGTGGCGCTGGTGCGAACGGGGCTGTCAAGAGCGCCCCGGTCGACCCGGCTCAAGTGCGCTTGACCGCCACGGAAGAACGTTTGGCTGTGGTTCTGGGACAACAACTTATCGCCAGCCTGTTTTCACGCATTCATAAAAACCTGCAAGCCGTCGGCAAGGCCAGCAGCATCGATCCCGCTGCCGAGTTGCCAGCGCAGGCCGGCGTCCGCCCTGCGCGCGGCAGCTGGGTCGTCAGCGTGGCCGTCAGCGACGTTGAAGCCGGGCAGAGCGGCCAGATCTGGTTCTCGCTGGACAAGCAACTGATGGCCGATGTGCTGCGCGGCCTGCTGCCCGAACGGGCGCAGGCGAAAAAGGCGCTGCGCAGCGTGCGGCCACTCGCTTCACGCTTGCAGGTGACCCTGGAGGGAAGGCTGGTCAGCAAGCAGGTGCAGCTGGGCGCCTTGTTCGACCTGCGCGTCGGCGACGTGATCCCGGTCAGCCTCAGCCGCACCGATGTCATGCTCGACGATTCGCGCCTGTTTACCGCTGCCGTTTCCGAGCACAAGGGCAAGCTCTGTTTAACCTCATTTGAAGATGTTGAATAACATGAATATTACCGATACCAACCAGAGCGAAACCTTGCTGGAAGACCTGGGCGACGAGATGATCATCGACCAGAACGAAGTGAGCGAGGTCAGCAGCACGCGTGCGCGGCGCGACATTCCGCAGATGATGCGCAAGATTCCCGTGACCCTGACGCTGGAAGTGGGCTCGGCCCGCATTTCGCTCGAAGAACTGATGGCGATCGGCCCGGACAGCGTGCTCGAACTCGACATGCTGGCCGGCGAACCGCTGGTGATCAAGGTTAACGGCACGCCGATCGGCCGCGCCGAAGTGGTGGTGGCCGGCGAGAACTACGGCCTGAAGGTAATCGATCTCGATGGCCTCAATCTCGACCTGATGACAGCATGAAGCTGGCGGTAACCGGCTGGCACCGCCACCGTGGCGTGCTGGCCGCGGCGCTGGCCGCGCCGTTGCTGATGATGGCGTGCGCCAGCGCCGGCGCGCAGGATCTGCTGGCCGGCGTGGTGCCGGGTGCGAAGACCGATCTGTCGGTCAAGATGCAGATCCTGGTGGTCATGACCTTGCTCGGGCTGTTGCCCGTGATGGTCATGATGATGACCAGCTTTACCCGTTTCGTGATCGTGCTGTCGCTGTTGCGCCAGGCGCTGGGCCTGCAGCAGGGCTTGCCCAACCGTATCGTCACCGGCATCGCCCTGATCCTCACCTTGCTGGTGATGCGGCCGATCGGCGAGCAGGTGTGGAAGGATGCCTTCGTGCCGTACGACCGCGACCAGATCGGCCTGCAGCAGGCCCTGAAGGTGGCCGAGGTGCCGATCACGCGCTTCATGCTGGCGCAAACGAGCAAGGCCGCGCTGGCGCAGATCGCCCACCTGGCCGGCGAGCCATCGACCATGCGCCCGCAGGACCACAGCTTTACCGTCAAGTTGGCCGCTTTCGTGCTGTCTGAGTTGAAGACGGCGTTCCAGATCGGCTGCATGCTGTTCATTCCGTTCCTGATCATCGACCTGGTGGTGGCGTCGGTGCTGATGGCAATGGGCATGATGATGCTCTCGCCGCTGGTCATCTCGCTGCCGTTCAAGCTGCTGCTGTTCGTGCTGGTCGATGGCTGGACCCTGACTGTCAACACGCTGGTCACCAGCATACAGGCCTATTAAATGCTGACGCCGGATGTTGCCGTCGACCTTGTCATCGAAGCGCTGCATATCGTCATGCTGCTGGTGGTGGTGCTGGTCGTCCCCGGTTTGCTGATGGGCTTGGTCGTGGCTCTGGTGCAGGCCGCCACGCAGATCAATGAACAGACGCTGAGCTTTTTGCCCCGGCTGCTGGTCACCCTGCTGGCGCTGATCCTGGCCGGGCGCTGGATGTCGGGCTACCTGATGGATTATTGCGTGTCGATTTTTCAGCGCGCCGCCACCCTGGTTGGCTAGCGGGCGCGCGCATGAACGAGATTTTCAACCAGGTGCTGCCGTTCCTGCTGGCTGTATGGTGGCCGTTCTGCCGCATCCTGGCCATGCTCAGCGCCTCGCCCGTGATCGGCGACGCCACCGTGCCGGTCACCGTGCGCATCCTGCTGGCGCTGATCCTGGCGATCCTGATGCTGCCGGTGATGCAGGCCTCCGGCGCCAGCCGCGAACTGCTCGCCATCGACCCCTTGTCGCTGTACGCGATTGTCGCGACCCTGGAGCAGGCCGTGATCGGTTTTGTGCTGGGGCTGGCGTTTCACTTTGCCATGTCGGTCATGTCGGTGCTGGGCTTTGTGGTATCGAGCCAGGTCGGCTTTTCGATGGCCGTCATGAACGATCCCCTGAACGGCACCTCGTCCGACGTGATCTCGGGGCTGCTGACCATCCTGTGCATGATCGTGTTTTTCAGCGTCGACGGCCACCTGGTATTGACCGGCGTGATCGGCGCCAGTTTCAAGGCCTGGCCGGTGGGGCAGGGCTATGGTCCGATGCTGCTGCAGACGGTAGCGTACAACGTGGCGTGGATTTTTGCCGCCGCCATGCTGCTGTCACTGCCGATCGTGTTTTCCACCATGGTGGTGCAGCTCGGTTTTGGTTTCCTGAACCGCGTGGCACCGTCGCTGAACCTGTTTTCGCTGGGCTTTTCGATGATCACCGTGTTTGGCCTGTTGATGCTGGTACAGATCGTCAAGTTCATTCCCGAGCACTATATTGCCATGACCAACCGGGTACTGGATATGTTGCAGGAACAGATGCGGGTGGCCCATGGCGGATAACAGCAGCGGCGACAAAACCGAAAAGGCGTCACAGCAGAAGCTGAAGAAGTCGCGCCAGGAAGGGCAGGTGGTGCGCTCGCGCGACCTGTCGACGGCGCTGGGCATCCTGATCAGCATGAAGCTGTTCGTCTATCTGCTGCCCGGCTACCTGGAGTCGTTCCGCCAGCTGTTCGCCATGTCGTTCATGCCGCTCGACAGCACCGGCGCGCTCGACAATGCCATGTCGACCGCCTTCAGCACTTCGGTGGGCCTGCTGATCAAGATGATCTTGCCGCTGTTCTGCGTACCGTTCTTTGTCGTGCTGGGCTCGTTGATCCCCGGCGGCTGGGTCATCAGCACCAAGAACTGGGCGCCGAAGATGGAGCGCCTGAGTCCGGCGAAAAACCTGGGCCGGCTGCTGACCCCGAAGCATGGTTTTGAATTCGGCATTTCCATCGCCAAGGCGGTGGTGCTGGGCATGGTGCTGGTGCATGTCAGCCGCTCCAGCCTGGCGCAATACGTGGACCTGCAACACCGGCCATTGCAGCAGGCCATGCTCGATGGCTCGGCCTTGATGCTCGATGGCCTGATGGCGCTCATTTCCGTATTCATCCTGTTTGCCATCATCGACGTGCCGGCACAGGCGTTTTTCTTTGCCAAGAATCAGCGCATGAGCAAGCAGGATGTGAAGGAAGAACACAAGAGCAGCGAAGGGCGGCCCGAAGTGCGCCAGCGCATTCGCCAGTTGCAGCAGCAACTGGGCCGGCGCAGCGTGCGCAAGACGGTGCCCGACGCCGACGTGGTGATCGTCAATCCCGAGCATTACGCAGTCGCCCTCAAGTACGACCAGGACCGCGCCGAGGCGCCGTTCGTGGTCGCCAAGGGAGTCGATGAAATGGCGCTGTATATCCGCCAGGTGGCGAAGGAACACAATATCGAAACGCTGGAACTGCCGCCGCTGGCGCGCGCCATCTATAACACCAGCCAGGTGCAGCAGCAGATTCCGGTGCAGCTGTACCAGGCCGTATCGCAGGTGCTGAACTACATCCTGCAACTGAAAGCATTCCGGTCCGGGCAGCGCGCTGCCCAGCCGTTGTTACCCACCGAGATGGCCGTGCCATCGAATCTGAGCGAGGTTGTACCGTCATGAATTTCCTGAACCGACTGGTTGCCGAGATGCGCCGCCACAAGTTCGCCACGCCAATGTTCCTGTTGGTGATACTGGCAATGATCATCTTGCCGCTACCGCCGGTGCTGCTCGATATCTTGTTCACATTCAATATCGTGCTGGCCCTGATCGTCATCCTGGTCAGCGTCTCGGCCAAGCGGCCGCTCGACTTCTCGGTCTTTCCGACGGTGATCCTGGCCACCACCATGCTGAGGCTGACCCTGAACGTGGCTTCGACGCGGGTGGTGCTGCTGCACGGCCATACCGGCGCGGACGCAGCCGGTAAAGTGATCGAAGCGTTTGGTAACGTGGTGATCGGCGGTAACTTCGTGGTCGGTATCGTGGTCTTCGTGATCCTGATGATCATCAACTTCGCCGTCGTCACCAAGGGTGCGGAACGGATTTCCGAGGTGTCGGCGCGCTTTACGCTGGACGCCTTGCCGGGCAAGCAGATGGCGATCGACGCCGACCTGAACGCCGGCCTGATCAACCAGGAAAAAGCCCAGCTGCGCCGCAAGGACGTGGCCGCCGAAGCAGACTTCTATGGCGCCATGGACGGTGCCTCGAAATTCGTGCGCGGCGACGCCGTCGCCAGTATTTTGATCCTGATCATCAACATGGTCGGCGGCGTGGCGATCGGCTCGCTGATGCACGACCTGTCGTTCGGCGACGCCTTCCGCCAGTACGCGCTCCTGACCATCGGTGATGGCCTGGTGGCGCAGATCCCGGCGCTGCTGCTGTCGGCCGCGGCCGCGATCCTGGTAACGCGCATCAGCGATTCCGGCGACTTCGAGCAGCAGGTGGCAGGGCAGGTGCTGACCTCGCCGACGGTTCTCTTCAGCGCGTCCGGCATGATGGTGGCGCTGGCCCTGATCCCGGGCATGCCGTGGTTCATGTTCATGACGTTCGCAGCGGTGCTGGCTTTCGTGGCCTGGCGCCTGACGCAGCGGCACATCAAGGCGCCTGATAATTCGGGCATGGCGGCGATCGAAGCGGCCTTGCTTGGCGATAAACCGGCCGAACTGGAATGGCAGCAATTGCCGGCCGTTCAGCCGCTGATGGTGATGCTCGGCTATAAACTGGTGGGCATGGTCGACAAGACGCAGGGCGAGCCTTTGAACAAGCGCGTCAAGGGCGTGCGCCAGAGCCTGTCCGAAGCGATGGGTTTGTTGTTGCCGCCGATTGGCGTGCGCGACGATCTGGCGCTGAAACCGTCGCAATACACCATCATGCTGTCGGGCACGGTGGTGGCCCAGGCCGAAGTGCAGGCCGACCGCCTGATGGCGATTCCGTCACCGAATGTGTATGGCCAGCTCGACGGCATTCCCGGTATCGAACCTGCCTACGGCATGCCGGTAACCTGGATCGAGCCGGGCGCGAAAGCCCATGCGCTGGGCATGGGCTACCAGGTGATCGAGGCGCCGAGCGTGATCGCCACGCACTTGTCGAAGATGATCCGCGAGTACCTGCCGGAGCTGTTCCGCCACGAAGACGTCTCGAACATGATGGAACGCCTGAGCGCGCTGTCGCCGAAACTGTCGGACGCGCTTGGCAAGGCGCTGACGCACACGCAGCTGCTGCGCGTGTTCCGCGTGCTGCTGGCCGAGAATGTGTCGCTGAAAGATATCGTGCCGATCGCCACCACCTTGCTCGACAGCTCGGAAACCACCAAGGATCCGATCCTGCTGGCGGCCGAGGTGCGCTGCGCGCTGCGGCGCCAGATTGTCGGCGGCCTGTTCGGGCAAAAGCTGGAAATGCAGGCATTCAACCTGGGTGGCGAACTGGAAAACATGCTGCTGGGGTCGTTGAACCAGGCGCGCCAGTCCGGCAAGGTCACGCTGGACAATTATCCGATCGACCCGCACCTGCTGTCGCAACTGCAGGTGAACATGCCGGTCGCGCGCGAGCAGATGAAGCAGCAGGCCACGCCGCCGCTGCTGCTGGTGCTGCCGCAGATCCGTCCGCTGCTGGCGCGCTATGCGCGCCTGTTCGCGCCGGGCCTGCACGTGCTGTCGTATAACGAGATTCCGGAAAACCGCGAAGTGAGCATCATCGGCACGGTGGGTTGACTCGCCGGGCCAGGCCATGGCGGCTTGCCGATTCTAAAATAATTGCCCCTGTTTTGATGCTGTAGTAACATAGCTACATTATCCAATCACGCGAGGTGTTGCCATGACCATTACCACCTTATCGAGTCGGGAGTTCAACCAAGGAGCGAGCGAGGCAAAACGCGCCGCAAACCATGGCCCGGTGTTCATTACAGACAGAGGCCGGCCAGCGCATGTGCTCATGAGCATTGAGCTTTATCAGCGCATGACCCGAAATCACAAGAAGATTGCTGATTTGCTGGCGATGCCGGACATCGCTGATGTTGATGTTGAGATTGTGCGTTCGCGTGATCTTGCACGACCGGTAGACTTTTCCTGATGTTCCTGCTTGATACCAACGTGATTTCCGAGCTGCGAAAAATTCGCATGGGCCGAGCTGATAAAAATGTAATGCAGTGGGCCGACAGTGTGGATGCCGCAGACCTGTATTTGTCGGCCATCACCGTGCAGGAATTGGAAATGGGGGTGTTGTTGCTTGAGCGCCGGGACCCTCCACAAGGCGCTATTTTCCGGACCTGGTTCGAGAGTCATGTTTTGCCCGCCTTTGCTGGCCGCATCCTGCCGGTTGATACAGCCGTTGCACAGCGTTGCGCAGCGCTTCATGTACCCGACCCGCGTCCAGCCATGGATAGCCTGATTGCAGCAGCTGCGTTGGTTCATGGCATGACCTTGGTAACGCGAAACGTGGCGGATTTTCTATTATCCGGCGTGGCGATCCTCAATCCGTGGGAGACACCGGAAAACCGGTAGGTCAGTATTATCGGCACCGTCGGATAACTCAATCCTGCTCGTCGATGGGGGTGAGCAGTTCAGGTTCCTGTGCATCGGCCGGCAGCACGATTGCTTCCATCGTGGCGTCGCCCCAGTAATCCTTCGGCGCCGCCACTTCCTTCGAGACGATGACCGGTTCTTCCGCCGCCGGTGCCGGTGCTGCTTCCGGCTCGGCCGGATCATGCGCCGCTTCCGCTGGCGGGCGCGTCAGCAGCAACGCCACCTCGGCCATCGCCTGGAACAGCGGCTGCGACAGGGCAGCAGCGGCCGCCTGCATCGGGTAGCCGGCGTGCACCGGCTGCGCATGCAGCACGCGGTTCAAACGGCAGCGCAGCAGCCGCAGGCCGGCCTGGCGCACGCAATCGGCGATCTCGGCCAGCATGCGGCGCAGGTGCGCCAGCGCCAGCTCTTCATCGGATGCCAGTTCCAGCAGCACGCCATCGCCCGTCGGTTCCATCTGGATCACCACGCGCCCCACGCCGTCGATCAGCAGTTCGACCCGCAGCGCCACCTTGCCGTTGCGCTTGCGCGGCGCGGCATCTTCCTCGCCGCCAGGCAGCACGCGCAGCAGCAGGCGCTGCCCGCTCCAACCGTAGACGACAAAGCGCCACGCTTCCGTGTCAAGCGGCAGGGACGGGCGCAGCACCGGCTGCTGCTCGGCCATGAACAGGTTGCCGGGCAGGTGCTGGCCGCGCGCGTGTTCCTGCAGCGCCGCGTATTGTTCGCCGTAGGTTTTCACCATCACGCGCCAGGACGCGGCCAGCTGCGCCGCATCGGGCGGCTGCCACACCAGCTGGCGCGTAAAAAACAGTTGATTGACCTGCATCGCGCTGCTGTCGCGCGCGGTGGCGCCCAGTCCCGGGTCGCCGGCATTCGGCTTGATCAGCGATGCCAAGCCATCTTGCGCCTGCGCCAGCTGTGCCGGCAGCGTGCCGGCATCGGGTGCCGGCGCCATGAAGGGGCCGACCGGCACCAGCGGCATCACCACGCCGGGCGTCAGCGGCGTGGCCGCACTGACGTCCAAGCGCTGCGTAATCAGGGGCAGGGCATTGCCTGCGGAGATGCGGTCTATGGCCATTGCTGTTCCTCCCGCCTGGGATGAAAAAAAAGCCAACTGCTTGCGCAGTTGGCTCTGGTCTGCCTGACCTGAGCCAGGTCAGGAGAATAATACTATTATTGCAGCAGGGACATGACCATCGACGACATGCTGTTGCTTTGCTTCAGCATGGCGGTACCAGCTTGCAGCAGCATTTGCGACGCGGTCATGTTCGAGCTTTCGGTCGCGAAGTCGGTGTCCATGATGCGGCCCGAAGCAGCTTGCGTGTTGGTGCTGACGTTGGCCAGGTTGGTAGCAACGTGGTCCAGGCGGTTGCCGGCGGCACCCAGTGCCGAACGGGCGGTGCCGACTGCGTCGATGGCGGTTTGCAGTTTGTCGATGGTAGTCGAAGCCGAGCCAACAGCGGTCAGTTCGTTACCTTTCAGTGCCGAAGCGGCGCCGAACGAGTTGTATTCAGCCGAAGCGCCACGCAATGCGGTGTGCACCGCGCTCAGTTCCGTGGTCAGGTCCAGGCCCATTTTTTCGCCGGTCGAGGCACCGATCTGGAAATTGATGGCGTCGCCGAATTTGCCTGCAGTACCGCTGTTCGAAGAGGCCAAGGTTGCTTCGGCGTAAGCTTTCGCGGTATTGTTCGCTTTCAAGGCGTCAGCGCGCGTTGCCAGGCCTGTCTCCAGGGCGGCTTTGGCTGCTGCCAAGGCTGCGATACCAGTGGCGTCTTGCGTGGCGGCAGCTGCGTCGTTGTACTTCTTTTGCAGACCGGTGGTAGCATCCGTGATGGCAGTATCTGCATTGGTGTAGGCAGTGTTAGTCGTGGCAAAAGCGCCGGTGGCGGCGGTTGCATCGGTTGCGGTAGCCTTGGAATTCAACAGTTTTGCGCCACCGAACGAGGTATTGCCAACGATGTTGGTCAGCTCAGCCGTCAACGTGTCAAATTCAGCTTGCATGGCTTTTTTGTCGTCAGCGGTCGACGATGCATCGGCAGCTTGCGTGGCCAGGTCTTTCATGCGAACCAGGATGTTGACGGTCTCACCCAGCGCGCCATCGGCGGTCTGGATCATCGAAGTGGCGTTCTGTGTGTTGCGCATGGCCATGGCCATGCCACTGGTTTGTGCTTTCAGGCGGGTTGCAATTTGCAGCCCGGCAGCATCATCCATTGCCGAATTGATGCGGTAGCCGGTGGAGAGGCGCGTCATCGAGGTCGACAGCGATTGTTGTGTTTTCGAAATCGACGATTGGGCGGACAGGGCCGCTGAATTGGTGTGAAGGCTCAGCATGAAAGATACTCCAGTTAGTTTGTTCGGTTCGGAGCAGCAGTTTTGCGCTCTCATTAGTACAAGACGACCATTGCCGTAGATAAATTAAATCCTTATGGAAATTTTTTAAATTATTTTTCGACAGCGTGCACTTTGCTAGAGTCCATTACTGAAAATCGTAGCAATTGTTGCTGTGCAGTTTCGTTCGCCGGATCGACGGCCAGTGCCTGATGGTGGCTCAGCGCCGCCTCTGCGAGCAGGCCCAGCGCCTCTTGCGCATTGGCCATGTTGCAATAAGCCTCTGCAAAAGTTGGATTCAGCATGATCGCCTGCTGATAATTGTTGATGGCCAGCGTATATTCTCCCGCTGTCTGCCATGCGTTGCCCAAATTTCCGTGTGCCTGGGCATCATGCGGCGCTAGTTCCACCGCTCTCTGCAGTGTTGCCAGCGCGTCTTTTCCCTGCACTTGCAGGGCCGTACCAAGCACGCTCCAGGCAAAACCCGAAGCGGGGTAACGGGCCACCAGCGCACGCGAGGCTTCTTCGAGTTCGATATACTGACCGGCCTGGTACAGGCCAAAAATATGCTCTGCCTCTGCCTCCGATGGTTGCGCATCGTCGAAGGTTGCCTGTATCTGCGCGTGCATTGATTGCAGCGCATGATTAGGAGTGCCGTGTGCCATCGCCGCTATCAATACATCGAGTGCCGCGTCTGCCTGCCCGTTACGTTCAAGGGCTTGTGCGTAGGATAAGCAAAACTGTACTTCGGCTGGCGCTGCGGCATGTGCGGCCGCCAGATGCAATAGTGCTTCTGCTGGATATCCCAATTGGCTGGCCAGCAAACCCATATTATGGTTGGCGATAGTATGGGCTGGTTCTTTGTGCAATATTGCCATGTACAGGGTTTCAGCTTCCACGAAGCGATTGGCCTGGTGGTGTTCGATTGCCAGCAGTAGCGCAGCGTCTACTTTTACGTCATGTAACGATTGCATGCTGGCCGCGCGTTTGCTGAGTGAACTTAATGTGGGGTCGGCATCAAACGAGACAGCTGGCAAGTCGGCGCACCAGCGTTGCCAGATCTGTCGCAGTGCGTTATCAAGGCCGGCGGCGATCAAGGCCGGCTGACCTAGTGCTGACTTACTCATGCGCATGCGCATACCGCTGCGCAGTGCAGACAATTGTTCGAGTTGGCCGGCGATGGCGATGCCTTTCTGAAGGAAGTCAGTCTCGTCATGTGCGATGAAATCGTCCAACCCAGCATGGCCAAGAATAGTGGCGCCAACCCGGCCTGGCAATGTATCGCCGGCCATGGTCAGTGTTGGCACACCCATCCACAGGGCATGCGAGGTGGTGGTGCCGCCGGCGTAAGGAAAAGTATCAAGGCAGACATCGACCAGTCGATGCAGTGACAGATAGTCGTGCATGTTGGTCTGCAGATAAAAGCTGAGTCTTTCGCTGGCTATGCCTTGTCTCATAAATGCCTGACGCATGTTGTCGCACACCTGGTCACTCGACATGCCGCCAACGATCATTCGTGCCGCTGGTATCGCCTTGAGCAAGTTGCTCCACTGTTCAATGACGGCCGGGCTGATTTTGGCTGGGCGGTTAAAGCTGCCAAAAGTAATGTGGCCATTGTGCAGGCCTGGCGCAACGCTGACGTCGGGAGCATCTTGGGCTGGCATAAAGGGAGCAGTCGCCGGCAAACGCAGCAGTTTTTCCGTGAATTGCGCGTCAAGCAAACCGGGTGGTGAACAATGAAGATCGGTCAGGTAGTAATCCATTGCCTGCAAGCCCGAGGTCATGGGGTAACCTATCCACGTCAGTTGTAAAGGGGCAGGTTTGCGCGCAAAAACTGGTAGCCGGTTAAATGCGGTGTGTCCAGAAAGGTCGATCAGGATATCGATGCCATCGTCTTCAATCTGTTGTGCCAAAGCAGTATCGGATAAATGCTGCACGTCATGCCAGTTTGGCATGGTTTCACGCAATTGATCTGTCACCACATCGCGAATGTTATTGTTGCAGTAGATCACCAGTTCAAGAGTATTGGCGTGTCGCAAATGGTCCAATACTGGGTCGAAGAAACTCATTACAGCATGTCTGTACAAGTCGGCCGACACAAATCCGATGCGCAATTGCCGGTCTGGGGCGCGCTCGTTGCGGTGTTTTGGCCAATTGCTACGCCGAGGTGCTTCGAACTGCTGAGCAAATGCCTGATGCGCGCGAAATTGGCCCTTTGCATCAAGACCCGCGGTGTGGCTTTGGATGAATAACTTGCTGCTATGGATTTCTGCGAGGCTGGGATTGATTTTCAGTATCTGCTCGCAAGTGACAAGTGCTTCTTCCAGCAATCCCAATTTGTTTTGCATGGCTGCCAGATTGATATATGCCGGCAGCAAGGCGGGATTGAGTTTGATGGTGTCTTTGAAGATGGCCATGGCAGCGTCATACCAGCCCAAATGCATCAGACAACTTCCCGCATTCAAATGCGCCAAATCGAATTCCGGTTCGGCAAGTAGTGCGTGATGATAATTTTGCATCGCCTCTTGGAAGCGGTTTTGTGTTTGCAGCAGGGAGCCGATATTGTTATAGGCCACGGCATTGCCTGGTGACAGGCGCAACATCTCGCGATGGGCAGCGAGCGCCAGATCAAGCTGGCCTGTTTCCTGATATGCAAATCCCAGGTGATTGTAGATGGCGCGATTGTCGCTATCATCGATCAAGGCCTTCTGCCATAGGTCAATTGCTTCGGTGTGACGGTTTGTCTGTGCCAGCAATTCCCCATAGGCGCATATGGTTTCGCTTGTGGGTGCAAGCTCAATGGCTCGGAGGAAAGCAGATTCCGCCTCCTGATGCTGCTCCAATATCGCCAAGTTGGTCGCCAGTTCGTCATGCAACGATGCTACGTCAGGACGATTCGCCAATGCCTTGCGGCAGCGTGCTATGGCGGCGCTTGCTGCCGCTTTCTGTTGCTCAGTTACGGAAGGCGTGTGAATAGCCAGTTGGACGAAGGACTTGGACATAAGTAGAGGTAGGAATTGATTAGTGGCGATTGTAAAGGCTGACGCCGCAGGGTGGAAATCTTTCGTGGCACGGCATACGTTTCATGAATCTTTTGGCGATTTTCGTATTAGGGGCCGACACGTCAAGGTAGTAGTGGTCGCAGTGCGCCACTTCAGCTCTGATTACTCGTGCTTCTGTTGCTTGATCGCTGGTTGCCGTATCTTCGAAGAGAATCGTACTGTTACTGGAAAGTAGCTGACATGGAAAATAGTAGGAGGCTGTATTGGCAGGGATTGTAACCGGTAACGATTACTCGGAAAGTTAGCATGTTTGAAGCCCACGATAGACTGTACGGCTTCTGGCTTTTGAGAATCAGGTTGAACTGACGGCGATCGCAGGTTGAATCCATCTGCGATGTACCCGGCCGTGCAAGCCGGTGCTTTAGCTTATCTGTAAAAAAAGTGCCGTTCCCATGACAAAAGCCGAACTGATACGCGTTTGGTTCTCTGCCAAAAATTCATCCCCCACCCGCCGTGGTCCATCGCCATAAGGCCACACGTAATCGTCGATGATGATCCAGCCACCCGGCACGACATGGCCGCTCCATGTATGCACGTCATCGCGTGCTGCTTGATAGCTATGGTTGCCATCTATATGTAACAAGGCAATCTTGCCGCTATATATGGTGTCGCCGAAACTTGCCGTACTCACGACGCGTTGTGCCGCATAGTGTCGGGCAGGCGCAGTGGACGGCAGGCGCAGATAATTGATATCGCCATTACTATAAGGAAGCAAACTCATCTCAAAAACGTGCAGTACTTCGTCATAGTCGTAATGATGGCGGCATCGGCATTGACAGTGTGCAACGCCTTGCTGCTTGTCGCGCGCTGGCTGAGTGAACTTTGCGTCGCATCGGCACTAAATGCGACTGGTGCCAGCCCCGCGCACCAGCGTTGCCAGATGACGCGCAGCGCGCTGTCGAGCCCTGCGGCGATCAGCGCTGGCTGGCCCAGTGGCGACCCGGCAAAACGCGCGCGCAGTTTCCCGCGCAGATCGATCACCTGGCTGATATCGGCGGCAAGCGCCACGCCTTTGCGCACAAAATTAGCCTCATCATGCGAAATGTATTCATGCAGGCCCATGTGTTTGGCAATCATCGCCCCGATCCTGCTGAGAAGGGTAGGGCCCGTCATCGTCAATGTCGGAACCCCCATCCACAGGGCGTTATAGGTCGTCGTGCCGCCCGGATAGGGAGCGGTGTCGAGGCAGACGTCAACCAGGCGATGCAGCTCCATGTACGCGCGTACACCGGTGCGCTGATGAAAGCTCAGTCGTTCCGGCGCGATTCCTTCGCTGGCAAAACAGTCTCGTATCATCGCGATGGTCTGTTCGTCCGGCATCGCGGCCACGACCATTTTTGCGTCCGGCACGGCGCGCAGCAATGCGGCCCAGCGTGCAAGCAAGCTGGGGCTCAATTTGTTGGAGCGGTTGAAACTGCCGAAGGTGAGGTAACCATTCACGCTGGCCGGCGCCGGGGCCACCGGCGGCACGTCTTGGGCCGGCAGGTAGACGCCCCCGGCGGGCAGATTCAGCAATTTTTCAGTGAATTGATCGTCCAGCAAGCCGGGTGGCGATAAAAAAGGGTCGCTTAAATAATAGTCCATTGCCTTCATGCCGGTCGTCATGGGATAACCGAGCCAGGAAAGCTGCAGCGGCGCAGGCTTGCGCGCGAAGACGGGCAGGCGGTTGTGGGCGGAGTGGCCGGACAGGTCGATCAGGATATCGATGCTGTCGGTTGCGATGCGTTGCGCAAACTCGTCATCAGAAAACCGTTGAATATCTTGCCAATTGATGACCAATTTGCGCTGGTGGGCCGTGATGTGATCATTCACCCGGTTGTTAGAATAGATGTACAGTTCGAGGCCCGTCGCATCGACCAGGTTTTCCAGCACCGGCGTGATGAAGTTGGCCATTGCATGGTTATACAAGTCGGCCGAGACAAAGGCAACGCGCAGCACGCGCTTGGGATCGCGTTCGTTGGCGTGTTTCGTCCGCTTGGCAAGCCAGGGCCTTTCTAATTGCCGCCCGAAGCGTTGATGCTCCTTGAATAACTCATTGGCGCCGATGCCGGCGCCATGCGACAAGATAAACAGCAGGTTGCTGTGCATGACGCTCCACTGCGGATAGATCTTGATGGCATGACGGCATACCGCGAGCGCCTCATCGGTACGCCCCAATTCGATCAGGCCTGCAAGCAGGTTGTAATGGGCCAGTTGCAGCTTCGGATCAAGTTTGATGCTGCTGGCAAGCCATGGCAAGGACTCTTCGGTCCGTCGCATGTTCAACAGGCAGGTACCGAGGTTGCAATGGGCAAAGGCAAAGTCGGCGCTATTTCCAGCACTCGCCGATACTGCTCCATGGCGGCTTCAAAATGCTCTTGTATTTGCAATACCGAACCAATATTGTTGTAGGCGACGTGGGCGTCAGGTATCAGCCGCAGCAATTCTCGATAGGCGACAAGCGCCTCATCGAGCCTGCCTGCCGCTTGCAGCAGAATACCCAACTCATTGTGCGCCGTGGCATTTTGCGGTTCGATACGTAATACTGCCTGATAGGCTGCGATCGCTTCCTCGTCGCGCTGGCAAACTTTCATCAATATTGCTAACTGCGACAATGCCGCCGTCGAGAACGGAGCCAGTTCGATGGCGCGTCGATAGGCTGCCTCGGCCTCTTTGTATTGCCCGGCATCCTGTAAGCGTTGGCCAAGATCGCGGTACGCGCCAGCCTTGGCGGGCATGGTGCTTGTAAGCTTGGCCGCTGGCACTGTGGCGGGGACCGGCAAGGCGTATGGGCTATATTTTTGCAGTGATTCGGAAGCGGATGGAAATATTGATGTTGGCTGTATGGGCATGGGAATACGGTAGGAAAGGTTTGCCATCGGCGATGGTAACTGCTGGGCTGATCAGCGCATCTGCAAAAACAGGGCGGTGCCCATGACGAAGGCACAGCTGATACGTTCGCGCTGCTGTGCCAGGAATTCATTGCCGGTGCGCTGCGGTCCGTCGCCATACGGCCACACATAATCGTCAATGATGATCCAGCCGCCGGCCACCACATGCCTGGCCCAGGCGGTAATGTCGGATCGCACCGCTTCGTAGGCATGGTTGCCGTCAATATGCAACAAGGCAACGCCTCCGGCATAGTCGGTGCTGCCAAACGAAGGGCTATGCACCGGCGTTTTCAGGCTGTAGTGTTGCTCCGCTGCCACCGAGGGCATGCGCAGATAGTTGATGTCGTTGTTGCTGTAGGGAAGCAGATTCATTTCAAACACACGCAACGCCTCGTCGAAGTCGTAGTCGTCGATACAGCTGTCAACCAGTCCGCCATCATCGTTCTGCACCAGATATTCACTGTGCCACGGATCGATGCACAAGGTTTTGCCGATGCCATACAGACGGGCCAGGCGCGCCAGGATAAACGCCGACTTGCCCCAGGCGCTGCCAATTTCGACGACATCGCCCGGCACGCTGTGGCGGGCAATTTCGTACAGGGCGCTAACTTTCTGATTGTCGCACATGCCGGGAATGATATTTCCATGACGGAACAGTGTCGCCAGTTCCAGTTCGGACAAGGCTGGCTTGCCGTTGATCTCGGAGGCGATCGACAATGGCGTCGACAAGGTCTTGCGGGCATGTGCCACCGCCGCCCGGTAGCCGCTCATTTCGTCGTGCACCGGCGATGGATTGACCAGTTTGACCTGTGGCTGCATCTGCTTGAGCACTTCGCTCAGGTAACTCCACACCACCGGATTGGGCGTATAAATGCCGGCGATACCGCGTTCGGTGATCAAGGTCTGCAGCGCATGCTGGAAGCCGGGATCGTTGACATAGGGCAGGAATGCCCACTCGGGGTACTGCGCCTTGCTCACGTCATAGGCGAGCGAAGACGAGCCGATGACTGCCTGGCCGTCGCGTTTGCAGCGATCCAGGTATTCAAGCGAGCGCGGCACGCCGGCAGGGAAGATCAGGACCGGCTTGTTGACGGCATTGGGGGAGGCTGGCATGGGGAAATCCTGGTTGGGTGGGGGACAGCGTGAAGGCGGCACGGCGGCGTGTCAGGCCAGTTTTTGTTCGATCAGGGTGACCAGGCCGCGCACCGAGCGAAACTGCGCCGATGCGATATCGTCGTCGTCGAGCGCAATGTCGAACCTCGATTCGAGCTCCAGGATGAACTTGATGACGGCCATCGAATCGATAATGCCGGCGGCAAGAAAATCGCTGTCGTCATCAAAGTTGACCGGCAGCGGTGATTTACGGGCCAGCAGGGCCAGGATGAAGGTGCGGATGTCATCTTGCATGGTGTTGCTTTCTAAATAGGGTCAGGTCGCGATGGTTTCCCAGCGGCGGCTTTGTGAAGAGGCGACCATGGCCTCCAGGAAATGCATGCCTTCCAGCGCCAGTTCGGCGCCATAGACCGCGCCGCCTTGCCACGGCTGGCCCTGCCGGAACTGGCGTACGCCAGTGGCGATATCGCCGTACAAATTGGCGAACGCCTCGATGAATCCTGCCGGGTGGCCGGCCTTGAAACGGTTGTAGCGCAAGGCGTTGGTGACTTCGACCTGGCCTGCGCGGTCGATGATTTCGCGTCGTCCATCAAGGTGCGAGAAGATCAGTTCTTCGGGCTGGCCCTGGAACCACTCGGCGCTGGCAAGATCTCCATAGATGCGTATGCGCAAGCCATTGCGATGGCCGAGCGCCGACTTGCTGAACCAGAATTGTCCCTGGATATTGCCCTGATAGCGGCACAGGCAGCCGGCATTGTCGACGACGCCGTCAAACCAGCCATAATGATTTTGATCGGCAACCAGTTCGATCGGTTTCTGGCCCGTCAGATACGACACCATCTGGTGCAGATGCACGCCCAGGTCCAGGTGCAGGGTAGGGATGGCGCCATCGGCCAGGCGCCATGCCTGCGGCGTTGGCTTGTTGCCGCTTGCATCGACACGGACAAAGCCTTCCTGCGGCATTTCTGCCTGGAAGTGCAGGATCTTGCCCAGCTTGCCATCACGCAGCTTGCGCTCGAGTTCGCGCAGCATCGGGTAGCCGGCATAGTTATAGGTCACGGCCAAAAAAGCCCGGTGCTCGTCGCGCACCGCGATAATCTGGCGCGCCTGTTCGCTGCTGACGGCCAGGGACTTTTCGCAGATTACCGCAATGCCGGCGCGCATGCAGGCCAGCACGCTGTCGACATGCGAGGGCGTCGGCGTCAGGATCACCACCGCATCGATCCGGCCTTGTTCGGCGGCCAGCAATTGCTGCCAGTTTGCGTAGATGCGCCCGGGATCGACGCCATAGATCTGGCCGCTTTCCTGGTTCGAGGCGGCATGCCGGCTGAAGCAGCCGGCCACCAGTTGCCACAAGCCATCCATGGCGCTGGAGACAAAATGGGAATAGCCGACCGCCGAACTGCGCGAGCCGCCGATAAAGGCCAGTCGCAGCGGTGCAGCAGGTTCTGGGAGAGTAGGTTCCATGTTATTCCTGTGGTGTTGGGCTGGCGTAAGTTTGCACCAGCTGAAATTTCATCAGTTTGCCCATGCTGTTCCTGGGCAGCTGCTCGACGATGAAAAAACGGCGCGGCTGCTGGAAGTCGGCCAGCAGGTGGGCGCAGTGAAAGCGCAGCTGGCGCAGGTCGAAGCTGGCTGCGTCGTTCGGCACCAGCGCCACGGCCACCACCTCGCCCAGGCGCGCATCGGGAAAGGCAAAGGCAGCGCTTTCCCGTACCGCGCCGTGGGTGGCAATCGCCGCCTCGATATCGGCGGGGTAGACATTGATGCCGCCCGAGATGATCAGGTCCTTCTTGCGCCCGAGATAATACAGGAAGCCGTCTGCATCAAGCCGGCCCAGGTCGCCGGTGCGAAAGTAGTCGCCGTGCATGGCCGCAGCCGTCAGGCCGGGCAACTGGAAATAGCCGCCAAACAGCATGCTGGTCTTGCAGATGATTTCGCCCGCTTCGCCTGGCGGCAGCTCAACGTCGTTTTCGCCCAGGATGCGCAGTTCGACACCAGGCGCGGCGCGGCCGACCGATTGCATTTTGTCGCGCGCTGCATGGCCGTCGAGATTGGTGGCGATGGCAATTTCCGAGGCCCCGTAGCATTCGTGGAAGTCGCACGAAAAGCGCGCCATCAAGTCTGCCTTGACGGCGTTTTCCAGCAGCGCCGAGGACGACACGATGCAGCGCAGGCTGCTAACGTCATGCTCTCCTTGCGCCATGTGCGCGGCGATCTGCTTCAACTGTGACGACACCGCTATCGTGAAGCTGACCTGGTAGGCCTGTACGCAGCGCAGCCAGGCATCGACCGAAAAATGCTGCATCAGGATGCCGCTGCCGCCGGTCAGCAAGGGCAGCAGTACCAGCCGCTCGGCCAGCGAGTGATACAGCGGTGTCGCCGCCAGCGTGCGGTCCTGCGCCGTGACGCCATACAGCTGAACTGCCGCGCGTACCCGGTTCAGCTTGGTGTTCTGCGTCAGCACGATCGGTTTCGGTTGGCCGGTCGAACCCGAAGTCATGGTCAGGATCAGGGCGTCCTCGCCGCGACCGGCAAACAGCGGCGCCGCGTCGGTCGGCGCCGTCTGCAGCAGGTCGGACAACGCCAGCGCGCCGGCGCCAGCGTCGTCAATGCTGAGCCATAAACCGCCCAAGGCAGCGCTGGCGCTTTCCGCGCGCAGCGCTGCGATCTGGCCGGCAGTCGCGACCAGATGTTTGGCCTGGCCGGCCTGGAACGCATGCAGTGCGGCTGGCGCAGGCAAGCCTGTGCTGATGGGAACCAGGCCGGCGCCCAGGTCGGCCGCAACCAGTATCAGCGCGACGAATTCGATCGTGTTGGGCAGCATGACACCGATCTGGTCGCCACGCCGCACGCCATGTGCCGCCATCGCATTCGACCAGCGGCACACCAGCTGCGCCAGCTGCGCATAGCTGGTATCGACGCCATCGCAGGACATGGCCAGCTGGTCCGGCGTGGCGGCGGCGTGAGCGAAGAAGATGCGGCTGATGGTTGCCACATCCGGTTGCTGAATTTGCGTCATGGTTATCCCAGCATGCTGGAAAATTGAAGGAATGATTTGCTCTTCAGACGGAACAGCTGGCCTGCTTCGGACAGATAGACCTGGTCATCGAGCGTATTCTTGTTGATCAGGGTGTTGGCGGCAATGAAATTGCGGGCGCCGATCTGCAGCCCATGCGCCGCAGACGAATTCACGCCAAAAAAGCATGCCTCGCCGATCTCGCAGCCGCCTGCGATCGACACCCCGGCATTGATCCAGACATGGGCGCCGAGCTGGCAGTCGTGGCCCAGATTGACGTTGCTGGAGATGAATGTGCCACGCCCGATACGGCTGCCCGGATGAATCGACACATGGTCAAGCACGATGCAGCCGTCTTCGAACACCACCTCATCATGGCGTATTACGGACTCGTGCACGAAACTGGCCAGGTGATAGCCTTTTTCTTCCGCTTCACGCTGCTTGCGGGCGCGCAGGGCATTCATTTCCAGGAAGCCAACGGCAATCAGGATAGCGTGATCGGCTGGCGCCAGATGCTGCTCGACCTGGCTGAAGGGCAGCAGCGGCAAGCCCAGGAAGCTGCCTGCATCGCCGCTCATGCAGTTGTCATCGACCGTAAAGGCAACGATATCCATGCTGTGGCGCGCATAGGAAAATAACAGTCGGGCGATGGCCCCGGTGCCATAGATAATGGTTTTCATGCCGGGCTGCCATTCGCCTGACCCTGGCGGATAATCTCAACGATGCGCGCCTGCTGTGTTGCCTGCAAGTCCGGGTAGATCGGCAGGCAGATGACCTGGCTTGCCATGTCGGCGGCGAACGGCAAATTGGCGCGCGCGGCCGAGGGCATGTTGCGGTACATGGGGAAATCGCTGATCAGCGGGTAAAAATAGCGCCGGGCGAAAATGCCCGCATCGCGCAGTTGCTGGTACAGCGCATCGCGCGATATCGGATACGACGCCTGCACCAGTATCGGAAAATAGGAATGGTTGGGCAGTGTGTCCGGTGCATCGGGCGGACAGACGATACCCGTTACCGGCGCCAGCTGCGCGCGATAACGCTGCGCGATCTGCAAGCGGCCCTGCAGTGCGTCATCAATGTTTTTCAGCTGCAACAAGCCAAATGCTGCGCTGACTTCGTTCATCTTGCCGTTGATGCCGGCTGCCACCACCGTCACTTCGTCGATAAAGCCGAAGTTTTTCAGGTGATCGATGTGGCGCTTCATTTTTGCGTCACTGCACACGATGGCGCCGCCTTCAAAAGTGTTAAATACTTTCGTGGCGTGAAAGCTCAGCACGGATAAATCGCCATGCGTCAGCAGGCTTTCGCCTTGAAGGCGAACGCCGAAGGCATGCGCAGCGTCGTAAATGACCTTCAGGCCATAATTGGCTGCAATTTCTTCGATCGCCGCCACATTGCAAGGCCGGCCATAGCAGTGTACCGGCATGATGGCGGTGGTCTGCGGCGTGATTGCCGCTTCGATTTTTTTCGGATCGATATTGAAGGTATCGGGTTCGATATCGACAAACACCGGCTTGATGCTGTTCCACAGCAGGGAATGCGCCGTTGCCACGAATGAATACGGCGTCGTGATGACTTCGCCTGTAATGCGCAAGGACTGCAAGGCCGTCATCAGCGCCAGCGTGCCATTGGAAAACAGCGAAATGTATTTGACGCCCAGATACTGCGCCATGGCCTGTTCGAGCTGCTTGTGGAACGGGCCGTCATTGGTCAGTATCTTGTTGCTCCAGATCTGCTCAAGATAGGGAATGAAGTCCTGTAATGGCGGCAGGACCGGCTGGGTAACGTAGATCGGGGGATTTTTTTCTTCTTCGCTCATGGCAAGGGTGCTTTCTGGGGCCGGACGACGACGTCGGCGGTGTCGACTGCGAAAGCTGCTGGCGCCTGGCCGGCGCACCAGCGCTGCCACATGCTGCGCAGCGCACTCTCGAAGGCAGCGGCGATCAGCGCTGGCTGGCCGTTCGGGGATTGTTGCATGCGTTCGCGCATGCCCAGGCGCAGTGAGTTCAGGGCCTCGACATCGGTGGCCAGCAGCCGGCCTTTTTCCAGGAAGTCGGCTTCGTCGCTGGCGATGAATTGCGTCAGCCCTGCGTTTGCCAAGATGGAGGCGGTAACATAACCGGGCAAGGTGTCGCCCACCATCGTCAGCGTGGGCACGCCCATCCACATGGCATTGAAGCCGGTCGTGCCGCTGGTGTAGGGATAGGTGTCGAGACACACATCGACCTTGCCGTGCAGCGCCAGGTAATCGTGCAGATTGGTGTAGCCATGAAATGTCAGGCGGCTGGCCGCAATGCCTTCGCTGACGAACCAGGAGCGCAGCTTGTCGCTGGTCTGCGTGTTGGGCATGGCGGCCAGCAACATGGTCGAGCCGGGCACCAGGTGTAACAAGCGGGACCAGCGCGCGATGACTTCGCGATTTATTTTTCCGGCGCGGTTGAAACTGCCAAAGGTAATATAGCCGTTGCTGACCGCCGGCGCAGGGCTGACCGGCGGTGCTTCGGGCGACGCAAGAAACGGTGCGGTAGCAGGCAGGCGCACTATTTTCTCGGTAAATTGCGCATCGATGGCGCCGACCGGTGGAAAGTGGCGGTCCATCAGGATGTAATCCATCGCTTGCAGCCCGGTGGTACCCGGATAGCCGATCCAGCTCGACTGCACCGGCGCCGGCTTGCGCGCAAAAGTTGGCAAGCGGTTGAAGCCGGTATGCCCCGACAGGTCGATCAAAATGTCGATCTTGTCGCTGGCGACTAACTGGGCCAGCTCCCCATGGGTCAATTTTTCGACCTGGCGCCAGATGCTGAACAGACCGTGCAAATGCCGGCTGACCACATCATCATGGAAGCTGTTGGCGTAGGCCACCATTTCCAGACGTGGCGAGTCGGCAAGGTGTTCCAGTACGGGCGTAATGAAACTGGCCACGGCGTGGTTGTACAGATCTGCCGAAACGATGCCTATCCGAAGACGCCGTTCGGGGTCCCGCACATTGCTGTGTTGCGGCCAGGATGCGCGCAGCGGAGTTTCGAATTGCTCAGCGTAGTGCAAGTGTTCAGCAAACAGGTCGGCGGCCTTCACGTTCGGGCTATGTGTGAGGTTGAACAGCAGGTTGCTGTGTTGTTCATGCCAGTCCGGATGAACCTTGAGCACAGTGCGGATGTGACTGATTGCGTCGTCGATGCGACCCAGTCTGACCAGGGTGGAGCCGATGTTGACATGCGCCCGGCGGTTGTCCGGCTCCAGCTTGACCACCGTTTCAAAGCTCCCCAGGGCCTCACTCAAGCGTCCCGCTTCCATCAGGCAGGTGGCCAGGTTGAAATGTGTGGAAGCCACTTTGGGACCCAGTTTCACGGCGCGCCGGGAGCTTGCCAAAGCCGCCTCCGGCTGGCCCATGGCATTCAGGATGGCAGCGATATTATTATGGCTGATCGGATTCTCGGGCGCGATGGCCAGCACTTGCTGAAACGAAGCCAGTGCCTGATCCAGTTGGCCGTCTTCCTGCAACGCCATGCCCAAATTGTTTATCGTATCGATATTGCCGGGCTCCAGCAACAGCGCCGCCCGGTAGACGGCAATCGCTACTTCTTTGCGGCGGGTTTCGCGCAGCAGATCGGCGAAGTGCAGCATCGGCGCGGCAACCGTTGGGTCCATTTCGATGGCGTGCCGGTATGCCGCTTCAGCCGCTTCGGTCTGGCCCAGCGCATGCAGGCTGCGAGCCAGCCCATGGTGATGCGCAGCAATTGCCGTGGTGTGTCCGGTAGCGGCGCGATAGCTGGCTTCCGCCTGCTGGTGGCGGCCTAGCCTGAATAACACATTGCCCAGCCCACCGTGTGCCATGGCATTGGCAGGATCAGCCAGCAAGGCTGCGCCATAACGCTCGATGGCTTGCTCGGGCCGATTCATTTCCACGCTGATGTCGGCCAGCTTGCGGTGCAGCTCGGAAGCATCTGGTGCGAGCGCCAAGGCTTCCCGGTAACTTGCTTCGGCAAGCTGGAATTGCCGCTGCGCGTAGTGGATATCGCCCTTGCCCAAGTGGGCCATGGCCAGCTTTGGTTCCAACTCCAGCGCACCGCGATAGCACTCTCCGGCTTCCTTCAAATGGCCCTGCGCCTGCAGCACATCGCCCAGGCGGCTCAAGGCCTCGGCAAAGCCTGGCGCAATCTCGAGCGCGCGCATGAAGCAGGCCTGCGCCAGCTCAAGCTGGCCGCTGGCCAGATAGGCATTGCCCAGATGCAGCTGTGATTCGGCATCGTCCGGCGCCAGTTCGACGGTTTTCAGCAGGGCGGGCAGGGCGTCCTGGCCTTGCGATTGCAAAGCCACCGCCAGCACGCTCCAGGCGAAGGCCGACGCCGGATGGCGATCGAGCAGCGCGCGCGTGGCGCTTTCCAGTTGTACGGCATCGCCGCGCTCGTACAGCGCCACGAGTTGATCGAGGTCCTGTTGCGAGGGTTGCTGCTCGGCACTGAGTGGGACTGCGGCAATATCGTTGGCGTGCATGACTGGGCGATGGAATGGTGGCGAGTGTGAATTGTAACTGTTAGCAGTGCAATCGAGAAACTGTTCTGCAGGAGTCCGATCACGGGCCGCAACGAAAAATGGCGTGGAGACCATCAGGTGTCCACGCCATGTTACCGCAGCTTGCTGCGACAGTGCTTACATATTCGGGTAATTCGGCCCGCCGCCGCCCTCAGGCGTGACCCAGACGATATTTTGCGTCGGGTCCTTGATATCGCAGGTTTTGCAGTGCACGCAGTTTTGCGCATTGATCTGCAGGCGTTCGGCGCCGTCGTCGTTTTTCACGAATTCGTAGACACCGGCCGGACAGTAGCGCGCTTCCGGGCCCGCATACGTGGCCAGGTTGACGTCGACCGGCACGCTGGCGTTCTTCAACGTCAGGTGGATCGGCTGGTCTTCGGCGTGGTTGGTGTTCGAAATGAACACCGACGACATCTTGTCGAAAGTGAGCTTGCCGTCCGGTTTCGGATACACGATCTTTTTCGACTGCGCGGCAGGCTTCAGGCATTCGTGGTCGCCATGCGTGTGGTGCAGGGTCCACGGCGCCTTGCCGCGGAAGATGATCTGGTCGATGCCCGTCATCAGGCTGCCCAGGTACAGGCCTTTCGACAGCCATGGCTTGACGTTGCGCGCCACATGCAGCTCTTCATGCAGCCAGGATTGTTCAAACGCTACCGGGTAGCTGGCCAGTTCGTCGTGCTGGCGCTGTTCGCCCAGCGCGCCGAACGCCGCTTCGGCCGCCAGCATGCCGCTCTTGATGGCCGCGTGGCTGCCCTTGATGCGGCTCATGTTCAAGAAACCCGCATCGCAGCCGATCAGCGCGCCGCCGGCAAACACCAGCTTCGGCAAGGACTGCAGGCCGCCGGCCGTGATCGCGCGCGCGCCGTACGAGATGCGCTTGCCGCCTTCGAAGAACTTGCGAATTTCCGGATGGGTTTTATAACGCTGGAACTCTTCATATGGCGACAAATATGGGTTCTCGTAATTGAGGCCCACCACGTAGCCGACCATTACCTGGTTGTTTTCCAGGTGATACAGGAACGAGCCGCCATAGGTTTTCGCGTCCAGCGGCCAGCCGGTCGAGTGGATCACCAGGCCCGGCTGGTGCTGCGCCGGATCGATTTCCCACAGTTCCTTGATGCCGATGCCGTACGATTGCGGGTCCTTGCCCGCGTTCAGGTCGTATTTCGCCATCAGCTGCTTGCCCAGGTGGCCGCGCGCGCCTTCGGCAAACAAGGTGTACTTGGCGTGCAATTCCATGCCCAGCTGGAAATCGGGACCCGGCTCGCCGTCGCGCTTGACGCCCATGTTGCCGGTCGCCACGCCCTTCACCGAGCCGTCGTCGTTGTACAGGATCTCGGCGGCAGGGAAGCCCGGGAAGATTTCCACGCCCAGGTTTTCCGCCTGCTGGCCCAGCCAGCGCACCACATTGCCCAGCGAAACGATGTAGTTGCCGTGGTTTTCAAAGCAGGCCGGCACGGCGAAGTTCGGCGTTTTATAGGCTTTGGTTTCGGTCAGGAACAGGATGCGGTCTTCCGTCACGGCCGTGTTCAAGGGCGCACCGAGTTCTTTCCAGTTCGGGATCAGTTCGGTCAACGCTTTCGGGTCCATGATGGCGCCCGACAGGATATGGGCTCCCAATTCGCCGCCTTTTTCCAGCACGCAGACCGACACTTCCTGGCTTTTTTCAGCGGCCAGCTGTTTCAGGCGAATGGCTGCGGCCAGGCCGGCGGGGCCGCCGCCGACGATCACCACGTCGTATTCCATGGTTTCGCGCGGTCCGTATTGTTCAACTAAGTTATTAGGCTGTGTCATGGTCTCGTTTTATGGTTACTGAATTCGGTGTGTAGGCAATCGCGGGGAAATTTAAGCACGAGTGTGCTTGTTTTTCGCGCGGATTGCAACTTTGGCGCCATTTTGCGTGACAATGCCCCTCGCCGCAATCAAATTCAGGGCATTTTGTGTAATGATGGCGTTTACTTTAGCCCAGCCGTGGCTCGCAGGAAGTTGTCCTGTTGCCTATGCCAGCGGCAAAGTGTTGTTCAAATAGAATAGGAGTAGCTCGTGGGCATAGAAGTCAATTTCGAGGGCAAGATTGCCCTGATTACCGGCGCCTCCAGCGGCCTTGGCGCACGCTTTGCGAAAGTGCTGGCGCAGGCCGGCGCCCAGGTCGTGCTGGCCTCGCGCCGCACCGAGCGCCTGAAAGAACTGCGTGCCGAGATCGAAGCCGATGGCGGCGCCGCGCATGTGGTGGCGCTCGACGTGACCGACTTTGCCAGCATCAAGTCGGCCATCGCCCACGCGGAAACCGAGGCGGGGCCGATCGACATCCTGGTCAACAACTCTGGCGTATCGACCACCCAGCGCCTGGTTGACGTCACGCCCGAAGATTATTCCTTCGTGATGGACACCAATCTGCGCGGTTCGTTCTTCGTGGCCCAGCAAACGGCCAAGCGCATGATTGCGCGCGCCAAGGGCGACCCGAAAAAACAGCACCGCATTATCAATATCGCCTCGATGGCGGGCCTGCAGGTACTGCCGCAAATCGGCGTGTATTGCATGAGCAAGGCCGGCATGGTGCACATGACGCGCGCCATGGCGGCTGAATGGGGCAAGTATGGCATCAATACTAACGCCATTTGTCCGGGCTATATTTCGACCGAGATCAACGAGGATTATTTTGCCACCGAGCAGGGCAAGAAGCTGATCCAGATGCTGCCGAACAAACGGCCGGGCAAGCCGGAAGACCTCGACGGTTTGTTGTTATTGCTCGCTGGCGAAGATTCGCACTTCATCAATGGCGCGATTATCTCGGCCGACGGCGGCATGACAGCCTTCTGAGGCAATCTAGGCTTGCCACTTCAGCCCGACGAGCTTGTGCACCAGCTCCGACGAGGTCGATGCGGCAAACTTGCGCATCAGCTTGGCGCGGTGCATTTCCACCGTGCGGGGGCTGAGGTCGATCTGGCGCGCGATCAGCTTGCTGGTCTTGCCCTCCACCAGCAGCGCAGCGATTTCGCGCTCGCGCGGCGTCAGCTGCGCCGTTACCGGGCGCTTTTCGCTGACATCCTCGAACGTCCAGATGCCGGCCCCCAATGGCTGGCCCGGCAGCATGGCGTGGCCCGTCACATGGCACCAGAACAATTCACCGTTGCCGCGGCGCATGATGCGCTCGTCCGAATAGCGGCCCCTGGCGTTCATGATGGGAATAATGCGCTCACCGGTGCGCAGGAATTCATCGTGGGTGGGGTACAGTACTTCGAAGGACTTGCCGTCGAGCTGGGTGCGCGTGTAGCCGAACATGTCTGCCAGCGCTTCATTGCAGCTGCGCATGACGCGGTGCTCCGACATGCACATGCCGACCGGCGCGTGCAGGAAGATGCTTTCATAGTCGACGGCGGGTACGGCATTCATCGGATGGGCTTCACTCTCGCAGGTGGACTGGTGGCACGGCGCCGGTAGTTCTACGGTATTGTACTTTCGACCGGCGTATTTTATGCTCAGTTGCTGCAGGCGTCAGCGATCCGTGCCAAGATGCCGCAAAGAATTTCACAATAAACTCAAACACACCAGAGGGACACCCATGAATAAAGTTTATCCTGACGCCGCTGCGGCGTTGGCAGGCATCGTCCAGGACGGCCAGACCATCGCCGTCGGCGGCTTCGGCCTGTGCGGCATCCCTGAAGCCCTGATTGGCGCCTTGCGTGATTCGGGCGTCACGAACCTGACCGCCATTTCCAACAACGCCGGCGTCGACGGCTTCGGCCTGGGCCAGCTGCTTGCCACGCGCCAGATCAAGAAAATGATCGCCTCCTACGTCGGTGAAAACAAGGAATTCGCGCGCCAGTACCTGGCTGGCGAACTGGAGCTGGAATTCACGCCGCAAGGAACGCTGGCGGAAAAACTGCGCGCCGGCGGCGCCGGCATTCCGGCCTTTTTTACCAAGACCGGCGTCGGCACCATCGTTGCCGACGGCAAGGAAATCCGTGAATTCGACGGCGAACAATACGTGATGGAACATAGTCTGGTGGCCGATGTGTCGCTGGTGAAGGCCTATATGGCCGACCGCGCCGGCAACCTGGTGTACCGCAAGACGGCGCGCAACTTCAATCCGAACGTGGCGATGGCCGGCAAGATCACCATCGTCGAAGTGGAAAAATTGGTCGAAGTGGGCGAGATCGACCCGGACGACGTGCATACGCCGAGCATTTTCGTGCACCGCATCGTGGTCAACGCCACGCCGGAAAAACGCATCGAGCAGCGCACCGTGCGTACCGAAGCATAAAAAAGAACAAGGAGATAATGATGGCTTGGACCAGAGATGAAATGGCGGCGCGTGCCGCAAAAGAATTGCAGGACGGTTTTTATGTGAACTTGGGCATCGGCTTGCCGACCCTGGTGGCCAATTATGTGCCGGACAATATCGAAGTATTCCTGCAGTCGGAAAATGGTTTGCTGGGCATCGGCCCGTTTCCGCTGGATGCCGAAGTCGATGCCGACCTGATCAACGCCGGCAAGCAGACCGTCACGGCCTTGCCGGGCGCTGCCTACTTCAGTTCGGCCGATTCCTTCGGCATGATCCGTGGCGGCAAGATCAACCTGGCCATCCTGGGCGCGATGCAGGTGTCGGAAAAAGGCGACCTGGCGAACTGGATGATTCCGGGCAAGATGGTCAAGGGCATGGGCGGCGCGATGGACCTGGTGGCCGGCGTCAAGCGGGTGGTGGTGCTGATGGAACACGTCGCCACCGCCAAGGACGGCACCACCTCGCACAAGCTGCTCAAGCAATGCGACCTGCCGCTGACCGGCGTGGGCGTGGTTGACGTCATTATCAGCGACCTGGGCATGATCGATGTCACGGAAAACGGCCTGAAGCTGGTCGAGCTGGCGCCGGGCGTCAGCAAGGAGCAAATCCAGGCCGCCACCGGCGCGGAACTGGATGTGTCGGCTGTTTAAGCGGCGCTGTCGGTAAATACAAGGGCGGGCAGCGATGCCCGCCTTTTTTTCAGCTGCGCGCCTTGCCGCGCAGTCCATCAAGGCTGAACGCGCCGCCGCCCGCTGCGGCGAAATACAGGAACAGGAAGCTGTACAGCACCGCCAGTTCGCCGCCGTTCAGGATCGGCAGGAAGCCTTGCGGCGCATGCGCCATGAAGTAGGCGGCCGCCATCTGGCCGGACAGAACAAAGGCGACCGGGCGCGTGAACAGGCCCAGCAGCAACAGGGCGCCGCCCAACAGTTCCAGTATGCCCGCCACGCCCATCAGCGAGAATACTTGCAGCCCATCGAACATGGCCACGTGCGGTGCGCCGAACAGCTTGGCCGTGCCGTGCTGCAGATACAAAAATCCAGTGATGATGCGCAAGATGCCCAGCAGGCGCGGGGTCCAGGTGGCGAGCAAGGCGGAAGAGGGGGTGGCAGACATGGCGAACTCCATTCAAAGGTGAGATGAGCCGGTGGCATGCTGGCAATTGCATGAGCTTGCCGACGAATGGCTCAACTGTAAACATTTTTTATTGGTTGATCATCCTGTCATATGTTGATGCATCATTTGCTCAATGTTGATGATGAGCATGAAAAAAAGCCCCGCAGATTACTCGGCGGGGCTTTTTGGTGGGTGAAGGATTACTTCACGATACTGACTGCGGGTGTGACGAGCACGTCATCGGCAGGGTGGGTAGGATGGGCCAGCTCGCTGTGCAGCTTGTCCATGTCCAGTTCTTTTTCCCATTTCGACACGACGATGGTGGCCACGCCATTGCCGACAAAGTTGGTCAGCGCGCGGCATTCGCTCATGAAGCGGTCGATGCCCAGGATCAGCGCCATGCCGGCCACCGGGATCGTCGGCACCACGGCCAGGGTGGCGGCCAGGGTGATGAAGCCGGCGCCGGTGATGCCGGAGGCGCCTTTCGAGGTCAGCATCGCCACGCCCAGGATGGTCAGCTCCTGCCAGATGGTCAGCTCGGTGTTGGTGGCTTGCGCCACGAACAGGGCGGCCATGGTCATGTAGATGTTGGTGCCGTCCAGGTTGAACGAGTAGCCGGTAGGAACCACCAGGCCGACGACCGGCTTGGAGCAGCCCAGGCGTTCGAGTTTTTTCATCAGGGCCGGCAGCGCCGATTCCGACGAGCTGGTGCCCAGCACGATCAGCAGTTCTTCCTTGATGTACAACAGGAAGCGGCCAATCGAGAAGCCCGTGTATTTGGCGATCAGGCCCAGTACCACGAACACGAACAGGAAGCAGGTCAGGTAGAACGAGCCCATCAGTTTAGCCAGCGGGATCAGCGAAGCCAGGCCGTATTTGCCGATGGTAAAAGCCATCGCACCGAAAGCGCCGATCGGAGCGACTTTCATGATGATGTTGACCATGCCGAAGATGGCATGCGACAGTTCGTCGATCAGCTTGGTAACCGGACGGCCGCGCTCGCCCAGCAGCGACAACGAGAAACCGAACAGGATGGCGATCAGCAGTACTTGCAGGATGTCGCCCTTGGCAAACGCATCAACGAAGGTCTTCGGGATGATATTCATCAGGAAGTCGGTGGTGGTCAGGCCTTCGGCATGCGTGTATTGCGCAATCGACTTGGCATCGAGGTGGGCCGGATCGGCGTTGAAGCCGGCGCCCGGTTTCAAAATGTTGGCAACGAGCAAGCCGATGGCCAGTGCAAAGGTGGAGACCACTTCAAAGTACAGCAGTGCCTTGCCGCCGACACGGCCGATTTTCTTGACGTCCTGCATGCCGGCGATGCCGGATACCACGGTACAGAAGATCACCGGAGCAATGATCATCTTGATCAGTTTGATGAAGCCATCGCCGAGCGGCTTCATGTCGACGGCGTTCGATGGATAGAACACCCCCAGCAGCACGCCCGCCACGATGGCGAACAGCACCTGTACATACAGGATTTTATAGAATGGTTTTTTCACGGAAAGTCTCCTCTTGCGGGTTGATGGATGCGATCATCCGCGCAATGGATCGCCCGCTCAATTGTGGATAACCGCAGATATGCACATTTTGTATATCGGGTATTTAAGAAGGAAAAGGTGGTGCTGCACATGTTGCACCGCAGCAAAATTAGATCGATTCAGCCGTGCGCTTGGAGCATTGCCCGTGCTGCGCTACACTTCGCCAGAAGCTTGCGCGCGGCACCCGGCACATGGTACGGCGCGCTGCTGTTTTTCCATCGATACCACCACCTGGAATTAGCATGATCGAAGCCCGTATCCGTACCGTCCAGTGCATTTCCCCGGCCGGCCTGCACAGCATGTCCTATAAAGAATGGGGTGCGCCCGACAACCCGAACGTGCTGGTGTGCGCCCATGGCGTGACGCGCGTGGCCGACGATTTCGACAGCCTGGCGCAGGCCATGGCCAGCGACTACCGCGTGATCTGCCCCGACGTGGTCGGGCGCGGCCGTTCCGGCTGGCTGGCCAACCCGGAGTTCTACCGCGTGCCGCAGTATGTCAGCGACATGGTGACCCTGCTGGCGCGCGTGCTGGCCAATGGCGAACGGCAGACGGTGGACTGGTTCGGCACTTCGATGGGCGGGCTGATCGGCCTGGGCCTGGCGTCCTTACCGCACAGCCCGGTCAGCAAGTTGATCCTCAATGATATCGGCCCGACCCTGGCGCCGGAAGCCTTGCAGCGCATCGGCGACTATATCGGCCAGGACCTGCGCTTCGATACGTTCGAACAGGGCGCTGCTTTTGTGCGCGCCGTGTCGGCCAGTTTCGGCCCGCACACCGAGGCGGAATGGCATAAGCTGGCGCTGGATGTGTTGCGCCAGGACAAGGACGGCTACTGGCGCCGCCATTACGATATGGGCCTGGCGCTGCCGTTCCGTTCGGCCACGCCGGAGTCTGCCGCCCGCGATGAGACCATGCTGTGGGCCGCCTACGATGCCGTGCGCTGCCCGACCCTGCTGGTGCGCGGGTCCGAATCGGACCTGCTGACACACGACACGGCGCAAGCCATGTTGCAGCGTGGCCCGAAGGCCCAGCTGGTGGAAATTGCCGGCGTCGGCCATGCGCCCACCTTTATCCACGACGAGCAGATCGCCATCGTGCGAAAGTTTTTGCTGAACAAGTAACAGGCAGCGTTCTACCGATTTTGCAACACGATTTTGAAACAAACAGAAAGAACAGCATGGAAATTACCCGCTTGCACGTAGGCAAACGCCTGTCCGAAGTTGCCATTCACAATGGCACCATCTACCTGGCCGGCCAGATCGCCGAAGATACCAACCAGGACATCGTCGGCCAGACGCGCGAAGTGCTGGGCCATGTCGACCGCCTCCTGATGGAAGCGGGCAGCGACAAGACCTGCATCCTTTCGTGCCAGATCTATATCGCCGACATGCAGCACTTTGCCGGCATGAACGAAGTGTGGGACGACTGGGTAGCCTCCGGCCATACGCCGCCGCGCGCTACAGTCGAAGCGAAACTGGCCAATCCGGCATGCCTGGTTGAAATCGTCATCATCGCTGCAGAACGCTAAGGCCACCATGGTTTCCACTTCGGCCCCGAATAGCGCCACCACGGAACAACTGGTCGAGGGCCTGAGTGCGCCGGACAGCGCGCGCGTGCTCGATGCGCTGGCTTATGCGACCGAGGCGTATGGCGACAAGCTGACCTTTGCCGGCCGTCCCGCGCTCGACTTCGCCATCGGCGTGGCCAGCACGCTGGCGTTCCTGCGCAGCGATGCGGAAACCCGCATTGCCGGCCTGATGTTCGAACTGACCTTGCTTGAACCGGACACGGCGGCCGATATCGAGCCGCGCTTCGGCAAGCAGGTGTGCGACCTGGCCACCGGCGTGCGCCAGCTGATACGGCTGCGCGCGCTGACCCAGACCTCGCATGCCGGCGGCGCTGGCGGGCGCGGCAAGAACGCGGCGCAGCAGGCCGTGGCGCAAGTGGAAACCCTGCGCAAGATGCTGCTGGCGATGGCGTCCGACATGCGCGTGGTGCTGGTGCGCCTGGCCTCGTGCGTGACCACCCTGCGCTATTTTGCCGAACTGAAATTGTTCAACGACATGACGCGCGAATACGGCCGGGAAACCCTGGACCTGTACGCGCCGCTGGCCAACCGCCTGGGCATCTGGCAGCTGAAGTGGGAATTGGAAGACCTGTCGTTCCGCTTCATCGAACCGGACGCCTATAAACGCATCGCCAAGATGCTCGAAGAAAAGCGCATGATGCGCGAGGGTTTTGTGTCCTCGGCAATTTTGCGCCTGCAGACGGAGCTGGCCGCAGCCGGCATCCAGGCCGAGGTATTTGGCCGCCCGAAACATATTTACAGCATCTGGAACAAGATGCGCGGCAAGGAACTCGATTTCACGGCGCTGTACGATGTGCGCGCGTTTCGCGTGATCGTCGCCGACGTGAAGACCTGCTACACGGTGCTGGGCGTGGTGCACAATATCTGGACGCCGATCCCGAAAGAGTTCGACGACTATATTTCGCGTCCGAAACCGAATGGCTACCAGTCGCTGCACACGGTGGTGATGGCCGACGACAGCCGGCCGCTGGAAGTGCAGATTCGCACCAACGAAATGCACAGCTTTGCCGAATACGGCGTGGCGGCGCACTGGCGCTACAAGGAAGAGGGCGGCTCGAACTTTGCCGGCCAAAAATACGACGAAAAGATCGCCTGGCTGCGCCAGTTGCTGGCCTGGAAAACCGAGGTGGCCGATGCCGTTGTCGGCCAGGAAGAAATCCAGCGCGAGTGGGTAGAAAAACTCAAGTCCGCCACCCTGGACGACCGCATTTTCGTCATGACGCCGCAGGCACGCGTGCTCGAGTTGCCGGTCGGCGCCACGCCGGTCGATTTCGCCTACCACCTGCACAGCGACGTCGGCCACCGTTGCCGCGGCGCCAAGGTCGACGGCGTGATGGTGCCGTTGAACACCCAATTGAAAAACGGCCAGACCTGCGAAATCATTACCGCCAAGGGCGCGCCGGGCACGGCCGGACCGTCGCGCGACTGGCTCAGCGCCGGCTACGCCGTCAGTACCCGCACGCGCTCGAAAATCCGCGCCTGGTTCCATGCGATCGACATGCAGGAAACCCTGGGCCACGGCCGCGCACTGGTGGAAAAATCGTTGCAGCGCGAAGGCAAGACTGCCGTCAACCTCGAAGCGCTGGCGCACAAGCTGGGTTTCGGCAAGGTTGACGAGCTGTTTTTGTCGGTCGGCAAGGATGAATTCAGCCTGCGCCATGTTGAGCAGGCGCTGCACGACAATGGCGAAGTGGTGGAGCCGGCAGACGCCGTGCTGGTCGGCAAAAGCCGCGCCTCCAGCGTGGAGCAGGGCGCCAAGTCCGGCGTGCTGGTGGTCGGCACGGAAGGCCTGATGACGGTGCTGGCCAAGTGCTGCAAGCCGGCGCCGCCCGACAGCATCGTCGGTTTTGTCACGCGCGGCAAGGGCGTCTCGATTCACCGCGCCACCTGCAAGAATTTCGAGGAAATGCGCGCCAAGTCGCCCGAACGCGTGCTGTTTACGGAGTGGGGCAGCACCGGCGGCCAGGATACCGTCTACCCGGTCGATATCTTCATCCTGGCCGGCGACCGCCAGGGCCTGCTGCGCGATATCTCCGAGATCTTCTCGCGTGAAAAAATCAACGTCATCGGCGTCAACACCCAAAGCGCCAAGGGCCAGGCCCGCATGACATTTACCGCCGAGATCAGCTCGACGGCGCAGTTGCTCAAAGCCTTGAATGTCATCAAGGACGTCAGCGGCGTGCTCGAAGCGCGGCGCAGTTAAGCCGGCCGCATCAGTGCGTCTTGTCGTCCTGATGCAAGCCCGCCATCGCAGTCGTCTCCGGCTGCAAGGTGATATGGTCGATGCCGTGGCTGGCCAGCAGCATCTTTTTGATGGCGCGCAGCACCGACGGCCACCGGTCCAGGTGTTCGATCTGCACGTGGCCGATCAGCGCCGGCTGGCCCGGCGACATGTCCCACACGTGCAGGTCGTGTACCGACAGCACGCCGGCGATCTGCTCGACGTCGGCACCCACCTGCAGGTAGTCGATCTGCTGCGGCACGCCTTCCATCAGGAAGTGGTACGAGTCCTTCAGCACGCCAAAGGTCGATTTCAGGATCAGCAGGGATACCAGCACCGACAGCAGCGGGTCGATTTGCATCCAGCCCGTGAAATAAATCACGGCGCCGGCGACAATCGCCGCCACCGAACCGAGCAAGTCGCCCATCACATGCACCAGCGCGGCGCGCGTGTTGACGCTCTCTTTGTCCTTGGCCAGCACCCATGCCACCACCAGGTTGATCGCCAGGCCGATGACGGCCACTACTACCACCGTGTCGCCATGCACGGCTTCGGGCGTGGAAAAACGCAGCACCGCTTCATAGCAGATCCAGCCGACCACGCACAGCATCGCCAGGCCGTTGACAAAGGCGGCCAGTGCCTCGGCGCGGCCAAAGCCGAACGAGTGGCGCGGCGAGGGCGGGCGGCGCGCGATGACCTGCGCCAGCAGCGCCAGGCCCAGCGCGGCCGCGTCCGTCACCATATGGCCGGCGTCGGAAATCAGCGCCAGCGAATTGGACAGGAAACCGAACGCCACTTCGACGCCGGCAAACGATAACGTCAAGCCTAGCGCCCACGCCAGCACGCTTTGCTTGCGCCCCGTGAACGAGTGCGTGTGCTTGGCGTCGCCTTTCAGGTGGGCGTGCAGATGAGTGTGGTCGTGGTTGCTGGTGTCGTGCATGGGATGCTTATGAGAATGATCTTGCCGCCAGTGTAAAGGAAAGGCCGGCGCGCCGTCAGAACGGCAGGCATAAAAAAACCTGCATGGCCGCAAGGCGATGCAGGTTTTCTTGCGGAAGCGTCAGTTACGCCACTGCGGTCTCGCCGAACTTGCCCTCACGGAAGTCCTGCACCGCCTGGAACACCTCGGCCTGGGTATTCATCACGAACGGGCCGTACTGCGCGATCGGCTCGTTCAGTGGCTGGCCGGCCACCAGGATCACGCGGCCGCCTTCGGGCGCGGTGATGCGCACGCCGTCGCTGCCCGGGGTATTGGCCAGGATCGCCATGCGCAGGGCCGGTACCGGCTTGCCGTCGACCTCGACCGCACCGCGGAAGGTGTACAAAAAGGCGTTATGGCCGGCCGGCAAGGGCTGCTCGAACGTGCTGCCGGCCGGCAGGTCGATATCGAGGTACAGCGGTTCGGTGCGTTCGCGCTGTACTGCGCCCGCCACGCCATGGCTGCTGCCGGCGATGACCTGCACCGCCACGCCGGCGCTGGTGGTGTAGCGCGGGATCTCGCTGCTGTTGAAATCGCGGTACCAGGGCGTGCGCATCTTGTCGCTGGCGGGCAGGTTCAGCCACAACTGAAAACCTTCCATCACGCCGGCTTCCTGTTCCGGCATTTCCGAATGGATCACGCCGCTGCCGGCTGTCATCCACTGCACGCCGCCCGAGCTCAGCAGGCCTTCGTTGCCGGCGCTGTCGCGATGGCGCATGCGGCCCGTGATCATGTAGGACACGGTTTCAAAGCCGCGGTGCGGGTGCTCGGGGAAGCCGGCGATATAGTCGTTCGGCTGGTCGCTGGCAAAATTGTCGAGCATCAGGAACGGATCGAGGCGGCGCTGCAACTGCTGCGTCAGCACGCGGTTGATCTTCACGCCGGCGCCATCCATAACGGCCTGGCCGGCAATCACGCGCTCGACCTTGCGCGGCGCGGTGACGGTGCTGGTGGTGGTAACGGTAGTGAGGTTGTTCATGATGCTCTCCAGTCAGTATTTTTTTGAATGCTTACACCAGGATGGCGTTGATCTCGGCGTCGGCCTGGGCTTGCGCCTTGGCGACAGCTTCCGGACCCATGCCCATGCCTTCCGAATACACGTACTGCACGTCGGTCAGGCCCAGGAAACCGAACATGGTGTTCAGGAATGGCACCTGGCTGTCGGTCGCGCCGCCACGGTGCAAGCCGCCGCGCGACAGGCCAACATAGACTTTTTTGCCGCTCAGCAGGCCGACCGGGCCTTTTTCCGTGTACTTGAAGGTGACGTTGGTGCGGGCAATCGCGTCAAACCAGCTTTTCAGTTGCACGGTGATGCCGAAGTTGTACATCGGCGCGCCGACCACGATCACGTCGGCCGCTTGCACCTGGGCGATCAGGGCGTCGTCGAGCGCCACGCGTGCCGCCTGTTCGGCGCTGCGCTGCTCGGCCGGCGTGAACAGTGCCTGCAGGGTCGCTTCGTCAAGCACCGGATGCGGCTGGGCTGCCAGGTCGCGGCGCACTACGGCAGCGTCCGGATTGGCGGCGAGCACGCGGGCGACCAGGGCATCGGCCAGGCGGGTGGAGGCGGAACCGGTGCTGCGGGCGCTGGAATTGATTTGCAGGATGTTCATCTTGTTTCTCCGAGTGAGTGAGTTGTCTTGCGATGGATGAACTATAGCAATTCCAAAATTGATGCGGAAGGCGTTAAAATGGATAACATTAATCCACTGATGGAACAATCGAAGAAGGAATGAGATGGACATCGATCCCGGCGATTTGCTGCTGTTTGCCCGCGTGGTGGAGTGCGGCAGTTTTTCGCGCGCCGCCGAGCGCGTCGACTTGCCCAAGTCGACCTTGTCGCGCCGCATTTCGCTATTGGAAGGCAAACTGGGCGAACGCCTGCTGCAACGGACCACGCGCAAGCTGGTGCTGACCGAATTTGGCGCCAGCCTGCTCGACCATGCGCGCAAGGTGGTGGAAGAAACCGAGGCGGCCGGCGCGCTGGCCCAGCACCGCCAGCTTGGGCCCAGCGGCTTGCTGCGCATCTCGATGCCGGCCGATTTTGCCGATGCCCTGATGCGCCAGGTGCTGGCCGAATTCGTGCGCCGCTACCCGGCCATTTCGCTGGAACTCGACTTGTCGGCGCGGCGCGTGGATTTGCTGGAGGAAAATTTTGACCTGGCCATTCGCATGGGCAAGCTGCCCGATGACGCCAGCCTGGCGGCGCGCCGTGTTGCCTTCAGCACCCTGGCGCTGTATGCCTCGCCGCAATACACCAGCGTGCACGGCTTGCCCGAGCACCCCGACGATTTGTTCCAGCACGATTTGCTGAGCTTGCCGCCCACCGTGCATGGCCTGGTACGCTGGACCTTGATACGTGGCAAGACGGCCTGGGAGCGCGATTTGCCGGTGCGCCTGCTGGCCAATTCGCCGGAATTGCTGGTGCGCATGGCGTGCACGGGCGTGGGCATTGCGGCCAGCACCGACCGTTTCGCCAACGCTTATCTGCAAACGGGGGAGCTGGTGCGGGTGCTGCCGGAGTGGAATTTTCCGCTGGTCACGGGCTGGGCCGTGTTTCCTGGCCGGCGGCTGATGCCGGCCAAGACGCGCGCATTCCTGGACCTGATGGAAGAGATGTACCGCATGGATACAGCTGTATAGCCGCGTTAGCGGGACAAGTTGCCCATCACTTCACCAAGCTGCACCGGGCCGGCCGGTTGCCACGCAGGGTTGAACTGCAGCTTGTCTTTCGGGAACAGCATGACGACCGTGGAGCCGAGCAGGAAGCGGCCCAGTTCCTCGCCTTTTTTCAGCACGATATTGTCGTTGGCATAGCTCCAGTCGCGTACCTGGCCCGAGCGCGGTGGATTCACCACGCCATGCCAGACGGTGGCCATGCTGCCGACGATGGTGGCGCCCACCAGGGTCATCACGAAGGGGCCGTTGGCCGTGTCGAACACGCAGACCACGCGTTCGTTGCGGGCAAAGAGGCCAGGGATGCCGCGCGCGGTGGTCGGGTTGACGGAAAACAGCTCGCCCGGCACATAGATCATGCGCGTCAGACGGCCGTCGCACGGCATGTGGATGCGGTGGTAGTCGCGCGGACTCAGGTACAGGTTGGCAAAGCTGCCGTGCTCGAACTGCGCCGCCAGCGCCGCATCGCCGCCGACCAGCGCGGTGGTTGTGAAATTGTGGCCCTTGGCCTGGAAGATCTGGTCCTTGTCGATGGCGCCGAACTGGCTGATGCGGCCATCGACCGGGCATACGTAGTCGGCTTGCGCGATCGGGCGCACGCCTGGGCGCAGTGCGCGCGTGAAGAAATCGTTGAAGCTGGTGTAGTGCGTGATGTCCGAATCGAGCGCCTCATCCATGTTGACGTTGTAGCGGCCGACGAACAAGCGGATCAGCCGCGTGGTCATGGCGCCGCCCCTGGCGCCGGCAACCCGGCCGGCGAAGTTGGTCAACGCGCTCTTGGGCAGCAGATATTGGGGCAGGACGGCAAGACGGGACACGATAGGGGGCCTTTGAGGGGAGGGTGAAATAATGATGTAAACGCATTATAGCGGTGTCGGGAGGGGAGGGCGAATCCGGCAAGTGCCTGCGCCTGCGTTTGCCCGTGTCAAAGCCGGTAATGCAGCGACAGCGAACAGGCATTTGCGCCGCAGGTGCTGGGATGGCGGTGGCAGCTGGGCTGCGGTGCGCCGCCCGCGCCAGTCGCCGCCGTGGCGGCGGTCACTGCGGCGTTTGGGGCGGCGCTTCGAGTTTCAACTCCCATCGGCTGCCTTCGGCTGCCTTCGGCCGCCGCCGGCAGCGGCCCACCGATACGGTATCCCATGCTTTCGAATACAGACGTACCTTGTCGTTGATCGCCTTGCCTTGCTTTTGGAACTCTCCTGGTGCTTGTTCTTGGCGACGCTGCGCCAGTGCTGCCAGTGTGGCGTAGCACCGCTCGCCCTCAAATCTGGCAAGGCCTGACAGATGCGGGACTCTAACTGTTAGCGTTCTTCACTGAAAATATTAGAGATGCCTTGATCTAGAATGTGATGATGAAGTGAGCGCCATCGTTGACCGGACGGGCATAGCGCACAGTTCCGCCGTTCAACTGAATTAGCTGCCGCACCATTGCAAGACCGATACCGCCTCCCTGTTTTTTGGTCGAGAAAAATGGCGTAAACATTTCCGACGCTACCCCATCGGCAATGCCATGTCCATTGTCACGCACATCGATGCGCAACCGGCCACCGGTCGTGAGGCGCGCATCGACGGCAACTTGAGGCACCGGACTCGCGGTGGTTGCTTCTACCGCATTCTGGAGCAGGTTAACCAGAGCTTGTTCGATCTGGCCAGAGTCAGCCCGTAATGCCAGCGTACTTGATGCGACGACGAAAGTCGCGCTTCCTCCGCGGGCCTGCCAGCTCGGTGCCACCAAAGCCGATAAACGTGCAAACAAGTCTTTAATCAGGAATTGTTGCGGCAGAGGCATAGGTAGGCTAGCCAACACGCGGTAATGGCTGACGAAATGAGCCAGACTTTCAGCGCGACGGCTTATTGCGTCCAGCGCGACGTCAAGGTCTGCGGCCACGTCGGGAGCGAGAGAGCCTGCTGCCTCAGCGAGCAGCGTGCGCGACGTTTGCGAAAGGGACGCCACCGGTGTCAGTGAATTCATGATCTCATGGGTCAATACATGGACGAGCTTGCGCCAGGCTTGCATGGCTTCAGCGGATAGTTCGTCCTCCAGCGGCAGAAGTGCAACCAGGGACTGCGGCGCACCATCGACGGTCAACGCATTGCGGACGGCCAGGGCACGTTCAGTGCCATGCTCACTGTCGAACTGAACCAGCGTCCGCGTGCCAACGGACAGGCCGGCCAAAGCCGTACTCAGGGGAACTGTGTCAGTGACACGTCCAGGCGCCAGAAGGCGCCGCGCGCTGGCATTCAATGGTTCCATCCTGGTGGGAGTCATGTTGAACAGAGGGACCGGTGCATGTTCAAGGCGTGCTTCAAGCAATAGCAGCCGGAGAGTCTCAGGCGCTTGCAAAGCCGTGAGTGGAAACCGTCTCTCTGGCGTCATTGCCGTAAGGTGTCCGATTGAATGCCAAATCAGCGCTGCAGCGAGCAGCACTGTCAGGACGAGCAAAACGGCGGCGCGTGCTCCCAGGCCATCAACGCTCTCATTTAGCGCACCACCTACCCAGCCAGCCGCAGCAAGCAGGGTCCCGCCGAGGGCGACGCGAGCCTGTCTATAACCCATGTTTGTCCAGCTTGCGATACAGCGCTGCCCGGCTTACACCCAGCGTCTTGGCAGCCTTGCTGATATTTCCCTTCACTTCCAGCAGTGCCGCGGCGATGGCGGCACGTTCGAGTGTACCCAGTTCACGTGGGACATCGATGGTGAGCGGGGGCGATAACGTCGGCACAGCTGTCTTCGCCGAAATACCAAAGTCAGCGATGGCATAGACATTTTCCCGACCCAGGATGACAGCGCGTTCACAGGCATGGCGCAGGGAGCGAACATTGCCTGGCCATGCATTCGAGCACAGTACATCGAATGCAGTCGCTGCTATGGCGCGCGGGGGTTTGCGATATTGGCGCTCGTAGTGGGCCAAATAATGGCGCAGCAAGTCCGGAATGTCGCCCGCGCGCTCGCGCAAGGGCGGAACGCGCAGGACGATAGTATTCAGGCGAAACAGAAGGTCTGTGCGAAAAAGCGCAGCGTCGTGCAGCCGGTCTTCTTCGAGATTGGTGGCACTAATGACGCGCACGTCAACGCCCTCGGGAGTGTCGGCGCCCAAGGGCGTCACCTGGCGTCGTTCGAGCGCTGTCAGCAGCTTCGCTTGTGCTGTCAAGGGCATATTGCTGACTTCGTCAAGAAACAATGTGCCACCGCACGCTGCCTGGAAGCGGCCCGCGCGGTCATTGCGTGCATCGGTGAACGCGCCGCGCCGGTGTCCGAACAACTCGCTTTCCAGCGTTGCCTCTGGCAGGCTCCCCATATCCACTGCGAGAAACTGCCGGGATGCCCGGTGTGAAGCCCGGTGAACGGCTCGCGCCACCAGTTCCTTGCCAACGCCGTTTTCTCCCAGGATCATGACATTTGCCTCGGTGGGCCCCACACTGGCGATCATGTCACGCAAGGCAGCCATCGCAGTCGAGTTTCCGAGCAATCCATCGGCGTCGGCTGGCGCCGCGTCAGATGCTTTGGCATGAAAAGGCTGACGCAAGGCCTGTCGCGCAAAGGCTGCCTCGACAGCATGCACCAGGCGAACGTTATCCCACGGTTTTGTCAGAAAATCGCTTACGCCGCCCTGCATCGCCGCAACGGCCAGAGGAACATCAGCGTACGCGGTCATTGCGATGATATCGGGTGGGTTGGGCAGCGCCCTCAATTGCGCCAAAACCTGCATACCTTCGCCACCATCCGTCCGTCCCGCCGAAAAATTCAAATCGAGGAGAACAACGTCAGGACGATTGCTTGCGAGCCATGTGGGTAACTGTGCAGGATGGTCAAGTGTCGCGACCTGCGCAACGTGCCGGCGCAGCAGCATGCGCGCTGCCAGCGCCACGTCTGCATCGTCGTCGAGGATCAGTACATTTGCTTGCTTGCCGGACATTGGAAATAAAAGAATTAACAGAACTCAAGTTTATCAGCATTGCTTTGCATGATTCCACAGCGCGATATCACTTTGCCCAAAGTGTCCGGAAGTGAACAGTTTGCGTGTGCGTTTGCGAACGAATCAGCGGGCAATTGAAAAAAATGCCGGTCGATTGGTCCGAAACCGCGTGGCACGGATGTTGCGACAGGAGAAATCATGACAAAAGACTACAGCAAAAATGCATCATGCCCTACGGGTGCGGCCATGGACCAACCGGCCCTGCGACAGCGCGGCCGGCGTTGGGGCATGGCAATAGCGATTTTGCTCATCTTGATTGCACTTGCCGCACTGGCATGGTGGCTCTGGCCCAGCGGACTGCAGGTACCTGCTGCTAGTGTGCGCATCGCTGTCGTCGAGCGCGGCATCCTGCGCGACGACGTGGCCGCGCGTGCAACGGCCCAGCCGCTGCACTCGGTCGTGCTGGATGTGGTGGAAAATGGCCGGGCCGAAGCGGTGATGGTGCGCGATGGCGCGCTGGTACGCCAAGGCGAATTACTGTTCCGGCTGTCGAATCCACAGCGCCGGCTTGAGGTGCTTGCACGCGAAGCTGAACATGCGCAGCAGATTTCAAACCTGTTGAACCTGCGCCTTGCGGGTGAAACCAGCCGGGCGGAAAGTGCGCGGCGCAGCGCCGACCTCGCGTTTGCAGTCGCTCAGGCCGAGAAGCAATTCGCGAGGAGCGCGGCACTGGCCAAGCAGGGTTTCGTGTCGGGTTCTGCGCTGGAAGAAGTAGCCGACCAGCTGACGCGGCAGCGCCACGCGCTAGCCAGCGAAGACGCCGCTCGGAAAAGCGAAGAGGCAGCCCGGCGCGACGCCATCGAACAGATCGCCCAGGCGGTATCCAGGCTGGAAGATGGCCTGAAGTTGGTCAATGCCGGCGTCGATGCACTGGCCGTGCGCGCGCCCGTTGCCGGCCGCCTGGCAGATTTCAAATTGCAGGTAGGGGAAACAGTCCGATCAGGACAACGCCTTGGACGCATTGACGACATCGCGCAATTTTGTTTAGCGGCCCAGCTCGACGAATACTATTTACGTCGCCTTGCCACCGGCCTACCGGCGACAGCCGTGATCGATGGCCACACCAGGCACGTGGTTGTCAGCCGCATATATCCGCAAGTGAGCGACGGCAAATTCACGGTTGAGTTGACGTTCGTTGATGGCCAGCCGGCCACCCTCAGCCCAGGCCAGAGCGTCGACGTCCTGATCACGCTCGGTGCGGCGCGGACCAGCTTGCTTCTTCCAAATGATGCGTTCAGCAATGACACCGGCGGCGGCTGGGTATTCGTCGTGCGCGCTGACGGCGTACAAGCGGAGCACCGGGCCGTGCGTTTTGGCCGGCGCAACAGCATGCAGATCGAAGTACTCGACGGTCTGGTCGCCGGCGAACGCGTCATCGTGTCATCCTACACGCCGTATGCAACGGCGCTGCATCTTCAGCTTACCCACTAACAGGTCTCTCACGGAAATGACAAAATCATGCAATTGAATCGCACACGACAGGAAAGCATGTTCAGGCTCGTCAACATGACGAAAACGTATCGCGGCGGTGAGGTGCAGACAACGGCGCTTGACCGGATTGACCTCACCATCGCCGCAGGTGAATATGTGGCGATCATCGGGCCGTCCGGCTGTGGCAAGTCAACACTCCTGGCGATGCTGGGACTGCTGGACACGCCCGACGGTGGCGAATGCTGGTTTGATGGTCGCAATGTGGCGGGCTGGAGCGAGGCACAGCTCAACCGATTACGGCGCGGACGTATCGGTTTCATTTTTCAGAATTTCAATCTCATCGAAGAATTGACGGTTGCCGAAAATGTGGCATTGGCACTTGACTACCTGGATGTGTCTGCAACGCAACGAAAGGTTCGCGTCGCCGCGATGCTCGATCAACTAGGCGTGGCGCACCGCGCCGGTCACCGTCCTTCGCAACTTTCCGGCGGACAGCAACAGCGTGTCGCCATCGCGCGCGCGCTTGTGGCCAGTCCAGCGCTGCTGCTTGCTGATGAGCCAACGGGCAATCTTGATACAGCACACGGCGACGAGGTGATGCGCATTCTGCGTCAGATCAATGCAGATGGCACGACCATCGTCATGGTGACGCACTCGCCGACGCACGCCGCGCAAGCTTCTCGTACGGTACGGCTGCTGGACGGCCGTATCCTGATCGACGCCCTGCAGCCCGCCTGACCGGAGAGCGAACATGTTATTGACCACGATGCGCCACAGCGCACGCGCACTGCGGCGCGAACCCGCCTACGCTGCCATTGTCATAGGCACCCTGGCTATCGGCATTGCTTCAGCCATACTGATTCTCGGCTGGGTGCGTTACTGCTGGCAATATAATGCCGAAGTGCCCGATGTGGAACATGTCTACGTCGTGAAGCAACGCGACAATGTCGATCCCACGGGCCCCTGGTACGACCAGGCGCCGCTGCTGCTGCGCTCTGTTGCAGCGGCAGCACCCGGTGTGGCTGCGGCCACCGGCTACTTGCCATCACGTCCCGAGACAACAGGCTTGACGGTCAACGTCGACGGCAAGCTGCATGCCCTGAAAAGCCTGACTGTCTTGCCTGGTTTTGTCGAGATGTTGGGCCTGAGGGCAGTGCGGGGCGATCTTGCCACCGCATTGGGAGCGCCGGATCAGGTCGCGGTCACCGAATTGACTGCAATGCGCTTGTTTGGCACCAAGCAGGCCCTGGGCCGCAGTATGTTTGCGGAAGGTAAATTGTTACGGGTTGGCGCGGTGCTGCGTACGCCGGCGGCGAATACCACCATGCCGTTTGAAGCACTACTAGGCACCGATTCAACGCTCGCGGCCGATGTCCGCGATGAAATGCGAACCGGCCTCAAAGGCTGGCCAGGCAAGCTCCTGGTGCGTGTGAACACCGGCACATCCTTGCCGATGCTTGTCCGGCAGCTGCAGGACGCAGTCGACGCTGCACCAGCATTACATCAGCAGGCCCCCGAGATCAAGGCGCGCCTGGGCCTGCGCCCAGTAATGGACATTGCGCTGGCGCGGCTCGATGCAGCGTATTTCGATACGGGCATCAAGGGTAATTTCATCGCTGGCGCCGGCCAGCGGGGCGATCCGGTGGTCGTTGCCGGCCTTGCCGCTGTCGCCGTGCTCATCCTTGTTCTGGCTTCGATCAATTTCGTGAACCTGGCGACCGTGCGGGTAGTGCGGCGCCAGCGTGAACTGGCCATGCGCAAAGTGCTCGGCGTCTCAGGTTGGAACATTGCGCTGGAATTGCTGGCGGAAGCATGGCTGATCACGTTCTTGGCGGCCTCTGTCGGCCTGCTCCTGGCATGGTTGGCACTGCCGCTGTTTTCGACCCTGGTCGGCCGCCAACTCAATGACGCCTTCACAGTTGGCGACCTGGGTTGGGTCGGTACCCTTGTCGTCGGGCTCGGGCTGTTGACGGCGGCCTGGCCGGCGTGGATTGCCTGGTCTGTCCCTTCGGCAAAATCATTGGCCGGGCGCACGGCAACTGAATCGCGTGCGACTGCACGCCTGCGGCGCAGTATGACCGTGGCGCAGCTAACCGCAGCGATGGGATTTGCCAGTGTGACGTTAGCAATCGCTTGGCAGACAAGTTACGCCATGCGTGCTTCGCCTGGATTCGACCCGGCCTCCATACTCATCGTGGATATGCCTGAACAGGTCAAATACAGCGCACCAGCGCGCGGCCTGATGACGGCTTTGGCGGCTGCGCCCGGGGTACAAGACGTCGCTGTGTCGGATGACGCGATCGGCCGTCATAACGACACGTGGCGCCGCGACCTGAAACGTCCGGATGGCACCAGTGCCACGATGGAAATCAAGCAAGTTGGCCGCAATTTTTTTATGCTTTACGCCATCAAGCCAGAAGCCGGGCGCTTATTCGATCGCACCCTGGACCATGACGACGACTCCCTGCCGCTGGTCCTGAATGCACTTGCAGCACGCCAGCTCGGCTTTGCCGACGCACGAGCAGCACTTGGTCAAATCGTCATCACGACAAGTTTTGATAACAAGCCGGTCCCAGGTCGTGTCATCGGGATCGCGCCACCACTGCGGTTCCAGTCATTGCGCGAAGCACCGGCGCCGATGGCGTTCCAATTGAGCACAGGCGGTAGTGCCTTGAGCGTGCGCACGGATGGCGACCCCGCCAAGGTGGTTAATGTCATCAGGTCCATATGGCCAAGTTATTTCCCCTCGGCCATTCCGTCCATCCAGCCAGCGTCGGGCGTCCTCGCCGCCAATTATGCGGACGATGCGCGCATGGCCAGCCTGCTCGCACTGGCAACAGGTATCGCCCTGACCCTTGCCGCATTTGGAACCTACGTTCTGTCGGCCGATACAGTGCAGCGCCGCGCTCGCGAAATCGTCTTGCGCAAGCTGCATGGTGCAAGTGACTCTGCTATCGGCCTGCTAGTCTTGCGCGGCGTCGGAACTATGCTGTCGGTGGCCGCGTTAATTGGATTGCCGGTTGCAGCAGTGGCCATCGCACGTTATCTGTCTACGTGGGTCGAAACGGCACCTGTCGGGTACTTGACCCTGCTGCTCGCGTTCGTCGTGACCAGCGTCGTTGCATTGGCGGCAGCCAGTCGACAAGCGTGGATCGCGATCAAGGTCCGTCCCGCCTATGCTCTTCGAATGTAACGCATCAATGTTTGTTACGGGCACATCCGTCCCCGCCCGGACAGGCGCCTACCAGTGGCGTGCCGGAGCGCTGCAGCAGGCTTTTCAGCTGGGCTCGGGCGTCCGGCGTGCCCCGACCAGTAACGCAAATAATCAAATGCCTAGTCTGTCGAGCAAAAGCGACGCCGTGTTCCCAAGCGCTGTGGCTGCGCTTGCGCGCCGGCCTGAAAAAAAAGCACGGCCAGCCATGGCGTCCGACGCATAAAAAGAGACCCGCGTCGGATGGCGCCACAAGCTGGCGAGAGGATGCAACATGGCGCAACCAGGAGATATTCGATCCGGGTGATTGTCCTGACATAATTTTCTTGCGTCAAAAATAAAATTGCGTAACTGGCAAATGACATACGCCTCGCCGACTTCGGAAGAGGCATAATGCCGCTGCCACTTTCCGCTGCAGCACCACTTTCAAGGTCCTCCTATGCCAGTCTGCCTGCCGCTGTTTCGCCTTGTCCTGTGCGGTGCCACCTTGCTGTTTGCCTTCAGTGCCAGCGCGCAGGATACGTCCCAGGGCAACACCGGCGTCCAGCCTGCCGATGCCAGCACGGTGGCGGAGCAGGCGCAACAGGTCGAAGTCAAGGGTAATGCTTACGATCCGCGCCGCGACGATACGGCCAGCAAGATGGTGGTGGGCAGCGAGGAAATCCTGAAGTATGGCGATACCAGCGTGACCGACGTGCTCAAGCGCCTGCCCGGCATTACCGTCACCGGCGCGGCCGGGCGCCAGGGCGGCGAGATCCGCATGCGCGGCCTGGGCAGCGGCTATACGCAGATACTGCTCAACGGCGAACGCGCGCCAGACGGCTTTTCGCTCGATACTCTGGCGCCCGACATGATCGAGCGTATCGAGATCCTGCACGCGGCCAGCGCCGAATTCAGCACGCAGTCGATCGCCGGCACCATCAATGTGGTGCTCAAGAAAGCGGTGAAAAAGGCCCAGCGCGAGCTCAAGCTGGGGGCCGGGGGCGGGCGCGATGCGCGCTCCGGCAATGGCAACCTGCAACTGTCGGACAAGGATGGCCTGTTTTCCTGGTCGCTGGCGGCGTCTTTCTACCGCTACGACTATGAGTATGGCGGCGTGGACGACAGCCCGGCGCTGGACCTGGGCTATCTGCCCGATGGCGAGCAAAACTTGCTGCGCCGTATCAGCGGCGGCGGCAATGGCCGCTCCGAAGGCATCAACCTGGCGCCGCGGCTGAACTGGAATACGCTGGGCGGCGACAGTTTCACCGCGCAGTTTTTCCTCAATGCCGGCCGTAGCGACAGTCGCGGCAACTACCACACCGAGACCGTGCTGGGCGCGCCGCCCGACATCGATACCGACGACAGCCGCAATCGGAATCGCCAGGTATTCGTCCGCACCGACCTCGGCTGGGTGCACAAGCTGGACGGTGGCGCCAGGCTGGAACTGGGCTTGCGCGGCATGGCCAGCAGCAGTTCGGCCGAGGCCGCCACCTTGGGCGAGATCGACGGCGTAGGGCTGGCGCTGGACCGCAAGGTGGATGTCGATGCGAGGTACAGGACGCTGTCGTCGAGCGGCAAGATTTCCTCGCCCTGGATGCCGGGCCATGCGCTGTCGATGGGTTGGGATGGCACGCTCAGCCGGCGCGAGGAAGAGCGACGCCAGCGCGAACGCGCAGTGCCGGGCGGCAGCGCTCCGGTTGCCAGCGATGACAACTTCGACGCCGGCGTCAACCTGCTGGCCCTGTACGCGCAGGACGAGTGGGATATCACGCCGCGCTGGTCGATGTATGCGGGCCTGCGCTGGGAAGGCATCGCCACGCGCACGTCGGGCAACCGTTTTGACGCCGTCGACCAGCGCAGCAGCGTCTGGAGTCCGCTGCTGCAAACGCTGTGGAAACTGCCTGATACCAAAGGCGACCAATTGCGCCTGGCCCTGACGCGCACTTACAAGGCGCCGTCCACCTCGAACCTGATACCGCGCCGCAGCATCTCGACCAACAATAGCCAGGCGGCGCCTGACCGCCAGGGTAATCCACAGCTCGAACCGGAACTGGCGCTGGGCATCGACGCCTCGTATGACCATTACTGGGCCGAAGGCGCCTTGTTCAGCGCGCGCGTCTCGGCGCGCCGCATCGACGGCTACACGCGCCAGGGCCTGCTGTTGCAGGACGGGCGCTGGGTCTCCACGCCTGTCAACGACGGCCGCGCCGACACGCAGACGGTCGGGCTGGAGGCGAAGTTTCCCTGGCGCGCAGTACAGGGCGCCAGCGCGCCGGCGATCGACATGCGCGCCAGCATTAACCGCAACTGGTCGCAAGTGGCGCATGTGCCGGGACCAAACAACCGGCTCGACCAGCAGACGCCAGTCAGTGGCAACGTCGGCATCGACTACAAGACGCCGGGCGGCATGCTGACCACCGGTGGCAGCCTCACTTTTACCAGCGGTGGCCCGGTGCGCATCACGCTGCAGCAGTTTGCCTATGCCTCGCCGCGGCGCGACCTCGACCTGTATGCGCTATGGAAATTCAATCCGCAAAACCAGCTGCGCCTGGCCGTGTCGAACTTGCTGGCACAGGATTATGAAAACAATTCGACTTTCACTGATGCAAACGGCAGCATCGTGCGTGCCGGTATCTCGCGCACCACGCCGCAGGCGCGCGCCACCATGGAAATGAAATTCTGACGGCTGGCCTGGCAGAGAACCGCGCTGACCGTCTGCCCGCAGTTGCCTTCAGTGACCTATAATCGCGGCTTCTGATACGCTGTCTTTTACTGTTGCAAGGTTACCCATGACGTTTTCCTCCCTCGGCCTGATCGATCCCCTGGTCCGCAAACTTGACGAACTCGGCTATGCCAAGCCGACTCCCGTGCAGGCCAAAGCGATCCCTGCGGTACTGGCCGGGCGCGACCTGATGGCCGCCGCCCAGACCGGCACCGGCAAGACGGCCGGCTTTGCCGTGCCGCTGCTGCAGCGCCTGACTCTGGAAGGGGTGGTGGCGCCGCAGTGCGTGCGCGTGCTGGTGCTGGTGCCCACGCGCGAGCTGGCCGAGCAGGTCTATGCCAGTTTTCGCAGTTATGGCGGCAACTTGCCACTGCGCAGTTTTGTCGCTTATGGCGGCGTGCCGATCGAGCCGCAAATCGCCAAGCTGCGCAAGGGGCTGGACGTACTGGTGGCCACGCCCGGCCGCCTGCTCGACCTGCAGTCGCAGGGCGCGATCAAGTTCGAGCAGGTACAAACGCTGGTGCTCGACGAGGCCGACCGCATGCTGGACCTGGGTTTCGAGCGCGAGCTGGACTTGCTCTTGATGACGATGCCGAAACAGCGCCAGACCCTGCTGTTTTCGGCAACTTTTTCCGACGCGATCCGCGCCATGGCGAAAACCATGCTGAAAGACCCGCTGTCGGTGGAAGTGAGTCCGCGCAACAGCACCGTGAAAGCGGTGAAGCAATCGGTGATCGTGTGCGACAAGAAGCGCAAGCCGGAACTGTTTTTGCATCTCTTGAAGAAAAAACGCTGGGGCCAGGTGCTGGTATTCGTGAAAACCCGCAAGGGCGTCGAGGTACTGGTAAAAACCTTGCTGGAGCAGGGCGTGAGCGCCGATTCGATTCATGGCGACAAGACCCAGCCGAACCGCCTGCGCGCGCTGGCCCGTTTCAAGGCCAGCGAAGTGCAGGTGCTGGTGGCAACCGACGTGGCCGCGCGCGGCCTCGATATCGAGCAATTGCCGCAAGTGGTCAATTTTGACTTGCCGACCGTGGCCGAAGACTATATCCACCGCATCGGGCGCACCGGCCGCGCGGGTGCGTCTGGCGAGGCGATTTCGCTGGTCTGCGCGGACGAAGTGGAATTGCTGTCGGCGGTCGAGGCGCTGACGCGGCAGACCCTGAAACGCAGCGAGGAGCCCGGCTTCGAGGCCGAACACCGCGTGCCCGGCACGGGCGCTGGCGGCGCGATCCAGAAAAAGCCGGTCAAGGTGCTGGCGCCGAAAGCGGCCGAACGCGCGGCCAAGCGCCGTTTTTATCGCTGATCCGCTTCACTCTGGCGTGCTGCATGCCTGGCGCATTCGTGCCATCATGCGGGCATGACCTCGATACCCTTGTTTCCGCTCAATACAGTGTTGTATCCCGATGGCTATCTGCCGCTGCAGATCTTCGAGGTGCGTTACCTGGACATGATACGCAAATGCATCACGGGCGAGCAGCCCTTTGGCGTGGTGCAATTGCTCGACGGCACTGAGGTGCGCAAGCCGGGACAGCAGGAAACCCTGGCCCAGGTCGGCACCCTGGCGCGCGTGGTGGACTGGGCCGCGCCCTTGTCGGGCCTGCTGCAAATCAAATGCATGGGGTCGCAGCGGTTTCACCTCGCTGCCAGCGAACAGCTGAAAACGGGCTTGTGGGTGGCGCAGATCGAGCTGCTGCCGCCCGACCTGCCGGTGCCGATTCCGCAGGAACAGCAAAACGTCGCCGATGCCCTGGGCGCCTTGATCCGTACCTTGCAGGAACAGAAAATCCCGCTCGACCAGATGCCGATCCAGCCGCCATACCGGCTCGATGAGTGCGGCTGGGTAGCCAACCGCTGGTGCGAGCTGCTGTCACTGACGCCGGTGCAGAAGCAGTTGCTGCTGAGCCAGGAAAACCCGGTGCTGCGACTGGAGCTGATACAGGATACGTTGTCCGACAACGGCCTGCTGGAAGAATAATGTCAAGGGCATCACCTGGATCAAGATTCTGTTGTGCAATTGCAATTTCTGTTGAGAAATACTTTACGCTATGCCGCCGCTGGCATAAGATAATGCCCCAGAGCAATGCGGCTTTCCTGCCGCAGGCAACGTAGACGAGAACATCATGGCAAAAGCAAGCGCGGAACAGATCAATGCGGCGATGGACGCGATGGCGGCCGAGGGCCTGCCCATCACGGTGCGCGCGCTGCGCGAAAAACTGGGCGGCGGCACCTGCCTGGGCACCATCAGCAAGCTGTTTCAAAGGCGCAAGGCCGGCGCCCAGCGCAAGCTTGCCGCAGCGGCCGAACTGTCGCCCGTGCTGCGCCAGGCCATACTTGATTTTGTGGGACAGGAACTGACCGCCAGCCAGAACGTGCATGAAGCCGAAATGAATGACAATCAACAGGAATTGATGGACTTGGCCAGCGAGAACGAGCGCCAGCAGGAACTGCTCGATCTGCAGGCCAGCGAACTGGAGACCTTGCGCGCCGAACTCGAACGCGAGCGCCAGGTCGCCAACCAGGCCCGCACCGACCTGGCCAAGGCCCAGCTGCGCCTGGAAGGCTTGCCACGTTTGGAAGAAGCTGCCGAGCAGGCGCGCATGGACCTGGCCAAGGCGCAATTCAAGCTCGAAGGCATACCGCGCCTGGAGGCGGCGGCCGAAACGGCGCGCGCCGAGCTGATCGAAGCCCAGCTGAAGCTGGAAACCCTGACCCGCGTGGAAACCGAACTGGCCACGGCGCGCCTGGAACTGGAAGCCGAACGCGAAGAACTGGGCGAGACGCGCGCCGAGCTGGACGAAGAGCGCACCTTGCGCATCAAGGCCCAGCAGTTCATCGTCGATCCTATTTTCAAAACATCTGTCTGACGTTCAGACTGCCTGCGCTGACAGCATGCTCAGCCAGGCAAATCCCGCCATATTCACCACCACGGTAATCCAGAACACCACCTGGAACGAGCGCTTGGCGGTCTTGTGGCGCAGCCATTGCTGCGCCAGCAGGGCGCCCGGCCAGCCGCACAGCAAACCGAGCAGCCACAGGGTTTTTTCCGGCGTGCGCCAGGCTTTGGCGCGCGCGGCGCGCTTGTCGATTGCGTAGACGGCAAAGCAGGTAATGCTCATCACGCCATACACGGCCGCCACCAGCAGCGGCAGCTGGTACAGCACGGTAGCGGCAAGATACAGCAGGGCGAACACGGCAAGGACAAGATAGGGCATGGGGCGGCATGGAAGCGAAGTGAGCCGCATTGTAACGGCTAAAGCGGACTGCTCACCGAGCCGGATAATTGATTGTTGCAGATACATCCTCGCCACTGTGTGGCAGCGTCCACAGGCCAATGGTGCTGCATGCGATAATTTGTGCTGCCAGCCTGAACAGCGGCAACCAGAATGCAGCCGGCCAAGCACAACAGATGGATGAAACATGACGAAAGATGGTGTACCGCTTGCGGTTGTTACAGACGCTACCGGCGTAGCGCCGGGAGCCTGCTGGTTCCTGAACGGCGACGACGAGATGAGCGCCAGGGTGCTGCGCCACGATTGGTCGGCGACGGCGCTCGGTCCGCTGGGCAGTTGGTCCACGCACCTGCAATCGGTGGTCGGTACCGTGCTGGCACTGCCATTTCCTACCTTGCTGTGGTGGGGTGGCGCGCTGACGCAAATTTACAACGATGCGGCGCGCCAGTGTTTCGATGTGCTCAAGGCGCCCGGGGCGCTGGGCCAGGACGCCGCCGCCTGCTGGCGCGATGACTGGGCCTTGCTCGGGGCGCAGCTGGACCAGGTAGCCAGCAGCGGGCGCGCGATCCGCCACCAGGACATGCTGATCCCGATCCTGCGCGACGGCCAGCTGGTGGAGTGTTACTGGACCTATTCCTATACGCCGCTGTTCGGTCAGCTGGGCGGGGTGGACGGCATCATGATCGCCAGTTCCGAAACTACCGGGCGCGTGCTGGCGGCACGCCGGCAAGGTGCGCTGGATCTGCTGCGCGGCGGCCTTGCCGCGTGCGAGACGGTGGCCCAGGTGCAATCATGTACACGCCAAGCCGCAGCCTGCGTACCACGCGACCTGCTGGCCATTGCGTTTCCCGGCGAAGCCTTGCCTGATGGCCCGGGCCGTCAGGTAATGGTGGAAGCGGGCGCGGCGCGCATGGCCGGACAGTTCGTGCTGGCGTTCACCGTTGCCGAAGCCTTGCCGCGTGACCTGGCCTGCCAGCAATTTTTGCAGCAGTTTGCCGGCATCGTGGCGTCGGCCATCGAGCGCATCGAAGCCGATATCGCGCGCACCATCCTCAGGGAAGAGCGCGACCGGCTGCTGCTCGACGCCCCGGTCGGCGCCGCCGTGATGATAGGCGACCAGCTGACCTACCAGCTGGTCAATCCGATTTACGCCATGGTGTCCGGCCGTCCTGCCGAGTGGATGGTCGGCAAGGCGTTTCTCGACGTGTTTCCCGAATTGGAAGACTCGCCCGTGCACCGCAGTTTTCTTGCTGTCTACCGTGCCGGCGAGCCGTTCGTGGGCGACGAAACGCTGGTGCAGATCCACAAGAACGGCGGTGAACTGGAAGACCGTTATTTCACCTACAACCTGTCGCCATTGCGGCGCGTTGACGGCAGCGTGTATGGCCTGATGGTGATCGCCGTGGACATTACCGTCCAGGTCGAATCGCGCAGCCGCATACTGGAACTGAACGTGGAACTGAACAAGTCGTCGCGCGCCAAGGACGAATTCCTGGCGCTGCTCGGCCACGAGCTGCGCAATCCGCTGGCGCCGATCGTCACGGCACTCGAGTTGATGCGCATGCGCGATACTGCGACGCAGCGCGAACAGGCGGTGATCCAGCGCCAGGTAACGCACCTGGTGCGGCTGGTGGACGACCTGCTCGATGTGTCGCGCATCACGCGCGGCAAGATTGAATTGCGCAAGGAAACGGTCGCGCTGCCGGAGCTGGCAGCGAAAGCTGTCGAAATGGTGCAGACTGCCATCGACAAAAAGCGGCAACGCTTTGAAATCGAGATCGCACCAGTCGAGCTGCATGTCGATCCTGCGCGCCTGGCGCAAGTGCTGTCCAACTTGCTGACCAATGCTTCGCGCCATACGCCGGAAGGCGGCCAGCTTGCCATGCGTGCCAGCGAGCAGGGCGGCATCGTGACGATCACCGTCAGCGACAATGGCGCCGGTATTTCCGCCGAGCTGTTGCCGCGCATCTTCGAGGCCTTCGTGCAGGGCGAGCGCAAACTGCAAGGGTCGGTTGGCGGCCTGGGGATCGGCCTGGCGCTGGTGAAAAACCTGGTCGAGATGCATGATGGCCAGGTCCATGCCCATAGCGCAGGCGAGGGGCAGGGCAGCACATTTACGCTTGCCTTGCCGGCCGGGCGCGATGCGCTGGCCCGAACCACCGCGGTGGACCTGCCTGTGCCGCAGCCTGGCGCCGGACCAGGCGCAACGCCGCGCAAGGTATTGGTGGTCGACGACAATGTCGATGCGGCCGATTTCCTGGCCGAACTGCTCACCTCATGGGGGCATGCGGTGCAAATTGCCTACGACCCGGCCGCGGCGCTGCGGCTGTGCGAAAACGCGCCGCCGGAACTGGCGATCCTCGATATCGGCCTGCCCGGCATGGATGGCTACCAGCTGGCCGCGCAGCTGCGGCAATTGCCCGGCTGCGCCAGCCTGGTTTGCGTGGCGCTGACGGGGTTTGGCCAGCAGGCGGACCAGGCACGCTCGCAAGCGGCTGCCTTCGCGGGCCATCTGGTCAAGCCGGTCGACGCAGCAGCCTTATCGCAGCTGTTTGCCGGCATGGACCGGGCGCGATAAAACAGCGTCTCAGTGCAGCTTGATCTTTACCGCCATGTCGCCTTCTTCCACCGTGATGGCGGCGTCGGCAAACTTGGGCGGACCGAAGCGGCTGGCCGCGTCGCGGCTGAAGCCGTAGTCTTCCTTGGGGATGCCGATCATGTTGCGATCAAGTTCGGCGTTGCCGTTTTCATCGTGGTAGGCAAGCACGGCCCAGGTGCCGGCCGGCACGTCGGCTACCTTGAGCACGGTTTCGCCAGCCTGCGCCGGGGCCGAGGCCGTATGCAAACACTGTTTCAGGAAACGTTCCTGATCGCACACGGCGACGCGGATCTGTCCCTTGGCGTTGCTGATGTTGCTCACATGCACTTCAATCGTGGCTGCCACTGCAGCGCTGCTGGCCAGAAAGGCGGCACACAGCAAGGCTGCGGCCGATAAGGTCGATGCTATGGTAGGCTTGCTCATCTTCTTGTCACTCCTGTTAAAAACAAATGTTAATCAATGCATTGATCGTGCTGGCCACCGTGGTGTTCATGGAGCTGTTTTCGATAGGCGCGCACAAATATGTGATGCATGGTTTCGGCTGGGGCTGGCACCGCTCGCACCATGAGCCGCGCACCGGCTGGTTTGAAAAAAACGATTTATATGCCGTGGTCTTTGCCGGCATCGCCATCGTGCTGATTTACCTTGGCACCGAGGGGCGCCATCCGCTCGAATGGATAGGCGCCGGCATGACCGCCTACGGCATGCTGTATTTCATTGCCCACGACGGCCTGGTGCACCAGCGCTGGCCGTTTCAATATGTCCCGAAGCGTGGCTACCTCAAGCGCCTTTACCAGGCGCACCGCATGCACCACGCCGTGCATGGCAAGCATGGCGCCGTCTCGTTCGGTTTCCTGTATGCGCCGCCGGTCACCCGCCTCAAACAGCAGCTGCAGGCGCTGCATGGCGGTGCGCTGCGCGAATCGGCCGCTGCCACAGCACCGCAGGACGAAGAGTCGCCGTCTGCCTGAAGCGCGACGCCAGCGCCTGCACGCCGCCCTTGCACAGCAGCCACAGCTTGCTGGCGCGCGAGGTGCCGACCCGTTCATCCCAGGCCTTTTCACCGCGCGCCTTGACCTCGATGCCGATCTGGCGATACACCAGGTGCGCGGTGGCAATCGCCCAGGCCGAGCGCAGGGGCAGGGCGGCCAGGCCCTCGCTGGCCGACGCATAATACGGTTCCGCATGGTCGACCAGGCGCGCCGCCACCTTCGCCAGCGCCGCGCGGTGTTCTGGCAGTGCCAGTTCCGCCTGCGGTAGGCCGGCCTCGCGCAGCCAGTCGGCTGGCAGGTAGCAGCGCCCGACTTTGGCGTCGTCGACGATGTCGCGCGCGATATTGGTCAGCTGGAAAGCGATGCCCAGATCGCAGGCACGGTCCAGCACTGCCGGCTCTTTTGCGCCCATGATGGTGGCCATCATCAACCCCACCACGCCGGCCACGTGATAGCTGTAGCGCAGGGTGTCGTCCAGCGTCTCGTAGCGCGCTGCCTGCACGTCCATGGCAAAACCGGCCAGGTGGTCGAACGCGTATTGCGGCGCTATCGCGCAGCGCAGCGCCACTTCCTGGAAGGCGGCAAAGGCCGGCTCCTGCATCGGCGCGCCCGCATAGGCCAGGCGCGTCTGCGCTTCGAGCTGCGCCAGGCCATGGGCCGCTGCTGCGCCATCCTGCGCCACGGCGGCAAAGCCCAGTTCCTGGCCATCGACGACATCGTCACAATGGCGGCACCAGGCATACAGCATCAGCACGCTGCGCCGCACCTCGGGCGCAAACAGGCGCGCGGCGGCGGCAAAGCTTTTCGAACCGACAGCGATCGTGTGGGTGGCGTGTTCCAGCAATGCCTCGCTCATCGTGCGATGTCCTCCAGCATCAGGCCGGCGGTGGCCTTGGCCGAGCCGATCACACCCGGCACGCCAGCGCCGGGATGGGTGCCGGCGCCGACCAGGTACAGGTTCGACACATCGCGGTCGCGGTTGTGCGGCCGGAACCAGGCGCTTTGCGTGAGGATCGGTTCGAGCGAAAAGGCCGAGCCGACATGGGCGTTCAGCTGGTCGCGGAAGTCATGCGGCGTGAAGATGCGGCTGGTGACGAGCTGGCTGCGCAGGCCCGGCATATAGCGTTCTTCCAGATAATCGAAAATACGCTCACGGTAGCGCGGCCCTTCGACCTCCCAGTCGATGTTGGCATTGCCCAGGTGCGGCACCGGCGCCAGCACATAGTGGCTGCCGCAGCCCGGCGGCGCCAGCGACGGGTCGGTCACGCACGGCGCATGCAGGTACAGCGAAAAATCGTCGGCCAGATGCTGGCCCTTGAAGATATCCTTGATCAGGCCCTCGTAGCGCGGGCCAAAGCACACGGTATGGTGGCGCAGCTGCTCGTGGTGATGATCGAGGCCGAAATACAGCACGAACAGCGAATTGGAAAAGCGTTTTTTGGACAGCGACGCAGCTTCCGACACGCCGCGCGGGTGGTGGCCCAGCAGCGAACCGTAGGTATGCACCACGTCGGCGTTCGAGGCCACCATCTGCGCCGGAAACACGCGCCCGTCTTCCAGGCGCACGCCGGTGGCCTGGTTGCCGCTGGTGTCGATGCGCGCGACTGAGGCGTTCAATTCGATGCGCCCGCCCAGGTCTTCGAACAGGCGCACCAATGCCAGGATCAGCGCACCGGTGCCGCCGCGTGGAAACCACACGCCCCAGCGCCGTTCCAGCGCGTGGATCAGGGTGTAGATCGACGAAGTGGCAAACGGATTGCCGCCCACCAGCAGCGAGTGGAACGAGAACGCCTGACGCAAATGATCGTCTTCGATAAAGCGCGACACCATGCTGTAGACGCTGCGCCAGGCTTGCAGGCGCGCCAGTTGTGGGCCGGCCGCTATCATGTCGCGAAACGACAGGAAGGGTACCGCGCCCAGCTTCAGGTAGCCTTCCTCGAACACGGCTTTCGAATACGCCAGGAAGCGCTGGTAGCCGGCGACGTCCTTCGGATTGCGCGCATGGATTTGCCGGTCCAGCGCATCCTGGTCGTTGACATAGTCGAAATGGTGGCCGTCCTCCCAGCACAGGCGGTAGAACGGCGCCACCGGCAGCATCTCGATATAGTCCGACATTTTTTTGCCTGCCACCGTGAACAGTTCCTCGATGGCGGTCGGATCGGTAATCACGGTGGGGCCGGCGTCGAACACGAAGCCCTGGTCTTCATAGACATAGGCGCGCCCGCCCGGTTTGTCGCGCTTTTCCAGCAGGGTCGTTTGCATGCCGGCCGCCTGCAGCCGGATGGCCAGCGCCAGGCCGCCAAAGCCGGCGCCCACGACCACCGCTTGTTTTGCATTGTTCATTCAGGTTTCCTGATCTGGTGAGGGTAAAATTTCAGTGCTGCGGAAAGCGCCTGGCCGACCGGCACCGGCGGCTTGCCCGAGACCAGGCGCACCTGGTCGGCCAGGGTCAGCCGGCCTGCATAAAAACGTGAAATCAGCGGCGCCGGCAAATGATAGAAACGGCGCATCACGCGCCAGCGGTGGTCCGCTTCGCCGGCCAAAAACAGCATGCGGTTGAGCAGGCGGAAAAAAACCTGGCCACGCCATTCCTGCAGGGCGTAGGTACGGATGGCGGCAAACAGCGAGGTGGCGTCAAAGTTGTCCAGCGCGGCGATGCGATCGGCCAGGCGCACCGCATGCGGCAGCGAATAGCCGGTGGTCGGGTGGAACAGGCCGGCGCGCAGGCCGGAGCAGGGCTGGCCCTGCAGGTCGTCCCAAAAGCCATTGACATCGCCGGCCAGTATGATCGGCAGCGAGCCGTGTTCTTCGCGCAGCAGTTCGGCGACCTGCCAGCCGCGCGACGCTGCATAGGCGGCGATATTGGCGCGCAGGCGCTCGGGCTGCCAGGCGCTGGTGTCGACGTAATGGGTGTCTTCGATCAGTACGCGGTCCGGGCCGAACGGCAGCACATACACGAAGCGGTAGCCGCCTTGCTGCTCCACGCTGGCGTCCATGATGATCGGGGCAGTCAGTCCGTGCGGTGCGGCCAGCCGTACTTCCTGGCCAAGAAAAGTCTGGTAGCCCAGCGCCAGGCGGCTGCTGGGGCGCATGCCGCGCCCGTCGATCACGGCGCGCGCCTGCAGCACTTCGCCGTCGGCCAGGTGCACCGAGGTTGGCGTCAGGCTGGCGATTGCGGTGCCCAGGCGCAGGCAGTCACCGAGGGCCGCTTCGATCACGTGCGCAAAGTCGGCGGACGCAATGCTGGCGTAGCCGCCGTCCAGGCTGCGCGCATGGCCGGGAAACAGCACGTCGTATCCTGGCCAGCGGTGTGACAGCAACGGTGACAGCCACGCAAGCTGGGCCGGGGTGACGTCGCTGTCATGGAACGACCAGGTGTGGTTGCCGCCCAACTGCATGTCGCGTTCGACCAGCAAGATGCGCATTTCCGGGCGCTGCGTGCGCAGGCGCCAGGCGATCAGGCCATTGGCCAGGCCGCCGCCGACCAGCACCAGGTCGTAGCTTGCAGGCCCCTTATGCAAACCGCGCTCCGCCGGCCACTGAGTTCTGCAGCGCCGCTTCGACCAGGTCCGCCGCGCGCGCCGTGCCGCCGGCCGCCCGCACAGCGCCGGCCAGTTCGGTGCAGCGCCGGGCAAAGGCCGGCTCATCGAGCAGTCGGCGCAGTTGCGCGGCGATGTGTGCCGGCCTGGCCCAGCGCGCCGACGCGCGCAGGCCGACGCCTGCATGCTCGACCCGCGCCGCCACGCCGGGCTGGTCAAACGCGATCGGCACGGCCAGTATCGGCGTGCCGGCGGCAATCGCATCCATCACCGTGTTCAGGCCAGCGTGCGACACCACCGCATCGGCGCGCGCCAGCACCGCCCGCTGGTCGGCAAATGCGCAGACCCAGGTGGCGCCGGCTTTTTTCAGTGCCGTGATCTCGCGCGCATCGAGGCCGCCGCAGTGGGCCACCAGCAGTTGCGCGTCGGCCAGCCTGCAAGCCCTGGCGATGCGCAGCAGCAGCGCGTGGCGGTGGCCTTGCAAAGTGCCGAGCGAGGCGAAAACAAACGGACGCGCGGTGCTGATGGCTGCCAGGTCAGGCGCGCCACTGGCGTCGATCTTGTGACTGCCGCCCGCCGAGCCGCGCAGCGGCCCTACATGATGCAGCTGGGCTGGCGCCTGCAGGCGCGGAAAATCAAAACCGGCGACGGTCTGGCTCAGCTGCAGCAATGGCGACAGCCAGTCGTGCATGCCGTCGCACACCGCCAGGCCCAGCGCCTGCGCGTTGGCGGCGATGCTGCGCCGGTGTGGCGTCATCAGCCAGTCATAGACGTCGCTGCTGCCCTGGCACATGCGCAGCGCGCGCTCGTCGCGGCCCGCCGCAAACGGCATCACGGGCAGCGGCACGCCCGCTTCGCGGTTGATCGGCAGCGCGCACGCCACGGAAATGAAGGGCAGTGACAGCGCTTGCGCCACCAGGCCGGCCGCCGCTTCCATCTGGTCGCCGAGCACCACGTCGATGCCCAGGCTTTTCAAGGCGGCAGGCAGTTCGCGGCAGAACATGTCGGTGGTATCGGCCATGTCGCCAATCACGCGGCGCAGGCCCCACGGGCTGCCGGGATTGGCGGCGCGGCGCAGTGACGCGGCCAGGCTGCCGGCCGGGTGGCTGCCGCGGCCCAATGCGTGAAACCCGATCCGCGCGTCACTCAGCCACGCGCCAGCTTCGGCGCGATGTAAAAAAGTGACCCGGTGGCCGCGTTCGATCAGCGCCACCGACAACGCTTGCAGCGCGCTGAAATGGCTGGGAAAGGCCGGTGCCACCACGCCGAAATGGTGCATGTGCACCCGCTCAAAGGCCATGTGCGGTGGCCAGCACGGGCGTCGCCGGGCTGCACTCGGGCGCCGGTGCGGCAAAAAAACTGCCCAGGAAGCTGCGCGTGCCCTGGCGCATGCCGACGGCGTCGGACAAATGGCGCTCCGCTTCCTGCAAATGGTGCGACAGCCGGCGCTGCGCCTCGTCCACGCCCAAGGTGGTAAGCAAGGTGGCCTTGCCCGCATCGAGCCCCACGTCCTTGCCGGTGATGGCGCTGTCGTTGCCGGGCAGGTCCTTCAAATCGTCGCGGATCTGGAACGCCTGGCCGGCGGCCAGCGCAAAGGCGCGCAGCGACTGCGTCACTTTTGCGTCGCTTTGCGCGATGATGGCGGCCATGTCGACCGTGGCGCCCAGCAGCACGCCGGTTTTCAGCTGGTTGGTCATGGCGATATCGTCGGGCGAGCGCGCGGCGCCACCGTGCAGGTCCTGGAATTGCCCCTTGGCCAGCCCTTGCGCGCCGACCGCTTCGGCCAGCGATGTCACCAGGCTGGTGCGCACCAGCGGTTCAAGGTCGGTGGCCGAGGCAATGATGCGAAACGCGCGGCTGAGCAGGGCGATCGAGGCCAGGATGGCGACATCTTCGCCATAGGCGACATGGATCGCCGGCGCGCCGCGGCGCAGCCTGGCGTCATCCATGCAGGGCATGTCGTCGAGCACCAGCGAGGAGGCATGCACCAGCTCCACCGCGCAGGCCACGTCGATCAGCGCCGGCGAGGCGCAGCCCAGGTCGCGCGCGATGGTCATCAGCAGCAGCGGACGCAGGCGTTTGCCGGCACCCAAGGCGGCCGCGCGCATCGACAGGGTCAGCAGGTCGGCGCCATCGGCGCCATTGCTGCCATCTGCCAGCAACTGCTGTATCCGCTCTTCAAAGCGGCGCTTCATGGCCTCGTGGTCCGCCGCCACCGCGTGGAGCTCGTTGATGGCGACACCGAAGCGTCGTCTTTCTGTGGTCATGCACTGGTCTCCCGTTAGCGTGGCTGGAACAAGCCGGACTGTTCTTCTAGGAGTGTATCGGAGTTCTGGGAAATATGATGGCCTCGCGCGAATCAGGGTGTGCTGACTAACAGATGAACGTCGTGTGGACACGGGTACGAAAGCAAATCATAGCCGCGCAAGCGTCGCTTGCCTTGCGCAATGTCACCGGCTGGCTGCGCTGGCGCCGCTTTGCGCGCGGTAAATACCGGTTTTTCCGGAGCAGCAATACGCCACCACGCAGGCAATTGCCGCATACAAGCCGATCTCCGGCCCGAACAGCTCGATGGCCATCACGGTCGAGGCCAGCGGCGTATTGGCGGCGCCGGCAAATACGGCCACGAAGCCGACCGCCGCCAGCAGCGCGAACGGCTGGTGCAGCAGCGGCGCCAGCGCATTGCCCAGGGTGGCGCCGATAAAGAACAGCGGCGTGACTTCGCCGCCCTTGAAGCCGCTGCCCAGCGAGACGATCGTGAACGCCATCTTGGCGAGAAAATCCATGGCCGGCAGCGGCTGGTGCAGCGCATCGACGATGGTAGGGATGCCCAGGCCGATATACTGGTCGGTGCCCAGCAGCCAGACCGCCAGCGCCACCACCACGCCGCCCGCAAACGGGCGCAGCGGCGCATAGGCAATTGCCCGTTTCATGGCAGCGGCCAATGCATGGGTGGCGCCGGCAAACACCCTGGCTGTCAGGCCGAACAGCACGCCGGCGACCGCCATCGCGCCCAAAGCCCAGGCAGTGACGTCCGGAATCAAAGCGATGGCGTAATGGGTGTGGTGCACGCCGAGCCAGCCGCCCCAGATCAGCTCGACCCGGTCGGCCAACAGGGCGGCGGCCAGGCAGGGCAGCAGTCCGGCATGGCGCGAACGACCGACCGCCAGCACTTCCAGGCCGAACACGGCGCCGGCCAGCGGCGTGCCGAACACCGAGGCAAAGCCGGCGCTGATGCCGGCCATTAGCACCACGCGCCGGTCTGCTTCATCGAGGCGGAACCAGCGCGTCAACTGGTCGGCCAGCGCGCCGCCCATCTGCACCGCCGTGCCTTCACGGCCGACCGAGGCGCCGAACAGGTGCGACACCACGGTGGCGCCCAGCACCAGCGGCGCCATGCGCAAAGGGATGGTTTTTTCCGGGTGATTGATTTCCGTGATCACCAGGTTGACGCCGCCCTCGACCTTGCTGCCGTAGCGCAGGTAGAGCCAGCCGGTGGCAAAGCCGGCCGCCGGCAGCAGCCACAGCAGCCACGGATAGCCCATGCGCGTGCCTGTGGCCCAGTCCAGCGCCCATAAAAACCAGGCCGAGGCGGTCCCGGCCAGCACGGCAACCAGCATCGCCAGCAGCAGCCACCGGGCGTGGCGATAGAATGAATTTTTCAGAACGATAAGCCGTTTCGTGGTGATGTCTGGTGGAACAGGTCAGATTTGGACAAGTGGCCGATCGGCGTCGGAGCAGTGTCAGCCGTGGCGAAAATTCTAGCATTACCAGCCCTTGCGCGCCACCAGATTCTGGCCTGCGCTAGCCGCTGACCTTCGCCGCTACCGCCGATGCATGGTTACGCGCCAGCGCCTCGATGATGGCGGCGAGGACAAGAGGCGAAGCGTCGGCGCCGAAATGGATCTCGTGCAGCTTCTTTGCCTCCGCGATTTGCGCTTCGGCGAGTTTGACGGCATAGGCCATGCGAGCCGCTTCCGGTGGGGTCAGGATCATGGTTTCCTTGGTTCTTCGTTGCGGTGGAGAATATGGCGCTTGCGGCGCCAATTGATTGCAACTACAATCATTGCAAATGCAATCGTATCGGCTGGCCGCATTTTGCGCAAGCCTTGCGCTGCGCCAAAGCCATCAGGGAGCTCACATGCAGTTGACCATCATCACGCCGCCGTTGCCTGCTGCCGCCACGCGCCGCTCGGCGGCCGCCTGCCTGGCGGCGCTGGCAGGGCAGGACATGCAGCGCCTGCCCGTCTCGCCGCTAGGCGCGCTGGCGGCCATCACGGCGCGCCTGCGCCAGGACCACCAGCTGGCTGGCCATCTGCGCATTGTCAGTACGCGCGAGCGGGAAGCCGCGCCAGATGAGCCGGCACATGGCACGCCGCTGCAGGCCAGCGCCTGGCAGCTGCGCTTTGGCCGTGCAGGCCAGGCCGAGACGCCGCTGCTGTATCTGGTGCGGGCAGAGTCGGTCGATGCCCTGCGCGCGCTGCTGCAGGCATCGTGCGGGCGCGGCATAGTCTGCAACGACGCCGAGGCCGGAAAAGCATGGACGCGCTGGCCCAAGGGCGTGCAGCCTGCCTTGCCTGCGTGGCTGGCTGCGCAACCGGACTGCATGCCTTTCGATCCTGCTTCGGGCGCAGAAGCACGCGCCATATTGGAAGGTGCGCTGCGGGCGCTGTACCTCGATCACGATCCCGGCTTTTATTATCTCGCTACCAATGATGCAGAGGTGGCGCAAGGCCGCGCCTTGTCGGCGGATGATGCGGCTGCGGCCTGCCAGGGCATGTACCGCCTGCCGTCAGCCCATAGCGACAGGCCGGCGCAGGTGCGCCTGTGCGGCGCCGGCAGCACGCTGGCGTCGGCCAGCGGTGCGGCCGCGCTGTTGTGGCAGGATTGGCAGGTGGCCGCCGAGGTGTGGAGTTGTCCCAGCTACACGCGCCTGGCGCGCGAAGCACGCGAGGCCGGGCACTGGAATCTGTGCCATCCGTCGGCGCCACCGCGCAGCGCGCATCTGCAACGCTGCCTCGGAGACAGCGCGGCGCCAGTGGTGGCAGTCAGTGGTTATGGCCGGCAGATCGCTGGCCAGATCGGCGGCCATCTGCGCGCCCGCCTGGTCGCACTCGACCTCGATGCCGATGCATCCTGGATGGCGATTGCGGCGCTCAGGGCGCTGGCCGACGAGGGCAACTTCGATACCCGGCGCCTCGTGCAGGCGCTGCGCCAGTACGGTTACGCATGAGGCGGCACTATGCCAGCTCGCGTGTCGCGCCGGCGGCGCGTTCCAGCGCGGCGTACAGGCTTGAGCGCTCGTCCGCGCTGAACTGCGCCAGGAACAGGTCGGCCACCGTGGCCTGGTAGACCTTCCACATTTTCTTGCGCAGTGCGCGCCCCGCAGCCGTGATCGATACAAACGCGGCGCGGCCATCTTCGCTCGAGCGCGAACGTGTCACCAGGCCGTCTTTTTCCAGCCGGTCGACCAGCCGCGTCAGGTTGTAGCGTTCGATGGCCAGCGTATCGGCCAGTTCATGCATGCGCCGCGAGCCGTCACTGCCGCTTTCCAGGCCCCACAGCACGTCATACCACGCATAGGCGGGCAGGCCCGCGGTGGCCAGCCGGCGTTCGATCTCGCGGATCATCAGGCGGTGCGTGCGCACGAAGGAGAACCACAGGTCGGGGGTAGCTGCTGACATGGGAGGTACCTTTCAATTCAATTATCGTTGCAAATGCAATTATACCGCCATATAATTGGCCGCATGACGATTGCAAATGCAACTATTGCGTTTGCAATTATCCTGTCTGTCTTTCAATGCTTTCCCCTCAGGAGATATGCCATGTCCTTACCCCTCACGCTGCCCGACGCCGATCCGCAGGAAACCCGAGAATGGCTCGAATCGATGCAGGCCGTGGTCGCGCTGGAAGGGCGCCCGCGCGCCCACTATCTGCTCGACCGGCTGGTCGATGCCGACACTGCGCAATACGGCGGGCTGCACGGCCGCGTCACCACTGCCTATGTCAACAGCATCGCTACCGAGCGCCAGCCTGCCTATCCGGGCGACCCGGGCATCGAGCGCAGGCTGAACGCCTACATCCGCTGGAACGCGATGGTAATGGTGCTGCGCGCGGCGAAACATTCGAACGTGGGTGGCCACATCGCCACCTACCAGTCGGCGGCAGTGCTGTATGACGTCGGCTTCGATCATTTCTTCCGCGGCCGCAGCGAGCAGTTTGCCGGCGACCTGGTCTACATCCAGGGCCATTCGGCGCCAGGCATCTACGGGCGCGCCTACCTGGAAGGGCGCATCAGCGAAGCGCAACTGGACAACTACCGGCGCGAGGCAGGGCGCGATGGCCTGTCTTCGTATCCCCATCCGCGCCTGATGCCGGACTTCTGGCAGTTTCCCACCGTCTCGATGGGCCTGGGACCCTTGACCGCCGCCTACCAGGCGCGCTTCATGCGCTACCTCGAGTACCGCGACCTGACACCGCACCAGGGGCGCAAGGTATGGGCGTTTCTCGGCGACGGCGAGATGGACCAGCCCGAATCGCTGGCCGCCATTTCGCTGGGCGGGCGCGAAAAGCTTGATAACCTGATCTTTGTCGTCAACTGCAATCTGCAGCGCCTCGATGGTCCCGTGCGCGGCAACAGCAAGGTAATCCAGGAACTGGAAGGCACCTTCCGCGCGGCCGGCTGGAACGTCATCAAGGTGATCTGGGGCAGCGGCTGGGATGCGCTGCTTGCGCGCGACGCCAGCGGCCTGCTGCGCCAGCGCATGATGGAGTGCGTCGATGGCGATTACCAGACCTTCAAGTCGCAAAACGGCGCCTATGTGCGGGAGCACTTCTTCGGCAAATATCCCGAGCTGCTGGCGCTGGTGGCCGACATGTCCGACGACGATATCTGGAAACTTGCGCGCGGCGGACACGACCCTGAAAAAGTGCACGCGGCGTATGCCGAGGCGATGCGCACGCAAGGGCGCCCCACTGTGATCCTGGCAAAGACCGTCAAGGGCTACGGCATGGGCGAGGCGGGCGAAGGCCAGAACATCAACCATCAGCTCAAGAAAATGAGCCTGGACGCGGTGCGCGCCTTCCGCGACCGCTTTGCGCTGCCCGTCAGCGACGAGCAACTGGAAGAGATGCCCTACCTGAAGCCGGCGCCGGGCAGCGAGGAAGCGCGCTATTTTGCTGCGCGCCGCCAGGCGCTGGGCGGCCATATCCCCGCCCGTGACGCCCGCGTGCCGGCCTTGCCGGTGCCGCCGCTGTCGGCCTTTGCCACCCAGCTGAAAGACAGCGGCGAGCGCGCTTCGTCCACCACCATGGCCTTCGTGCGCATGCTCGGAACCCTGCTGAAAGACCCGGCGCTGGCCAAGATCGTGGTGCCCATCGTGCCGGACGAATCGCGTACCTTCGGCATGGAGGGCCTGTTCCGCCAGATCGGCATCCATTCCTACCAGGGCCAGCTGTACACGCCGCAGGATGCCGGCCAGCTCAGCTACTACAAGGAGGCGAAAGATGGCCAGATCCTGCAGGAGGGGATCAATGAGTCGGGTGCGATTTCGTCGTGGATCGCAGCCGGTACCTCATACGCCAACCATGGCCTGGCCACCATCCCGTTCTATATCTTCTATTCGATGTTCGGCCTGCAGCGCGTGGGCGACCTGGCCTGGGCTGCCGCCGACGCGCGCACGCGCGGCTTCCTGCTGGGCGCCACCTCGGGACGCACTACCCTGATGGGCGAGGGCCTGCAGCATGACGATGGCCACAGCCATGTGCTGTTGTCGGTGATTCCCACCTGCGTCTCGTACGACCCGACCTATGCATACGAACTGGCCGTGATCATCCAGGACGGCATGCGCCGCATGTTTGCCGAACACGAGGATGTCTATTACTACATCACGCTGCTCAATGAAAACTACCCGCATCCGGCGATGCCGGCAGGTGCCGAGGCGGGCATATTGAAGGGGCTGTATCTGCTGCACGAAGGCGCGGCAACGGAGAGCGCCGCGCCGCGCGTGCAGCTGATGGGCAGTGGTTCCATCCTGCGCGAAGTGATCGCCGCAGCGCAGCTGCTGTCGCAGGACTTCGGCGTCGCCAGCGACACCTGGAGCGCCACCAGCCTGACCGAGTTGCGGCGCGACGGCATGGCGGCCGAGCGCTGGAACCTGTTGCACCCGGCCGATGCGCCGCGCGTGCCCTACGTGCAGCAGTGCCTGACGGGCCGGCAGGGCCCGGTGGTGGTCGCCACCGACTACATGAAAATCGTCGGCGACCAGGTGCGTCCGTTTGTCACGGACCGGCGCTTCGTGAGTCTTGGCACGGACGGCTTTGGCCGCTCGGACACGCGCGAATCGCTGCGCACCTTCTTTGAAGTGGACCGCCATTTCATCGCGCTGGCGGCCCTGAAGGCGCTGGCCGACGACGGCGTGCTGCCACGCAGCGTGGTTGCCGAAGCGATCGCAAAGTACGGCATCGATGTCGACAAGCCCGATCCCGCATCCATCTGACTGTTGAGGAGTGAACTCATGAAACTGTATTACGCCACCGGTACCTGTTCGCTGTCGCCCCATATCGTCGCCCTCGAAGCGGGCATCGGGCTGCAACTCGAACGGGTCGATATCCGTGCCATCCCGCGCCTCACCGACACGGGCGCCGACTACGCCCGCATCAATCCCAATCTGTACGTGCCTGCGCTGGAACTCGATGACGGCACGATCCTGCTGGAAGGTACAGCCATCGTGCAATACCTGGCCGATCTTGCGCCGGGCAGTGGCCTGGCGCCACCGACCGGCAGCGTGGCGCGGGTGCAGCTGCAGTCCTGGCTGGGATTTATCGCCACCGAACTGCACAAGGCGTTCAGCCCGTGGCTGTTCCATCCGGAATATGGCGCACAGGCGCAGGACGTGGCCCGCTCGCGCATCGCCGCGCGGCTCGATTACGTGGAGCGACAGCTGGCCGATGGCCGCACATTCCTGCTCGGCGAGCAGTTTACCGTGGCCGACGCGTATTTGTTCACGATCCTGAACTGGTCCGACCTGGCCCGGGTCGATCTGAGCGCCTTTGCGCAGGTACGGGCGCTACTGGCGCGTGTCGGTGCGCGTCCTGCGGTGCGGGAAGCGATACGGGTGGAAGCATCCCGCGCAGCCGGGTAGCCGCTGGATTGAAATCTGCCAGCCCCTGCCGTTGCAGGGGCTTTTTCATGGCCTGGCGCTGGCGTCAGCCGTCCAGTTCCAGTTCACTCGCCAGCGCCTGGCCGATGGCGCGCTGTTCATCGAGAATGGCGCGCAAATGATGCGGCCGGGTATGCACATTGCTCATCACCACGCGCAGCACATTGGTCGGGCCAGGGTAGCGCGTCGATTCAAGCACGGTGCGTGACACAAAGCTGCGGCCTTCGGCCTTCTGGCGGTTCTGCAACTTGGCGTTGAGGGTATTGAGCTGCTGGTTCAGCGCCAGGGCCGCGTCGCTGTCGCCACTGGCCAATAGCAACTCCATGCGCTGGCGCAGGCGTGCCGGTACATGGCGGTAAGTGAGGATGAAGGTGTCGGAACGGGTGACCAGTTCAAAGTCAGGCTGATCAAGCAGCAGGGCCTGGAACTGGCCGCTCAAAGTGGCTGCCTGTTGCAGCAAGGTGGTGTAGCCGGACACGCCCAGCACCTTGAACGAGGTCCACAGTTTCAGTGCGTCGAAACGGCGCGAGCCTTCCAGCGAAGTCTGGCCCAGGTCGCCGGAATTGTCGCGCAGGATGTAGTTGGCATTATGTTTCAGCAGGTTCAGGCTGGCGCGGTCCTTGAACAGCACCATGCTTTGCGCCATCGGCACCCACAGCAGTTTATGGCCGTCGATCACCACCGAATCGGCCAGATGGATGCCCTCATACAGCGGGCGGAACTGCTCGGCCACCAGCAGCGCGCCGCCCCAGGCCGCATCGACATGGAACCAGATCGCTTCGCGCGCGGCAATCGCCGCCATCGCCGCCAGCGGGTCGATCGCGCCGGTTTCCGTGGTTCCCGCGATGCCGATCATGGCAACGATCCTTATCTTGCGTGCTTTCAGGTCCGCAATCGTGGCTTCCAGTTGTTTGACATCGATGCGGTTGTCGCGGTCGACCGGCACCAGGTGCAGCGCCGCTTCGCCCAGGCCCAGGGTGGCCAGGGCTTTCTTGACCGAATAATGGCTGCGCGCCGAGCCGATCACGGCCAGGCCGGCGTGGCCGGACTCCTGCATGGTGGCAAACAGGCCGCGTTTCCTGGTGCCCGGCAACTGGTGTTCCAGCGCCACCGCCAGCGCCGTCAGATTGCCCATGGTGCCGCCGTTGACCACATTGCCCAGCGCGCCGCTGGTGGCCGCCATCGCATCCTTGTAGACCGCGTCAGCGTGCCGGTACACCTGGCGGTGCAGCCAGCCCAAAATCTGCTTTTCAATCAGCGTCGACACATACGCCGTCTCGATCTTCACCTGGTTCTGGTTCAGCGCGGCCGTAAACGCTTCGGCCAGCACGCTGACCCAGGGCAGCGCCTGCGTCATGTGGCCGATATAGCGCGGGTGGTTCAGCTGGGCCGTATTGGCCAGCACGGTACTGTCCAGCTCTTGCAGGAAGTCGGCCACGGGCATGCCGTGCGCGGGCGGCCGGGTATCAAGCAGCTGCGTCAGCAACTGCTCGAACGGCACGTGCGGGTACGGCACCTCGCGCGCGCCGGCCAGCCAGCCGCCCAGCATGGCCAGCGCCTGCTGCAAGGGCGCGGGCGCCTGCTGCAGCGCATCGATGGAAAAATGCTGCTGCAGCAGTTGTTCGATAGGAGTGTCGCTCATTGTTTCAGTTCGTGACCCCAAGACAAACGCCGGGGTCAGACCCTGAGGGTCTGACCCCAGGTCTTGTTGTTGGGTTGATTGCATCAGAAATAGTTCAGGCCCAGTGCCGACTTGACCTCGTCGGCCGTGCGGGCCGCCACTTCGCGCGCGCGGAACGTGCCTTCTTTCAGCATCTGGATGACTTGCCCCTTGTCCTTGGCGAATTCTTCGCGGCGGGCGCGGATCGGCGCCAGCATTTCCTGCAGCACCACTTCCAGGCGTTTCTTGACGATGCTGTCCCCCAGGCCGCCACGCACGTAATGGGCTTTCATCTCTGCCAAAGCGGCTTTTTCCTGGTCGAACGCGTCCAGATAAATGAAGGCCACATTGCCTTCCAGGTGGCCGGGGTCGGCCACGCGCAGGTGCAGCGGGTCGGTATAGACTTTTTTCACGGCGGCCGTGATTTCTTCCGGCGTGGCGCCCAGGTTAATGGTGTTGCCGAGCGACTTGCTCATCTTGGCCTTGCCGTCGATGCCGGGCAGGCGGCCGATTTCCGGCACCAGCGCCTTGCATTCCATCAGCACTTCGCGGTGGTACATGCGGTTGAAGCGGCGCACGATTTCGTTGGTCTGCTCGATCATCGGGATCTGGTCTTCGCCGACCGGTACCACGCCGGCCTTGAAGGCCGTGATGTCGGCCGCCTGGCTGGCCGGGTAGGTCAGGAAACCGGCCGGAATATCGCGCTCGAAGCCGCGCAGGCGGATTTCTTCCTTGACGGTCGGGTTGCGTTCCAGGCGCGCCACGGTGACGATGTTCAGGTAGTAGAACGTCAGTTCGGCCAGTTCGGGAATCTGCGACTGGATGAAGACGGTAGTCTTGGCGGGATCGATGCCGACGGCCAGGTAGTCGAGCGCCACTTCCACCACATTGCGGTGCACCTTGTCGATATCGTCCATATTGTCGGTCAGCGCCTGGGCGTCGGCCAGCATGATGAACTGCTTGTAGTCGTGCTGGTAGGTGACGCGGTTGCGCAGGCTGCCCACATAATGGCCCAGGTGCAGCGGGCCGGTCGGGCGGTCGCCCGTCAGGATCACCGATTGCGAAGCAATGGCGGCGGCCGACAGCGGCGCGGCGGCTTCCTGACTGTCGGGAGTATCGGGGGTATTTGGCAAGCTCATCAAGTTTCCTTTCGAGCCGCCTTGTCGGGATGATCCAGGATTTGCCTGTTACGCCACCGATCGAGGCGGCGTTGATCAAAATCACATCACTATGCAGTGGCCGCGCGGAGTGAGCGGGACCACCAATTCGGGCAGGCGTGTTGTGACTGGATAAAATTCATGGCGGTATGGTTGCAGTTTGACAGCGGTCTGTCAAGCTGACTGCCAATTTAGTTGAACGCGCCATCTTCCTGCCACACTTGTGTTGAGAGTATTATTGCCCGTTGGCTAATTTGCCCATCCTTGAAACTGGAGTCACCATGCGCCTTGCATCACCCGTCCGGCTTGCCTGCCTTGCCCTCATCGCGACTTTGACCGCGCCCGTGCTGGCACAAACACCGCCGATGACGCCCGATATCGGCAGCAAGCTGCTCATGCCGGACCTGAACGACTACGTCAAGCGCGTGGTAATGATCCCGATGCGCGACGGCGTCAAGCTGTACACGGTGATCGTGGTGCCGAAGGGTGCCAAGCGCGCGCCGATCATGCTGACGCGCACGCCGTACAACGCCGCGCGCCGGGCCCAGCGCGTGAACAGCCCCAGCATGCTGGCGACCCTGCCGCAGGGCGACGATACCCTGGTGGAAAATGGCTATATCCGCGTGTTCCAGGATGTGCGCGGCAAATATGGTTCCGAGGGCGACTATGTGATGACGCGCCCGGTGCGCGGCCCGCTCAACAATACCAAAGTCGACAATGTGACCGACGCCTGGGACACCATAGCCTGGCTGGTGAAAAATATCCCGGAAACGAATGGCAAGGTCGGCATGCTCGGTTCTTCCTACGAAGGACATACGGTGCTGATGGCGCTGGTCGATCCGCATCCGGCGCTCAAAGTGGCGATACCGATGAGCGCCATGGTAGACGGCTGGCGCGGCGACGACTGGTTCCACAACGGCGCCTTCCGCATGCCCAGCCTGGGCTACCTGGCGGGCCAGACCAGCGTGCGCGGTGGCGGCGAAGCGCCGGCATTGGGCGTCTACGACGATTACGAGGCCTATCTGCGCATCGGTTCGGCCGGTGACTTTGCCAAAAAATTCGGCATCGACAAGCTGACCTACACCAAAAAACTGTTCGAGCATCCGGCCTACGACAGCTACTGGCAGGAACAGGCGCTCGACAAGATCCTGGCCAAACGGCCGTTGATCGTGCCGACCATGCATGTGGTGGGCCAGTGGGACCAGGAAGATATCTACGGCCCGTATGCGACCTATGCGGCGATGGAAGGCAAGGACAAGCTCAACAACCTGAACTACCTGGCGATCGGCCCATGGCGCCACAGCGGCGTCAACTATGAAGGTTCCTCGCTCGGGGTGCTGAAATTCGACGGCGACACGGCGCGCCAGTTCCGTGAAAAAGTCATGCAGCCGTTCCTGAACCAGTATCTGAAGGACGATGCGCCGCAAGCGAACACGGCGCCAGTGGTGTCCTACCAGAGCGGCACCAATCAATGGCAGCGCCTGCAGCGCTGGCCGCTGGCCTGCGACACCTGCGACACCAAACTGACGCCGATCTACCTGCAGGACGGCTACCAGCTGGGTTTCAATGCGCCGGCCGGCGCGCTTGATGCCAGCGGCGCGTATGATGAATACGTGGCCGACCCGGCCAAGCCGGTGCCGTTCGTGGCGCGCCCGGTGCGCCTGAACGATGGTGATGTGTGGAAACCGTGGCTGGTCAGCGACCAGCGCAGCTATGCCGACCGCACTGACGTGCTCAGCTATGTCTCGGCGCCATTGAAAGAAGCCGTGCGCATCGCCGGCGCGCCGGTGGTCAACCTGTTCGCCAGCACCAGCGGCACCGACAGCGACTGGGTGGTGAAACTGATCGACGTGTATCCCGATGAAGTGCCGTCGCAGCCGGCCATGGGCGGCTACCAGCTGGGCGTGGCAATGGACATCTTCCGCGGCCGCTACCGCGACAGCCTGGAACACCCGAGCGCGATTCCATCGGGTAAAGTCGAGCGCTACCGCTTCGCGCTGCCGAACGCCAACCACGTCTTCCTGCCCGGCCACCGCATCGCCGTGCAGATCCAGTCGAGCTGGTTCCCGCTGTACGACCGCAATCCGCAGACCTTTGTGCCGAATATCTTTTTGGCCCAACCAGCGGATTACAAAAAGGCCACCCAGCGCGTATATCACGCGGCGGGCGCGGGCAGCGCGGTCGAGTTGCCGATCATCTCGGCCGAAGAAGCGGCGCAGGTGGCGCGCTAGGCGCCTGCGGATCAGGCTGATCGCATCAGCACGGCGCCTGCTGCGATCAGGGCGATGGCGAGGCAGCGGCGGGTGCTGATTTTTTCGCGCAGCACGACCAGGGCGATGATGCTGGCGAACACGATCGACGTCTCGCGTAGCGCCGCGACGGCGGCCACGGGGGCCTGCGTCATCGCCCACAACGCCAGGCCGTAGGACGCCAGGGTGCCGAAGCCGCCAGCGAGCGCCACACGCCATTGCGTCCTTGCGTAGCTTGCCAGGGCATGGCGGCGGCGCATCAGCGTCCAGCACAGCAGGCCGGCGCCATTCAAAACGAAGATCCACATCGTATAGGCGGCTGGCGCGCCGGACAGGCGCACGCCGATACCGTCGATCAGGGTATAACTGGCAATCACACAGGCGTTAAGCAAGGCAAAGGTTGTCGCGCGCGCCGTGTTGTTTGCCGCATGGCGAGAGGCCAGATATTGGCCGAGGATGCCGGCGCAGATGCAGACGATAGCCGCCACTTGCATCGCGGACAGCCGTTCGCCGAGCAGCGGCCAGCTGGCCAGCGCCACCATCAGCGGCGCGCTGCCGCGCATCAATGGATAGGCGTGGCTCATGTCGCCGGCCCGGTAGGCGGCCGACAGCAGGCTGTAATACGCGAGCTGGGCTACTGACGAGGCGGCCAGCCAGGGCCAACTGGCCAGCGCCGGCGCGTCCAGCCAGGGCAGGGCAAGCAAGGAAATGCCAGCGGCGCTGGCCGACACCAGCACGGTAGTGAGGAAGATATCCTTGCCCGCCTTGACGATGGCATTCCAGCTGGCGTGCAGCAGGGCCGCAAACAGCACCACAGCGACGACGAAACCGGACACGAATCCTTAGCGCGGCCGTATGCTCATGGAAAGCAATTCGGCGCGGTGGTTGCGCTGGAAGCTTTCCATCAGCGTACCCGAGCGGGCGGCTTTTTCCAGCAGTTCGCGCAGCACCGCCTGGTCGGCCGCGCTCAGCGACTTGCGCGAGACATACGCGCCCGAGAGGCCCCACGGCAGTTCGGGCAGCGCTTCCAGGCGCAGCCGGTCGGCCAGGCCCAGCACGCGCGCATCGTTTTGCACCGCCCCCGACAGAATGGTCGGATTCATGATGGTGGCGTCGATAAAGCCGCTTTGCATCAGGCGCGCAATCGACAGGGCGTCGACTTCGTAGAACAGCCGGCCCTGGCTGCTCAATTCCTTGGCCAGCGCCTGGTAAGGGTGACCATAGTCGTAGCCGCGCACCAGCGCCACGCGCAGTTCGCGCCGTTCGATCAGTTCCTGCATGCTGGTGACGGGTTCGCGCGCGCCTTGCAGGGAAATGAGCAGCGGGCGGTTGCCCAGCAGGGGGATGAACAGGCCGTGCTGGTCACGCCGCGGCGTGCTGCTGGCCGGAATCAGGATGTCGGCCTTGCCGGTCTCGAACAAGGCTTCCAGGCGCGCGCGCGGCACCACGCTGAAGATGAAATTGCATCCCATCTTTGCACCCAGGCTGCGCAGGAGCTCGGGATAAATGCCGCTGACCGTGGTGCCTGCGCCGACCACGCTGGCGCCGATCTGCGACACCGGCACATGGATATCGCGCGAGCAATTCGCCCACGCCAGTGCAGGCAACGCCAGCGACAATGCGGCCGCGGTACGGCGCCAGGCGCTGCAATAAAAGTCAGTCATACCCATCCTTGCTTGCCATCGGCTCGCGCTTCGGTAAGGCGCGGCCATTTGCGGTTTATCTGCGATGTTGTATCTGATTGTATCGCATTTTGTCTCTATATTGCCTCATGGCAATGTTGTGCGGCGGTCTATTTTGTGGCGGAAACCGCAAGGCCCGTGTCGCGCCGCGCCTTGAAGTAACGCCAGGCCACGAACATGCCCAGGGTCTGCATGATGGCGCAGACAAAAAAGGTGCTGCCGATACGCCAGTCGTTGGCCGGCAAATGGCTCACTTCGCCAAGGATGAGGCTGCCCAGCAGCGGCATGATGATGATGCCCAGGCTGCTGATCGACTGCAAGGAGCCCATCAGTTCACCCTGTTCGCCGGCTGCCGATCCCCTGGAAATAATGCCCTGCAGGGCGGGGCCGGCCGCGAACGCCAGCAGGTTGCACAGGATTAGCGCATACATCATCCAGCCCTGCGTGGCCAGGCCATACAGCAGATAGGTGATGGCGCCGGAGGCCATGCCCAGCAGCGACAGGCGCACTTCGCCCAGGCGCTTGATCAGGATGCCCAGCAGGCCCGCCTGTACCACCGCCGCGCACAAGCCCACGCAAAACAGCGCGATGCCGTTCTGGCGCGGCGTCCAGTCGAAGCGGAAGTGCGTGTACAGCACCCAGGTGGTGTTGAGCATCATTTGCGCAAACGTCATCAGGCCAAAGGCCAGCACCAGGCCACGGATTTCCACGCGGCGCGCCAGCTTGACCAGCGCGGCGAAGGGGTTGATGCGGGCCAGCGTGAACGGCGTGCGCGGGCCAGCCGCCAGCGACTCGGGCACGAAAAAATAACCATAGATGAAATTGGCCGCCGACAGGCCGGCGGCGACAAAAAATGGCAGGTGCAGATTGATATCGCCCAGCAGGCCGCCCAGCATCGGGCCGCAGATAAAGCCCAGGCCGAAGGCGGCGCCGATCTTGCCGAAGCTTTTGGCGCGGTTGTCCGGCGTTGAAATATCGGACGCATAGGCCGACGCGACCGACATGCTGGCCGACGATACGCCGCCGATAATGCGGCCGATAAACAGACAGGCCAGGTTGGGCGCCCAGCCGGTGGCGAGGAAGTTGACGCACATGCCCGCCATCGAATAGAGCAGCACGGGGCGGCGCCCGATTCGGTCGCTGATGGCGCCCAGCATGGGCATGAAGATAAATTGCAGCAAACCAAATACGGCCGCCATGATGCCGTACCACATCGCTTGCTGGTCCTTGCCATCGACAAAGTCGCCGATCAGGATCGGCAGCACCGGCACCACCAGGCCGATGCCCAGCATGTCGATGAACACGCAAACGAGGATGAAATTGAGATTGCCGGCGCGCGCGGGTGCAGCGCGCGAGGGCGAGGGCGATGGTTCGGGCGTGGCGTGGTCGGTCATGCAAGCTTTCGGCGCTTGCCGCGTTGCCATACGGCTGCGCGGCTGGAATGGTTGGCGTGGCGCCGGCGCCGTGACGCAGCAGCGCGCGGGCTGGACCTTGCATTATAGACAGCGCGCGCCGCGCTGGCTATCACTCGCTGAGTGCTCGCTGATTGCTCACTTGCCTCAGGCGCCGGCCGTTCCAGCGCCCCATTCTTCGGCAAAGGCAGCACGGAAATCGAGCAGGATCTGCAGGCGCTGCGCTGCCAGCGCGCGCCCGGCCGGCGTCTGCATCATGCCGGGCAGCTTGTCGAGCTTGGTGACGATATGGTCGAGCGAATACGCCTTGTCGTCCAGCGGGCGCTGCAGCGCCAGCGGATCGCTGCCATGGGCCAGCGCGCTGCCCATGCGGGCCGCCGTGTAAAACATGCGCGCCAGGCCCACGGCGCCCAGCGCGTCGATGCGGTCGGCATCCTGCACGATTTGCGCTTCGATGGTGGTGGGCGCCAGGTTGGCGGAAAAACTGTGGGTTTCGATCGCGTGCGCGACGGCAGCCAGTTTTTCTTCTGGAAATCCCAGGCCGGCCAGCTGGCGGCAGGCCAGCGCGGCCGCCTGGCGCGAGGCAAGGTGGCGCTCGGCGTGGTTTTTCGGCAGGTTGACCAGGTCGTGCAGATAGCAGGCGGCCATCACGACCAGCGCGTCGGCGTCAGTGTGCTGTTGCAGCAGGACGCTGGCATTGCGCCAGACACGGTGCAGATGGTTGATGTCGTGGGCGCTGTCGTCGCCGAGGCCGGTGGTGGCCAGCGCCAGGAGTTGCGGCTGCCATTGAGCAAGCGAAATGTGCATGATAAGTAAATCGTGAAAAACAAAGGCGCCAGTGTGGCATAAAACGCCCAGCCCGGTTGTCGCGCGCCACCCGGTATTCTTTTTTAGTGCATTGAGAATTTACATGCGGTAACATTGCCGCATTGCAATTCCAATGCATTATTTAGTAATTTTCACGCGGGACGCACCAGGCCATGAGCCGGTGCGCCGTCTTGTGCTTTTCAAAGGAACATCATGAACACCACCACCAGCGAAACAGGCGGCGTCGCCAAGGCCGCCGAATACCTGGCCTTTACCCTGGGCCAGGAAGAATATGGCATCGACATTCAAAAAGTGAGCGAAATCCGCAGCTATGAAACGCCGACCCGCATCGCCAACGCTCCCGAATTCGTCAAGGGTGTCGTCAATCTGCGCGGCATCATCGTGCCGATCGTCGACATGCGCATCAAGTTCAACCTGGGCACGCCCAGCTATGACCAGTTTACCGTGGTCATCATCCTTAATATCGGCAACCGCGTGGTCGGCATGGTGGTCGACCGCGTGTCCGATGTGACAACCTTGCTGCCAGAACAGATCAAGCCGGCGCCGGACATGGGTCGCTCGATCAATACCGAATACGTGATCGGCCTGGGCACCATCGACGAGCGCATGCTGATCCTGGTCGATATCGACCAGCTGATGTCGAGCGCCGACATGGGCCTGATCGAAAAACTGGCGGCTTGATCTCTTAGCCCCTACGCTACTTCCAGCCCCGGATTTTGCCGTGGGCGACAGGCGCACGGTTTCTTTGCAACCCGTGCGCCTCTTTTCATGATTACGCCCGATTCCCCCAGCTGCCAGCATGCCATGAGTCTGTTGCGTAGCGCAGCCTCAGCTCTTCAGGATTCCCCATGAATTTGTTCAGAAACGTCGGCATCGGCACGCGCCTGGGCACCGGTTTTGCCATTATCTTGCTGTTTTCCATGCTGATCACCGGCATCAGCGTCTGGCGCCTGCACGAGGTCGCGGCCGACACACGCGCCATGATGGAGCAGCCGTTGGCGAAGGAGCGCCATATTTCGGATTGGTACAGCCGCATCGACAGCGCCGTGCGCCGCACCATCGCGATCGCCCGCAGTTCGGACACCTCCTTGAGCGCGTATTTTTCGGAAGAGTCGAAAGTCTCCTCAAACAGTTCGGCACAATTGCAAAAGAAAATCGAAGCGCTGATCGACCAGCCGCAAGAAAAAGCCATGTTTGCCGCCTTGCTCGAGCAGCGCAAGGTGTACCTGAGCTCGCGCGACCAGGTCTACAAGCTCAAGGGCGAAGGCCAGGCCGAGGCCGCCAATGAAGTGTTTGAAAAGACCTTCGTGCCGGCCGCCGCCAAGTACCAGAAAATGGTGTTCGACTTGCTGGAACACCAGCGCGCCGCCATCGACGCCACCGCGCACAACATCGATGCGGTCGCCGTCACCAGCCGCAACATGTTGCTGGGCCTGGCAGCCATGGCGCTGGTGTTCGGTGTGCTGTGCGCCTGGCTGCTGACGATCGGCATCGTCCACCCGCTGCGCATGGCCGTCAGCGTGGCGCGCCGCGTCGCCGATGGCGACCTGACTGCGCAGATCGACGCCAGCGCCCGCGATGAAACAGGGCAGTTGCTGCAGGCGTTGAAAGACATGAACGGCAGCTTGCTCTCCATCGTGGCCGAAGTGCGCGGCGGCACCGACAGCATCGCCACCTCGTCGACGCAGATCGCGGCCGGCAACCAGGATTTGTCGAGCCGCACCGAGCAGCAGGCCGGTTCGCTGGAAGAAACCGCCTCGTCGATGGAAGAGTTGACCTCGACCGTGAAACAGAATGCCGACAATGCGAGCCAGGCCAACCAGCTGGCCGCCTCGGCGTCGCAAGTGGCGATCAAGGGTGGTGAGGTCGTGGCACGGGTGGTGGGCACGATGGAGTCGATCAATGCATCGTCCAACAAGATCGTCGATATCATTGCCGTGATCGACGGGATTGCCTTCCAGACCAATATCCTGGCCCTGAACGCGGCAGTGGAAGCGGCGCGCGCGGGCGAGCAGGGCCGGGGCTTTGCGGTGGTGGCGTCGGAAGTGCGCAACCTGGCGCAGCGCTCCAGCCAGGCGGCGAAAGAAATCAAGACCCTGATCGGCGCGTCTGTCGAGCAGGTCAACGCGGGCAGCATGCTGGTCGCCCAGGCTGGCTCGACCATGAACGATATCGTTGCCAGCGTGCAGCGTGTGAGCGACATCATTACCGAAATCACGGCCGCCAGCAGCGAGCAGAGCGTGGGCATTGACGAGATCAACCGCGCCATCGGCCAGATGGATGCGGTCACGCAGCAAAATGCCGCCCTGGTGGAAGAAGCGGCGGCCGCCGCTGAATCGATGCAGGACCAGGCGCACAGGCTGGCGCAGATCGTCAGCGTGTTCCGGCTCGCGGCGTAAGGCCCGGAATTTTGCTGCTGCGCCTTTGCAATCGCTGTGCTGCCTGCAACACCTTGCCATTCCCGGCTTGCTCTCTGCCGGTTTTTCTTTTACCGTGTTTTCAGGCGCAATGTGCGTCGTCTGCCAGGATAGTCATATGAATTTTTTAAGAAATATCAATATCGGTGTACGCCTGTGCCTGGGTTTTGCGGGCATCTTGCTGTTCTCCATCTTAATTACCGGCATCAGCGTATGGCGCTTGCACAATGTTGCGGCCGACACGCGCGTGATGATGGAGCAGCCGCTGGCCAAGGAACGCTATATTTCCGACTGGTACAGCAAGATCGACAGCGGCATCCGCCGCACCACGGCGATTGCGCGCAGCAGCGACACCTCGCTGGGCGCCTATTTTGCGGAAGAATCGAAGGCCTCATCCGTGGTCTCCGGTGATCTGCAAAAGAAAATCGAAGCCTTGCTGTCGACACCGGAAGAAAAGGAAATCTTTCGCCAGGTTAGCGAAATGCGCAAGGTCTACCTGAGTTCGCGCGACCAGATCTACAAGATGAAAACGGACGGCCAGCTTGACGAAGCGAAAGCGGTGTTTGAAAACACCTTCGTGCCCGGCTCGGCCAAGTTCCAGAAATTCGTGCAGGACTTGCTGCTGCACCAGCGTGCCAGCATCGACGCCACCGCGCGAGAGATCGACACGATGGCCGTGAGCAGCCGCAACCTGCTGCTGGGCCTGGCCGTGCTGGCGCTGGCCTTCGGTACCGTGTGTGCCTGGCTGTTGACGGTCAGCATCGTTCATCCGCTGCGCACGGCGGTAACCGTGGCGCGCCGCGTGGCCGATGGCGACCTGACGGCGCAGATCGACGCTGACGCCAAAGATGAAACCGGGCAATTGCTGCTGGCCCTGAAAGACATGAACGCCAGCTTGCTGCGCATCGTCGGCGAAGTGCGCGGCGGCACTGACAGCATCGCCACCTCGTCGACGCAGATCGCGGCCGGCAACCAGGACTTGTCGAGCCGCACCGAACAGCAGGCCGGCTCGCTGGAGGAAACCGCCTCGTCGATGGAGGAACTCACCTCGACCGTGAAACAGAACGCCGACAACGCGCGCCAGGCCAATCAACTGGCGGCCTCGGCGGCGCAAGTGGCCGTCAAGGGCGGTGAAGTGGTGGCGCAGGTGGTCGGCACCATGGAGTCGATCAACAGTTCCTCGAACAAGATTGTCGACATTATCGCCGTGATCGACGGGATTGCCTTCCAGACCAATATCCTGGCGCTGAATGCGGCCGTGGAAGCGGCGCGCGCAGGTGAACAGGGCCGCGGCTTTGCGGTGGTGGCGTCGGAAGTGCGCAACCTGGCGCAACGCTCCGCTTCTGCTGCGAAAGAAATCAAGACCCTGATCGGCGCGTCCGTCGAGCAGGTCAATGCCGGCAGCATGCTGGTGGCCCAGGCTGGTTCGACCATGAACGATATCGTTGCCAGCGTGCAGCGCGTGAGCGACATCATTACCGAAATCACCGCTGCCAGCAGCGAGCAGAGCGTGGGCATTGACGAGATCAACCGCGCCATCGGCCAGATGGATGCGGTCACCCAGCAGAACGCGGCGCTGGTGGAAGAGGCGGCCGCGGCGGCCGAATCGATGCAGAACCAGGCGCACAAGCTGGCCGAGGTGGTCAGCGTGTTCAAGCTGCATGGCAGCAGGGCGGTGGTGCTAAGGTAGGCTGGCGATCGCCATCTGCGACAGGCGATCCGCGTCACCATTGCGGTGACGCGGTATCCAGCGCAAGCTTACCTGCGGCAGTTGTTGCATCAGCGCCAGCACCCTGGCGCGCTCGGCTGCCAATCCTTTGGCAACCGTGATCCCCAGTACATCATTGATCACCACCTGGCTGTCGCCGCATAGCAGCAGCTGTGCCGGTTTGAGCCTGACGGCTGCCTGCAGCAAGGCGGTGAGGGCCGCATATTCGGCGTCGCTGCTGTCGCCTTCGCCGGCCGGCGCGCTGATTTCAATGCGCTCGCCGTTTGGCCCCAGCAGCAGGGCGCCGATGCCGAGCCGGCCCGGATTCGGGTGGGCCGAGCCGTCGAACCAGCCGCGCCAGGCCAGCGGACCGCCATCGTCCCGGCGTTTTGCCGCATGTTGCTCGCGCCGCAACCGCGCCTTGCGTGCCGAGGCTTCCGACACCATTACTTGATGAACAGCAGGTCGACCAGCGCCGCGATCCAGCAGGCGACCAGCACGCCGACCGCCACTTGCATGCCGGGGCCGTCGTTGGCGGACAGGGCCGCCACTTTTTCCGTAATCAGCTGGACGTCGAGCGGCAGCACGCCGCTGTTGATCTGATCCATGATCTGTCCGGTGCGCTGCATGATGTTGTTGATCACCAGCAGGAGGGCGATCAGGGACGGCAGCAGGAACAGCGCACCGCGCGCCTTGCGGCCCAGCAGCAGATGTCCGGTGCCGGGAAACACCAGGGCCGACAGCAAAATGGCCTTGGGCCGTCTGGAAGAGAGTGTGCCGCTCATGCGCGCTTTCAGGAATGGTTACAAGCGGCACATCATACTATTGCCAGCCGAATTTACGCAGATAAACGCGTTTCATCAGTGTCGTCAGCACCGTGTAGGCAACCAGGATGGCCAGCAGCCACGGGAAGTAGGCCAACGGCAGCGCCTGCAGCTTGAAGTAGCTGGCCAGCGGCCCCATCGGCAGGAACACGCCGACCGCCATGATGGCCGTGGTTGCCACCAGCAGCGGCACCGAGGCGATGCTGTCGATAAAGGGCAGCTTGGGCGTGCGGATCAGGTGCACGATCAGGGTCTGCGTCAACAGGCCGACGACAAACCAGCCCGACTGGAACAGGGTTTGCTGCGCCGGCGTATTGGCGCCGAACACATGCCACATCAAGACAAAGGTGCTGATGTCGAAGATCGAGCTCAAGGGGCCGAAAAACACCATGAAGCGGCCGATATCGCGCGGGTTCCAGCTCAGTGGCTGCTGGATCAGTTCGGCATCGACATTGTCGAATGGAATCGCGATCTGCGACACGTCGTACAGCAGGTTCTGCACCAGCAGATGCAGCGGCAGCATCGGCAGGAACGGCAGAAAAGCGCTGGCCACCAGTACCGAAAACACATTGCCGAAATTCGAGCTGGCCGTCATGCGGATATATTTGAGCATGTTGCTGAAGGTGCGCCGGCCTTCGAGCACGCCTTCTTCAAGCACCATCAGGCTTTTTTCCAGCAGGATGATGTCGGCCGCTTCCTTGGCGATATCGACGGCCGAATCGACCGAGATGCCGATATCGGCCGCGCGCAGGGCGGGCGCGTCGTTGATGCCATCGCCCATGAAGCCGACGATATGGCCGTTGCCGCGCAGGGCGCGCACCAGGCGCTCCTTGTGCAGCGGGCTGAGCTTGGCAAACACGGTATGGTTTTCGGCTGCCTGCGCCACTTGCGCGTCGTCCATGTCGTCCAGTTCTGGTCCCTGCAGCACGCCGCGCACCGCCAGGCCCACTTCGCGGCAAATTTTCGCCGTTACCAGGTGGTTGTCGCCGGTCAGCACTTTCACCGTCACACCATGCTCCTTGAGCGCGCGCAGGGCCGGCGCCGTCGATTCCTTCGGCGGATCGAGAAAGGCCACATAGCCGATCAGGGTCAGCGCGGTTTCATCGGCTACGCCATACACGGTTTTGTGCGGCGGCACTTCCTTGACGCCGACGGCGACCACGCGCAAGCCTTCGGCATTCAGGCCGTGGGTGGTGGCCAGCACACGGTCGAGCAAGGCGGTATCGAGCGGCACGTCGACGCCGTCCAGGCGCAGATGGCTGCAGGCGGCCAGCATTTCCTCGACCGCGCCCTTGCAGATCAGTTCGTGATGGTCATTGCGTTCGGACACTACCACCGACATGCGGCGGCGCACGAAATCAAACGGAATTTCATCGACCTTCACATAGTCGCGCGCCAGTTGCATTTCGGTCTGCAGCTGCACATGGTCGAGCACGGCGCGGTCGAGCAGGTTTTTCAGGCCGGTCTGGTAGTGGCTGTTCAGGTAAGCAAAGCGCAGCACCTCGTCGGATGGCTGGCCGAACACGTCGGTATGGCGCTCGAGCACGATTTTGTCCTGTGTCAGGGTGCCGGTCTTGTCGGTGCACAGCACGTCCATGGCGCCGAAGTTCTGGATCGCATCGAGGCGCTTGACCACCACTTTCTTCTTTGCCAGCTTGACCGCGCCCTTGGCCAGGGTGCTTGTGACGATCATCGGCAGCATTTCCGGTGTCAGGCCCACCGCCACCGACAGCGCGAACAGGAACGCCTCCATCCAGTCGCCCTTGGTCCAGCCGTTGATCAAAAACACCAGCGGCGCCATCACCAGCGCAAAGCGGATCAGCAGCCAGCTGACGCTGTTGACGCCAGCTTCGAACGCGGTCGGCGTGCGTTCGGTGGCCGTGACGCGGGTGGCAATCGCGCCAAAATAGGTGCGGTTGCCGGTGGCCAGCACCAGCGCCGTGGCCGCGCCCGAAATCACGTTGGTGCCCATGAACAGCAGGTTGGCCAGGTCCATCGGGTTCTTGTTTTCGCCATCAGCGAGCTCGGCCATTTTTTCCACCGGCAACGATTCGCCCGTCATCGCCGACTGGCTGACAAACAGGTCCTTGGCAGTGAGCAAGCGGCAGTCGGCGGGGATCATGTCGCCGGCCGACAGCACGATAATGTCGCCCTGCACCAGTGCGCGGATCGGCAGTTCCACCTGTTTGCCACCGCGCAGCACGGTGGCGGTATTGCCGACCATCGCTTTGAGGCGCTCGGCGGCGCGGTTCGAACGGCCTTCCTGCACGAAGCGCAGCAAGGTCGACAGCACTACCATGCTGCCGATGACGATGGTTGCCTTGGCGTCTTCGGTCAGGTAGGAAACGATCGCCAGCACCGTCAGCAGCAGGTTGAATGGATTCTTGTAGCACAGCCACAGATGCTGGTACCAGGCCAGCGGCTTTTCGTGTTCGACTTCGTTGGGGCCGGTCTGCGCCAGCACGGCTTGCGCTTCGTCGTCGGACAGGCCCGCTTCTCGCGTGGCCAGGCGCGCCAGTGCGCCTGGCAGGGCTTCGCTGGCGGCGTCCAGCAACTGGCGCGCCAGGTGGTCGGGCACGGCGCGCGCAGTGCTGTTTTCCAAAGGCATGGCCTGGCGGCGGAAGTGGCCTGCCGTGTGGCGCTTGCGCAGGAACGATTCGAACAGACGGGTGAAGAGGGTCATGGCTCTTCCTTTCAGGCTAGGGATTGATTCAGGATGTGTTTATTTATTGCAATGGCGCGCCGGTCCAGACCAGGCCCAGCGACCAGGTATCGCTGCGCGGCTGGCCCGACTTGCGGCCCCAGCTGGCGTCCAGCTGCAAGCGGCCGGGCACGATGGCGCGGCGCCAGCCGACGGAGGTGGTGGCACTGTCGCCATGCTGGCCAAAGCGTTCCAGGCTGATGCCGGTGAACTCACCGAACTGCCGTTCCAGCGCCAGGCCCCAGGTGGCGGCCGTCCGTGCGCCGTGCGGGCGGATTGCGCCCAGGTTGGCGTGCAGCAACGTGTCCTGGCCTTGCCAGGCCAGGCTGACAGGCAGGTTGATACTGGTGGCCGCCTGCGCACCCGCTTGCCGCGCCAGCACCAGGCCGGCGCCCCAGCTGTTGTCCGCAAGTGGGCGCAGCACTGTCTTGCCTTGCAGGACGGTGGCGCTGCGGCGCCTTTGTTCTGTGGGCAGGGATGCGGCGCCCAGCGCCAGTTCCCAGTTGCCGGTGAAATTACAGGCCGGCATGGCCCAGGCAGCCGACTTGCCAGCGCTGGTCTCAACCCAGCTTTCCAGCTGGCAGTTGCCGAAGTCGGCAATGCCGGCGTCATCGACCGTCAGGGGGCGGCCGGCGGGCGCATCGGGCGCGGCCAGCAGCAGGCCCAGCGCCAGTGCTGGCAGTTGCGTCTTGCGTTGTAAATTGCGTTGTAACGTTTGATACCAGATCATCACCGACTCCTGTGTTTGCAGGGAGATCAGGCGAGACTTGTCGCCGGGAGGGCGGCAACAAGCCGCACCCACGGTCGGGCTCAGCGCCGTCCGTCAGGACAATCAATGGTCAGGGAGGAAGTGCGCAGCAGGGAAACCTGTTGCAAACCGCACCTTGCTCGGCAAGGCGCGGCGGAAGAGTCGCGTGCTTGCCGGGATTAATTGTCGATACAAGATCGACTACTGTCACTGGAACAAGTACTCACGTGGGACTCCGTAAAATGAATAATGGACGCATGATAAAAGTGCAGCTTGGCAAGGTCAAGCAAAGATGGGCTACATTACCGAAGCGTAATGTGAACGAAGAGGATGACAGTAATGGACAAGGTGGAAAATTACTTTGAAGCGGAACTATTGAAGCACCTGCACGGCCCGCTGCTGGCCGGGACCATGGTGGCCGATGCCGACAGCGCCGGCTATTTTGCCAGGCTGGCGCAACGCTATCCCGTTGCCGGCTCCAAAATACGGTGGAGCGCGGTAGCTGGGGCGATCGAGCGCCGCAAAAATTGCCCTGATCGTCAACTGGCCGCCAGCGGCGATTTTTTCCGGGCGATGGTGGCGCTGCACGGTTTGGACGGCCAGGCCGTGTATCTGGGCGACAGCGCCATCGATTTTGCCCTGCTGGCGCCAGTCAGCATGTTTGCCCTGCACCTGGAAGCGCTGTTGTCGATTCCGCAGCACCACTATTTCGTGGCGGCCGATTATGCGTGGTGCATGGTGCTGAGCATGGAGGGGGACATGGCGTTTGGCCTGCGGCCACAGTAACCGGCAAGCCAGGCCTGGCCTGGCTATACGGCCGGCGCGAAGCGCGCGAACGTTTCCCCCAAAAATCCCACAAACGTCCGTATCCGCGCCGACAGTTGCTGCCGCTGCGGATACACGGCGTAGATATCGGCGTCCGGCGTGCGGTAGCCGGGCAGTACGTGCACCAGCCGGCCGGTCTCCAGGTAGCGTTCGATATCCCATTCGGCGCGCATCAGGATGCCGTGGCCGTCCAGCGCCCAGTTCACCGCGATCTCGCCATCGTTGGTAGCCAGGTTGCCGCGCACTTTGACGGCCTGCGCATCGCGCTCGGCTTCCTTGCTGCCGTACAGCCTCCATAGTCCATATGCTTCGTCGCCCTGGCGGATGCTGATGCAGTTATGCCGGCGCAGGTCCGCCGGCGACTTCGGCTCGCCATGTTTCGCCAGGTAGGCCGGCGACGCGCACAGCAGGCGGCGGTTGGACGCGAGCCGTTTGGCGATCACGCGCGTGTCGGCTGGCGCGCCGAAGCGGATGCAGACGTCGAACTGGTCGTCGGTCAGCGCCGGCGGGTCGACCGACAGCTGCAGCTGCACGTCCACTTCCGGGTAGCGCAGCACATACCTGGAAATTGCCGGCGCGATATGCAGGCGGCCAAAGCCCAGGGTGGCGTTGACGCGCAGCTGTCCTTTCGGCGCACTTTTCGAGGCGCCCAGCAATTGGTCGAGCTCGGCAATCTCGGCCAGGATGCGGCGCGCATGTTCCAGCAACACTTCGCCTTCCGGCGTCATGCTCATGCGCCGCGTGGTGCGGTTCACCAGCGGCACGCCGAGCCGTGCTTCGATGACGGACAGCCGCTTGCTGACGGCCGAGGTGGTGATGCCCAGCTCGCGCGCGGCGCCGCTCAGGCTGCCGGCGCTGGACAAGGTGACGATAAAGCCCAGTTCGGCCGGCTGGAATCCATTGCTCATGATTGTGGAGTTGGAGGTTAACAATGGATTGAGTTTAGCGGGCCTTGCACGTGGCGTCCACCGCGTAGAGTGGTGTCACTACCACCTTATTCCAGGAGACACCCCATGAAAACCTACAACATTGCCACCATTCCAGGCGACGGCATCGGCAAGGAAGTCGTACCGGCCGGCCAGCAGGTACTGGCCGCGCTGGCCGCCGGCAGCAGCACTTTCAAGTTTGCCTTTGAAGACTTCGGCTGGGGCGGCGACTACTACCGCCAGCATGGCGTGATGATGCCGGTCGATGGCCTCGATGCGCTGCGCGGCAAGGACGCCATCCTGTTCGGCTCGGCCGGCGACCCTGACATCGCCGACCATATCACCCTGTGGGGCCTGCGCCTGAAAATCTGCCAGGGCTTCGACCAGTATGCCAATGTGCGCCCGACCCGCATCCTGCCCGGCATCGACGGCCCGCTCAAGCGCTGCGCGCAGGAAGACCTGAACTGGGTCATCGTGCGCGAAAACTCGGAAGGCGAATATTCGGGCGTGGGCGGGCGCGTGCACCAGGGCCATCCGATCGAGGCGGCCACCGATGTATCGATGATGACACGCGTCGGCGTCGAGCGCATCCTGCGCTATGCGTTCAGGCTGGCGCAGTCGCGGCCGCGCAAACTGCTGACCGTGATTACCAAGAGCAATGCCCAGCGCCATGCGATGGTGATGTGGGATGAAATCGCCGTGGAAGTGTCGCGCGATTTTCCTGACGTTAGCTGGGACAAGGAACTGGTCGACGCCGCCACCGCGCGCATGGTCAATCGTCCGGCCACGCTCGACACCATCGTTGCCACCAACCTGCATGCCGATATTCTCAGCGACCTGGCCGCCGCCCTGGCTGGCAGCCTGGGCATCGCGCCGACCGGCAATATCGATCCCGAGCGCCGCTACCCGTCGATGTTCGAACCGATCCACGGTTCGGCCTTTGACATCATGGGCAAGGGCCTGGCCAATCCGGTCGGCACCTTCTGGTCGGTGGCGATGCTGCTGGAACACCTGGGCGAGCTGGACGCCGCCAAACAAGTCATGCAGGCGATCGAACACGTGACGGCCAATCCGGCCCTGCATACGCGCGACCTGGGCGGCAATGCCACCACGGCGCAGGTGACGCGTGCCGTCTGCGACTTCCTGGCTACGGCCACGCAATTGCAGGCGGCGTAAGGACGGTGCCCCTGACCGGACGCAGAGCCGGCAGGGGTGCTTGCAAGGCAACCATATCAGGAGACAAGCATGTTCAAACGTATCTTTGGCAAGCTGTACGTGCAGGTGCTGATCGGCGTGCTCGCCGGCGGCCTGCTCGGCTATTTTTCACCGGCGCTCGGCACGGACTTCAAGCCGCTGGGCGACGGCTTTATCCGCCTGATCAAGATGGTGTTTGCGCCCGTGATTTTCGCCATGGTGGTGCTGGGTATCGCCAAGATGGAAAGCATGAAGGAACTGGGCCGCGTCGGCGCCCGTGCGCTGATTTATTTTGAAGTGATGTCGACCCTGGCGCTGGCGCTGGGCCTGATTGTCGTCAACCTCGCCAAGCCGGGCGTGGGCATGAATATCGATGCCGCCTCGCTCGATACCAGCAGCATCGCCAGCTATACGGCAGCGGCCGCCAAGTCTTCGCACAGCTTTGTCGACTTCGTGCTGCACATGGTGCCCGTCAGCGTGGTCGATGCGCTGGCCAAGAATGATATTTTGCAGATCCTGGTGTTTGCCACCCTGTTCGGCATCGCCCTGTCGCACATGGGACGGCGTGCCAAGCCGGTGGTCGATTTCCTCGAAGCGTTCTGCAACAGCATGTTCATTATCGTCGGCATGATCATGCGCGTGGCGCCACTGGCCGCGTTTGGCGCGATCGCCTTTACGGTGGGCAAATATGGCCTCGGTTCGCTGCTGTCGCTGGGCCAGCTGATGGGCGCCATGTACCTGACCTGCGCCATGTTCGTCTTCGTGGTGCTGGGCTCGGTTGCACGCGCCTCGGGCTTCAGCCTGTACAAATTCCTGCGCTATATCAAGGAAGAACTGTTCACCGTGCTCGGCACCAGCTCGTCGGAATCGGTGGTGCCGCAACTGATGCGCAAACTCGAACATGCCGGCGTCTCGAAACCGGTGGTGGGCCTGGTGATACCGGCTGGCGTTACCTTCAACCCGGACGGCCAGTGCATTTATTACACGATGGCGGCCATCTTTATCGCCCAGGCCACCAATACGCCGCTGTCCATGATGGACCAGTTCATCGTGCTGGGCGTGCTGATGCTCACCTCCAAGGGCTCGGCCGGCGTCACCGGCTCCGGCTTCATTACCCTGGCGGCGACGCTGGCCTCGCTGGGCACGATTCCGGTGGCCGGCATGGTGCTGCTGCTGGGCGTGGACCGCTTCATGTCCGAAGCGCGCTCGATCACCAACACCATCGGCAATGCGGTGGGCACGCTGGCGATTGCCAGGTGGGTGGGGGCGCTGGACCGCGAACGCCTGCAGCGCGTGCTCAACGGCGAATCGACGGCGGCGGAAATGCGGGCGCTGTACCAGCAGCCGGAAGAGGAAGAGCTGGCACCGGCGCCAGCGCCGCTGGCGATGGTGCAAAAAGCCTCGGCGTAATTACAGTGCTTTTTTCGGCGGCTTTTGCGGGTTGAATTCCATCGACCAGATCACCGAATTGATCTTCCAGCCTTGCGTGGTGCGCACCAGTTGCCACGCTTCCTGGCCCCAGTTGGAGCGGTAGTCACCACGGTTGAAGTTGTAGTCGAAGTAGACCTGGGCGATATCGCCGTCGCTATCGATGCGCACATTGTCGAATTTCTCTTCGATCGCTTCCGTGTCGCTGACGATGGCATCGATGAACTTGACGGCGCTGGCGCCCGGCGTGATCTTGCTGACCTTGTCGCCCCGGTCTTCGATCATGTTCATGCTCTTGTCCTTGACCACGCCGATCCAGGGGATGGTCTCGCTGTACAGCAGCTTCATGAAGCTGGCCTTGTCCTTGTTGATCAGAGACAAGCGGAAGGTTTCCACCACCTGTTCCAGTTGCTGGCGGTCGGTCTGCGAGGGTGCCGCCTGGACGTTGAAAGCGCTGAACAGCAGAAGGGCAAGCAGGCTGTGTTTCATGGGGTCTTTCAGGAGGTTAAAAAGATTGAATCGACAGCGAATCGGACAATATCTGCCACAGCGCCGCGTGGCGCTGCTGCAGGGCGGCGCCGCCGGCGTAGATCAGTTCCACGTGCAGGCTGTCGACGATGCCCAGATACGCTTGCGAATACAGTTCGATGCGCGCCGACGGCAGGGCCGGGGCCAGGCGGCCCAGGCTGGCCACGTAGTGCTGCAGCAATTGCACCAGCAGCGCTTCGAAGCCGGCGCCCACCTGCACCCGCAGCGTTGCCGGCGGCAGGTAGGCGGTGCGCAGCAGGAAGCGCAGATGGGCCGAAGCGGCGTAGCGCTCGGCCATGCGGTCGCAATACAGCGAGCCGGCCTGCTGGCCGCCGCTGGCAAACCGGCTTGCTTCATCGGCAAAGCAGCTGTCCATGAAGGCCTGCTCCTGGGCCAGGGCATCGTCGAACACGGCCAGGAACAGCGCGTCCTTGCCGCTGAAGTGCGAGTACAGCGAGGCCTTGCGCATGCCGGCCAGTTCGGCGATATCGTTGAGGGACGAAGCGTCGTAGCCGTGTTCGGAAAAGTGCGCGACGGCGACGGCGCAGATGTTATCGGCCGAAGCCGAGCGTTTCTTCATGGAGTGGCTGGTAAATATCGTTGTGAGAGCGGTTCGGCGCGCGCCGACGCTCGCCATGATACCAGCCGGCCCTGCGTTGACCGATTTTATTGTACACTTACTGCCTACCGGTAGGTAGCTACATTTTTAATCAAGCGTTAATCAGGAGAATGGATATGATGCAATTCGGAATTTTGCTCAGTGGTATCGCCGCAGCCCTGCTGTTTGCTGCCTGGAGCACGAATCGCGCGCGCGGCGAGCGGCGCGACGTGGTGCTGTTGGGCGTGGTAGCCGGCGCGCTGGCCGTGCCGGGCGCGGCGATGCTGGCGCTGTGACATTTCAATAAAAGCAGTGTCAGCCAGCCGACGGTGCCGACCGCGTCCAGCGGTCGCCCGGCTGCTTCAGGTATTTCTTGATCACATAGCACCATGGCATGGCGATCGGGATGATCACCACCACGCCGACCGCAAACAGGTTCTCCAGCATGGCCGGTTCCAGCGGGCCTGCGCGCCAGGCCGGCAGCGCGACGACGATCAGCCACAGCGTTTTCCAGGTCAGCTCCCACAGCAGCACCGGCAGCATCTGCAGCGGATAGCGGATGCCGAGCGCGCACAGCAGGCCGAGGGCGGCCAGCATGCAGTTGACGAAGCCCTGCATCATGCTCCAGGGCTGCTCGTGATGAAGCATGCCGGGCCAGATCACCAGGCCCAGGCCGACGGCGATAATCAGGTAGACGGTGCGCAGCAGATACAAACGGGTCAGCGATACGGCGTGCATGATGAGGCTCCTTGGGTTGGGGGCTTACTCGACTGCTTTCAGGATTTTTTCAATCGTTACGATGCGCGTCTTCAGGTCCGCCAGCGCAGCCGCCGTTTCAGCCTGCGCGGCGATGCTGCGCTCGGCCAGTTGGCGCCAGGACTCGTCGCTTTCGTGGCGCAGCTTCGCTTCCTTGGTGCGCGCCAGGTAGCGCATGCCGAAGATCAGCAGCACCGTCACCGGCAGCATGAAGATCGTGACCAGATAAATGTGTTCGGACATGATGGGCTTTCTATTCAGGATGGGTGGACAGGGACTGCACCGCTGCGGCGATCATCGCCGGCGTGATGGCCAGCTCGAAGTCGCTGACTTCAAAAAAATTCAGGGCCTTGCCATCCGCGGACAACTCGAGCTGGCTGCTGACCAGGCCGGCATCCTGCAGCTTTTGCAGATGCAGATGCAGCAGCGGGCGGCTAATGCCCATCTCGCGCGCCAGCTGGCTGACGTAATTGCGTCCGCCCGACTGCAGCGCCGCCACGATGCGCAGGCGGTGCGGATTCGACAGCGCGGCCAGCATGGCCAGCAACTGGTCTCCGCTCGGTGGTGGCGTTTTTAATTTCATGTGTCAACATTATCTGACATGTGAAACCTCGTCAAGATAATTCGGTTATTATCTGAGCAAGGAGGAGGCATATGGCAAACACATATCCGGAAGTGGCGAGCGCCGAGGTGGCGGAGATTTATTTTCGCGGCGTCAAGAACCTGGCCGAGCGGCCGCTGGACGATGTTTTCCAGTTGCTCGGCATGCCGGTTGACTACGATGACTGGGATCTAGGCCGCGTGGTGTATGAATGGCGCAGCGCCCGGCGTTGCGTGCGTGCCCACACCCGGCATGACCGGGTCAACGCCGTGTACCTGGTCGACCCGGTCGATACGCCACGCTTTGGGGAGGCGCTGGAAGTGATTTTTTATAATCCGGACGGCCAATAAAAAAGGCAGGCCGCGCGGCCTGCCCTGGTGTGTACCGTAGCGCCCGTCAAGACGGGCGCTACGCGTTTACTCTTCTTCGTACGAACTGATCGGCGCGCAGCCGCAGAACAGGTTGCGGTCGCCGTAGACGTTGTCGGCACGGCCCACCGGCGGCCAGTACTTGCGCTCGCGCAGCGAGGCGACCGGGTAGGCGGCCACCGTGCGGCTGTACTTGCGGGTCCAGTCGTCGGCCAGTAGCACCTGCGCCGTGTGCGGCGCGTGTTTCAGCGGATTGTCGTCGTGGTCGAATTCACCGCTGGCGACCTTGGCGATCTCCTGGCGTATCGCGATCATGGCGTCGATGAAGCGGTCGATCTCGACCTTCGATTCGCTTTCGGTCGGCTCGATCATCAACGTACCCGGTACCGGGAAGCTCATGGTCGGCGCATGGAAACCGAAGTCCATCAAACGCTTGGCCACGTCTTCGTTGCTGATGCCGGTGGCGTCGGTGATCGGGCGCAGGTCCAGGATGCACTCGTGGGCGACCAGGCCGTCGTGGCCCGTGTACAGCACCGGATAGTGCGGCGACAGGCGGCGCGCGATGTAGTTGGCGGCCAGGATCGCCGTCTCGGTCGCTGCCGTCAGGCCTTCGGCGCCCATCATGGCGATATACATCCACGAGATCGGCAGGATGCTGGCCGAGCCGAATGGTGCGGCGCTGACCGCGCCGATGCCGGAAGCGTCACGCTGGTAACCGGAAGAGCGCTGGTTCGGCAGGAATTTTGCCAGGTGGGCGCCAACGCCGATCGGGCCCACGCCTGGTCCGCCACCGCCGTGCGGGATGCAGAAGGTCTTGTGCAGGTTCAGGTGCGAGACGTCGCCGCCAAACGAGCCGGGTGCTGCCACGCCGACCAGCGCGTTCATGTTGGCGCCGTCGATGTAGACCTGGCCGCCGTGCGAGTGAATGATTTCGCACAGTTCCTGGATGCCTTCTTCGAACACGCCGTGGGTGGACGGGTAGGTGACCATCACGCAGGCCAGGTTGGCGCTGTGTTTTTCAGCCTTGGCTTTCAGGTCCGCCAGGTCGACGTTGCCGTTGGCGTCGCAGCTGGTGACGACCACCTGCATGCCGACCATATTGGCCGAGGCCGGGTTGGTGCCGTGCGCCGACGATGGAATCAGGCAGATATTGCGGTGGCCTTCGCCGCGCGATTCGTGATATGCCTTGATCACCAGGAGGCCCGCGTACTCGCCCTGCGAGCCGGCGTTTGGCTGCAGCGATACGGCCGCGTAGCCGGTCAGCGCGCACAGCATTTCTTCCAGTTGCGAAATCATCTCGCGGTAGCCGACGGTTTGCGCGTCCGGGGCGAACGGGTGGATGTTCGAGAACTCGGGCCAGGTGACCGGGATCATTTCGGACGTCGCGTTCAGTTTCATGGTGCATGAGCCGAGCGGGATCATGGTGCGGTCCAGCGCCAGGTCCTTGTCGGCCAGGCTGCGCAGGTAGCGCAGCATTTCGTGTTCCGAGTGATAGCTGTTGAAGACCGGGTGCGTCAGGTAGGCACTCTCGCGCGCCAGGTTAGCCGGCAGCGCGCTTTCCACCGAAGCTTCCACGTCGTCCAGGTTTGGTGCGGCAGGGGCGTTGGCCACGCCTTGCGCAAACACCGTCCACAGCAGCGCGATATCGTCGCGCGTGGTGGTTTCATCGAGCGACAGGCCGACATGCCGGGCGTCGATCTTGCGCAGGTTGACGCCGTGGGCAATTGCGGTCGTGTGCAGTGCTTCGGCATCGGCAACCTGGATCGTCAGGGTGTCGAAATAGGTTTCGTTGGCGACGGTGTAGCCCAGGGTTTTCAGGTTGGCCGCCAGCACGCCGGTGAAGCGATGCACGCGCTTGGCGATCTGCAAGAGGCCCACCGGGCCGTGATACACGGCGTACATCGAGGCCATCACGGCCAGCAGCACTTGCGCGGTACAGATGTTGGACGTGGCTTTTTCGCGGCGGATATGCTGTTCGCGCGTTTGCAGCGCCAAACGATACGCTTTGTTGCCTTGCGCATCGACGGTCACGCCCACCAGGCGGCCCGACATATTGCGCTTGAAGGCGTCGCGGGTGGACAAGTAGCCGGCGTGCGGGCCGCCGAAACCGAGCGGCACGCCAAAGCGCTGGCTGTTGCCCACTACCACGTCGGCGCCCCATTCGCCCGGCGGCGTGAGCATGGTCAAGGCCAGCAGGTCGGCCGCGACGATCACCATGGCGCCGCTGGCGTGCAGTTTTTCGACGCCGGCGCGATAATCGCGCACCACGCCATTGACGCCCGGGTATTGCAGCAGCACGCCAAAGCAGTCGTCCAGCGCTTCAATCTCTTCAGGTTTAAAGACGCGCACTTCGATGCCGATCGGCTGGGCGCGCGTTTGCACCACTTCCAGCGTTTGCGGCAGCACGTCGCTGGCGACATACAAGACGTTCGATTTCGACTTGCCTACGCGCTGGATCAGGGTCATCGCTTCGGCGGCGGCCGTGCCTTCGTCCAGCATCGAGGCGTTGGCGATGCCCATGCCGGTCAGGTCGGTGATCACTTGCTGGAAGTTCAAAATCGCTTCCAGGCGGCCCTGCGAAATCTCTGGCTGGTAAGGGGTGTAGGCGGTGTACCACGCCGGGTTTTCAAAGATATTGCGCAGCACTACCCCTGGCGTGAAGGTGTTGTAATAGCCCTGGCCGATCAGGGACTTCAATACCTGGTTCTTGCCGGCGATGGCTTTCAGGCGCGACAGGGCTTCCTGTTCCGGCATCGGCTGCGAGTAGGCGCCCAGCGGCAGTGCGCCCTGGTTGCGGATATTGGCCGGCACCAGCGCATCGATCAGCGCGGCGCGCGAGGCATAACCCAGCGTGGAAAGCATGGCTTCCTGTTCGGAAGGGGAGGGGCCGATATGGCGGGCGATGAAGGCATCGCGTGCTTCGAGTTGGGTCAGGCTGGTGCGGGTCATGGTATAGAGGCCAAAAAGACTGAAAAAACCGGGAGGTAGAGGGAAAACAGACGGGCCGCTAAGGCGGCCCGTGGTCAAGCGTGATTACGCGTCGGTGGCGGCGCCATACGCGGCGGCGTCCAGCAGGCCGTCCAGCGACGATACATCGGCCGGCTTGATCTTGAACAGCCAGTTGGCGTAGGCGTCGGCGTTGATCGATTCCGGTGCGTTCACCACGTCGTCGTTGACGGCCGTGACTTCGCCCGAGACCGGTGCGTAGATGTCGCTGGCGGCCTTGACCGATTCCACCACGGCGGCGTCGTCGCCGGCGGTGAAGGTGGCGCCGACGTCAGGCAGTTCGACGAACACGATATCGCCCAGTGCATCCTGTGCGTACTCGGTAATGCCGACGGTGACGGTGCCGTCCGCTTCCAGGCGTACCCATTCGTGGGAGGCGGTGTACTTCAGGTCTGCAGGAATATTCATGTGTGGCTCCAGAGGGTAAATGTTCGGTTATTGGTTATATTGGATCGGTCGGTGCGGCTGGCTCTATACCTTACGCAACCAGGATTTTACCGTTACGCACGAAAGGCAGCTTGACTACCGATGCGGCCAGCTGCTTGCCACGGATTTCCACCTGCACGGTGTCGCCCACATTGACGCCGTTCGGCACGCGCGCCAGCGCGATCGCTTCCTGCATCGACGGGCTGAAGGTGCCGCTGGTGATTTCGCCGGTGGCTTCATTGCCGGCAACGATGACTTTTTGGTGGGCGCGCAGCACGCCGCCTTTTTCACGCAGGATAAGGCCGACGAATTGCGCGTTCTGGCCTTTTGCCAGCAAGGCGGATTTGCCGATGAAGTCGCGTTCGCTGACCAGGTCGATGGTCCACGCCAGGCCGGCGTCGAGCGGGTTGACGCTTTCGTCCATGTCCTGGCCGTACAGATTCATGCCCGCTTCCAGGCGCAGGGTGTCGCGCGCGCCCAGGCCAGCCGGCTTCACGCCGGCGGCCGCCAGCGCGTTCCACAGTGCTTCGACCTGTGTCGCCGCCACGCCGATTTCAAAACCGTCCTCGCCGGTGTAGCCGGTACGCGCCAGCATCACTTCGCCAAATGGCGTGTCCTTGACGATGACGGCGTTGAAGGGCTTGATCGCTTCGGACGCGCCCTGGGTTTCCGGCAGCACCTGCCATAACTTGGCGCGTGCGTTCGGGCCCTGCACCGCGACCAGCGCCATCGGATTGTTCGCGCTGCGGCGCTCGGTGATCGTCAAGGCGCTGTTGGTGGCGGCGTTTTGCTGCTGCATCCAGGCCACGTCTTTTTCGGCGGTGCCGGCGTTGACTACCAGGCGGAACCAGTTTTCGTTGAAGAAGTAGACGATCAGGTCGTCGATGACGGTGCCTTCGGGGTTCAGCATGCACGAATACAGCGCCTTGCCCGACACTTGCAGCTTGTCGACATTGTTGGCCAGCAGGCCGCGCAAAAAGGTGCGCGCGTTCGGGCCTTCGATATCGACCACGCACATGTGCGACACGTCGAACATGCCGGCGTCGCTGCGCACGGCGTGATGCTCTTCGATTTGCGAACCATAGTTGACAGGCATGTCCCAGCCGCCGAAATCGACCATGCGGGCGCCGCTGGCACGGTGGGCGTTATTGAGTGGGGTAGCGTTGAGCGTCATTGATTCCTCGGGACGAAGGTGAAAGGGAGGGTTAACAGTACAGTTAACAGCACACAGCATGGACTGGCCGACACGGCTTTCCAGCGTGAACATCACCCCCCTGTCCTTGGTACCTGAGAGATTACGGAGAAAAAGCTCCGTGCGCCCCTTCGGTGGGCCGCCGGCAAGTGCCGCGGCCGCTCTCCAGAGTTGAGCCGCAGCATGGCCATTGCCATCGTTGCGCCTCGCCTGATCGGTCCTTTTGCCTGAGAGTTTTTGGGTAGTGCCCCTTCGGCGGCAACGCGAGTTTGCCCTCTCCCGATCAAGTGGTGGGAATATATGCCAGTGGGGGTTTTCTGTCAATCTGTAAACCGCCAGCCGGCACGCACCAAAACAGTGCTTGCAGCCTGATATTTCCTGGGTGTAAGAGTGTTGCGCACGCGGTCAGCGAGACGGCGGCCGGCGCGGAAATTTGCTATGCTCATTGCCATCATCACCGTCCCCATCGAAGAGTGATTACCATGAGTGAAAGCCATAACAACATCGAGCAGCACGGCTGGTTTACCTTGTCCGGCGACGTCAACAGCGATATGGTGCGCCGCGTCTTCGACGCCGTGGCCGACATGACCGAAGACAAGCTGACCACCGCGCATATCCTGATCCAGTCGAACGGCGGCTATGTCAGCGACGGCATCTGCCTGTACAACTTTTTAAGCAAGCTGCCGATCAAGCTGGTGACCTACAACACCGGCGCCGTCGCCTCGATCGCCGTCACCCTGTTTCTTTCCGGGCAGCAGCGCTATGCCAGCGACACGGCGCGCTTCATGGTGCACAAGTCGCATGCCACGGCCTCGCCCGGCGCGCGCCCCGATGCCCTCAGCATCATTGTCGAAGGCTTGCGGGCCGACGATCAGCGCACCGAACGCATCCTGCGCAGCCACGTGGCGTTGAGCGAAGAGCAGTGGCTGGTGCATGCATATTCCGACCTGCACCTGACGGCCGAGCAGGCGCTGACGGTCGGCATGGTCGAAGCGATTCGCGATTTCGAAATTCCCAAGGGCAAGCGCCTGACGAACATCTGAGCATGTAAAAAAGGCCTGGACCGGCATGCCGGTCCAGGCCTTTTTTCAAGTCTTGCCTGTGGCTTGCGCCATCAGGGCAAGCCCTTATTTGCCGCTTTTGCTGCCGCCGCTGCCCGACTGCTTGTTGCCGTCGTTTTTATGGCTCTGGCGGCCAGCTTCCACGTGCTGTTCGTGGGTGCCGCCCTGTTTGCTGCCCTGGGTAGCGTTGCCGGACTGCTTGTTGCCACTGCCGGATTGCTTGTTGCCTTGATCGCTTTTTTGATTCGATTTCATCATATTTCCTTTGAGAAATAAAAGAGTCACGAAAAATCCTGCGCCGGAGCGCATCGGTAAAGGGGCGCCAGAGATACCGGGCCAGCTCCCCTTGGCTGATGTGTGCCGGTAAGGCATGATGCGCGGCAAGCATGAGTGCGACTATCGGAACACTGCTTGACGCCATGTAGGATTTGGCCTGCTTTCTTGCCGGAAATAACCTGATCAAATGTAATCGGATGTAATAGTCCGGGCTGGATTCTTGAAAACCGCGGCCTGGACCTTGCCAGTCGTGGCATAGTGCAGCCTGAACTTAAACGAGCGCAGTGACGATGAACTGGAATGCAATTTCTTTTACGGCCGACATGGCGGTGCTGGGGCCGGCTGGCGTGGCCATCGCCGTCTGGCTGCTGGTGTCGAAACAATGGCGGCTGGTACTCAGCTGGAGCTTGTGGTACGGCGGCGGCATGTTGCTGGTGGTGCTGTCCAAGCTGGCCTTCATCGGCTGGGGCATCGGTAGTGCGGCCTATGATTTTACGGGTTTCAGCGGACACGCCATGCGCGCCGGCGCCGTCTTTCCGGTGCTGATGTACGTGATACTGCAGCGCGCGCCGCGCCCCTGGCGCCATGCCGGCGTGATGCTGGGCGTGGCCTATGCCGTGCTGGTGGCGGTGTCGCGCGTGGTGGTGCATGCGCACAGCGTGTCCGAAGCGGTCAGCGGCTGCGTGCTGGGGCTGGCGGTGGCGTTCGGCTTCATGTGGCGCGCGCGCGGGGCCGTCAATTTTGCCGTCAGCCATGCCCTGGCGCTGGCCAGCCTGGCCTTGATGGTGCTCATTACCTTCAAGGCCGAGCCGATGCCGACCGAAGACTGGCTGCAGAAAATCGCGCTGGCGCTGTCTGGTCATGAGCGGGTTTTTTCGCGTGCCGACTGGCAACTGGCCGGCCGCCCCTGAGCAGGCGGCACGGACTGCGGTTTTTTGGCCAGAAAAAGCATGGCAAATGGTATGATGGGCCACTTTTTTGCGATGGTGGCAATGCATGGGCCTGGTTCCGCATTGCCGTCACCGATAACCGCCAGCATAGGCAGGAACTTTAAAACACGTGCGTCTCTCTTCCATCAAGTTGTCGGGGTTTAAGTCTTTCGTCGACCCCACCAATTTCCAGGTGCCGGGCCAGCTGGTAGGCGTGGTCGGACCGAATGGCTGCGGCAAGTCGAACATCATCGACGCCGTGCGCTGGGTGCTGGGCGAGTCGAAAGCGTCGGAGTTGCGCGGCGAATCGATGCAGGACGTGATCTTCAACGGTTCCACCCATCGCAAACCAGCCGGGCGCGCCTCGGTCGAACTGGTGTTCGACAATAACGACGGCAAGGCTTCTGGCCAGTGGGGCCAGTATGCCGAGATCGCCGTCAAGCGCACCCTGACGCGCGACGGCACTTCCACCTACTACATCAACAGCCAGCCGGTGCGCCGGCGCGATATCCAGGATATTTTCCTCGGCACCGGCCTGGGGCCGCGCGCCTACGCCATCATCGGTCAGGGCATGATTTCGCGCATTATCGAATCGCGCCCGGAAGAGCTGCGCGTGTTCCTCGAAGAAGCGGCCGGCGTATCGAAATACAAGGAACGCCGGCGCGAGACCGAAAACCGCTTGCAGGACACGCGCGAAAACCTGCTGCGGGTGGAAGACATCCTGCGCGAACTGAACGCCAACCTGGAAAAGCTCGAAGCGCAGGCGGCCGTGGCTACCCGTTTCCACGCCTTGCAGGCCGACCAGGAAGAAAAGCAGAAGCTGCTGTGGCTGCTGCGCAAGAACGAAGCGCAAAGCGAGCAGACGCGCTACTTCCGCGAAGTCGAGCAGGCGCAGACCGACCTGGAAGAGCAGACGGCCAAGCTGCGCAACGTGGAACTGACCCTGGAACAGATGCGCCAGGCTCACTTTGCCGTCGGCGACCGTCTGCATACGGCGCAAGGCCATCTGTACCAGACAAACGCGGAAATCGGCAGCCTGGAAGCGCAGATCAAGTTCGTGATCGAATCGCGCGCGCGCCTGCAGGCGCAACTGGCCACCTTGACGGCCCAGCGCGACCAGTGGAGCAGCCAGGGCAGCGAATACCAGGAGCAGATCGAGGAAGCCGAATTCCAGCTTGAAGAACTGGCCGCCAAGGTCGAGCAGTCGCAGATGATGGCCGAGCAGAAGGGCGAGCAATTGCCCGAACTCGACGCCGCCTGGCGCGCGGCCCAGCACAAGAGCACGGAATCGCGCGCGAAGATCATGCAGGCGCAGCAGCAGCTGGAACTGGAATCGGCGCACCAGCGCAATGCCTCGAATATCCTCAACAGCCTGCTCACGCGCCGCGAGCGCCTGCAGCAGGAAAAAAACAGCTTGAGCCTGCCCGACAGCAGCCACCTGGAAAACCTGAAACTGCAACTGGAAGAAAAGCAGCAGACGCTGGAGGAGCAGGGTTTTTACCTGGAAGAGGCGCTGGAACAGCAGCCCAAGCTGGAGCAGGAGCGCAGCGAGGCGCAGGCCCAGGTCAATGCCGAAACAGCGGCCAACGCCCAGCTCGAAGCGCGCCTGTCGGCCTTGAAACAGTTGCAGGAACGGGTGCAGACCCAGGGCAAGGTCCAGCCCTGGCTGAAAAAACACGAACTCGACACCTTGCCGCGGCTGTGGCAAAAGCTGCAGATCGAAGCGGGCTGGGAAGCGGCGATGGAGTCCATCCTGCGCGAGCGCACCTCGGCCTTGCAGCTGTCCAATATCGACTGGGCCAAGGCCTTCTTTGCCGACGCGCCGCCGGCCAAGCTGGCCCTGTATGCGCCGTCGACCGTGCCGCCGCTGCCGCTGCCGGATGTGCCTGGCCTGAAACCATTTTTGAACCTGCTGAAACTCAATGACCCGGGCTTGCGCGGCCTGCTGCAGGACTGGCTGCATAACGCCTATGCGGTCGAAGACGCGGCCGAAGCTTTGGCGGAGCGCAGCAAGCTGCCGCCGGGCGGCTATTTCGTCACGCGTGCGGGCCACGTGGTTACCAGCGGCAGCGTGCGTTTTTACGCGGCCGACTCGGAACAGGAAGGCATGCTGGGACGCCAGCAGGAAATCGACAATATCGGCAAGCAGTTGCGCGCCCAGCAGCTGCTGGCCGAAGAAGCGCGCGCCCGTTCGGTGCGCGCCGATGCGGCCGTGGCCAGCCTCACGCGCAACCTGTCCGACCTGCGCCTGCGCATGCAGCAGCTGACGTCCTCGGTACATACCTTGCAACTGGACGTGGTGAAACTGTCCGAGGTCGAGGCGCGTTTCAACCAGCGCAGCACCCAGATCGGTGCGGATCTGGCGGAAATCGCCGCCCAGGAAGCCGAACAGCAGCAGATCAAGATGGAATCGGAAGAAAAATTCGAACAACTCGACATGGAGCTGGGCAATCTGCAGGAAGAACACGAAAACGGCCAGACCGACTTCCTGCGCAAGGAGCAACTGTTGTCCGAAGCGCGCGACGCCTTGCGCGACCTGGAACGCGCCGCCAAGGATACGGAATACGCGGAAAAATCGCAGCGCACCCGCATCGAGGAATTGCGCCGCAATATCGCTACCGCCAGCACCCAGGCGCAGCAGGTGACGGCCAGCCTGCAGGCCGGCCAACTGGAACTGGCCAACCTGGAAAGCGGCGCTGCCAATGACGGCTTGCAGGATTTGCTTGAGCGCCGCACCAGCCAGGAAAAAGCGCTGGCCGACGCGCGCCATGAGCTCGACCAGGTCACCCAGCAGCTGCGTCTGCTTGAGGACGGGCGCACGCAGTCCGAGCGCAGCTTGCAGCCGCAGCGTGACAAGATCATGGAAATGCAGCTGAAGGAACAGGCCGCGCGCCTGAACCAGGAACAGTTCGCCCAGCAACTGCTGGAGTCCGGCGCCGACGAAGCGGCCCTGACGGAAAAACTGCACCCGGACATGCGCCCGTCCTACCTGCAGGGCGAAGTCACGCGCATCACCAATGCCATCACGGCGCTGGGCGCGGTCAACCTGGCCGCACTGGACGAACTGGCCCAGGCGTCCGAGCGCAAGAATTTCCTCGACGCCCAGAATGCCGACCTGACCGAAGCGATCAACACGCTGGAAGACGCGATCCACAAGATCGACAAGGAAACGCGCGACCTGCTGCAAGACACGTTCGACAAAGTCAACCATCATTTTTCCGAACTGTTCCCGATCCTGTTCGGCGGCGGGCAAGCGAGATTGACCATGACGGGCGACGAAATTCTCGATTCCGGTGTACAAGTAATGGCGCAGCCTCCGGGCAAGAAAAATGCCACCATCCACCTGCTGTCAGGTGGTGAGAAAGCGCTGACCGCGACCGCACTGGTGTTTTCCATGTTCCGCCTGAACCCGGCGCCGTTTTGCCTGCTCGACGAAGTCGATGCGCCGCTGGACGATTCGAACACGGAACGCTTTTGCCGCATGGTCAAGCGCATGTCCGACCAGACCCAATTCCTTTTCATTTCGCATAACAAGATTGCGATGGAAATGGCCCATCAATTGATCGGTGTGACGATGCAGGAGCAGGGCGTATCGCGCATCGTGGCGGTGGACATGGAGTCCGCCGCAAATTTTGCTACCGAGGCACAAGCAGCATGACAGACCTTCAAATTACCTTGTTCGGCGCCGGCGGCGTCTTTATCGTCGCCGTGTTCTCCTACAATAAATGGCAGGAGTACAAGGCCAAGAAAAGCGTCGAGCGCGCTTTTTCCAGCGACCACGACGACGTGCTTATGCGCGAAGGCGAGGCGCCTGCACCGACAGCACATGCCGAACCGGTGCTGCGTCAGGAACCGCGCCTGGACAGCGCGTCCGCGCCGGCCGCCAAGACCGAGCCATCGTTTGGCGCCGCTCCTTCCGCGCCGGCCGTATTTGCCGATGAAGTGGGGCAGGGCGATACCGCCTACGGCCTTGACACCGTGCCATCGCCCTCGCAGGAAAACAGCGCCGCCAGCGAACTGGCCACCAGCCTGGTCGATCCGCTGATCGATTGCCTGCTGCCGCTGTCGCTGGAAGCGCCGGTGCGCGGCGAAAAAATCCTGCCGGTGCTGCAAACCTTGCGCCTGGTGGGCAACAAGCCGGTGCACTTCATCGGCCTGCACGTCAACGGCGACTGGGAGCCGATCACGCACGGCGGCGTGTACACGAAAATGCAGGGCGGGGTGCAGCTGGCCAGCCGCAGCACGGCCCTCAATGAACTGGAATACTCGGAACTGGTCACGCGCCTGCGCGTGGTGGCCGACGATATCGGCGCCGAGCCGGAAGTGCCCGACATGATGGAAGTAATGGCCGAAGCGCGCAATCTGCACCGCTTCGTGGCCGGCCACGACGCCCAGTTGGGCGTCAACCTGCATACCAATGGCGCGCCATGGGCGATTTCCACTTTGCTCGTCGCGCTGGAAAAGCAGGGCTTCGACGTGCGCCCCGACGGCCGCTTCGTGATGCCGGACGGCCAGGGCGGCCATCTGTTCTCGCTGTCGACCAATGTCACCCTGGCCGAGGAAACCACGCCACGCCTGACCCTGCTGCTCGACGTGCCTTGCGTGGCGCCGGCGCGTGACGGTTTTGGCGCCATGGTCGCCTGCGCGCGTGCGCTGGTGGGCCGCCTGGACGCGACCATCGTCGACGACTACAACCAGGCCTTGTCCGACGCGGCCCTGGCCGAGATCGCCGGCCAGGTGCAGGAGTTTTACCAGGAAATGGAAGCGGCCGATATTCCCGCCGGTTCCACCCGCGCACTGCGTTTGTTTAGCTGAAGAATCTTGTAATAATGACCGACTCGACCAACGCCGCCAAACGCGTGCTGGAGCTGACCGCCGAACTGAATCGGCACCTGCACGCCTATCATGTGCTGGATAATCCGACCATTCCCGACGCCGTCTACGACCAGCTCTTTATCGAGCTGCAGACCCTGGAAGCGGCGCATCCCGAGCTGCGCGCACCCGACTCGCCCACCTTGCGCGTGGGCGCGGCGCCGCTGCCGTTTTTCGAGCAGGTGACGCACGCCGTGCCGATGCTGTCCTTGAATAACGGTTTTTCGGACGATGACATCGTCAATTTCGACCGCCGCGTGCGCGAAGGGCTGGACCACGACGGCGCCGAAATCGATTACGCGGCCGAAGTCAAGTTCGACGGCCTGGCGATCAACCTGCGCTATGAGAATGGCCTGTTCGTGCAGGCCGCCACGCGTGGCGACGGCGCCACGGGCGAAGACGTGACGGCCAATATCCGCACCATCGGCGGCATTCCGTTGCGCCTGCATGGCGATCAGATACCCGCCTTGCTCGACGTACGTGGCGAAGTAATGATGTTCAAGGCCGACTTCGCCAGCCTGAACGAGCGCCAGCGCGAAGCCGGCCAGAAGGAATTTGCCAATCCCCGCAATGCTGCCGCCGGCAGCCTGCGCCAGCTCGATGCGCGCATCACGGCGCGCCGCAAGCTGCGCTTCTATGCCTACGGCATCGGCGCGCTGCAAGGCGCGCCGATGCCCGCGTCGCACTCGGCCCTGCTGGACTGGTATGTAAAGCTGGGCATTCCCGTGTCGAAAGAGCGCAAGGTGGTGCGCGGCGCGCAGGGCCTGTTTGGCTATTTCAGGGATATCGGCGAGCGCCGTCCCGGCCTGCCCTTTGAAATCGACGGCGTGGTGTACAAGGTCGACGCCACTGAAGACCAGCTCGAACTCGGCTTCGTGTCGCGCGCGCCGCGCTTTGCGCTGGCGCACAAGTTCCCGGCCGAAGAAGCGCTGACGGTGGTGCAGGGCATCGATATCCAGGTCGGCCGTACGGGCGCGATGACGCCGGTGGCGCGCCTGGCGCCCGTTTCGGTAGGTGGCGTGACCGTCACCAACGCCACCTTGCACAATGAAGACGAAATACTGCGCAAGGATGTCCGCGTGGGCGACACGGTCATCGTGCGCCGCGCCGGCGACGTGATCCCCGAAGTGCTGGCGGTGGTGCTGGACCAGCGCCCCGATCCTGCGCCCTTGCCGTTCAAGATGCTGGAACACTGCCCCGTATGCGGCTCGCACGTGGTACGCGAAGAAGGCGAGGCGATCGCGCGCTGTTCGGGCGGCCTGTTCTGCTCGGCCCAGCGCAAGGAAGCGTTCCGCCATTTCGCCGGCCGGCGCATGATGGATATCGACGGCCTGGGCGAGCGGTATATTGACACCCTGGTCGAGCTCGACTATGTACACAGCCTGGCCGACCTGTACAAGCTGAGCCTGGAAAAGCTGCTGGAAATGAAAGTGCGCGCCGACGAACGCGACGGTTCCACGCCCGAGACGGTACAGCAAGGCAAGATACCCACCAAATGGGCTGAAAACTTGCTGGCCGGCATCGAAGCGAGCAAGCGCCCGCCACTGGAGCGCTTTTTGTTTGCGCTCGGCATCCGCCACGTGGGCGAATCGACCGCCAAGACGCTTGCCGAATGGCTGGGCAGCCTTGAACGCGTGCGCCATGCGCCTGCCGCCCTGCTGCGCGTGCTGCCCGATATCGGCGGCACGGTGGCCGAGTCGATTGCCGATTTTTTTGCAGAAGAGAAAAACCAGCAGGCTTTGCAGGCCTTGCTCGACGCTGGCGTGACGCCGCAAGGCGAACACGCGCCCAGCGCCAAGCTGCGCGAGCAACTGGACCAGGTCAAGCTGCTGGCCGCCATCGGCATCCCCAAGCTGACCGAGCCGCGCAGCCGGCAACTGGTCGAGCGCGGCGCCACCCTGGCCACCCTGGCCGAGCAGGGAAGTGGTTTCCAGGCCGGTTTGCCGGCCGGCGTGGCCGAGGCGCTGGCGTCGTGGCTGCAGGTGCCGGCGAATCTGGACTTGCTGCGTCAATTGAACGGCATGCGCGAGCAATTGCTGGCAGAATTACCACAACTGCCAGACGCCGGCGGCAAGTTCGAAGGCAAGACTTTCGTGCTCACTGGCACCTTGCCCACCATGAGCCGCGATGCGGCGGCGGCGCTGATCGAAGCGGCCGGCGGCAAGGTCAGTGGTTCCGTATCGAAGAAAACCAGCTACGTAGTCGCTGGCAGCGATGCTGGCAGCAAGCTGGCCAAGGCACAGGAACTGGGCTTGGCGCTGCTCGATGAAGCGGGCTTGCTGGCGCTGCTGGCGCTGGACGCACCTGAATAGAACAGTTTCCATTATTTCTACATTTATTTTATTTTCTACGTACCCAGGCATATGAAAAAAATCAGAAAAGCAGTTTTCCCCGTCGCCGGTCTCGGCAGCCGTTTTTTGCCTGCGACCAAGGCGCAACCGAAAGAAATGTTGCCCATCGTTGACAAGCCTTTGATCCAGTACGCGGTGGAAGAGGCCGTCGCGGCGGGCATCACCGAAATGATCTTCATTACCGGCCGTAACAAACGCGCCATCGAGGACCATTTCGACACGGCCTATGAGCTGGAAACGGAACTGGAAGCAGCCGGCAAGCGCCAGTTGCTGGAAATGGTACAGAACGTCATTCCGAAGCATATCAATTGCATCTATATCCGCCAGTCGGCGCCGCTGGGCCTGGGCCACGCCGTGCTGTGCGCGCGCCCGGTGGTGGGTGACGAACCGTTTGCCGTGCTGCTGGCGGACGACTTCATGGACGTGGAAGAGGGCGTACGACCGGTGCTGGCACAGATGACCGATGTGTTCCAGTACGAAAACTGTTCCTTGCTGGCGGTGCAGGACGTGCCGCGCGCGGAAACCAAGCAATACGGCATCGTCAGCGCCCGCAACTACCAGCCGGACCTGGAACTGGTGTCGGCCATCGTTGAAAAACCGGCGCCGGAAGAAGCGCCGTCGACCCTGGCGGTGGTCGGCCGCTATGTGCTGACCAGCCACATTTTCAATCACCTGGAAAAAATCGGCACCGGCGCCGGTGGCGAAATCCAGCTGACCGACGGTATTGCCGCCCTGATGCGCGAGGAACGCGTGCTCGCTTACCGTTATTCGGGCCAGCGTTATGACTGCGGCTCCAAGCTGGGTTACTTGAAGGCCATGACCGCCATGGGCCTCAAGCATCCGGAAACGGGCGCCGCCTTCCGCGCCTACCTTGACCAGATGCAATCGAACCTGGAAGCGGCCAAGCTGGAAGCAAAATGACCGTACGCGCAATTCTGAAAATGGGCGATCCGCGCTTGTTGCGGATGGCCGAGCCGGTGCGTGACTTCGACACGCCCGAGCTGCACGCCCTGATCGCCGACATGTTCGACACCATGCACGCGGCCAATGGCGCAGGCCTGGCGGCGCCGCAGATCGGCGTCAACCTGCAACTGGTGATCTACGGCTTCAAGCAGAATTTGCGCTATCCCGACGCGCCCCAGGTGCCGGAAACGGTGCTGATCAATCCCGTGCTGACGCCCTTGTCGGAGCGCAAGGAAGAGGGCTTCGAAGGCTGTCTGTCGGTGCCTGGCCTGCGTGGCAGCGTGCCGCGCTGGAGCGAGCTGCACTATGAAGGCGTCGACCAGTTCGGCAAGCTCATCAGCCGCGACTGCGACGGCTTCCATGCGCGCGTGGTGCAGCACGAAGTCGACCATCTGCACGGCATCCTCTATCCGATGCGTATCGTCGATTTCACGCAGTTTGGCTTTACAGAGGTGATGTTTCCCGATCTCGATCCGAACGACGACGATTGACCATCCATAAAAATGGCCGTTACCTGTGTAATGCCGTTCAGTCACGCTGTCCGACGCATGTAAATGCGTAAGGTGTACAAACGTAAAATGGCGGGCCGGAGACGCGAGCCCGAGAAAATGCCGATGGCGGCGTTGCAGCTCCTCGCCGTACATGCGTACTGTCTTCGTCGCTGCGCCTTGCCCTCGACATTTTTCAGGCTCGCTTGGCCCGGTGGGCCTGTGCGGGCGACTGGGTTTTTAATCCGTTTTGCAGGTTTACCGGGAGCCTGGGGACACTAACTGAACAACATGGCCGCTACCTGCGGCCATTTCATTTTTCAGCGCACCTTGCGCCCGCTGCCCAGGTTGTCGAGCAGCTCCACCAGCTCATCGCGCATCGCGTCCGTCAGGTTCAGGAAGCGGCAGCCGATCTGCACCTGTTCGCCCAGCAAAAACGAGCGGAAAGTGCGCGACAGGCGAATTTCCAGGTCGGCGATCATGACCTTGTTCGGTCCCAGTTCGAGGCGCACGCGCGACAGCTTGCGGCCCACGTACAGGCCGACCGTGTCGCGCGGGTGGGCGCGCATGCCGATGCCGCCAGCCGAGAAATCGTACAGCTGCAGTTCATAGGGACGGCCTTCGAGCACGAAGGCGGCCAGGTAGTAGACGCCCAGCGGCGTTTCCAGCCGCGTCGATTCGCGTCGCTCCAGCACCAGGCAGTGGCCGGGAAAATTGGTGAGATAAACGTTGGGCCGCTCGGGGTAGGCTTCCCATTCGCCATTGATGGTAAATTGCAGCTTGGCGCTTTGCACCCACGAGACGAAGGTGGCGCTGCCGGGCGGCAGGGTTTGTCCATCATTGAGTTCGAGCACGAATTGTGGCAGGTCGTCGTCGACCGACAGTATGCGCGCCATGATGGCGTGGTCGCTGCCGTCGGCGTAGATGGAAATGGCGTCGCCATTGTCGGCCAGGCTGCACAGGGTTTCACCGATATCCCACGGGTCGCTCATATGGTGCGGCTTGGTGCCCGGCGCCATCGGTTCGGCCACATCGGCCAGGCTGGGCGCACCTTTACGCAGGGGATTGGGAATGGGATCGTTCACAGCGGCTATCTCTTATGTTCTGTTAGGCAATAGTGTATAGCCTTACAGCAATATTTACTAAGTAAATATTGCATTTGCCAATATTGCAATTTTTCTGGTGCCGCTTAAAACTGCTCGTCGGCGGAGAGGTAGCGCCACTGGCCGGTGGGCAGGTCGCCCAGCTTGACCTTGCCGATGCGTACGCGCTTCAGGCCCAGCACTTTCAGTCCCACCAGCTCGCACATGCGGCGGATCTGGCGTTTCTTGCCTTCGCGCAGGGTAAAGCTCAGCTGATCATCATTTTGCCAGCGCACCTTGGCTGGCAGCAAAGGCTTGCCGTCGAGCCAGAGGCCATGGTTGAGCCGTTTCAATTCGCTGTCCGGCAGCTTGTCGCCCTTGGTATATTGCACCCGCACCAGGTACTCCTTGTCGACCTCGGTGTCGTGACCGATCAGCTGCTTGGCCACGCGGCCGTCCTGGGTCAGCACCAGCAGGCCGACCGAATCGATGTCGAGCCGGCCGGCCGCCACCAGGCTGCGCAGTTGGGTCGGGTGGAACTGTTCCGGGCTGCGGTCTTCCGCCCAGCGGTTCTCGGCCTTGATCAGCGCCACGGCCGGCGTGTAGCCGTCTTCGGCCTGGCCGCTGACGTAGCCGACCGGCTTGTTGATCAGTACGGTCACGCGCTTGGACTGCTCGGCGGCAGCCTGGCGTTCGACGGTGATGTGCTGGCTGGGGTAAACCTTGCTGCCCAGCTCGGACACCACCTTGCCGTCCACGCGCACCCAGCCGCGGGCGATCCATTCATCGGCTTCGCGGCGGGAAGACAGGCCCAGTTCGGACATGCGTTTGGACAGGCGTAATAATTCTTCGGTCATGGTCTTTATTTCGGTAAGGGTAAATCGACGTGCACGGTCTTACACTTTCAGCGCATCGAGTAAATCGGTTTCCAGCAATATCTGGTTGCGGGCATTGTTCAGGGCCGGGCCATCGACCAGGAACACGTCTTCGACCCGCTCGCCCAGGGTCATGATCTTGGCCGTGTGCAGATTGACGCGGTACTTGGTCAGCACATTGGCGATCGAATACAGCAGGCCCGTGCGGTCATTGGCGGCCACCGACAGCAGGTAGTACTGGCCCCGCTCGTCTGGCCGCAAATCGACCGTCGGCTGGAACGGAAAGGTGCGCGACAAGCGCGACAGCCGTCCCTTGCCCGGTGGCGGCAGCGGCGCCTGCGACAGCAGCAGTTCGCCCAGTTCATGCTCGATCAGGCTGATGATGTCGCGGTAGCTCTTTGCAAAGCTCTGCTCCGTCACCAGGAAGGTGTCGAGCGCATAGCCGTTCTTCGTCGTATGGATCTTGGCGTCGAGAATGCTGAAATTCTTGCGGTCGAAATAGCTGCAGATGCGGGCGAACAGGTCAGGCTGGTCGGGCACATACACCGCTACCTGCAAGCCTTCGCCGATTGGCGCGAGGCGGCATTTTACCACTGGCAGTTTGCTGTCGAGCTTGTCATACAGCGAGCGCGTCTGCCAGGCGATGTCGGAGGCATCGTGGCGCAGGAAATACGCCACGTCGAGCTGCTGCCACAATTTGACGTGCGCGTCCGGCGGCAGGCCATACAGGCGCAGGGTGGACAGCGCTTCCTGCTGGCGGTTCTTCAGTTCGCGGTCGGCCGAATGCGGCTCGCCGCCGAGCACGCGCAAGGTCACCTTGTACAGGTCTTCGAGCAGCTTGCCCTTCCAGGCGTTCCACACTTTCGGGCTGGTGCCGCGGATATCGGCCACCGTCAGCAGGTACAGCGCCGTCAAATGGCGTTCGTCCTTGACCACTTTGGCAAATGCTTCGATCACGTCGGGATCGGACAGATCCTGCTTTTGCGCTACGGTCGACATGCCCAAATGGTTTTCCACCAGGAAGGCCACCAGTTCCGTGTCTTCCGCCGACATGCCGTGCTCTTCGCAGAACTGGGTGGCGTCGGCCACGCCGAGCTTGGAATGGTCGCCGCCGCGGCCCTTGGCGATATCGTGGAACAGGGCCGCCACGTACAGCAGCCAGGGCTGCGAAAAATCGGCCATCAGCTGGCTGCAGTACGGGTATTCGTGGGCATGTTCGCTCATCGTGAAGCGGCGCATGTTGCGCACCACCATCAGGATATGCTGGTCTACCGTGTACACGTGGAACAGGTCGTGCTGCATCTGCCCGACGATGCGGCGAAAGTTCGGCAGGTAGCGCCCGAGGATGCTCATTTCATTCATGCGGCGCAGCGCATGGATGATGCCCACCGGCGCCTTCATGATGCGCAGGAAGAGGGCACGGTTGGCCGGGTCATGGCGGAAGGCCGTGTCGATCTTGAAGCGAGCGTGCCACAGCGCGCGGGTGGCGCGCGAGGTCATGCCCTTCAGGGCCGGGCGTTCCGTCATCAGGACAAAAATTTCCAGCATCGCCGACGGGTAGCGCTCGAACGTATCGTCGGCGCTGATGTCGATCAGGCTGTTGACTTCATTGAAGCGGGGATTGATGGCGACGGCCACGTCGTCCTGCGGGAATAGCCGTGCCTCGATGTTCTGCAGCAAGATGGTGTTCAGTTGGGTGACCGTTTTGGCGGCCCAGTAATAGCGCTGCATCAGAAATTCGCTGGCGCGGCGCATGTGCGGACCGCTGCCGGTCGCCTGCAAGCCCAGCGATTCGGCGATTGCCGTTTGCACGTCGAATACGAGGCGGTCTTCGCGCCGTCCAGCGTGCAGGTGCAATCGCACGCGGATATCCTTGAAGGCGCGCTCCTTTTCCATCAACTGGCGCGCTTCCGTCAGCGTGATCAGGCCGCTGGTGGCCAGGGTGCGCCAGGAGTTGGCCAGTCCGGCCGCCTTGGCCACCCACAGGATCACCTGCAGATCGCGCAGGCCGCCCGGGCTTTCCTTGCAATTCGGTTCCAGGCTGAAGGCCGTGTCTTCATACTTGGCGTGACGCTGGCGCATCTCCGCCGTCTTGGCCTGGAAAAACGCCTGCGGGTCCATCGCGTGCTGGTAGCGTTCCTGCAACTGGGCAAACAGCGCCCCGTTGCCGCACACCAGGCGCGCTTCGAGCAAACTGGTCTGCACCGTGATGTCGGCCTTCGACTCGCTCAGGCATTCGTCGACCGTGCGGATGCTGTGGCCGATTTCCAGCCCCAGGTCCCACAGCAGTTGCACCAGCTCTTCGAGCTTTTCAGTGGTGGGCGCATCGGGCGCGTGTTCCAGCAGGATCAGCAGGTCGATGTCGGAATACGGAAACAGTTCGCCGCGGCCGTAGCCGCCCACGCCGACCAGCGCCGTGCCCGGTGGCAGGGCCGCTTCTTCCCAGGCGCGCGCCAGCACGCCGTCGACGCTCTGGCGCAGGTTGCGCAACAGCTTCTCGGGCTTGCCGTCGGCCTGGAAAGCGGCAACGACGACTTGGCGGTCGGCTTTCAGTTGCTGCTTGAGCTCTTCGCGTACATGCTTTTTCATCGGTGCCCTGGGTCGCTGCGGTGGGTGGGGTATCAGGCTTTGTTCAGGATGAACGCTGGCGGCGGCGGCATCTGCGGCGACACGGTCAGGATTTCATAACCGGTTTCGGTCACCAGCACCGTATGTTCCCACTGTGCCGACAGGCTGCGGTCTTTCGTCTTGATGGTCCAGCCATCGTTCATTTCGCGGATCTCGCGGCGGCCCGTATTGATCATCGGCTCGACCGTGAAGATCATGCCCGCTTCCAGGCGCTCCAGGGTGCCCGGCTTGCCGTAGTGCAGCACTTGCGGCTCCTCATGGAAGACCTTGCCGATGCCGTGGCCGCAAAATTCGCGCACCACGCTGTAGCCGGCTTTTTCCGCGTGTTGCTGGATCGCATGGCCGATATCGCCCAGGTGCGCGCCCGGCTTGATCTGGTCGATTCCCAGCCACATGCATTCATACGTCACTTCCGCCAGGCGCTTGGCGAGGATAGTTGGCGTGCCGACCAGGAACATGCGGCTGTTGTCGCCGTGGTAGCCGTCCTTGATGACGGTGATGTCGAGGTTGACGGAGTCGCCGCTTTTCAACACTTTGTCGCCGGGAATGCCATGGCAAATCACGTCGTTGACGGAGGTGCAAATGGCTTTCGGGTAGGGCGTATAACCGGGTGGGCAGTAATTGAGCGGGGCCGGGATGGTGCCCTGCACATTGACCATGTATTCATGGCACAGTCGGTCCAGTTCGCCGGTGGTGACGCCGACTTTCACGAACGGCGTGATGTAGTCGAGCACTTCGGCGCCCAGCTTGCCGGCGACGCGCATGCCTTCGATGTCGGCGGCGGAATTGATACGGATGGTGGACATGATGGGAATCGCAATCTGCAAGATATTCGGTGAAAAAGCGCAGAACAGTCCTGTAGGACAAAAAAAATCTGCAAATATGCCGAAATTATAAACGAGGCAGTAGCGATGCGCGGCGGTGCTTTCAGGGTGGGAAAGGCGCTGGCGGCGAAATGCGCCAGATTGGTGCGTCGGGGAAAACCGGCAAACGAAATAAACCGTTTTTTTCCTGGACATCGGCCATGTTTTTGGCGGCCGACACTGGCGTGGTTGATATTTGAAGAGTTTTAACGCCGAATGCACCGGAAAAGCGCATTGCGCAATGCAGCGGCGAGGCCATTGCACCGAAGAATGGCACGCGTTTCTGCATTAAAGAATAACAACGTTCTTTTGGTATGGAAATCGAAATATTTCACCGTGAAGAAAGTGTTGTTTCTTTGTTGAATTTAGTTTTGTACAACATTGACAGTGCCACTTTTAAAATGGTTTGATGTAGTGATGTCACGGCAATCTTGCTGAGTCGCTTATCAAGCGACCAACGGGCGGGAACACGACCGGCAGCTGGGATTCGAAAAGACATGAACATGATTTTATGTTTACAAGAGCCTGACTACATCAGTGAATAGTATTTATAAATCGGAGAAATTATGCATCAACGCACCAAGATTGCCTTAGCCGTAGCGATGGCCTTGCATTCGCTGACGGCTTTTGCTCAGGCGCAAGCCGAAGCAGAAGCGCCGCAGCGCGTAGAGGTCACTGGCTCCCGTATTCGCCAGGTCGATTTGGAGACTGCCCAGCCAGTCTTCAAAATGACCTCGCAGCAGATCCAAGCTACCGGCCTGGTCAACATCGGCGACGTTCTCAACCAGATGACCGGCATGGCGCCACCATCGTTCAGCAAGGGCGCGACCCTGACCTCGAACGCCGAGCAGGGCGGCCAGTACATCGACATGCGCAACCTGGGCGCGAACCGCCTGCTGGTGCTGGTCGACGGCAAGCGCTGGACCCAATCGGTTGACGGCTACACCGACATCTCGACCGTGCCGACCTCGATGGTCGAGCGCATCGAAATCCTGAAGGATGGCGCTTCCTCGATCTACGGCTCGGACGCAATCGCCGGCGTGGTCAATATTATCCTGAAGAAAACCATGGTTGGCGGCAGCTTCAGCGCCTACACCGGCCAGAACGCCAAGGGCGACGGCGAAACCAACGACTACAACTTCGCCTACGGTGCCGGCGACGAAAAAGCCTCGCTGATGTTCGGTTTGTCGCACAGCAATACCGCGCCAGTGTGGGCCAGGGACCGCACCATCACTTCGTTCCCGCGTGGTCCGAACAATCCGACCGCTGGCCTGGGCGTAGGCCCATGGGGTGAAATCACCTCGCTGGACGGCAAGATTGATCGCGTGCTGAACCACACCGGCGGCCCTAACGGCGTCGGCGTTGGCGCTGATCCACGCAATCCGGCCAACTACCACGACTACGATGGCCGCGCCGAAGACAACTTCAACTCGGCCAGCCAGATGATGTTCCAGTCGCCGACCAAGCTGACCACCGCCTTCACCAAAGGTGAAATCGCGCTGCCTTGGGACTTGCGCTTCAAGTCGACGGCCATGTACTCGGAACGCAAATCGAGCCGCCAGATCGCCGGTTACCCGCTGAACAGCGAATCGCAGGCCGACTATCCTGTCTACATCGACAAGGACAGCTACTTCAACCCGTACGGCAGCTCGGTTGCCGGCGCGGGCAACGGCCAGGACATGTTCTTCTACCGCCGTACCATCGAACTGCCGCGTATCACGGAAAACAACAGCCAGACCTTCCACGTCGACGCTGCAATTGAAGGCGACTTCAACCTGCGCGGCCTGCCTTGGAACTGGAGCGTTGCCTACAACCACAACCGCGTCAACGGCACCCAGAAAAGCACCGGTAACCTGAATCTGCTGAACCTGAAAAAGGCGCTGGGCCCATCGTTCATGAACGCCTCCGGCCAAGTGCAGTGCGGTACCGCTGCCAACCCGATCGCGCTGAACGCCTGCACTCCGTTCAACATTCTCGGCGGTCCGTCGGCTTCGACCCCTGAAGCACTGGCCTATGTCAATGCAACCGGCCTGTCGACCTACGGCAGCACCATCAACAGCGCCACGGCTGACCTGTCGGGCGAGTTGTTCAAGCTGCCAGCCGGTTCGGTAGGCGTGGCCGGTGGTCTTGAGCACCGTACGGTACGCGGTTTCGACCAGCCTGGCCTGTTCGAACAATCCGGTTATTCGACCGACCTGGCGTCGAACGCCACCTACGGCAACTACTCGGTGCGCGAGGCTTACCTCGAAGCAAACATTCCAGTGCTCAAGGACGTGTTCCTGGCCAAGTACCTGTCGCTCGATCTGGCCTCGCGCTATTCGGACTACAGCAACTTCGGCTCGACCACAAACAGCAAGGTCAGCGTGATGTGGAAGCCGGTCAACGACCTGCTGGTACGCGGTACCTGGGCAGAGGGGTTCCGCGCTCCGTCGCTGGGTGATACCTTCGGCGGCGGTTCGCAGTCGTTCGTCGACTACCTTGATATTTGCGATTCGGTCAATGGCGATGCTGCTACCAATGCTACTGTCCGCGCCAATTGCGCCAGAGTCGTACCAGCCGGCTATCGCCAGGTGAACCAGTCCGGCCAGCCTGTGGACGGATCCGGCGGCCAGTCCAACGTGGCCTTCCGTCAAGGCGCCGGCAACAACGCGCTGCAGCCTGAAACCGCGAAAACGAAGACCGTCGGTCTGGTGTACAGCCCTTCTTTCGTGCCAGGCCTGACCGCCACGATCGACTGGTTCAACATCCAGGTCAACAACAAGATCACTGCGATCGATGCGGAATACGTTCTGAAACAGTGCTACGAGAACAACGTGCAGTCATTCTGCGGACAGTTGCAGCGTAACGCCAGTGGCGAGATCGTCAACATGAGTCTCGGCAATGCGAACCTGGGCAAACTGGAAACCGAAGGCGTCGATTTCGGCTTCAACTACCGCCTGCCACGTTCGTCGTACGGCAACTTCACGCTGCGCTCCGATTCGACTTGGGTAAAATCGTATCGCATCCAGAGTGAAGATGGCGCCAAGTGGGACGAGTACAACGGTGAATACCTGTACAACCGCCTGAAATCGAACCTGTCGCTGGACTGGGCCTTGGGCAACTGGAATGCAACCTTCACCTCGCGCTACGTCAGTGGCACGAAAGATGGCTGCTTCTCGCCGACGGAGAGCTGCAGCAACCCGGATGGCAAAGCCACTTTTGGTCGCTACAACAAGATCGGCTCGCTGACCTATAGCGATCTGAGCGTTGGCTACAAAACGCCTTGGAAGGGTCAGATCACCGTTGGTGCCAACAACGTGTTCGACAAAGAGCCACGCATCGTGCGCCGCGGCCAGGCTTCGAGCAGCGTGGTGGATCCAGACGTGCCTATCGACCGTTTCGTCTACGTTCGCTACAACCAGTCGTTCTGATGCCACGCTCCGCAAGGAGCCTGACATAAGAGAATGAGCAAAGCCCGCCAGGTTCGCCCGGCGGGCTTTTTTCATGGGGTGTTCGATTTGCAAGGCGCGCTTGATGCGCGCGTCATTTCAGTGTACAATCCCGGGTTGCTTGAATTCCCATTTGAGCAGTGCTTGAAGCAGCCTTTAACGGGGCTGAAATTTATTTATATAAACACGCGAATCCGGTCGACAAGGGTGCCTGTATGGTGACTGATCGGATTCCAGACCCAACCCTGGAGTTAATAATGTCCGTAACAATGCGCGAAATGCTGGAAGCCGGTGTCCACTTTGGTCACCAAACCCGTTTTTGGAATCCAAAAATGGCACCGTTCATCTTCGGCCATCGCAACAAGATCCACATCATCAACCTGGAAAAAACCATGGCGATGTACCAGGACGCAATGAAGCACGTGCGTCAACTGGCTGCAAACCGTGGCACCATCCTGATGGTCGGCACCAAGCGTCAAGCGCGCGAAATCATCGCTGCTGAAGCACAACGCGCTGGCGTGCCTTTCGTTGATCAACGCTGGTTGGGCGGCATGCTGACCAACTTCAAGACGATCAAGACCTCGATCAAACGCCTGAAGGACATGGAAGCGATGGTTGAAGACGGTTCGATCGAAAAGCTGTCGAAAAAAGAAGCGCTGATGTTCTCGCGCGAAATGATCAAGCTGCAAAAATCGATCGGCGGCATCAAGGACATGGGCGGCGTTCCTGACGCAATCTTCGTCGTTGACGTTGGCTACCATAAAGGCGCGATCACCGAAGCGGCAAAACTGGGCATTCCAGTCATCGGCGTGGTCGATACCAACCACTCGCCAGAAGGCGTGAACTTCGTTATCCCAGGTAACGATGACTCCTCGAAAGCCATCATGTTGTACGCTCGCGGTGTTGCTGATGCAATCATCGAAGGCCGTGCAGCTGCCGGTAACGAAGTGGTTGAAATGGTTAAAGCCGCTGCTGGCGACGAATTCGTCGAAGTCAACGAACAGGCTTGATGCCACGCTGCCTGCGGGTAGCGGTTTGTAAAGCTCAGCAGTAATGGAAAAGGGGTGGCAGCAGCTCCCCCTTTTTTTTAACAAAAAACGATGGTGTCAGCTGGCGAGGCAAAACCTGCGCCGCGGCTATCTACTCACCGAATCAGGAGAAACACATGGCAGCGATTACAGCAGCGATGGTAGGCGAATTGCGCGGCAAGACCGACGCACCAATGATGGAATGCAAAAAAGCACTGACCGAAGCCGAAGGCGATATGGCCCGTGCGGAAGAGATCCTGCGCGTCAAGCTGGGCGGCAAGGCATCGAAAGCATCGGCACGCATCACCGCCGAAGGCGTAGTAGCAACCTACATCGCCAACGGCGTGGGCGCCCTGGTCGAAGTGAACTCGGAAACCGACTTCGTTGCGAAAAACGACGACTTCCTGGCGCTGGCAAACAATGCCGCCCGCCTGGTCGCGGAAAAGAACCCGGCTGACGTTGCCGCCCTGCTGGCCCTGCCACTCGATGGCAAGACCCTGGACGAAGTACGCGCTGCCCTGATCGGCAAAATCGGCGAAAACATGACCATCCGCCGCTTCCAGCGTTTCGAAACGACCGCCAAGCTGGCTTCCTACCTGCACGGCTCGCGCATTGGCGTGATCGTCGAATTCGACGGCGCCGATGAGCAAGTGGGCAAGGACGTGGCAATGCACATCGCTGCGATGAAGCCTGTGTCGCTGTCGTCGAACGAAGTGCCTGCGGAACTGATCGAAAAAGAGCGTTCGGTTGCAAAACTGAAAGCCGAAGAAGATGCAGCCAAAGCGGCCGCCGAAGGCAAGCCAGCGCAATCGCCGGAAATCCTGGCCAAGCGCCTGGAAGGTTCGGTACAGAAGTACCTGAAAGAAGTATCGTTGCTGAACCAGGCTTTCGTGAAAAACGACAAGCTGTCGGTTGAGCAGATGCTGAAAGCCGCTGACACCAGCGTCAGGGCATTCGCCATGTACGTGGTAGGCGAGGGCATCGAGAAGAAGCAGGACGACTTCGCAGCGGAAGTCGCAGCACAGATGGCTGCCTCCCAGGGAGCGTAAGTCAAGCGGGCCGAGAGGCCCGTTTTTTTGGCCCGCCCGCATCCACGCATGCCGGGCGGCGGCATGGGCAGCTGCCGCGCGCCTATCCGGCGCTGCGAGGCGCTGCGCCATGTCATACTCGAATAACCTCATTTATGGAGCCCCAGCTCATGTCAAAACCAGCTTACAAGCGTGTCCTTCTGAAGTTGTCCGGTGAAGCCCTGATGGGTGATGATCCCTACGGCATCAATCGCGCCACGATCGAGCGCATGGTCGCCGATGTGGCCGAGGTGGCGAAGTTGGGCGTGGAACTGGCAATCGTGATTGGCGGCGGCAATATCTTCCGCGGCGTCGCGCCCGGTGCGCAAGGCATGGACCGCGCCACCGCCGACTACATGGGCATGCTCGCCACCGTGATGAACGCGCTGGCACTGGCCGATGCCATGCGCCATGTCGGCATCACCGCGCGCGTCATGTCGGCGATCGGCATCGAGCAGGTAGTCGAGCCATATGTGCGCCCGAAAGCGCTGCAATACCTGGAAGAAGGCAAGGTCGTCGTGTTTGCTGCCGGCACCGGCAATCCGTTCTTTACCACCGACACCGCTGCCGCCCTGCGCGGTGCCGAGATCAGCGCCGAGATCGTCCTGAAGGCCACCAAGGTCGACGGCGTCTACACAGCCGATCCGCAGAAGGATCCGAACGCTACTCTGTTCCACACGATCACCTTCGACGACGCCATCTCCAAGCATCTGCAGGTGATGGACGCCACCGCTTTTGCCCTGTGCCGCGACCAGAAACTGCCGATCAAGGTGTTTTCGATCACCAAGCCAGGGGCACTGATGCGCGTGATCATGGGTGAAGACGAAGGAACGCTGGTCCACGTATAAGTTAGCTGTAATTTTAAAATTTATTATTAACAACGCCTGACAAAACCGTCGCGAGCGGAAGGGAGAGGTAGCCGAGAAGCGCAACCGTACTGTAGTACGGTGAGCATCGCAGGCTGCCTATACCGACGCGCAGCAGGTTTTGACAGGCGTCACCACAGGAGGGCACGATGTCCTTAGCAGACGTTAAAAAGAACACCCAGGAACGCATGGCGAAGTCGCTGGAAACACTGAAGGCCGACCTGGCCAAGGTGCGTACCGGTCGCGCCCATACGGGCATCCTGGACCACGTGATGGTCGACTACTACGGTTCGCCGACGGCGCTGACCCAGGTTGCCAACGTGACCCTGGTCGACGCGCGCACCATCGGCGTGCAGCCATATGAAAAGAAGATGGCCAACACCATCGAAAAAGCCATCCGTGATGCCGACCTGGGCCTGAACCCGTCGGCGCAGGGCGACATGATCCGCGTACCGACGCCGCCGTTGACGGAAGAGCGCCGCAAGGAGATGGTCAAGCTGGTCAAGAGCGAAGCGGAAGACGCGAAAATTGCCGTGCGCAATATCCGCCGCGATGCCAATGAGTCGCTGAAAAAGCTGGTCAAGGACAAGGCCTGCTCCGAAGACGACGAGCGCCGCTCGTCGGAAGAGGTGCAGAAACTGACGGACAAATTTATCGCCGACATCGACAAGATGGTGGTCGACAAAGAAAAAGAAGTGCTGACCGTCTAGTTTTTCAGGTAGGCCCACACTGCCCGGGACGGCCATGCTTTCCCGGGCAGTGCCATTTGGCGCATAATAGCGTTCTTTTCATTTGGTATTATTGTTTTCATGATCTATTCGAGTTCGACAACGGCGGTACCTGAAGTGGGCTGCGTGCCGCGCCATCTGGCAATCATTATGGATGGCAACGGTCGCTGGGCCACCAAGCGCTTCCTGCCGCGCGTGGCTGGCCACGTCAAGGGCGCCGATGCCGTGCGCAGCGTCGTCGAAGCCTGTCTCGACCGTGGCGTCGAATACCTGACCCTGTTTGCCTTCAGCTCGGAAAACTGGCGCCGCCCGGAAGAAGAAGTGTCGATGCTGATGCGGTTGTTCGTCACCATGCTCGAACGCGAAGTGGTGCGCATGCACGCCAACGATATCCGCCTGAAAGTCGTGGGCGACATGTCGCGCTTTAACACGCAATTGCAGGAACTGGTGGCCAACGCCGAACGCAAGACGGCCGGCAATACGCGATTGACCGTGACGATTTGCGCCAACTATGGCGGGCGCTGGGACATCATGCAGGCGGTCAACAAGATGACTGCCGAGGCAGCCGCAAATGGCTTGCCACAAGAACATGCTTACACCGAAGAGCAACTGGCGCCGCACCTGGCGATGGCCTACGCGCCCGAGCCCGACCTGTTCATCCGCACCGGTGGCGAGCAGCGCATTTCCAATTTCCTGCTGTGGCAACTGGCGTACACCGAGTTGTTTTTCACTGAAACCTTCTGGCCCGACTTCAACGTCGACAGCCTCGACGCGGCAATCGCGTCTTACCAGCAGCGCGAACGGCGCTTTGGCCGCACCAGCGCGCAACTAACCGAAAAGAAAAACTGATGCTGAAAACACGGATAATCACCGCCCTGGTCTTGTTGGCGGTCTTGCTGCCGGTTCTGTATCTGAATTATTTCCCTGCCTTCGCCGTGATCGCCACGGCGTTCTTCGGCGCCGCCGTCTGGGAAAGCTTCCGCATTTTCAAAAATCGCCAGGCGCTGCTGATTGCTGCCGTCTGGACGGCCGCGTTTGCCTATACCTTTTTCTTCAGCAATGGCATGGCCCAACTCAATTTCTGGTATGCGCTGTGCGTGGCCATCTGGCTGATCCGTTTCGTGCCTTCGCTGGCGACTGGCCTGCCGCCGCCAGAAGGCCTGGGCAATACCTTGCTCAGCCTGGTGTATGCGGTGACCATCGTCGGCTGCTTTGTCGCCATCGTGGCACTGTTCATGCACAGCCCTTTGTACCTGCTGTCGGTGATGGCGCTGGTGTGGATCGCCGATATCGGCGCGTATTTTTCCGGCAAGGCCTTCGGCAAGCGCAAGCTGGCACCCAGCATTTCGCCCGGCAAGTCCTGGGAAGGCGCGATCGGCGGCGGCATCGCCGTGCTGGTGATCGCCACCATCACCATCCTGGCCGCACCGTCGGTGCCGCTGCTGCAGGATACCTTCGCGGTGCAGCTGCAATTGCGCCGCGGCTGGCCGATGGCCGTGCTGGTGCTGCTGGTGCTGGTTGCCGCCAGCATCGTCGGCGACCTGTTCGAATCCCAGCTCAAGCGCCGCGCCGGCATCAAGGACAGCAGCAACCTGCTGCCTGGCCATGGCGGCGTGCTCGATCGTATCGATGCGCTGATCCCCGTCTTGCCCTTTGCTGCCCTGGTCAGCGGCTGGCTATAAGGAATTACTCTCAATGCAATACATTACCATCCTTGGAGCGACTGGTTCAGTCGGCGTCTCCACGCTGGACGTGCTCGCGCGTCATCCCGAACAATACAGCGTCTATGCGCTTTCCGCCCATACCAAGGTGGCTGAGCTGGCCGCCCAGTGCCAGCAGTTTCGTCCGCAGCGCGCCGTCGTTGGCACGCTTGACGCTGCGCAGGAGTTGCGCCGCCTGCTCGTTGAGCTGGGCGTCGCCACTGAAGTGGACTACGGCGTCGACGCGCTGTGCGCGATCGCCAGCGCGCCGCAGGTGCACAGCGTGATGGCCGCCATCGTCGGCGCGGCTGGCCTGGCGCCGACCCTGGCGGCGGCGCGCGCCGGCAAAAAGGTACTGCTGGCCAACAAGGAAGCGCTGGTGATGTCGGGCCAGCTGTTCATGGACGCGGTACAGGAGAATGGCGCGGTGCTGCTGCCGATCGACAGCGAGCACAATGCCATCTTCCAGTGCCTGCCGCATAATTACGGCCGCGTGCCACAGGCGGCCGGCGTGGCAAAGATCGTGCTGACCGCCTCGGGCGGGCCGTTCCTGACGCGCGACGTCGAGTCGCTGGACAGTGTCACGCCCGACCAGGCATGCAAGCATCCGAAGTGGGTCATGGGGCGCAAGATTTCGGTCGATTCGGCCACCATGATGAACAAGGGCCTGGAAGTGATCGAGGCGCACTGGCTGTTTGGCGCGCCGGCCGACCAGATCGAGGTGCTGATCCACCCGCAAAGCGTGATCCATTCGATGGTCTCGTATGTCGACGGTTCCGTGCTGGCCCAGCTGGGCAACCCGGACATGCGCACGCCGATCGCCAATGCGCTGGCCTGGCCCGAGCGCATCGATTCGGGCGTGGCGCAGCTGGACCTGGCGCAAGTGGCTTGCCTGCAGTTCGAGCGGGCCGACATGGTCCGTTTTCCCTGTTTGCAGCTGGCCTACGATGCCTTGCGCGCGGGCGGCACGGCGCCGGCCCTGCTCAATGCCGCCAACGAGGTGGCGGTGCAAGCCTTCCTCGACCAGCGCATCGGTTTTCGCCAGATCGACAAGGTGGTGGCGCACGTGATCGATACCGTGGCGCATGGCGCCGCGTCGAGCATCGAGACGGTGCTGGAACAGGACCGCCTGGCGCGCGCTGCGGCGCAAGCTTATATCGCAGGCAGGCTGGCGGCATGACCCTGATTACCACCTTGCTGGCGTTTATCGTTGCGCTCGGCTCGCTGGTCACCTTGCATGAGCTGGGGCACTATCTGGTGGCGCGCCTGTGCGGCGTGAAAGTGCTGCGGTTTTCGGTTGGCATGGGCAAGGTTGTCTATTCGCGCAAGTTCGGCAAGGACCAGACGGAATGGGCGATTTCCGCGCTGCCCCTGGGCGGCTACGTGAAAATGCTCGACAGCCGCGATCCCGATACCGGCGTGCTGGCACCCGCCGACATGGCGCGCGAATTCACGCGCCAGAGCGTCTGGCGCCGCATGGCCATCATCGCCGCAGGTCCGCTGGCCAATTTTCTGGTCGCCATCGTGCTGTACGCAGGCCTGTTCATGCATGGCATCGAAGAGCCGTCGAGCAAGATCGGTACCGTGGCCGAGCAGAGCAGCGCCTATCTCGCGGGCCTGCGCACGGGCGATACGGTACACTCGGTCAACGGCAAGGAAGTGGCCAGCTGGAGCGAATTGCGCTGGGAGCTGATGCAGGCTGCGCTCGACAAGGATGCCGCGCGCATCGAAGTGCGCCGCCCTGACCGTGGCGTGCAGGAAGCCACCATGCAGGCGTCGGTGCTGGCCGGGCTGGACCTGGAAGGCGATGTGCTGGGCAAGCTGGGCCTGGTGCTGGCCCGTCCGGCGCCGGTGCTGGGCAAAATCATGCCGGGCGGCGCGGCCGAACGGGCCGGCCTGCAGCCGGGCGACCTGATCCTCGCCATCGATGAAACGCCGATGACGGATGGTATCGCCGTGATCGAAACGCTGATGCGTTCGCCCGGCAAGACCTTGCAGGTGCTGCTGCGCCGCCATGGCCAGGACCTTACCGTGCCGGTCACGCCGGACGGTGAAGCCGGCAAGGGTAGCCAGGCAGCTGTAACAGTTGGTAAGATCAAGGCCGAGATCGCTTTGACGCCGGATATGATCGTCGTCGCCTCGGGGCCGTTTCAAGCGGTCGGCAAGGGCGCGGTGAAGGTCTGGGACACCAGCATCATGAGCCTGAAAATGCTCGGCAAGATGTTCACCGGCGAGGTCTCGCTGAAGAACGTGACGGGGCCGATCACCATCGCCGATTATGCGGGCCAGACGGCGCGTATCGGCCTGGTGAGCTACCTGAGCTTCATCGCCTTCATCAGTATCAGTCTGGGCGTGATGAATTTGCTACCCATTCCTGTTCTGGATGGCGGGCATTTGCTGTATTATTCGCTGGAAGTTTTGACCGGGCGCCCCTTGCCGGAACGCGTAGGCGAGATTGCCCAGCGCCTGGGGCTCGGTCTGTTGCTGACCCTGATGGTGCTTGCCGTCTTCAATGACGTGCTGCGGCTGCTCAACTGATGCCATTGTTCCTGCCATTGCGTGAGTCGCACAAGCAATCTTTTGTGTATGTTGTCCACTGATTTATCCATTGATTAGCCAATGAAATTACATTCTGCTCGTATTGCCTTGCCTTCCTTTCGCCGCAGCCTGATCGGCGCCGCCGTCCTGGCATTCTGCTCCGGCCATGCGCTCGCTGTCGCTCCGTTTACTGTCAAGGACATCCGGGTCGAAGGGATCCAGCGCACCGAAGCGGGCACCGTCTTTGCCTATCTGCCGGTAAAGGTCGGCGAAACGTTCTCCGACGAGAAAAGTATCGCCGCCATCAAGGCCCTGTATGCGACGGGCATGTTCAAGGATGTACGCCTGGAAGCCGACGGCGACGTGCTGGTAGTGCTGGTCGAGGAACGCCCGGCGATTGCAACCGTGGAATTCACGGGCACCAAGGAATTCGAAAAAGACGTGCTGGTCAAGGCACTGAAGGAAATCGGCGTCGGCGAGGCGAAGATTTTCGACAAGGCCTCGGTCGACCGCGCCGAACAGGAACTCAAGCGCCAGTACCTGTCGCACGGCCTGTATGGCGTGAAGATCACCACCACCGTCACGCCGATCGAGCGCAACCGCGTCAACGTGGTATTTGCCGTCGACGAGGGCGACGTGGCCCGCATCAAGCAGATCAACATCGTCGGCAACAAGGCCTTCACCGACAAGGAACTGCGCGAACAACTGGCCCTGAACACGGGTGGCTGGTTCAGCTGGTACACCAAGGCCGATCAATATTCAAAGACCAAGCTGACCGGCGACATCGAGTCGCTCAAGTCCTACTACCTGGACCGCGGCTATATCGAGATGCAGGTCGACTCGACGCAAGTGTCGATCACGCCCGATAAAAAAGACATCTACCTGACGATCAACATCACCGAGGGCGAGAAATACAAGGTCACGGGCAGCAAGTTCGAAGGCGAGATGTTCGGTCGCGAAGAAGAACTGAAAGCGCTGAACCTGATGCGCGAAGGCGATATCTATTCGGGTGCACGCCTGACGGCCACCAACAAGCGCATCCAGGACCGCCTGGCCACGTTTGGCTACGCGTTTGCCAACGTCAACGCCAATCCGGAAATCAACCGTGACAAGCATGAAGTGGGCTTCACCTTCTTTATCGATCCGGGCAAGCGCGTCTACGTGCGCCACATGAATATCGCCGGCAATACCACCACCCGCGATGAAGTCATCCGCCGCGAATTCCGCCAGTTCGAATCGTCCTGGTACGACAGCAACAAGATCAAGCTGTCGCGCGACCGTGTCGACCGCCTCGGCTACTTCAAGGATGTGACCATCGATACGCCGGAAGCGCAGGGCACGTCCGACCAGGTCGACGTCAACGTGACGGTGGTGGAAAAACCGACCGGTAACTTCCTGATCGGCGGCGCGTTCTCGCAATCGGAAAAATTCACCTTGTCGGCATCGATCTCGCAGGCCAACTTTGCCGGTAGCGGCAACACGGTCGGCATCGAACTCAATACCAGCCATTACAGCCGCACCATCGCGTTTTCGCAGACTAATCCGTACTACACCGATGACGGCATTTCGCGCAGCTTTGAAGTCTACCTGCGCACCACCGAACCGCCGGCGTTGAACATCGGCAGCTACAAGATCAAGCAGACCGGTGGCCGCGTCAGCTATGGCGTGCCGTTCTCGGAAGTCGATACCATCTTCTTCGGTATCGGTGCCGAGCGCTCGCAGATCGAAACCGATTCGACCAGCCCGCTGCGCTTCCGCCAGTATGTGACCGACAACGGCGGCCCGTCCGACGGCATCGGTTCGGCCACCACCAATTCCATCCCGTTGACGGCGGCCTGGCAGCGCGACAGCCGCGACAGCGCCCTGACGCCATCGATCGGCCGCTACCAGCGCGTCAACCTGGAGGCTGACCTGATCGGCGACCAGAAATACTTCCGCGCCATTTATGAGCACCAGTATTTCCGTCCGCTGTTCAGCAAGGTCACCCTGGCGCTGAAGGGCGAGCTCGATTATGGTCATGGCATCGGCAACCACGTGTACCCGGTCTTCAAAAACTTCTACGGTGGTGGTATCGGTTCGGTGCGCGGCTACCTGAGTTCCTCGCTGGGCGCGGTCGAACCGAGCACCAACGATGCCCTGGGCGGCGCCTCGCGCCTGATCGCCAATGCCGAGCTGCAGATGCCATTCCCCGGTTCGGGCAATGACCGAAGCCTGCGCTGGTTCGGTTTCCTTGACGGCGGTCAGGTTTACCAGGAAGGCGAAAAGATGCGCATCTCGCAATTGCGTTATTCTGCTGGTCTGGGGATCAGCTGGATTTCGCCGGTCGGCCCGCTCAAGCTGAGCTACGCCAAGCCGCTGAACGCCAAGCCGTCCGACCGCCTGGAGCGCTTCCAGTTCCAGATGGGTACCGGTTTCTGACCGGCATTCGCATGGGGCGCCAGCTTACACATTTTGACCATGGAGTATCATGAATACCGCATCCGCCACCCTGCCCAAGTCTCTTGCCGCAATCGCATTGTGCTGGAGTTCGCTGTTGCCGGTGCATGCACAGGCCCAGGAATCGAAGATTGCCTGGATCAGCAGCGAACGTATTTATAACGAGTCGAAACTGGCCAAGCTGGCCAGCGCCAAGCTGGCCGAAGAGTTTCGCTCGCGCGAAAAGGCGGTGCAGGAGCTCGGCGCCCGCTTCAAGGTGGCCAATGAAGCGCTCGAACGCGACATGCCGACCCTGAGCGAGGCCGACCGCGCCAAGCGCCAGCGCGAATTTTTTGAGCTCGACAAGGAGCTGCAACGGCGCCAGCGCGAATTTCGCGAAGACCTGAACCAGCGCACCAACGAAGAGCGCAGCGCCATCGCGGAAAAAGCCAATACCATCATCCAGCAGATGGCGCATGTCGAAGGCTATGACATCGTGCTGCAGGAAGCCCTGTGGGCCAGCCCGCGCATTGACATTACCGACAAGGTATTGAAGGCGCTGGACAAGTAATCGTATTACCTTAAGGATCATCAGATGGGCACTCGACTAGGTGAATTGGTCGAACGCTTCGGCGGACAACTGGCGGGCGATGCCAACCTGGAAGTAACCGGGATCGCGCCGCTGGCTGACGCCGGCGCTTCGCACATCAGCTTTCTCAGCAATAGCAAATTTCGCGCACAGGCCGCCAGCAGCGGCTCTGCCGCGCTGATACTCACGCCGGCCGACGACGCGCTGATCGGCCCGGAATACGCGGGCGCACGCGTCGTCACACCGAATCCCTATGTGTATTTCGCGCGCGCGGCGCAGTTTTTTGCCGCCCTTGCCGAAATCAAGGCACCGCCGGGCATCCACGCCAGCGCCATCGTCGATGCTTCCGCGCAGGTCGATCCTGCCGCGTCCATTGGCCCGCGCGCCGTCATCGAAGCCGGTGCGGTGGTAGGGCCTGGCTGCGTGATCGGCGCCGGCTGCGTGATCGGCCGCGACGCCGTCATTGGCGAGGACACGCAGCTGTTTGCCAACGTGACGTTCCATGCGCGCTGCGTGATCGGCGCGCGCGGCATCATCCATTCGGGCGCCGTGATCGGCACCGACGGTTTCGGCTTTGCCAACGAGGGCGGCGTGTATATCAAGATTCCGCAAACGGGCAGGGTGGTGATCGGCGACGATGTCGATATCGGCGCCAACACCACCATAGACCGCGGCGCGCTGGCCGATACCATCATCGAAGATGGCGTCAAGCTGGACAACCAGATCCAGATCGGCCACAACTGCCATATCGGCGCGCACACCGCCATGGCCGGCTGCGTTGGCGTGGCCGGCAGCGCCGTGATTGGCAAATACTGCACCTTTGGCGGCGCCGCCATGGTGCTGGGCCACCTGACGATCGCCGACCGGGTGCATGTGGGCTCGGGCAGCATGGTGTCGCGCTCGATCCTGGAGCCGGGCCAATACACCGGCTTTTATCCGCTGGCGAAAAACGCCGACTGGGAAAAAAGCGCCGCCATCGTGCGCAATCTCACCAGCATGCGCGAGAAGATCCGCGCGCTGGAAAAAACCATTAAAACACTGACCAAGCAAGACGAAAAATGACGACTACTGAAAACAAGACCCTCGACATCCTGGCCATCAAATCGCTGCTGCCGCACCGCTATCCGCTGCTGCTGGTGGACCGCGTGCTGAACTGGGAGTCGGGCAAGACCATCACCGCCATCAAGAACGTGACGGTCAACGAAGAATTCTTCCAGGGCCACTTCCCGCACAAGCCGGTGATGCCTGGCGTGTTGATGATCGAAGCGCTGGCGCAAACGGCCGCCTTGCTGTCGTTCCTGACGATGGGCGTCAAGCCCGATGAGAATTCGGTGGTGTATTTCGTCGGCATCGACAATGCGCGCTTCAAGCGTCCGGTCGAACCGGGCGACCAGCTGAAGATGGACGTTGAAATCCTGCGCGTATCGCGCGGCATCTGGAAATACAAGGCGGTCGGCACGGTCGACGGCAAGGTCGCGCTGGAAGCGGAACTGATGTGCACCATCCGCAGCTCTCAGGACGCCAGCCAGCCAGCGGGGCAGTAAGATGGCGGCGATCCACTCCACCGCGGTGATCGACCCGAAGGCCGAGCTCGATAGCTCGGTCGAGGTGGGTCCGTATACCATTATCGGCCCGCATGTGCGTATCGGCGCTGGCACCAAGGTTGGCCCGCATGTCGTGATCGAAGGCCATACCACCATCGGCAGCGACAACCAGCTGTTCCAGTTCTCGTCGATCGGCGCCCAGCCGCAAGACAAGAAATGGGCCGGCGAGCCGACCCGCCTGGAGATCGGCGACCGCAACACCATTCGCGAGTTCTGCACCTTCAACACCGGCACGGTGCAGGGCGGCGGCGTGACGCGCCTGGGCAATGACAACTGGATTTCGGCCTATGTGCACCTGGCGCACGACTGCCAGGTGGGCAGCAATACGATTTTCTCGAACAATGCCCAACTGGCCGGCCATGTGGAAATCGGCGACTGGGTCATCATGAGCGGTTTTGCCAACGTCCACCAGTTCTGCAAGATTGGCGCGCACGCCTTTGTCGGCATGAGCACCAGCCTGACCCAGGATGTGCCGCCGTTCGTGCTGTTGAACGGCAATCCGGCGGCAGCCCATGGCGTCAATATCGAAGGGCTGAAGCGCCGTGGTTTCACGCGCGAGCAGATCAACGGCATCCGCACCGCCTACAAGCTGATCTACCGCGCCGGCCTGACACTGGAAGAAGCCAAAGCTGCCCTGTTCGAAGAAGAGCAGGCCTCCACCCCTGAAGTGGCAGAGCATGTCCGCGCCATGCGCGAATTCCTTGGCGTGGCCTCGCGTGGCATCGTCCGATAAGCTCTCCGTCGCCATGGTCGCCGGCGAGGTGTCGGGCGACCTGCTGGCCAGCCGGCTGCTGTCCGGCCTCGCGCCGCAGCTGCCCGGCGCCCACTTTCACGGCATCGGCGGCGAGCATATGGCCAGCCAGGGTTTCGTTTCCGACTGGCCGCTCGACAAGCTCACCGTGCGCGGCCTGTTCGAGATCATTCCCCGCTACCGCGAGATCAAGGGCGTCCAGAACGCATTGCGCGACCAGTTGCTGGCGGAACGCCCGGCGGTCTTTATCGGCGCCGACTACCCGGGCTTCAACCTGGGGCTGGAGCAGCAGCTGAAAGCGGCCGGTATCCCCACCGTGCATTACATCGGGCCGCAGATCTGGGCCTGGCGCGGCGGGCGCATCAAGAAGATCATCAAGGCCGTCTCGCACATGCTGGTGATCTTCCCGTTCGAGCAGGAGATCTACCGCAAGGCCGGCGTGCCGGTGACCTATGTCGGCCATCCGCTGGCCGAAATGATCCCCTTGCAGCCGGACGAAGCGGCCGCGCGCCGCACGCTTGGTTTGCCGGAAGACGCCAACGTGGTGACGCTGATGCCGGGCAGCCGCATGGGCGAACTCAAATACAATACGGTGGCCTTCGTGGCGGCCTGCAAGCTGCTGCTGGCGCGCGACCGTTCGCTGCGCTTTGTTGCGCCGATGGCTGGTGAAAAGCAGCGCCAGTATTTCCTGCAACTGGTGCAAGAGGCGGGCCTGCAGGACGTCGAAATCGTGCTGACGGACGGCGGCTCGCACACGGCCATCTGCGCCGCCGATGCGGTGCTGGTGGCCTCGGGCACGGCTTCGCTGGAAGTGGCGCTGTATAAAAAACCGATGGTGATCGCCTACAAGATGATGCGCGCTTCGTGGGAAATCATGCGCCACATGGGCTACCAGCCGTGGATCGGCCTGCCCAATATCCTGGCGCGCGACTACCTGGTGCCGGAACTGCTGCAAAATGCGGCCAGTCCGGAAGCGCTGGCCGAGGCCGTGTGGCAGCAGTTGAGCGATATTCCCGGCCGCCTGCGCCTGGTGCAGCGCTTTACCGACATGCACCACAGCCTGCTGCGCGACAGTGCCAGCGAGAGCGCCAACGCGGTGATGCAGGTCATCGCCGCCAACAAAAAGTAACTGAAAAAGATTCAACGTGAAAAATATCTATCCCGGCCTGTTTGACGACTTGCCATTCTCGATCGATGAAATCATCTGCGGCGTCGACGAGGCAGGGCGAGGTCCGCTGGCAGGCCCGGTGTTTGCGGCCGCCGTGATTCTCGACCCGAACCAGCCCATCGACGGCTTGCGCGACTCGAAAAAACTGTCCGAAGCAAAGCGCGATCTGCTGGCGCCACAGATACGCGCCAGGGCGCTGGCCTGGGCAATTGCCGAAGCGTCGGAAGAAGAGATCGACCGCCTGAACATCTTGCAGGCATCGATGCTGGCCATGCGCCGCGCCGTCGAAGCGCTGGCCACTATCCCGACCCTGGCCCTGATCGACGGCAACCGCTGCCCGGTGATGCCGATACGCGGCATGGCCATCATCGGTGGCGACGACAAGGTCGATTCGATCTCGGCCGCCTCGATCCTGGCCAAGACGGCGCGTGACGCGGCGCTGGTGCAGTTGCATGCGCGCTATCCGGAATACTGCTTCGACCAGCACAAGGGCTATGGCACGAAATTGCACCTCGAACGCTTGCACCTGCACGGCGCCTCGCCGGTGCACCGCCGCTCGTTTGCGCCGGTGCGCAATGTGATCGCGCTGTTCGGCGCGCAGGAGATCGCGGCATGAAGACCATCACCTCGCGCGACAACGCGCAGTACAAGGATTTGCTGAAACTGGCGGGCAGCTCGCAGGCGCGCCGCAAGTCGGGCCGCACCTTGCTCGACGGCGTGCATCTGTGCCAGTCGTATCTGCAGCTGCGCGGCCTGCCCGAACAATGCATCGTCAGCGAAAGCGCCTTGCGCAACCCAGAAGTGATGGAGATCGTCGGCCAGCTGGAAAGCCAGCGCGCCCACGTGCTGGGCTTGCCCGATGCGCTCTACAACGCGGTCAGCCAGGTCGAACACGGCGTTGGCGTGATGTTCCTGATCGAGACGCCCGAGCGCCTGGTCACGGCGCCGGTGACGGTGTCGGCGGTGCTGCTGGACAACCTGCAGGACCCGGGCAATGTCGGCTCCATCCTGCGCAGCGCGGCCGCGGCCGGTATCACGCAAGTGTATTGCAGCGCCGGCACGGCTTTTTGCTGGTCGCCAAAGGTGCTGCGCGCGGCGATGGGCGCGCACTTCGTGCTCGATATCTTTGAAAACGTCGACCTGGCCGCGCTGGCATCGAACGCCAAGGTCACCACGCTGGCCACCAGCGGTTATGCCACCAAGCAGCTTTACGACGTCGACCTGCGCGCGCCGGTGGCCTGGCTGTTCGGCCATGAAGGGCAGGGCGTGGCAGACGACCTGCTGGCTATGGCCACGCACCAGGTGGTGATACCGCACCTGGGCCAGATCGAGTCGCTGAACGTGGCCGCCTGCGCCGCCGTCTGCTTCTTCGAGCAGGTACGTCAAAACCAATCCTGAACAGGGTCGCCATGTCTTTCCCTTTGCTGGCTGTCGGTGCGGTGCGTGACGACGCGTGGTGGCGCCAGGTGGCCGCGTTATATGCGGCGCCGCCCGGCGAGATCGTCAATCTCGAACACGGCTATTTCGGCGCCATGGCCGCACCCGTGCAGGCCGCCTTCGAGCAGGCCGTGCGCTACACCAACGAGCAGCTCAGCCCCTTCGTGCGCGGCGAATTCACGCAGCAGCATGTCGACATCCTGCGCGCGCGCGTCGCGGTGCTGATCAACGCCCAGCCGCAGGAGATCCTGCTGACGCGCAGCGGCACCGAATCGATGCAGGTGCTGATTACCCAATACCACGGCCTGGCGCCCGGTGATACCGTGCTGTGGAGCAATCTCGACTATCCGGCCATGCGCACGGCCATGCGCTGGCTGGCGCAGCGCCGTGGCGTGACCAGCACGCAAGTGACATTGGGCCTGCCCGTCAGCGACGATGAAATCATTGCCCGCTACGCGCAAGCCATGCGCGAGGCCACCAGGCCGAAAATGCTGCTGCTGTCGCAGGTGACGCCGGCCAATGGCCAGCTGCTTCCGATCAAGGAAATCATGGCGCTGGCGCGCGAACAGGGCATCGACGTGCTGCTCGACAGCGCCCACGCACTGGGCCAGGTCGCGGTGGATGTGCAGGCGATGAAGGTCGACTTTGCCGGCTTCAACCTGCATAAATGGATCGGTGCGCCAAGCGGGCTCGGTGTGGTGTATATCCGCGCCGCGCAGCTGCACAAGATCGAGCCGCATTTCGGCGACGACGATTATCCGCTGGACGATATCCGCGGCCGCCTGCACATGGGCATGCCGCCGATCGGCGCCATTCTGGCCGCGCCCGCCGCACTGGATTTTCATGAAAGCCTGGGCGGCACGCCGGCCAAGACCGAACGCCTGGCCTGGCTGAGGAACTACTGGGTCAGCCGCGCCGCGCAACTGCCTGGCGTGCGCCTGCTGTCTCCTTTGGACGCCGCGCGCGGCACGGCGCTGGTGGCGTTTGCCGTCGATGGCATGGAGGCAGGCGCGCTGCAACAGGCCTTGTTGAACCGCTTTGGCGTATTTACAGTGCAGCGCAATATCGGCGACATGGACGTTGTGCGCGCCACCGTGGCCGTCACCACCACCACCGTTGAACTGGACCGGCTGGTGGCGGCGCTGGCAGCACTGGCTGCGGAAGCGATCAATACTCGCGGCGGTTCGGCTTGATCTCTTGCAAGATAGTCGTCGAGATCTCCTCGATCGACTTGGTGGTCGACGACAGCCAGCGTATGCCCTCGCGTTTCATCATTTTTTCCGCCTCGTTGACTTCGTAGCGGCAGTTTTCAATTGCCGCATACTTGCTGCCAGCCCTTCTTTCGTTGCGTATTTCCGACAAACGTTCGGGCGTAATGCTTAATCCAAAAATTTTATTCTTGAATTCATATAAAGCCGAAGGCAACTTGTCGCGCTCGAAATCGTCGGGGATCAAAGGGTAGTTGGCCGCCTTGATGCCGTATTGCATGGCCAGATACAGGCTGGTCGGGGTCTTGCCCGAACGCGATACGCCCACCAGGATAACGTCGGCCGAGGACAGGTTCTTGTGCGACTGGCCATCGTCGTGCGCCAGCGAATAATTGATCGCCTCGATGCGGTTTTTATACTCCTCGCTGTCGACGATATTGTGCGAGCGGCCGATGGTATGGGTCGACATCACGCCCAGTTCCTGCTCCAGCGGAGCCACGAACGTCTGGATCAGGTCCATGTGCATGCCGCTGGACTTGCGGATCACGGCCGACAGGTCGGTCTTCACCAGGGTTGAAAAGATGATCGGCCGCTGGCCATCAGACGCAAAGGCTTCGTTGATCTTGCGCGCCGCGTCATACGCTTTTTCCATGGTATCGATGAAGGGCAGGCGCACCTGACGAAAGCGCAGTTCGAACTGCGACAGCACGGAATGGCCGAAGGTCTCGGCGGTGATGCCGGTGCCGTCGGACACAAAGAAAACAGTGCGCGCTGCGGAGGGCAGGGGGGGGCGTGGTTCGGTTGTCATGGTCTTCGGTCAAGATTGTGCGTCGTCAATTTGCGCCGCACAATGTAAAATGGCTGGAATGGTATTGATTGTGCTGCACGACGCCAAGAATAACAAGAACACTGTCTGTGCGCCGCGCCTAAAGATTTCTAATCAGTAAGGGTGTCATTATGACCAACGCAGCATTGCAGGAGCAGGAGAAAGACCAGGACGCGGTGTACGTCGCCTCGTTCGAACATTTGCGCATGACCGATGTCGAATCGGTCGGCGGCAAGAACGCCTCGCTCGGCGAGATGATCAGCCAGCTGGCCGAAGCCGGTGTACGCGTGCCTGGCGGTTTCGCCACCACCGCGCAAGCGTTCCGCGACTTCCTGTCGTATAGCGCCAACGGCGGCCTGCCGCTGGCGCAGCGCATCGCCGACCGCCTGGAAGGGCTGGACATCGACGACGTGCGTTCCCTGGCGCAAGCCGGCGCCGAAATTCGCCAGTGGATCGTCGAAACCCCGTTTCAGCCCCGCCTGGCCGCCGAAATCGACGCTTTCTACGCCAGGCTGGTGGCCGATTCCGATACCGAAATGTCGTTTGCCGTGCGCTCGTCCGCCACTGCGGAAGACTTGCCGGACGCCTCGTTTGCGGGCCAGCAGGAAACCTTTTTGAACGTCGTCGGCATCGACAATGTGTTAGATGCCATGAAGCAGGTGTTCGCGTCGCTGTACAACGACCGCGCCATCTCCTACCGCGTGCACAAGGGCTTTACGCACGCCGAAGTGGCCTTGTCGGCCGGCGTGCAGCGCATGGTGCGCTCGGACCTGGGCGCGGCCGGCGTGATGTTTACCATCGACACCGAATCGGGCTTCAAGGACGTGGTCTTCGTCACCTCCAGCTATGGCCTGGGCGAGACCGTGGTGCAGGGCGCCGTCAACCCGGACGAATTCTATGTGCACAAGCCGATGCTGGAAAAAGGCAAGTCGCCGGTGATCCGCCGCAATATCGGCTCCAAGCTGCTGAAGATGGAGTTCACCAACGAAGCGAAAGCTGGCCGTTCCGTGAAAACCGTCGACGTGCCGGTGGAAATGCGCAACCGCTATTCGCTCAATGACAGTGAAGTGGTGGAACTGGCGAAATACGCCGTCATCATCGAAAACCATTATGGCCGTCCGATGGACATCGAGTGGGGCAAGGATGGCCGCGACGGCAAGCTGTACATCCTGCAGGCGCGTCCCGAGACCGTCAAATCGCAGCAGAAAGCGAGCGATGTGCAGGAACGCTTCAAGCTGAAAAGCACCGGCACCGTATTGACTTCGGGCCGCGCGATTGGCCAGAAGATCGGCGCAGGTCCGGTGCGCGTGATTCACGACCCGGCCGACATGGAGCGCGTGCAGCCAGGCGACGTGCTGGTGGCCGACATGACCGACCCGAACTGGGAACCGGTCATGAAGCGCGCTGCTGCCATCGTCACCAACCGAGGCGGTCGTACCTGCCACGCGGCGATCATCGCGCGTGAGCTGGGCGTGCCGGCGGTGGTCGGTTGCGGCGACGCCACCGACGTGCTGAAGGACGGCACGTTTGTGACGGTGGTGTGTTCGGAAGGCGACGAAGGAAAGATCTACGACGGCCTGCTGGAAACCGAAGTGTCGGAAGTGTCGCGCGGCGAACTGCCGAAACTCGACACCAAGATCATGCTCAACGTCGGCAATCCGCAGCTGGCCTTCGACTTCCAGTCGGTGCCGAACGCCGGCGTGGGCCTGGCGCGCCTGGAATTCATCATCAATAACAATATTGGTGTGCACCCGCGCGCAATCCTGGAATACCCGAACATCGATGCCGACCTGAAAAAGGCGGTTGAATCGGTGGCGCGTGGCCATGCTTCGCCGAAAGCGTTTTACATCGACAAGCTGGCCGAAGGCATCGCGACGATTGCCGCCGCGTTCTGGCCGAAAAAAGTCATCGTGCGCCTGTCCGACTTCAAGTCGAACGAGTACAAGAAGCTGATCGGCGGTTCGCGCTACGAGCCGGACGAAGAAAATCCGATGCTCGGTTTCCGCGGCGCGGCGCGCTACCTGTCGGCCGACTTCTCGGAAGCGTTCAACATGGAATGCGAAGCGATGAAGCGCGTGCGCAATGACATGGGCCTGACCAACGTGGAAATCATGGTGCCGTTCGTGCGCACCCTGGGCCAGGCCGAGAAAGTGATCGACCTGCTGGCGAAAAATGGCCTGAAGCGCGGTGAAAACGAGCTGCGCGTCATCATGATGTGCGAAGTGCCGTCAAACGCCATTCTGGCCGACCAGTTCCTCGACCATTTCGACGGCTTCTCGATCGGTTCGAACGACCTGACCCAGCTGACCCTGGGCCTGGACCGCGATTCCGGCATGGAATTGCTGGCCGCCGACTTCGACGAGCGCGATCCTGCCGTGAAAGCCCTGCTGTCGCTGGCCATCAAGGCTTGCCTGGCGCGCGGCAAGTACATCGGCATTTGCGGCCAGGGTCCGTCGGACCATCCTGACTTCGCCGTCTGGCTGATGGAGCAGGGCATCGAATCGATGTCGCTGAACCCCGATTCGGTGATCGATACCTGGCAAAAACTGGCGGCGCTGAAAGCGTAAGCTGCTTCTCGCCCGCAATGAAAAACCCGCTGCCAGTGATGGCTGCGGGTTTTTTTTCAGCCGCACGGCATACGGTGATGAGCTGGCGCGAGATCGGCTAAAATGGTTCCACTTACACACGACAGGAGTTGATATGGCAAGCAAGAAACCAACTGTAAATCCGAAAACTGGCTCGGCAAAAATCGATATCGGCATTTCCGAATCGGACCGCGCGAAGATCGCGGCAGGCTTGTCGGGCCTGCTGGCCGACAGCTACACCCTGTACCTGATGACGCATAACTTCCATTGGAACGTCAAGGGTCCGATGTTCAATACGCTGCATCTGATGTTCATGACGCAGTACACCGAACAGTGGGGCGCGCTGGACCTGATCGCCGAGCGCATCCGGGCGCTGGGCTATCCTGCGCCAGGTACCTACAAGCAGTTCGTCGAGCTGGCCTCGATCAAGGAAATCGAAGGCGTGCCGCCGGCGCTGGAAATGGTGCGCCATCTGGTGTCGGCCCAGGAAGCGACGGCCCGTACGGCACGCGCCCTGTTCCCGCTGCTGGAAAAAGCCAATGACCAGCCGACTGCCGATCTGATCACGCAGCGCCTGGACCTGCATGAAAAAACCGCGTGGATGTTGCGCAGCCTGCTGGAAGAGTAATAACGCCATACATAACCTACTGCGCGTCGCGCTTTGCGGCCTGCGATGCTCACTGTGCATTCGCACAGTTGCGCGTCTCGGCCACAAATCACTGCCGCTCGCTACGGTTCTGTAAGGCGTTCGAGCGAAATGAATGATGTCCAACTATTGACGCAAGCGCAAATTGCTTTAGACTGTTTGTCATAGGTGTATGGCAAGAATAAAAGTCTGGCAATTTTTTCTTTGTAAAACCCCCGTCGCCTATATCGGTCACGGGGGTTTTATTTTTTGCAGCGGCGAATCTAAAGGAATGCATCATGGCTGATTGGACAGGCTGGTTTATCGCGGGTGGGGTGGTATTGATCCTGGAATTATTCAGCGGAACCTTTTATTTGCTGATGATCGCCATCGGCATGAGCGCAGGCGCGCTGGCCGCACTGGCGGGCGCAAATGGGCCGCTGCAGGGCTTGTGCGCGGCCGTGGTCGGCGTGGTGGCTACCTTGTTATTGCGCCGCAGCCGCTTTGGCAAGGCGGCGCGCCGCGACGCATCGCAGGATCCGAATGTCAACCTCGATATCGGTCAAAGCGTGGCCGTGGCGCATTGGGTCGATGGAGTGGCGCGCGTGATGTATCGCGGCGCTTTATGGGATGTGGAATTAATTCCCGGCAGCGATACACAGGCAGGGCAATACACCATACGTGCCGTTCGCGGCAGCCGTTTGATTGTTGGATAACACTGGAGAGTAAACTATGGAAATTAGCATCGGGAGTGTATCGCTGATCTTGTTATTGCTGGCGCTGGTATTTGTTTTCAAGACCGTCAATGTCGTGCCGCAACAGCATGCCTGGGTAGTGGAGCGGCTCGGGAAATTCCATGCGGTGCTGGGCCCTGGCCTGAATATCGTGGTGCCGTTTGTCGATCGCATCGCCTACAAGCATGTGCTCAAGGAGATTCCGCTCGACGTGCCGCCACAGGTGTGCATCACGCGCGACAATACGCAACTGCAGGTCGACGGCATTCTGTATTTCCAGATTACCGACGCGATGCGCGCTTCCTATGGTTCATCCAATTACATCGCCGCCATTACGCAACTGGCGCAAACCACCTTGCGTTCCGTGATCGGCAAGATGGAACTCGATAAAACCTTTGAAGAACGCGACCATATCAATACCGCCATCGTCAACGCCATCGATGAATCGGCGGCCAATTGGGGCGTCAAGGTGCTGCGTTATGAAATCAAGGATCTGACGCCACCGAAGGAAATCCTGCACGCGATGCAGGCACAGATTACGGCAGAACGTGAAAAGCGTGCGCTGATCGCGGCCTCGGAAGGGCGCAAGCAGGAGCAGATCAATATCGCCAGTGGCGAGCGCGAAGCGGCGATTGCCCGCTCGGAAGGCGAAAAGCAGGCCTCGATCAACCGTGCCGAAGGGCAGGCGACAGCCATCGTGGCGCTGGCGCAGGCCAACGCCGAAGCGCTGCGCCAGGTGGGCGCCGCCATCAGGGAGCCGGGTGGTGAGGACGCTGTCAATTTGAAAGTGGCTGAGCAGTATGTGGGCGCCTTTGCGCAACTGGCCAAAACCAATAATTCGATTATCGTGCCGGCCAATCTGGGCGAGATGAGCAGTTTGATCGCCACCGCCATGCAAGTGGTGAAAACGCAAAAGCCGAAAGGCGGAGTAGCGCTTCCATGAGTGATCACTAGTTATTCAATAGTAACTGGCGCCCGCTTTGCGGGCGTTTTTACGCTATCATCGCGCTTATTTGAATCAACGCAGTTGCTTGCCCAGTTTGATATGATGTGTAGCGTGCACCGTGTATTGTTTTTTTCGATTAAAGTGTGCGTCATTGCCGACGCTGGCGATACAATGCACGGAGATTGCTTGGTGAAGTTACTATTTGAAAAATGTCGTAACTTCAACATGATTTTTTGTAAATTGTCTTTTATGATGACGATAAATTGCAATGAATCAAAAAATACTTCAAAATTAATGGCACCATGGCGATTGCCGGATCCGCAGATGGTTGACGATGCCGGCCTCTTTGCAAGAATAAGATACGCAATGCCTGGCTGCGGTGTTTTGTCTTTGCCACAGCTGCCATGATAAAGACGCTGCCGGTTGAAAATAATTGCAAAAAACATTAAATTTTCAAAAAAAATCTCCTCAAGCGCGTTACAATTGGATAGAATTCGCGTATTCAGCTCTTTTTCAACTCATACAAAGGAAATATCATGGATCTGTCCAGCTTATCCCTGTCGGAACTGCGCACCCTGCAAGACGACATCAAGAAACAGATGAAGAAGCGCGAACACGACGATCTGTCGAAAGCACGCGAGCAAATCCTGGCCATCGCGCAAAGCGTGGGCGTGTCGGTAAAAGATCTGGTTGGCACCGGCATTCGTGCAAAAACCGGTACGGTAGCAGTACGTTATCGCAATCCGGACGATGCGTCGCAACAATGGACTGGCCGCGGCCGTCAACCGAAATGGGTCAAGGAATGGACCGATTCGGGTAAATCGCGTGATCTGCTGAAGGTGTAATCACCGTTGATTCGGATGCTTGTGCAGTGAATGCCGTGAGATAGGCAAAGCGGCGGCAGGCATCCGGAACTTTATATGTTGCAAGCGCTCGTTTCCCATCCTGCAGTTCCCGATAATTATCTCTCTTGCCGTTCTGGTATTTTCTTGAATAACGCCTGGCGATACCCTGTTATTGCCGGCTATTGCCGTTTCCCTGTCCGCTTTTATCCCGATGACGCCGCCTGCTTTTGGCATGATGATGCATTGCGCAGGCAAAATAAAACCCGACGCATGGTCGGGTTGGTAAGGTGATTGCCGGTCAGCGGCGATTTGTCTTCATCGCCGCCTGCACTTCGCGCGCGCCGTCGCGGTCGCGTTCTGCTGCCCGTTTGTCGTGCTGCTTCTTGCCCTTGGCCAGGCCGATTTCGCATTTCACGCGGCCGCCCTTGTAATGCAAATTGAGCGGTACCAGCGTGAAGCCGGAACGTTCGACCTTGCCGATCAGTTTGTCCATTTCCGCGCGGTGCAGCAGCAGCTTGCGCGTGCGGACTGCTTCCGGATGGATATGGGTGGAAGCGGTCGGCAGGGCGCTGATATGCGCGCCGAACAGGAACAGCTCGGTGCCGCGGACAACCACATAGGCTTCCTTGATTTGTACGCGGGCGTCGCGGATGGCCTTGACTTCCCAGCCTTCGAGCACGATGCCGGCTTCGTAGCGATCCTCGATGAAGTAGTCGTGGAATGCTTTTCTATTGTCTGCTATGGTCATGAGAATGGTAAATGTGCGCGGGTCGGTTAAACTACTGTCTCGCGCAAGCGCGATAAAATCCAAGTGTATCCAACATCATAGCAAATGGTTCTTCAATGGCAGTAGTACATAAATCAGTTTTTCTCGGCTACAGCGCCGAACAAATGTTCACGCTGGTGGCGGCAGTGGAAGATTATCCCAAATTCCTGCCCTGGTGCGGCGCGGTCGAGATACGCGAGCGCGGCGACAACACCGTCGTTGCCAGCGTGGGCATACAGTACCACGGCGTGCGCCAAAGCTTCACCACGTCCAACGAGAACATACCGTTCAGTTCCATCAAGATGAAGCTGGTAGACGGTCCTTTCAAGACTCTCGATGGCATATGGACCTTCAAGGCCCTGCGCGCTGACGCCTGCAAGATCGAGCTGGACCTGCGCTACGAGTTTTCCAGCCGCGTGCTAGAACAGATCATCGGGCCTGTGTTCGGCATGATCGCCAACAGCATGGTCGATTCCTTCTGCAAGCGCGCCGAGACCGTCTATGGCGGCGCCTGAGTCCGTTGCGGTGCAGGTCTGCTACGCGCTGCCCGATGCCGCCTTCCTGCGTGCCCTGAGCCTGCCTGCCGGCAGCACGCTGCAGCAGGCGCTCGAACAGAGTGGGGTGCTGCAGCAATATCCCGAGATCGACCTGGCCGTCAATCTGGTCGGCATCTACGGCAAGAAAAAGACGCTCGATACGGTGCTGCGCGAGCATGACCGGGTGGAGGTCTACCGGCCGCTGCAGGCGGACCCGAAGGAAGCGCGCCGGCGCCGTGCCGGTGGCAAGACTGCCAAGGCTTGATTGCCGGGTGCGCTTTACGTCAGTTCAGCGCCGTGGATCGCTATCACGCCAGGCTTTGCAAAGCTTCAAGACAAGGGGCAGGAATTTCTGTATAAGTTGCTTCGCGCCCCAAGAGACACCGTTCATGCGGGTTTCAAGGGTATCCAATGATTTGAGGGCGAAATGAGGGCGAACTGCCTACCGAGTCATCCTTTTCTTGCCTTCGATCATTCGCAGGTAGAAGTCGGGCAGCAAACCATCATCCTGCTCAAGCCAACGCGCATAGATTCGCGTGACCATCGTCGTGTCAGCATGACCCATCTGCTTGGCGACGTACATTAAATTTTCACCGGCTGAAAGCAATGTCGACGCGAAAGTGTGGCGCGTTTGGTACTGCGTTCTGTGTCTGACGGCCGCTTTCTTCAGTGTCGGAACCCAAACTCTATTCAGTCGATCGCTTGTGTCCCATCCTCGTCCGGTCGCCGGGTCGAGGAAAACGGGGCCGTTGGATAGGCGACTATATTGCTCCTGGGCTCTCAGGGCATCGTAGGCGCCGCGACGAAGATCGATCACGCGCTTGCTGGACTTTGTCTTTGTGTTATCGCTCGTGACGCCGACAACCCGTGCTCGCTCGACTCGCACCGTGCAGTTTTCCCAATCGATCGACTCCCATTTCAAGGCTATGTATTCGCTTGGGCGCATACCAGTTGAGAAGGCGAATAGCCAGATGTTGCGTAGCTGATCATCCGCAGCCGCCAATATTTTTTTTATCTCCTCAGCGCTGAATGGATCAGCTGTGGGTGTTTTCTCGTACGCATCGCGACTGAGCACCTTCCGCAGCTTGACTCGATCAAGCGGACTGCTTTCAATGAGATCGTCATTTACTGCCTGGTCCAGCACACTGCGAAAGGGGATCAGCATCTGATTGATGGAAGCGGCCGACAAGTTCAACGTGGCAAGCCAGGTTCTTATTGCAGCCGGCGTCAGGTCGCGCACGCGGGTAGACTCCCATTGCGGCTTTAGCTTTGAGGTGTAGATGCGCCGATAATTTTTTAAGCTGCTGGGGGCAAGTGTCCGCTCGTACACTGCGTACTGCTCCACAAGTAATTCGCCCACCGTCACGTTATTGCGATCCGTGCGAATTCCCAACTTTGCCAGTTGAGGGGAATCAGGAAAATATTTGACGTACGAGAAGGCGCCCATTTCGATCGCGTTGAGGATCTCGCCGCGCAGGCGCTCGGCATACCTAATATTTGCCTTCGAATGGGTCAGCAGCAAGGTTTCCCTGCATTCTGACCCACGGTACATGAACTTTATTCTTATCGACTCGCTTTTGGCGTGCGCACGTAACTCAACGCCTGGCGCGACGGACTTACTTGTTCCCATTTTGCAACCCATTCTTCTACTGCCGGCAAGTTGATCCACAGCCGACCATCTACAATTTTGCATTGATTCCCATCGAGCCATTTGCCAGCCTTGCGGCGGGCCTGCACGGAATCGACGGAATCACCTGATATTTCGACGTAGCGCTCAAGCTTCACCCAGGCCAGAGGCTGACGCTGCGCCTCAGCCTTGGCGGCCGCCGCGCGCGCATTGCGCTCGATGGTCTCGACCAGCTTGGCTACCATGTCGTGCTCGCTCATGTTCATGGCGCGCTCCTCCCCGCCGCCGCCGACACAGCCACCGGCAGCGGCGAATGTTTCGGCTTTGCCGCCTGCTTGGCGCGGATCGCCTCGACCTTCGTCCAGATCCTGGCCAGCTCTGTCTCGCCGGCGGCGTGCATGTCCAGGCCTTGGGCCAGGCACAGCGCCGCAAGGGTGACCATGACTCCGCCAACCTCCTGCGCGCGCTCGCCGACAGGCCTGCCGAAGACGTAGTCGACCAACTGGTACGCCTCGCTGGCCGTGCAGCCGCATGCCTGCACCAGTTCCAGCGATTCTTCCAGGAAGCGGTGATTGCGCTCAGCGCCATCGGCTGAAATTTCGGCGCCGAAGCACGCCGTCATCCACGGCTGCACGTGGGTCTGGAATGAATCGGCGAGGGAGTTGACAGGTGTCGTTTGTTGCTCATTATTCATCATTGTGGTTGCTCCAATATGGTTAATTCGGCGGGCGCGACCGGTTCGGCCAGGCCTTCGATGTACACGGTCATGTCGGCATCGCCCTTGTGCCAGCAGAACCCGGCAATGAAGCAGTTCAGGCCCTGGTAGCCTACCGGCCTGGCCAGTTGCTTTGCGCGGTGCAGGCGCAGGTCGTGCTGGTCGGCCAGCTCGCGCGGCGATTCGGCCGGCGCCGGCGTGCGGGCGCTCATGTTGTCGCTGGCACGCGACGGGCCCAGTTCCAGTACGGGCCGCTGTCGGAATCGTGAATGGATAACGTGAACCAGCCTTCTCCGGACGGTGGTGCCGGATCCCAGCCGGAAACGTCGACTCCGTCCTGCTCGAAGTAGGCAATGTAGGCCGGATGGCTATCGTCCTCGCTATCCAAGGACCGGTAAGTGGTTTCCAGTCCCTGCGCCGCCAGCCAGGCGATTACGTCGTCTTCTTGGCCCTCTTCGAAGTCAGGCATGTCGGGATGCCAAAACCAGCCATCGGCATCACGCACAACTGGCACTGCCTCAATAAGCTTGCTCATATTCGCCTTTCAGGTTGTCGCGGCCAGGACGCCCGCCAGGGTCGCCGCCACGTAAATCAGGATCAGGGTCGCCGCCACACGGGCGGCGGCCGACCGTTTCGCTTTGCCGCTCATCGCGTAGCCCGGACGCTGCCGGTGCGAACCCAGCGCGCAATACCCAGCTCGCATGCACTGGTCAGCGCCAGGCCGTTCGCCATCCCGCTATGGGTGGCCGGGCCATCGCAACCGCAGTAGCAGGTGCGCCGCCGGCCAGGGCGCTTGGGCTTCTTCTCGCTGTAGCGGACGTGGTCGACAGCAGAGCCGATCTTGCCCCAGCCTGCGGTGCCGCCGCGCATTGCGGCTGACAGTGCGCTTTTGCTCAGGTCGCTCAGGTCCGCCATGCCGCCTCCGTGGTTGGCATCTGGACGCCGCGCCAGGCGTAGTAAGCGGGCAGGTCGGCCACCGTTACCCGCATGCGATCTTCGCCAAACGTGAACGTTGCGCTGTGCTGCGCACCAGGGAATTTGAAGTAGAGCAGCGCCTGCGCGTGGCCCAGCCTGTCCGGACCCTGCAGCGGCGCACGGCTGACGTGCACTCTTTCGATCGAGCAGTCTGGATATGTGACTGCAAAGAACTCGATCAGGGCCGACTGGGCTGCCTTGTGGGCGCGCTGCTCGACAAACTCTTCCATCACGCAGGTGCGGCTGCAGTACACGGCATCACCGTCTACCACCACGGCCAGGTGATCGTGCTCTTCGCCCTCGTCTTCGGTTTCCTGCTGCATGCCTTCGCTGATGCGCCGGCTGCAGTGGTGGCACTCGAACCACCACCCGTGCTCGATCAGAACGGTCTTCGGTACTGGGCCGGGTGCGTACTGGTCGAACTGCGGGCGGCGGTTGCAGGATTCGACTTCGTTGAAAGTGCAGGCCAGTTCGTTGCCGCCTTCCCGCCGTGCGGCGGCGCTGTTGGTGGCGAAGGTGATGACGCAATGGCCTTCGCCGGGCTCGCGCACTTCATAGGCAAGCAGCGGCTTCATGGCGTCACCACGCCAGCCGGCACGTCGAAAAAGCCCAGCATGCCTTTGAATGGGATAAATGGCAGCGTCTTGGCGTCGCGCAATAGGAAGCCTTGCGGTCCGAAGAACCACGGCGATTCCGATTTCGACACGCAGCCGGCGATCGTCGCTATACCGACAATTCCTCCTCGCTCGATGTTGTGACGATCCGGCATCTGTATCGGCATATTGGCGAACGCAGGCCATTCCAACATCTCTACAACATCGTCATACTCGGAGCGGGTCATCCCCTGGCTAGCGTGAACCAAAAACTCGCCGCGAAACTTGGTTGGCCAGCTGCGATTCTCAATGTCCTTGTGGCCGTTGACGATCAGCCATGCCCAAGGCTGGCGAATGGATAGTGCTTTCATCATTTCTCCGATTCAATGCGCAGCAGGCCGCTGCCTGTCACGTGATCCAACACCGTCTTGCCGTCGCCCAGCAGGATCTGGCCCAAGAATGGCGACGAACCTCGGTGATTAAGCTTTCGGATTCGAGCGATATACTCCGGATGCCTCTGCTTGACCTTGCCTTCGTGCGGGGCCAACACCAAATTGGTAAATTCGCTGACCAAGTCGAACTTCTCTTTGCACCGAATCGTGCGCAGGTGTGGCCGTATCTGGTCTATGAATGCGCGAACTTTCACCGCGCTATTGATTTCCCATCGCCAGACAGGGCGCGCATTCGGCGTAGGAATTCTTGATTTTTTTCCCGCGATCGATGTGGGCCACCACGAATCGAAATAAGCGATCACTTGGCGGTCTGTGGATGCCAGGGATGCCAGTGGCCGGCAATATCCGTTGCGCCGCTCTGCTGATAGGCTAATAGTTCCTTCGCCTTCGAAGTGGCCAGCAGCCCAGGCAAGATCGGCCGGCGAAACCTCGCGCTTCCACTCCTCGATCCGAGTCATCCTGGCTTCTGCCCGCTTTATTCGGTCGGCCACTTGGTATTTCGTCTTCGCACGGTCTCGCGCGCACGCACGGCAATGCCGGGACGGTGCGCCGGCACGGTAGGTAACCAAAGTGTTTTCTTGGTCAAATAAGTGACCTCGAAGGCAATGAGTTTTCAGTTTTCGCCCGGATTTATCCAAGGCACCAGCGCCGCTGGTGGCGTTTTCGTAGGGGATGCTCATACTTCCTCCGGAAAGCCGTTGTGCTCGATACCGTCGAGCAGGCGGCCTGCCGCCTTCTTGCCGGCATAGCCCATCACCCATCCATCAGCGGTTTCCGTCTTTTCGCGCACTCGCACACCTTCGACTTGGCCCAGCATCGGCAGCCATTCACCCCATTGCTTGAATAGGTATGACACTCCGGCCGCCGCGCATTGGTCCCGCAGGCCGCGTGCCCAGTCTGGCGACATCGGCCGGGCGCCTGGGCCGGACTCGCCGCCGACGATTACCCAGTCGATGCGGGGCAGGTCAGGCATGGGATTGCCGTCTTCGTCTTCGCAGCCGGTCGTGCCCGTGAGCGGGTAAATCTCGCGGTGGCCGTCGATATCGATGCGCGCCAGGTTCACAGGCCCCAGCAACGGCTCCATGCTCAAGAATCGGCGCGCCGCCGGCACCGCCAGCAGTTTCGGGATATCGCGGTCGGCCTCTGCCTGGTTCACGACGGTGGCGCCGAGCCAGACATTCGGGAAGGCGTTGTCGCGCCAGTTCCAGCGGCCATGGTTGATCGCCAGCACAGCCTCATCTAGCATGGCCGCAGCGTTGCCGATTCGCTTCGTCAGCAGCAGCCAGTCCAGATTTGGCGTCTGCTCAATGAGGCGCATCAGGTCGAAGCGCCACTGCGGGTCGACCTCGTTGTCGAATACGTCGGCCAGGCTGGCGCAGAACACGCGCGCCCGGGTCGGCTCGACGCTGCGGGATCCGCATGCAGCGCATTGGTGACCGTCGTCGATGATGCCCATGTTCGGCCCGACGTCTCGCCACGGAACGCCGGCGCCGCGATGGCCACATGCTTCGCACTCGACGAAGTTGGCCATGCTCCAGGCGAGTGGCTTTTTCCAGTTCGCGGCGCTGGTGCGCCGGCGTGGCGCGCCTGGGCCCCAGTTCACGGTGGCGCCGCCGGCGAAGCGAGCATTGCGCGCTTCGGCGTAGCAGTGGTCGCAGCCAGGCCCGACTTTCTGGCAGCCTTCCCACGGATTGAAAGTGTGGTCTGCCCATTCGATATTGGTGTTTTCGCTCACGTTGTCTCCTTAATGGAATTCGTTGATCTTCACGTCTGGCGCTTCGGTCTGGACTTCATGCAGCGCACTTTCAAGCCAGCCGCGCACGAACTCATCCCCTGCCGCAGTGCGGAGCAATTTGTACGAAATCATCAAGAGGGCGCTCAGATACGAACTGCGCTCCTCTGGCTTGAGGTGGGGAAGGATCGCCACCGCCTTAAGCGCTTCCTGAACCATCGCGCTATCGGTCGCGTTTTCTTGATTGCTCATGCTGCCGCTCCCGCCACAGCCGCGACCGTATAAATGCCCTGCGTGCCCTTGACCACGCCGGCGGCTTCCATCGCCTCGATCAGGCGCTGCGCTCGGTTGTAGCCAGTTTTCAGGGTGCGCTGCACCAGCGAGACTGAAGCGCGTCGCTGCGCGCGTACCACTTTGACGGCCTGCTCGTACAGCGGATCGCTGGCGCTGCCGTCGCCGGCCGGCACCGTGCCTGCCGCTTCGCCGTTCAGCTGCAGCGCCGGGCGCGCCGGGCGCACAGGCTCATCGCCCTTGGCCGGCGCAGCATCGGCGGCCGGCTGTGGCGCGGGCGCGATTGCATCTGCCTCGCCGCCCAAGGCCTCGACCAGGTCGGCCAACATCTTGGCCAGCTCGCCGGCCATCAGGCTAAAGTCGCTGTCGAAGCGCTCGTCGGCTGCTTCGCCAATCGCGCATTCCCGAAGTATGTCGAGCGCTTTCACCGACTTGATGGCCAGGCTCTCGTCCAGCACGAAGGAAATCTTATCGTTCCAGGTCATAGCCAGGCGCGTGCACTGCTTGCCGGCAGCGATGTGGCGGCCCAACTCGGCGGCGTCGAGAGTGTGGCGCTTCCACTGCACGGTCGCCTTGCTCTCGCCGGTCGCTTTCAGCGTGGCATCCATGTCGACGGTGAATCCGGCCGGCGCGTCGTCGGCCTGCACCCATTCCGTCATCGTGCCGACCGGCGATCGCTGTACGCGCAGGCTTTCCAGCGGCAGCTTGTCGATGGACTTGAGCAGCAGCTTGACCACCTCGTCGGCCTTGGCCGGGCTGGCCGCGTCCACCACCAGCCAACCATTTACCGGGTCGATCCATACGTCCGTGGTGGTGGTCAGCGGAAAGGCGCGCGGCAACAACTCATCGGTGACGCGCTCTTTCAGTTCCTTCATGGCCTTTTTGCCGGGCGGGAAGCCTTGGGCTTCTTCCATTTCCGCCGCGCGGGTTTTCGTGAACTGATTAATCACACTGGACGGCAGCAGCTTCTTTTCGGTTTTCAGCTGCAGCAGGAACTGGCCGCCCGCGGCATGCACCAGCGGCTGGTCGGTACCGCGCGGTGGGGCCCATCCTTGGCTGACCATATCCATGCTGGTGGCGTCGGTGAATTTTTGTGGCTCCAGCGAGGCGGCCAGGGCTTCGGCGGTCATTCCCCAGGGCGCGGGCAGGCGGTATATCTGTAAATTCTTGAACATGGCTATCCTTGCAATTCAGCCGCGTTGCGGCGCTTCGTGAAATTCGACGCCCATCTGGCCGCCGAATGCGTGTATTTTTTCCATGTACTGAGCAAAGCCCTTGACCGTCAGATCAGTACTGCTGCCTACCAGGACCGGCTGGCCGCCCGGGTCGAAGTCCCACTTGCGGTAGGCCTCGTCCTTGCACAGTTCCGGGTCGTATTCGTCCGGCAGGAACTGCTGCTTGAAGTACTCATGCCAAATTTCGACGCTGTACTGGCGCTGGTCGCTCCAGCACTGCTCGGCGATGTCCTTGAGCGGCCCGGCCCACATGCGGGCATTCTGGTCAGGCTTCCGCGCCTTCACTTCCTCGCGCACCAGCACCTCCAGCGGCTTCTCCGCGTCGAGCGGGATGTTGCGGAGCAGGGCGATGGCGCGGTCGACCTGCTCCTGGCCGCGCAGCAGCAACTTGCGCTGCTCGAACTTTGGGCGCGTCATGGCGGTGCTCCCGCAGCACGGCGCGCCGTCATGCCGGCACCGCCTCGGCCACGATGCTGGATGCGATCCAGTCGCGCATGTACTGCCAGCGATTCCGAGCGGCCATCGGGTCAGGCACGCGTACCGATCTGGTCTTTTTGCCGTATTCCGGCCAACCAGGGCGCACCGGGCCACAGAATTCGACGTCGATCCACTTGTCATCGCTGACCGACTCGTCGTTGAGGTACATGATTTCCTGCGCAAGTGGCCCTGCGATGTCGAAGAGGCCCGACAGCGCCTCGTGGTCGTAGGTATCGATCTTGCCCAGGTCCAGCCCGCGCCCAGCGCCCACCACGCCCAGAGTGCAAAACTGACCGTCGGCCTCCAGTTCGCCGGACACCAGTTCTTTGACCTGCATCGCATCCAGCCGCGCCAGGGCCTCTTTGAGGAACGCTTGTCCGCGCTTGCCCTTGATCGATGATGCGACGGCGCCGCGCCAGCGAATCAGGCCCCAGTTGTCCTCGCAATCGTCGGAGTATCCGGAGCGGCTCATGCTGCAACACCTTCGGCGGCCGCCGGCACCGCCATTGGCGTCACGCGGTCCAGGCCATAGCAGCCGCGAATGCCATCCAGCCAGATAACGGCGCTGTGGCCGCTGAGCACCTGCGCCTCGCTGGTGGTGACCGTCTCGCGGACCGCGCCGCTGTCCAGCTCGACGCTGACGGCGGCACCGACCTGGTGCGCAGCGTTGAACTTGTCGCATGCGGCCTGGAGCTTGGCGGTCGCCTGTGCCTGGCGTTCGGCGCGCGTGGTCACGCTGCACCGCCCAGGTCGGCCACGTCGATCACGATGCCGCGGCAGTACGGCTCGCCACCTTCCACGATTTCAAATGTCGCGTGCGGTACGGTGGTCCGGTACGTCCAGTCGATGTTTTCTTCCTTGCCCCACAGCGCATCCACGGCGCGCGCGGCCGGCACGCGGCTCCAGTAGTCCTTGAGCTGCTCGTCGTCCTCGATGTCCTCGCGGAACGGCAGCACGCCCTTGGCGTCGATCAGGGCGACCCCGCCGCCATAGCAGGAGAATTCGTCGTGGATGGCGCCACGCAGCTCCATCAGATCGTCGCTGGCGCCGAAGATCACGACCAAGCCCGCCGCCTTGGCCTGCATTTCCTCTTCCTTCAGCATTTCCTTGCCGTATTCGCGGCCCGTCAGCAGGCCAGCCAGCAGTTCCTTGCTCAGCTTGACCGACGCGGCTTCGGCCAAACTGGCCGCTTTGGCGGCCGGCTGCGGCGCCGTGTGGTTGAACGCCGCCTGGTCGACCTTCGAATATGGGAACTGGTCAGCGCATTTCTTGATGCGCTGGATGAAAAACGAGCCCTGCGACTCGGCGCCCAGGAATTCCGCGAACAGGTCGGCACTGACGCCGGAGTAGTGGTAAATATCGATCTGGCCGGTCGACTTCTTCGGGTGGAACTGGATGGCCAGCAGGCTCAGCTCTGGCACGTGGCCGATGGCTGCAAACTGGCTTGACTCGACCTGGTGCATGACGATTTGAGGGGTGGCGCTCATGGTGATTTCCTGGTGGGTGACTATGGTTTAAATGGCGTGCTTGACTTGCACGGTGCTGATGTGGCGGCAGATGGCCGCGCACATGCTCTTGAAGTCGCCTTCGTGGTAAAGCTTGGCCGCCTTGTCCGTGGCCGCCGGCGCGAAGCCGATGGATTCCATGAACGTGGCGGTGACCGTGAAGCCGAGGCGGTCGCTGATCTGGCCCAGGCGCAGCGTCGGCGGCGTGGATGGCTCAGTGACGGCCTGATTCTTCGCCCCCGCTAAAGCTGCATAGCATCTGCCAATCTGATCATCCAGTGAGCGGCCAAGTTGACCGCCGGCGAGCGGGTTGGCGGCAACGCTGGACAGCGCCGGTTCTTCGGCAGGTGCCTGCGCCTCGGCGAGGTCGGCTAGGCGGCCTTGCTCCACAAGGGCGGCAGTGCGCGCAGCGGAAATGTCGGCGGCCTGCTGGTCGAGTTGGCGTTTCGTGTCGGCAGCGACGCGCGCGCGCTCGATCTGGCGCTCTTCCTCTGCCTTGCGGTCAGATTCGACCTGGGCCAGGCGGATCGCCTCGGCTGCAGCCGCTTGAGCCTTGACGCGCTCCTCTTCGCGGATCCGGGCGCGCTCGGCTTCGACCTTCACTTCCTCGGCGCGCTTGTGCACGGCGATTCGGGTGTTGATCACGAGCTGGAAGTCATCCATCGGCTTGCCGATGATGCTTGCCATGTCCATGAACAGGAAGCCGTAGTTAGCGGCGTGCTCGCGGCACCAGGCCTGCTTGGCGCGGTAGTCGGCCGCTTGCGTGTTGGCCGCAATCTTGGCATTGGCCAGCGTGGTGCCGACCGCATCGTGCAGGCTGGCCAGGGTGCGCTTGGCCTTCATGGCGCCAGCAAAGTCGGGCGCGGCCAGCTGCAAGCGGATCGGGGCGATCTCAGCTTCGAGCGCGGCAACGTGCTCGGCGTAAGCCCGGCGGCCGTCGTTCAAGATCGTTTCTTTGATCTGCTCTTTACGGGTCTTGACCAGCTTTTCCAGCTCCAGGCGCTTGCTGCGGAATTGCGCCTTGATGTGGTCGACCGTGCGCATCACCTCGTCAATGGTGGAGGTTTGCGCCAGCGCGGCGGCCTTGGCGTGCTCCAGCTTGGCCTCGGCCTCGCCGCAAAACTTGACGTTGTATTCGGCATCTGCGAAGTCCTGGTCGTCCTGCAGGTCGGTTTTGATGGTCAGCAGGAACTTCTCGGCCGCCTTCTGGTAGACCACCAGGTTGCTGCTGACGACCTTGCCTTCGGTCTGCACGACCAGCGCGGGCAGGGCGGCGGCCGGCGCTGCTTCTGGCTTCACTGCATGGTCGACTTGCGTGTAGTTCCCCACGTCGACGTCGAACTGCGGCCAGCCTGCGATGATGCGCTCGAACCAGGCTGCATCTGGATAGACCCACATCCAGACCATGTTCGCTTCGGTGCCGTCGGATGCCATGAACAGCCATTTCTCGGCGCCGGTCACCATCAGCTGCTGCTGCACCTGCGGCTGGTGCTCTTCCGGCAGCACGCCGGCGCCCACCGATGCGGCCAGCTCGGCATTCCATTGCTTGTGCTCGAAGCCGATGGTTTCGGCCATGTTCAGGCCGTCGCAGGAGGCGCTTTCGCGGCCCAGCGACAGGGTGGCGGGGTAGAGGTCTTCGCCGATGATGCGTTCGGCGAGCGGGCGTGCCAGCGCTTCAACCTCGTGGCCATAGTCCAGGATGTTCTCCTGCACCCAGTCGCTGAATTCCTTGGCCAGGCCGGTGGCCTTCATGCGCACCAGTTCGCTGCGGATTACCTTCTTCGACAGGCCCAGCATTGCGGCCGCCTCGCTTGCGCCGTGGTGGTCGAAGCGGAAGGCGTGCCAGTCGTCGCTGCCTTGCAGCAGGTTGTGGATTTCGCGGGTGAGCGTGTTTTCGCGTTGCATGATGTGTCCTTGGTGATTTTTTGTGTGGTGCTGCGATTAGTCGTTTTCGTGCGCCCAGCTGTCGATGGTCATTTTTTGCGCCTCGGTGAAGGTCGCCCGGGTGCTGAGCATGGCGATCAGCTGTGCCGGCGTTTTCTTCTTATTGATGATGGTCAGGCGCCATTCGGGCGTTTTCTGCTGGAACAGCTCGTCGGTGCATTCCGGCAGCAGGTCCTGCGCGCCAGCCGCTGCTGATGCAGGGGGCGTGATATCGCGCGGCTCGCGGTAGTCCGCCTCCAACTCGTCCGGCGTGTAGACGCCGAGGATTACGCCTGGTGCGTGCTGGCGCGCCCACTTCTTCACCGCGAGATATCCCAGCTGCTGCTTCGGATCGTCGGCCCAAAGCGTGGAGTTGCGGGTGCGCGCTTGCGCAAGCAGCAGGTCCAGCACTTTGACCTTGCCGGTGGAGCGAATCGTCGCGGAGACGCGGACGCCCAGGCCAATTTCGTCCGATAGATGCCAGGCGGGGCTGCGGTATTCGCCTTTATCACCCTTCTTGATGTCGTATTTGCCGATGACGTTTTCCCACGGGCCGTAATATTCGTAGTCGAAGTCGTCTTGCGTCAGGATGCCCGATGCAGTAATCGCGGCGTGGACCAGTTGCGCCTCATACCCAATGTTTCCGTTGATGAAGTGGGTCTTCTGCGCCACGGCGAAGGGATTCATCTGCCAGGAAATCGCCTGCATGACGACCGCCAGGCAGTCGCCCGGCGAATTGCGGTACGCGGGCGGCAAAGTTGCCTTGCCCGAGGCCATAATGTCGGCGAGGCGGATCATGCTATCCATGTGCGCAACGTCCAGGATCATCTGGCCAGTGGTGCGGGGAACTGGCACGCCTCCGGATTGCGTTGCCTGCATGGCGGTGCGGCTTTCTTGCGTAACTGCGTTCATGACGTTTTCCTTGTGAGTTTTGTAATTTCTGCCTTCAACAGCGCCAGGCGGACGGCGTGACCAATTGCATGCCGGGCGCGCCAGTTGCAAAAGGCCTGGCCTACTACACGCATTGCGACTCCCGGTGGGCGTGGCCCAGGCGCCGCACCTGCGCTGCTGATGCGTCCAGCTCGATCAGCACCTCGATCTGCTCGGTCAGCAACTCCTTGCGGATTTGTTCCAGGCCAGCCAGCTCGCGCCGCACGCCGATCAGGTACATTTCGTTCATGCGGTGCTGGTGCTGCGCCTGGTAGAAGCGGTGGGCGGCCAGCAGGCGGCGGAATAGGGCCGTCATGGACGCACCAGCACGGTGATGCTCATCGGCTCGTCGTCCGGCAGCGCGGCGAGGGTGGCGTCAGGGCTGCCGGTGCCGGCGTAGGTCTGTGTGCTTCCGCTGGCGGCGCGGGTGGTGATGACGTAGCTCATGCTTCACGCGGAAATTTAGGGGTGGTGGGACGCTCAAAGCCGATCTCATCGTGAAGCGCCTCTCCCGGGCTTCCGTGAGGGATGCAGGACAGCATTTGCTCGATAGTCTGTACAATGCACTCACTCCATTGCGCAGTGCGAAGGTCGTCAAGTCGTCCCGACGCGACGGCGTACCGGGCATCCCGGACTGCCACCTCGCACGCCTTCTCATATGCTGCAACGAGGGTCATTGCCATGTCGCCCTCGAATACAGCGTCATCCTCGAAGTAGCCGCGCCATTTGGCGGCGGCGCCCAGCTTGGCATTTGCGGCAGTGCCGCCTGTCACGGCCGTGCTCATACAGCACCTGCACGGGTAACGATCAGCGCGTGCGGCTTGCGACGGAGGTCCAGCACCAGGTCGGCGGACGCCTGCGCGCCAGCTGGCATGCTGCATGGCGCATCGAGGTTGCCGCTCATCAGGTGGCACAGCATGCCGCTGTCCTGATAGGCGTCAGCCAAGCGCTCGTAGACGGCCAGGCGGGACTGGCGGCCGGCGGTGACGTTGCGGGCGGCGATCATGCTGAGCGCCCGGCAAAAGCTGCTGCGATGCCGGCGTCTTCGCCGACCACGTAACGGTCAGTCGTGCGGCCGCAGAACGGGCAGTAACTGGCGACGCACGGCATTTCCTTGCCCTTGGCGCTGGTGAAGCCGTTGCCCGTGCCACGGATGCGGAACGGGATGTTGATCACGCTGCGCATGCTGTTGTCATTCGTCATGGCGAAGCCGGTCGCCTGGCACTCCACCGTGATGTGGTCGCCGGCCTTGGCCACGATGAACGGGGCGCTGGCCATGTTGGTTTCGATTCTTTTTACGCAGTCGCAATTCATGGTTCCGCTCTCCTGTTAGATGGTTGTTGACGACCCGGTCAATCCGTCGGGCGTGTGATTCCTGCGGCTAGTGGGCCGCCAACAAAGCAAGGGGCTGGTCACAAACCCAGCTGCTTCAAGGCCGGTCTTCGCTTTTGCTGCGCGACGATCAAGGCGAAGTTCACGCCCGTCCCTTGCTTTATTGGCGCCGGTCTTCCCCGGCTTCCAGATCCTGACGAAGATCAATCGGGCCACTCTGTGCCATCGGGCAGTTTTTTCAGGCTGCCAGCCCCATCCCGCCTTAAACAACGGCGCGGGCGACCGCTAAATCTGCAATTTCTCCAGCGCCACGGCCTGCGCGCGGGTCTTGGCCTGGCAGTTCGCCGGATCGTGGCGCGCCAACTGCGCGGCGCCGTCGATTTCCCTGGTGGCGACCGCCAGCACATCGGTGTAGATCGTGTCGGCGACAAATTCCCGAAGCGCGTTGCCGGCGGTGGCTGCGTCGCATGCCAAGGCAGTGCGCGCCAGCATATTCATGGCACCAGGCGCTGCCAGCGCATCGAGCAACATGTTTGCGATGCCGCTGGCGCCAGCGCCGCCGGTCAGCACGATGGTGCGAGCGTCTGCATTTTTCTCGGCGGCCAGGCTGGTGATCATTTCCTCGCGCAGTTCGGCAGCGTTGTGGTCGCGGGCGCTCATGGCGATCAGCCCAGATTTGCCGGAACCGGCGCGGTCGAGAAATCGAACGCTGGCGATTTGTCGCCAGCAGCGGCAGCTGCTGCTTCAATGGCAATTCTCTCGGTGCGGGACATGTCGTACTCCTGTGTTTGCTTTCGATGGAAAGAAGTATTACACAAGATGTGTATGCATGGCAAACAGTTTGTGTAATTATTTTGCGTATCGCGAAGCGACAGGATTTAGCAGACGAAAAAAAGCCCCGAATCGTCGAGGCTGGTATATGTGCTAGAAGGGGAGTTCCGGCGGCGGTGGTGGCAGATAGACCTGCCATTCGATTTCGTCAGCGTTGATCTGGCCGATCAGCGGTCCGATATCGAACGTGGAGTAGCTGGGCGAGAAGCCGCCGACGCGCGGCGCCAGGAGTAAGATGGGAAGGGTGGGGAAGAACAGTTGCGCATGCACCAGTGCTACCGGGCCGGTCGTCGGCCAAGTATGCTCTGACTCAACCTTGACCACGGCCAGCTGGATTTGCTTGATCTGGATGATGGCGGCGCATAGTTGCATAAATGCATTATGCTGCGAATATTGCCAAGTTAAAAGTAATTGGCGATATGCTGGAATTAAAAGGCCGCGCCAAGCGAGGATATCATTGCAAGTTGGCAACCTGCGTCCACGAAAAAAACTTAGGCCACGAGCGGTGGGACTCCCACCAATTGCGACCGGCGATTGGAGTAATCTCGGTGGTGCCAACGCTTCGGCGCTGCACTGTTAAGTACGAATGTTATGATAAGGATATCTGCTGCACCCATGCTATGCGGAGCGGCCCGCCCACCAATCCTGCGGACAAGGCACCCAGCGCAGCAACCTCAGTGGTAGGCTAGTCCTGGCAATCTTTCCGCAATCACTACAGCGTAGCCCTCGAACTCAGCCGGGACCTCAATTGTTTGAGTGAATTTTTTTTCGACGAGCACGCGCATTACCACTTGTCCGCCCTCGTGCCAGGGTAGGATTGTCACCATACCTCTTGGCAATGAGATGCGAGCAAGTAGAGCCTTCGCTGCGTCATTTGGATTCATGATTAGATGTTGTGGTTGTGTACGAGCGATACGTTCAGGTTAGTCAGTATGGGAATCAAAGGCAAGGCATATGATAAACCTGCTTGATCCCCTGCAAAGACTAACCCAACTGCGAAACGTTCGCCGTTCAATACGGTAGTGATCAACGATCCAGAGTCACCACCAAGAGAAAATGCATCATTCGCTCCCTGGATGACAAAGATGTTTTCGAAATACGCCTGATGATTACCCAACCCAGGAACTGTGTAGCCAACTGGAAACGGGCCAGCCATCTGCCCCATCACCACTCCAGTCGTACGCCCAGTCGTACGCCCTATTTTTTCCACGGTTTGACCCGGCAACAATTGAAAGGAATGAGCAGGGGTATCGAAAGCACTACCTTGCATAGATGATAATTTAGACACATCTGCAATTTTGAATATGGCCACATCGTTGTTTAAGGTAATATCAATATTATCCGGTACACCATGATTCATAGGAAGTGCACGCGTATGATATCCAATTGTAAATGGATCCATGCCATTTGCGGTAATGTCATTGTGCCCAGGCGCCAGGATTTTTTCTCCATCAAAAGCATAATTGCACATTCCGCTCACATGATTGTTTGATAGTCCAAACATCGTTCCATCAGGTGATTTAACGAGACATCCAATTGTCCCTGCCCCAAGCGCTCTAGCGGGGTGTATAGAACTCCCACAAGTATATTTTCCGTTGTGCAAAGTATATGGTCCGTGTGCTGACCCGCCAGTAGGCACGCCTGCCTGCGCGATGCCACCTTGAACATATTTAACGGAAACTTCTTGCAATATTGCGGACGGTAGAACTTTTAACTCTTGCTGTGTTATTTTTCGCGAAGTAAAAACGACCACTTCGTTTGTGGCTTCGTTAAATGCGATCGCATTCATGGCACGCTGGCGCAAGATGCGTTCTGATAGTCCGGTTAAAGCTAAGGAATCAAAGAGCACATTTCGAGCATCCCCTTGCTCGACCAAGGCCACCGGGAAATCTTTCTGCAATAGGTGATTTTCTTGTGCCCAGGCCTTAAGAGCTAAAGCAACTTGGCGGGCGGTAATATGGTCTTGACGAGCGTTCATTTATGGTTTGCTTAAATTAATATTATGATTTTTGAACGGAAATAGATCTTGGGAAGCCAGGATTTTTTTGATGGTTTAAAATTCTCGTGATTATATTAAAATTATCATCAGGAAATCTATCCAATAGTTGCAGGCTTTCCGCAAAACCCGCACCACGCCGACTCACTCAGCCCAGCCCGGCCGCAACTCCCGCAAACCGAATCAGGCCGCATCAGGTAGCCATCCTGCGGCCAGGCACTGGGATTGGCCCGGCGATGCTCGGCGGCTGCCGCAATGGCGGCAATGAGTGCTTGGCGGGTTCTATCGACTGTGCGCTTGTCTGCCATTGGCGTTTATTTCACCAGTCTCACGCCCGACGTTGGCGATGCAATCCCCATCAGCCTGCTCTTGCGATAGAACATGATTTCGCGCGCAGCACCGGCCAAGCACGCATCCATATCAGCATAGGTCGTGATCATCTGCAGACGCTTCGCCTCGGTCTGCTTTTCGATGGCATACGTCCAGTGCACGGTCAGATGGTCGCCCTCAATGTGCGACTTGGCGAATTCGCTGAGGCCGCGTTGCACGTCTTGGGCAGCAGCTTTGTTGCAAGGCGCCGCGTTCGCGATGCAAGGTAGAGTTCCGGCAATCGCGATGGCAAGCATCGCAGAAGATACGTTAGCGTTGTGTAAAATCCCCTGCCAAACATTTTTTAAAGCCGACAAGACGGGCATTTTCGGAGTCCAGTTTGACGGTAAATACATAGCTTGCGAGATTTTCCATGGCAAACTCATTTTCTTCCTCTAGCTGAATTTCCTCTTTAGACTTGACTTTTCTGTCCTTGGAGGCACGCTCCACGCGCATTTCCCTCAAACTCTCTTCTGTTACGCCTTGCTCCCTCAATCTCGCGACAGTCTCTGTCATCTTCCCAATTTTGAGGCAATATGATTCACTTGGCGCAGCCCATGAGACATTGCAAATTAATAATGTCGTAATACATGCAAGAAATTTTTTCATCTACAGTCGATCCTTGAAATTGCGCGCTTCAAAATACACAACTCGACCTATGACGTCGCAATCTCCAGGACGGCAGGGCTCTTGTGGGAAATCTGGATTTTCGGAAGTCAGATACCACTCACGGCGCTCATATTTGAGGCGCTTTACCACCGACTCGCCTTTAAAATTCAGCGCAAAAATGTTCCCGTTCACTCGGCTCTTGTCCGTGACATTCACAACAACCACGTCGCCCTCGAACATCATCGGCCTCATGCTGTCGCCCCTAATTTTTATAGCCAACAATGCGTCAGGCGCCAAGTCGCGCTCTTCGAGCCATAGGCGCTTTAGGTGGTAATGCCCACCGTCTTCGAACACGTGATCCGCTCCGAAACCGGAAATGCCGGCACGCACATGCTCTGGAGCCATACGAATGGCGACAGTGGAGGGTGCCATATCTTCATCATCAGTAACGGGGCTAGCCCCTGCGATAGGAGCTGAACTGTCCAGTCCCAGCAGCTGATCAGTTGTCAGGCCAAGGGCGCGCGCTACCGGCACGGCTTTGCCAACTGGCGCTCCCCGTGATTTCCAGTTGGTCAATACAGCGGGGGCAATGCCCAGCGTTTCACGAAGCCATTGCTGGTCTTTTTGCAGTTCCTCCAGTCGCGCTTCAATGCGCTCCCAAGGAATGTTGTTTGCCTTTTTGTTCATCATCAAAGAATAGCTAAACATTCACAGAGTGTGTTACACAAAATGTTTGATCAAAATACACAAGTCGTGTAATATGATCTTCATGAATCCACTAGATAAAGCAATCCAGCTGTGCGGCGGCCTTTCAGCCCTGGCCAAGGAGATCGACGTCAGCTCGGCACGGCTCGGCAATTGGCGCCTGCGCAGCGTGCCGATCGAATACTGCCTCGCTATCGAAACGGCCACTGCTGGGGGAGTATCCCGAAAGGATTTGCGCCCCGACGACTGGCACAAGATTTGGCCAGACCTGGCAGCTACGCCGGCACCGCGCCGCGCCACCGATCCCGTCCCGGCGCCAGGCCACGCCGGCCGCCAGCCGCCCACCACGAACCGCATTCTCGACACCGTGTCAGAGCGCGCTGCTGTCGGCATCGACGCGAGGGCGATTCCATGATCCACGTGATTTCCATTTCCCCGCCGCGCGCGGCGGAAGACTTCGTGCGCATTCCGCTGCTCGAACTGCGCCAGCTGCCGCCAGGTGTGCCGTTCGATGAATGCTTGGAGCAGTTGGCCGAGCCACCGCCCTGATATCTGACCGCTGGCAACACCTGAATTTCCTTTTTCACAGCGCCTGTAAAGCCAACTAACGGAGAGCATCATGATCAGCAACAAAGTATTGGCCGACGCCATCCTTCAACTCGCCAACGCCATTCATCACATCAACATGAATGCCCGTTCGCGCCACATTGCAGCCCAGGTCGAAGGCATGGTCCGTGGTGCGCAGATCGAAGCTGACATACTTGAAATCAAGCAATGGTGTGAAATTGCTTCTTCGCTCAAAGGACTCAGCGACCTCTTTGTGAATACGGTTGCCGAAACCGGCAGCGCATCCCTGTCACCCACTAGCAGCCTGCTTTCGAAATCCGCTCTTGAAGATGAGATGAAAAGGCGGGGCTTGATTGAGCCCGCATCGTCATCGGCCAGCTCGGTCGCCTCCGACCCGTTCGCACCGACCTTTGAAGTGACGCCCAGCGCTGGCGGCTACACGGCAACCATCGCAATGCGCGAGGGTTCCGTGGTGTACCTGGTCAATGCGACTGGTCCGCGTTCGAATGCCGTCAAAGTTTCAGCGGCTGGACTGTCGCCTGTGCTGGTCGAGCCTGTGGTTGAGATTCCACGATGATTCTCAGCGACGCGGATTGCACCGACGGATCATCTCGAACAGCGATACCCCATTCGCGTTTAACGACCTTCCCAAAGATGTATTGGCCATTGATATTGCCAGTAATTTCGTCCCCGACGTTGGGGCTCGGACTGTCCACAGGCCAGAGTCCAATGCCGTCACCATCGAGTATGACGGTCGCTTGATATGTCGTTTGTTTCATGGAGGTTGCCTTTCCTGTTGATTGATATATGGAAATAGAAATTTAACACATTGGCAACTTCCTCCACTTTTTATCGCTGCACCCAAACCCTGTAACACCGACCACCAGGAGAAACCATGAAGTTGAAACAAAAACGCACCGCGCTCGTCAAGAGTTACATCACGGAAGAGAACAAGGATGCGCTCCAAGCAGCTTGCGCCGCCAAGGGCAAATCGATCAGCGACGTGCTGAACGAATGCACCATCGTGATCATCCGTGACCACCATGACACCCGGCCGAAACGGAATGATACGCCGCCGTTCTCGGGCGGGAATAGACCCAAATCGCGGGAAAAGCTGGGCCCACTCCAGGCGCAGCGTCCCAGCTTCGGCGTCGTCCCGCGCGTCGTTCGGATGCGGGTTTAACGGCATGGAGGCGGCTATTGAATAAACAACCCGAGGTCACGGCCGAGGAAAAAGAGCTCGTCTTCCAGCGTTCGATGATTTACCGCCAGGCAGAGAAAGACCTGCAGGGCGCGAAGGACGGGGAGGGCGAGAGCGCGGCGAAGGCCGCACACAAGGAAGCGCGCCAGAAATGGCGTGATGCCACAGACAGGGTGGCGCGGAAATACGAAGTGCCGCGCCGCGAACCTCCGTAAATGGCGGCACCCGACAGCTACAGCATCACACGGCCGCCTGGCGGCCGATTTATCCACCATCAATCAGGAGCATGACATGTCGCAAACCCCCATCCATTCCCCGAGCCAGGCGCTGGGCAACGCCGCAGGCAACTGTCAACTGCTCGACGCCGTGATGGCAAAGCTGGGCCTGAAGAACGATGCGGCGCTGTCGCGCGCGCTCGAAGTGGCGCCGCCGGTCATCAGCAAGATCCGCCACGGCCGCCTGCCCGTCGGTGCCACGCTGCTGATCCGCATGCACGAAGTGACCGATATCGCGATCCGCGAATTGAAGGCCATCGCCACGTCGACCGCACCAGAGGTGGCGGTTTGACCTGGAAGACCATGCAGCCGGATGGCGGCGCGCCGGCGCAGGCCGGGCAGGGCGCGCAGCAGCACGACCTGGTCGAGCCGAATCCGGATTACGTCCGGCCACACGATCCGGACCCTGGCCATGTTCGCGCGCGGGCGCACTACAGCGCAATGCTGGCCGAGTTGCTGGCCGAGCAATAAAAAAGCCCGCTGGCAGGCGGGCTTCCTTGAAACATCAAAATTCGCGAAAGAATTTATGACACCGATTGTACAACACAAAGGCATCACCATCGCCGATACCATCATCGCGGTGGACAGCGTGGGGCGTTTTTGCCTCAACGATCTGCACAAAGCCGCCGGCGCCGAGAGTCGGCATCAGCCCGCGTTCTTCTTCCGCCGTCCGGAAACCCAAGACCTGGAGGCGGAATTAAACTCTGCGCCGGAGCAGAGTTTCACGACCGTGACCACGCCGGGCCGCAACGGCGGCACCTACGTATGCAAGGAGCTGGTCTACGCTTATGCCATGTGGATCAGCGCAAAGTTCCACCTGCAGGTGATCCGGACCTTCGATGCTTTGGTCGCTACCCCGGCGCCGGCCGCCGCGCCAGTGCGCAGCGCAATCTCGCCCGCCAAGGAATTCCGCGCCATCTTCGGCATCGCACGCCTGATCGGCCTGGACAAGAATGCCGCGGCGATCAGTGCGAACCAGGGCACGGCGGCGCTGACCGGCGTCAACATGCTGCAGCTGATGGAGCGCACGCACCTTGCCACGCCCGAACAAGATATTTGCTTCACGCCGACGGAAATGGGCCGCCGCTTTGTCAAAAGCGCGAAGGACTTCAACCAGCTGCTGGCCCATGCCGGCCTGCAAGAGCAGATTGCCGGGCACTGGGTGCCGACGGCGAAAGGCCGCGTGCATGCCGTCGTGCTCGACACAGGCAAGGCGCACGGCAGCGGTGCACCGATCCAGCAGGTGAAATGGCGCGACTCGGTGCTGAGCGAGGTGGCCTTGTGAATAGCCGACCAACTCATCCAGCGCGCCAGCGCGCACTGATTACCCTCACTGCGGGGCATCCATGACCGCCCCAGCCATGCGCATTCGCTGCACCACCATGACCGAGCAGCGCACCGCGAACCTCAAAAGCCTGATAGCAGAACTGGCCGCCCGCGAAATGCAGGCCGACGATATCTGCGCCTATCTGAAAATGTCGCCATCCGGCGCACGCAAATACATCGCCGACCTGCGCGCCGCTGGCGTGGCGGTGCTGGCGCGCTACGCTGACGGCACAGCAACGTATTTGGGCAAGGCCTGCTACCGCCTGGTGAATGACCCGCTGCTCGTAAGCGAGTTCCTGGGGCAGATCGAGCAAAACAAGCACGAGCCGCGCATCCCTGCGCCGCCGGCACGCGCGCTGCCTGTGGTGCCAGGCCGCAGCTTCCATATCATGGCCGACGATACCCACTTCGCAGTCCGCATCAACCGGCTCCCGGCGATGCGCGATCCGCTGGTGGCCGCGCTGTTCGGGCCCCCTGGCGAGGTGCGCCCATGAAGCGCGACGCATTCACGCTTTCCCTCGACCTGGGCACAGAGTTGATTATCGACAACTTTGCGGGTGGTGGTGGAACGTCAACCGGCTTGGAGCAGGCATTCGGCCGCCCGGTCGATATCGCCATCAATCACGATCCCGAGGCACTTGCCATGCACGCGGCGAACCACCCACACACCACGCACCTGTGCGAAAGCGTGTGGGACGTCGACCCGATCAAGGTCACCGGCAACCGGCCGGTGGGCCTGGTGTGGCTCAGCCCTGACTGCAAGCATTTCAGCAAGGCCAAGGGCGGCAAGCCGGTCGAGAAGAAAATTCGCGGCCTGGCCTGGGTAACGCTGCGCTGGGTGGCCAAGTGCAAGCCCAGGGTCGTGATGCTGGAGAACGTCGAGGAATTCAAAACGTGGGGCCCGCTGCTGATCGCCGCCGATGGCAGCGCGAAGCCTGACCCGGCGAAGAAGGGCAAGACGTTCGATTCGTTCATCCGCCAGCTGCGCGCGCACGGCTATACAGTCGATTACCGCGAAATGCGCGGCTGCGACCATGACACGCCGACGATCAGAAAACGCTTCTTTCTGGTGGCACGCCGCGACGGCATCGCCATCAAGTGGCCAGAGCCTACCCATGGCGCGCCGGACAGCATCGGCGTGCGCGCCGGCAAGCTGCTGCCGTACCGCACGGCGGCCGAGTGCATCGATTTCAGCCTGCCATGCCCGAGCATCTTCGAGCGCGACCGGCCGCTGGCGCCGGCCACGCTGCGCCGTATCGCCAAGGGGATCATGCGCTATGTGGTCGACGCTGCGGATCCGTTCATCGTTGGCCAGGGCGGCCCGGTGTACGGCGGCAAGCCTGTGTCGGCAAATCAGCCGTTCGGCACGCTGACCGCTGAAAACCATCGTGCTGTCGTGCTGCCGACTATCGTCCCTGTCACGCACCAAGGCGGCGACCGCACGGAATCGATCAGTGAGCCATTCCGCACCATCACCGGCGCGCACCGCGGCGAGAAGGCGCTGTCGACCGCCTTCCTCAGCCCTTACTACAGCGACAAGCGTTCGACAGACGCACGTGGCCAGTTCCCGAGTGCGCCCATCAATACCGTGACGACTGAGAACCGCCACGCGCTGGTCGAGGCCGAGCTTGCGCCATTCGTCATGACCAATACCACTGGACACCCCGGCGCTGGCGCCGACATGCCGGTACCGACGATCACCGCTTCCGGAAACCAGGCGTTGGCCACCGCGTTCCTGGCCAAGCATTACACGGGTGTCGTGGGTTCCGACCTGACCGACCCTATCGGCACGGTCACCGCCTGCGACCACCACAGCCTGGTAACGGCTTTCTTGACGGAGCATGCCAATGCGAGCACCCAGCGCGTGATGCCGGCCGACGCGCCGCTGCGCACGATCTGCGCCCAGGTCAAGGGCGGGCATTTCGCGATGGTGTCGGCTCACATCGCCAAATTCCGCACCGGCGCCACCGGCAGCGCCCTCGACGAGCCGATGCATACGGTTACCGCTGGCGGCCAGCAGGCGCGGCCAGGCACTGGCAATGCCATGGGGATCGTCACAGCGCATATTCAGCGCGACATGGGCGCCAGCGTCGGCCACGCCGCTGATGCCCCACTCGGCACGGTCACGGCCGGCGGTGGTGGTAAGTCGGCTCTGGTCACCAGCAACATGATCAAACTGCGCGGCACCAGCACTGCCGCAAGCACCGACGAGCCACTCGGTACGGTCAGCGCCGGCGGCCAGCACCACGCCGAAGTGCGCGCGTTTCTGGTCAAATATTACGGCAGTGATCAAGATCCTCGCTTGGAAGAGCCGCTGCACACGGTCACCAGTAAGGACCGCTTCGGCCTGGTGACGATCCACGGCCAGGACTATCAGATCGTGGATATCGGCCTGCGCATGCTGCAGCCGCGCGAACTGTTCCGGGCTCAGGGCTTCCCGGACGATTACATCATTGGCGACGACCCGGCCCAAGGCCTGAAACTGACGAAGTCGGCCCAGGTGCGCATGTGCGGCAACTCAGTTTGCCCACCCATGGCTAAGGCACTGATCCTCGCCAACTTCGCGCACGAGCGCGAGATTGCGAGGGTGGCGTGAGCATCTTCGACTATTTAAAGCCGGTCCTCATGTTTTGCTGCGCTGCTGTTCGTGCCAACTCACCTGTTGATCGCTCAACTCCAGCGAGCCTGCCGTTCATGATTTCGGTTTGCATCTTTATCGCCGAAATGATGGCTTTTGCGTCTGGTGAAATATCAGATGCAATCAAGTCATCGAACTTGCCCCACATCTCTCGTATCTGGTTCGGTTCCATACTCACCTCTGGTTATCAAAAGGATAGCATAGCATGATCGCCAACCCAGCCCAAATTACCCGCCACCACATGGCGAACCAAGCCGCGCCCGACTTCTCACTGAAGCGCAAGGTTTGCGCCTGCGGCAAGGCCAGCACCGCCAAGCAGCTGGCCCAGCACGGCAAATGCGCCGCCTGCGCGCTGGCCGCAGTCCGCGACGCAATCATGCCTGGCGACTTCGCCAAGCTCCAGCACATGCTGGGCGCCGTGAAGCAATACCCGAAATCGAAGTGGGGCTGGCGCAATTACTATTGCGCGAACATTTCAGGCGCTGCGCGGGAGGCTATGCAGCGCCTGGTCGGCGCGGGTCTGGCCACGGCCGGCCACGAAAGCGACACGAATGCCTACTTCCACGCCACGCGCCTGGGTTGCAAGGCTGCTGGCCTCGATGGCGCTGGTATCAAGCGCGCGATGGAGGATTGACGATGAGCCGTGCAAAATTATTCGCCTCTGCGCTGCCCCGAATGGCAGGCATAGAGGCATATCTTCAATGCAAGGTCCAGTTTTTCGCGCAGGCGCTCATATTCGCGGATTTGAGTTCTGATGAAATCTTGTCTCACCACGCCAGTAATTTCCATCTCCCTTGCTGCAATGACGAGATTGTGCTGTGTCGTTCTGAATTGTGTGCAGACAGCACTAAGTTCCATTGCAACACCCTTTGGCAATACAACAAGCGGAATTGTGTCAGCAGGCGTCCAAATTTCAGTTATCTCATTAACGCGGTGAAGTTCTGCGAAATTGGCTTTTGCAGGATTTTTAGCAAAGTTTTGCATGGCAGTGATTGCATATTCGAGTTTGTGCGAAGCAACTTTAATTTGCTCGGCGAAGCTTGCTGCTGTCACTTGAGCCAACGCGAATTCCTGCATTCGCCGACTTCTACGCTCAGAAGTCGCAAGCCAAATCGTCCCGCCAAATGCTCCAACAGTGCCGATTGCCGCCACCCAATAGGCCCATTCAGCAGCTCCCATTTTGCACGAACCAACGCCAACCCTACACCAAGGTATCCACACGCCAAGCATCAAGCCTACAAGCATAGCTACGCCAACAACAGCAACAGTCATTCCGGCAAGTTTTTTCCAGCCCATTATATCCTCGCTTTAAGTTGGATGAATGATAACAGGTCGAGTGTTGGCGGTGGGAAATGAAGCGCTCACCCATGAAGCCCGGCGCTAGCCTTAAACGCACAGCCTTCGCGCGCGGCGAAAGCATCGAGGCGCGCGAAGTGTCAAAGCTCAAGCGCACCTCGCCCATGCCCAGCACCGGCATGCTCTCCGTGCAGTCGCACCAGCGCACGGCGAAGACGCGCAAGGCCGGCTTGAAATCAAACGGCCCACGGTCGACGCCAATCCGGCGCGCCGCGCGCGGCCAGGACTGCACGCTGCGCCTGGCCGTCTGCAACTTCGACCCTGACACCACCGTGCTCTGCCACAGCAATTTCCTGGTGGACGGGAAGGGCATGGGCCTGAAGGCTCCAGACACGGCCGCCGCATTCTGCTGCAGCGCCTGCCACGACGTACTCGACGGCCGGCGCCCGCGCCCGGCTGATCTGTCGCTGGCCGGCCTGGAGGATGCCTTTCGCGAAGCCGTCAGCACCACACACGAAATTTTACGGTCGATGGGCCTGCTCGATGCAGCGCCTGCCACCATTCAACCTACATTGGAACACCCATGAGCGCCTTTAGCCCGCAAGAGCAAAAACACCTGAAAGAAGCCGCGTACAGCGAATTCCTGCGAGCCAAGATCAAGCTGGCCCAGCGCAAGGGCTTCGACGTCCCGCTGGACAATATCCACCCCGGCCTCAAGCCGCACACCCGCGACATCGTGCGCTGGGCCCTGGCCGGCGGCCAGCGCGCCATCTTCGCCTCGTTTGGCCTGCACAAGACCAGCACCAACCTGGAAGTGATGCGCCAGATCGGCATCCACCGCCCGGGCCTGCGCCTGATCGTGCTGCCGCTGGGCGTGCGCCAGGAATTTATCCGCGAGGCCGCGAAGCGCTTCACTGGGGAATATGAGGTGCAAGTGCGCTTCATCCGCACCGATGCCGAGATCGATGACCAGGACGTCGTCTACCTGACGAACTACGAATCGGTGCGCGAAGGCAAGATCGACGTGCGCAAGTTCCGCGCCGTGGGCCTGGACGAGGCCAGTGTGCTGCGCAGCTATGGCAGCAAGACCTATCAAGAGTTCCTGCCGCTATTCGAACAGGTCGAGTTCAAGTTCGTCTACACGGCCACGCCGTCGCCGAACCGCTTCAAGGAATTGATCCACTATGCCGGCTTCCTTGGCGTGATGGACACCGGCCAGGCCCTGACGCGCTTCTTCCAGCGTGACAGCGAGAAGGCCGGCAACCTGACACTGTATGCCCATAAAGAGCAAGAATTCTGGCTGTGGGTGGCCAGCTGGGCCGTCTTCATCCAGCGCCCGAGCGACCTGGGCCATTCTGACGAAGGCTACGACCTGCCAGCGCTCGACGTGCGCTTTCACGAGGTGCCGAGCAACTACGACACGGCCGGCGCCGAGAAGAACGGCCAGGGCCTGCTGATCCCGAACGTGGCTATGGGCCTGTCGGCCGCCGCCGGCGAGAAGCGCGACAGCATGGCCGCGCGCGTTGCCAAGGTGGCCGAAATCATGGCTGCGGATCCTGATGATCACTTCCTGATCTGGCACGACCTGGAAGACGAGCGCCACGCGATCCAGGCGGCCGTGCCTGGTGTTGTCAGCGTGTGGGGCGCGCAGGACCTGGACCAGCGCGAGCAGCGCATCGCCGACTTCAGCGACGGCAAGATCAAGGATCTGTCGACCAAGCCGATCATCGCCGGCAGCGGCTGCAATTTCCAGGTGCACTGCCACCGCGAGATCTTCGCGGGCATCGGCTTCAAGTTCAACGATTTTATCCAGGCCGTCCACCGCGTCCAGCGCTTCCAGCAGCAGCACGCCGTGCGCATCGACATCATCCACACGGAGGTCGAGCGCAAGGTGCTGGCCGACCTGATGGAGAAATGGCGCCGCCACGACGAAATGCAGGAAACGATGGGCAAGATCATCCGCAACTACGGCCTGGACCAACTGTCTATGCAGGATTCGCTGGCGCGCACCATCGGCGTCGAGCGCGCGGTGGTGGCCGGCGAGCGCTTTTCGGTGGCCAATAACGACTGCGTGCTGGAGGCCATGCAGCAGCCGGATAATTCGGTCGGCATGGTGCTGACATCGGTTCCGTTCGGGAATCAGTACGAATATTCCCCCAGTTACAACGATTTCGGTCACTCGCAGGACAACGATCACTTCTGGGCGCAGATGGATTTCCTGACGCCCGAGCTGCTGCGCATTTTGCAGCCGGGCCGCATCTACGCCTGCCACGTCAAGGACCGCATCAACTTCGGCAACGTGACCGGCGCCGGCATCCCAACGGTCAGCCCGTTCCACGCCGAGGCGATCTTCCACGGCATCAAGCACGGCTTCGACTACATGGGCATGATCACCGTCGTGACCGACGTCGTGCGCGAGAACAACCAGACCTACCGCCTGGGCTATTCCGAGGTGTGCAAGGATGGCACGAAGATGGGCGTCGGCTCGCCGGAGTACATCCTGCTGTTCCACAAACCGCAGACGGACCGCTCGCGCGGCTATGCCGACACGCCGGTCACGAAGGCGAAGCCGATGTGCTTGGACGATGCCGGCGACCGGATCCCGTTTGATCGCAAGGCCGCGCCGATTCCCGGCACCGGCTACAGCGTCGCGCGCTGGCAGGTCGACGCGCATGCGTTCTGGCGCTCCAGTGGCGATCGCCTGCTGGGCGCGGCCGAGCTGGCCAGCTTCGGCCCGGGCAAACTGGCGAAGCTGTTCACCAGCATGTCGCTGGACAACGTCTACAACTACGAATATCACGTCGAGGTGGGCGAGGCGCTGCTGGCCAACAAGGCGCTGCCTGCGGATTACCTCAGCCTGGCGCCGGGCAGCGCCGCCCCGGCCGTGTGGCACGACATCGTGCGCATGCGCACCTTGAACGGTGAGCAGTCGGCGCGCGCGGTGGAAAAGCATGTTTGCCTGGCGCGCGGCAGCCTGGTGCTTACACGCGGCAGGGGCCATGTTCCGATTCAGGATGTGCGTCTGGACGATCAGGTGCTCACGCATAAGGGGCGGTGGAAATCAGTTTTGATGGTGGCGTGCACCGGCGTCCGTCCTGTGGTCGACCTGCGCGCGCAAGGCGTAGCGGCGCTGACCTTGACCCCCGACCATAAGCTCTGGACACGCAAATCAAACTGGGTGCGGTCTCGCGACGGCGCGGCACGCGCGCAACCGGAATGGCTGCGCGCAGACGAAACCGTCGGCGGCTACGTGAATTTGCAACTGCCACCAACGGAAGAAAGCAGCCTCTCGACGCAAGAGTGCTGGCTGCTCGGTCGCTGGCTTGCCGATGGTCACGTCGGGACGCGGGGCGACTTCCATGTGAGCATCGGGCCGGACAAGTTGGACGAATTCGAGCGCTTGGCAGGTTTCCATGTGGGCACCAGCAGAACCGGGACGGCAGTGCAAATTCGTTTGAAGGCTATGAGCGCAGGCCTGACGGCTGCGCTGGGGCGTTGCGGGCAGGGCGCCGGTGACAAGCAGGTTCCTGCTGACCTGCTCGCGCTGCCGGAGCCGAAGGCGCGAGCCTTGCTGGAAGGGTACTTGTCCGGCGATGGCCACTTCCGGCCGGAGCGCGGCCGCTGGATGGCGAGCAGCATTTCCCGTCCGTTGCTGCTGGGTATGGCCATGCTGGCCCAGCGGGTGCACGGCACTATCGCTACCCTGATTGCCGGCCGCGCACCCGGAACCGCAATCATCGAGGGGCGCGAGGTTCAGACGCGCCAGGACTGGGCGATGGCATTTGATGTCACAGGGGACCGGCGCAAGTCTCAATTTCTGCTCGCTGATGGCGCGTGGAAGAAGGTTCGCAGCGCGGATGCTGCAGGCGAGGCTGAGACCTGGTGCATCAAGGTCGAGGACGATGAGAGCTTCACGGCCGAAGGTTGCATCGTCAAAAATTGCCCGTTCCAGATTGATATCGTTGATCGCCTGATCAACCGATACAGCAACCCTGGCGAAGTGATCTATGACCCGTTCTGTGGCCTTGGCACCGTGCCAGTGCGCGCCATGAAGCTGGGCCGCCGCGGCGCCGGCAGCGAGCTGAACCCGGCATATTTCACCGACCAGGTGCATTACTGCCGGGCGATGGAGCGCGAAGTCAGCATGCCTACGCTGTTCGATATGGAGCTGATGGACGAGGAGAACGCAAAGTGACGCGCGCAAATTTCAGCGAATTCGTGCTGGGCGCCATGCCCGGTACCAAGGCCGATATCGTCATCAAGTCGGGCGTCAGCCAGGCATCCGTGCTGAAGTGGGTGGGCCAGCTGCATGCCGACCACAAGATCTACATCGCTGGCTGGAAGCCACACCCGCGCGCCGGCGCCGCCATGGCCGTGTATGCAGTCGGCGACCTGCCGGACGCGCCATGCAAGCTGAAGCACCTGACGAAGCGCCAGGTTCGCCTGCGCTTCGAGGCCAAGGCCAAGCTGGACGGCCGCTGGGATAGCATGCAGGCGCGGTGGCGCAGCAAGTACTGGATCCGCAAGGCCAAGGCCGTGGGCGATCCGCTGGTGGCTGCGCTGTTCGGCGCGGCGCGTGCGCAGGAGGTCATGCCTTGAACTACTTCGAACACCACATTGGCGACTACGACAAGAACACCTCGCATCTTTCCGCGTGCGAGGATGGGATCTATTGCCGCATGATTCGGCGATACCTTGACAAGGAAATGCCGCTCGATCCGGACGTCGAAGAAATAAAACGCGTCGTCCGCGCACGCAGCCGCGAAGAAAAAAAAGCGGTTGACGTCGTTCTCAAAGAGTTTTTTTCTCTCGCTACCGATGGCTGGCATCACAAAACGTGCGACGAAATTATCCTCGCATTCCGGGCCGGCGAGCCAGAGCGCGAGGCGAAGAAAGCAAACGAGGAAACGCGCATGAGGCGGCATAGAGACGAGCGCGCAGCCCTGTTTGCGCAGCTTACGGCTGCCGGTCAGCACGCTGCTTGGAACATCGGTATCAAGGAACTCCGGGCGATGGTGGGCGCATTACCGGACCAGAAAAATCCTAAACCTGAGACGCCACCTGTAACGGCACCTGCAACGCCTGCAACGGCTACCCAAACACCAATACCCAATACCCAATACCCAATACATAAAACCTTGTCGGAGAAAATCCCCGACGCGGCGAATCCGACGGTTCCCGTGGTCGATATCAAGGAAGCCAGGGAGAAGCGCAAGCACAGTGCTGACGACGAAAAGTGCGCGCGCTGGCTGTTCGGCCGGGTGCTGGCGAACAATGCCGCCGCGAAGCAGCCGAACTTCGATACCTGGGCCGACGAGGTGCGGCTACTGCGGGAGCGCGACAAACGCACCCATGCGGAAATCTGCGAGCTTTTCCAATGGGCCCAGGCTGATGCGTTCTGGTGCTCGAACATCCTGTCGCCGGCGAAGCTGCGCGAAAAGTGGGATCAACTGACGATGAAGCGGGCGCCCTTAGGCGGAAAGAATGTACAACATGGAAACTTTGGCAAGCAGGATTACCACAAAGGCGTTGCACCAGATGGCACCTTCTGAGGGCAGGCCGCGCTTTGTCAGCGCGCAGATCGAGCGGTGCCCGATGCATGGCGAATACACGGCGATGCTGATTCGCGGCGCCTGGTCCGGCTGCCTTGACTGCATGAACGTCGAGGACCAAGTGCGCGAGGCAGAGCAGCGCGCCGCGTGGCGCCAGGAGCTCAAGGCGCGCGAATGGAGCGCAAAGCTCGGCCGGGCCGCCATCCCCGAGCGGTTCGCTGATCGGCGCCTGGCATCGTACCGGCCCGATTGCGCCGGCGCCGAGCGCGCGCTGGCCGTGGCCACCCGCTACGCCGAGAACTTCGAAGATGCCCGCGCAACTGGTGCGTGCCTGCTTTTCGCTGGCGGCGTCGGCACCGGCAAGACGCACCTGGCCGTCGGCATTGCGCACCACATCATGGCGCACGGCCGTCAAGCCGTTTTCACCTCGGTGATGCGCGCAGTGCGCTCCGTCAAAGAAACCTACGGCAAGGGCGCCGGCCGTACCGAGGCGCAGGCGATCCGCGACCTGGTCGACCCGGACCTGCTGATCTTGGACGAGGTCGGCGTGCAGCACGGCAGCGACACAGAAAAGCTCATTCTGTTCGAAATCATCAACGGCCGGTACGAAGCTGCGCGTCCGACTATCGTCATCAGCAACCTGGACGCGGAGGGCCTGGAGCAGTTCCTGGGCGAACGGGCGTTCGATCGGCTACGAGAGGGCGGCGGCAGGCTGGTGGTGTTCGATTGGCTGTCGCATCGAGGAAAACGACCGGAGCAGCCAGCGGCAAATGCCGCAGCTGCTTGACCTGCGATACCGCCACGCTGCGCGAGCGGTGTGGTGGCTACCCGCATAGCGGACACATCAGAAAAACGGCTTAGAAAGGCCTCTATGAAAAATCAAGAAAATAAAATCGCAGCAAACAAACGCCTTGCCGAGCTGCTTGGCTGGTCCAGCCTGGTCGAGGTCGGCGGCTCGTTACTCGGTATGCCGCCGGCGGGCGCGGCCGAAAGCCGTGGCCAGGCGCTGGTGCCGGACTGGGCTGGTGACTGGTCGGTGATCGGGCCGATGGCAGCAGAGCGCCAAGTCGACGTTTTGCACAGCAGGGGAAATGTGTATGGCCGCTGGGGCGCTGCTGCCAACTGCGCGGTGCGGGTAGCGGTTGACCACATGACCGATGATCGCGATGTGGCGACGCGAATGGCGCTGACGCTGGCCGTGATCGCCAAGCTGGAAGTCTGCCAATGATCGCCGTCACCTTGCCATGGCCAAGTGCTAAGCTCAACCCCAACCGCAGCAAGGGGCTGCACTGGGGCGCCGAGGAGGATGCGCGACTCGTGGAATTGGCGGCCACGATGGGGCACGCTGAGATAGCCGTGATAACGGGCAGGTCTAAGGCCTCCGTGCGCAACCGGTGCTGGCGCCTTGGCGTTCGGACCGGCGCTGAAAAATGGACCTTGGCTGACCTTGAAATTCTCTCTAACGCCTACGCTGATGGCAAATTCGTCGACGTCGTCGCTCTTGCGCGCAGTCTCGGGCGGACGGAAGCATCAATTCATTTAAAGGCAAGTCGACTTGGGCATGGTGCATCTGATAGGCCGCGAGTTTTGCAGGCGAAAAACAGGGTTAAGAAATTTGATACGCCAGAGGCCCTGCGTGCTGACCAGTCGCAGAAGGCCAAAGAGCGCATTGCAACCCAAGGTCATCCACGAGGCGCTCTTGGCCTAAAGCACTCCGGGGAGGCAAAGGAAAAAATGTCAAAAGCATCAGCGAAATGGAATGCGTCCGTTACTGAAGATCAAAGGCGAGAAATGACGATTAGGGGATTAAAGACAAAGGCCGCGAATGGCACGATGGTGAACCCTCGCCCCGGCGCAAGCTGGAAGGCGGGCTGGCGCGACATTGGTGGCATTCGGAAATACTACCGCTCCAAGTGGGAGGCGAACTATGCCTACTACCTGGAATGGCTCAGGCAGAAAGGCCAAATCGCCGCATGGAAACACGAACCTGAAACGTTTTGGTTTGATGGCATCAAGCGTGGGTGCGTGAGCTATCTCCCTGATTTTTGGGTGCAGGAGATGGATGGCGCGGTTGCGTATCACGAGGTGAAGGGATGGATGGACGATCGTAGTAAAACGAAAATCCGGCGGATGGCGAAATACCATCCCGCCGTGAGGCTTATCGTTATCGATGCGAAGGGGTATGCGGCCCTAGCCAAATCTGTTCGGCTTCTCGTCCCTGGGTGGGAGGCATGATCCGCCGCGAGTATGGCGCCAAGCCGGGCGCGGTGCGCATCGAGATTGGCGGTGCGTCATGAGCGCCAACAAGAAGCCGCGCAAGCGGTACGTGCAGAAGCCGGCCGTGCTGCCGGCGGGCCTGCGCAAAGACCTGGCTTTCGAAATGCCGGGCTTCCAGGCCAGCGAGGCGATGGGCAAAAACCACTTTCGGGAGCAGCACGTCTACGACCTGCTGAGCAACGCCGATATGGCACGGCGCACGGCGCCGGACGGCCACGAGATCCTGCCGGTGGCGCAGGCCATGGTCGAAGCGATCGCCGAAATCCAGGCGCGCGCCCAGCGCACCGGATCCTTTGGCGTCACCGGCGACGAGATGCGCCTGCTGCGCGAGGGCATTGGCAAAACGATGATTTTTCTGCGCAGCGTGTCGAATGTCGACATTGCCCGGGCGTCACTTGCGGCGATCCGCGAGTTCAACAAAACAGGGGTATTGAGGGTATGAAAAATCATCGTAGAACGCACTATTTCAAATCGGAAATGGGTGTTAACATTGACTCACAAATGAAAGGCACCCATGGGATTTCCTGATCGCTACATCGCTTCAATCGGCTCGACCAATCTGCTGGACGACGCGCTGCACCACCAGACCGAGCCGCTGGCCGCCGCCGCGCTCGCCGGCGATATCGGCGCGCTGCTGTGTCGCGTGAAGTACGCGGATGGCACGCTCGATCGCATGTTCGAAGGCAGCCAGCAGAACCTAGCACAGCTGCTGCGCGTCTGGACTGATGAGGTGATCCGCCGCGGCCAGACACGCCGCTGGGTGCCCGCAAACACGGCTTGGGATGCGCAGGCGGCGCAGGCGCTTTACCGCCGCGTGGCCGAGAAGTCGCTGGCGCATTGGCTCGACAGCACCTGCAAGGGCTGCAGCGGCACCGGCGTTAAGGTGCTGCTGGGCAATGGCATCTGCACCAGCTGCAGGGGCACGGGCACCGCAGCGATCCACGGCGCGGCCGGCCTGGAGCTGGAGCGCGTCAAGGACATGGTGAGCGAGCTGAGCGCCATTTCCGACAGCCATTCGGGCAGAGCGGGCGGCCTGTTGCGCGGCAGCGACCGGTAGCGAAAAATGTAGTGCGCCTGTGTTTACAAACAGTATTCCGTTGTATAATGCAGGCTCTTATTCAAGAAAACTCTTCCGGAAATCGTAATGTGCGCCTGGCGCCACCGATAGCCGGAACTAGCGACAGTACCCGGACCCAGCGCCGTATCTGCACGCCTTGAATTTGCCGCTCACCACGCGCTATAGTCGTGGGAGCAACATCGAAGCCACCCTTGAGGTGGCTTTTTCTATGCTGCTATATTCGCTTCGACGTGAGTATTAGTTGTGACCCGTAGCATGTGTGCGAGAACATCTTCGTAGACGAACGCTACAACTGCAGCCGCGCTGCCGTTCTCGAAGCATAATTTTTCGCCAGCTTCCGAGGCCCAAGCCTTGACGCTCTTGTTGTCGAAGGGTGGTGCCGAGTTCTGTACGTCGATCGGAAATCGAGAGCCAAGATTTTGCTTGGCGGCGAGAAAAGCTTCCTGAGTACGTTCCGTGTAGAGGAAGACGTACGCAGGCAAATGTGGCTTGTTCATTGCGGCTCCAAATATGCAGCCGTCCTCAGGGGCGGGGAGGCGACTATCGGTCCATTGTATGCGCTTCTATCAATGTTTGCGAGAAATTAACTTAACACCAAGCGTATAGCCAAGATCAATTTCCCGCGCGGGCGTAGCTCAATGGTAGAGCGGAAGCCTTCCAAGCTTTCCACGCGGGTTCGATTCCCGCCGCCCGCTCCAGCTTCTCCTTGCTCGGCACGCCGGGTTTCGCCGCCGGCCGCATCACTGCGCCGGCGGCTTTTCTATTTGAGGTGGCGCATGTTCGATATCGACTTCCGCTCCATGATCATCGCCCTTCTGTGCCTGGGCGCGCTGATCGGCGGCGCCATCGTCGCGATCATCCTGCTTGCCTGGCCCTGGTTGTGGGCGATTGCCAAGCCGGCGCTGCGCGCCTGGACTGCCTGACACTTGCGACCTGCCAGCGCGCTCCAGTGGCAGAGGCTCACAAAACGGGCGCAGTCACCGACGCATCATGGCCAAGAGGCTCCACCGCAATTCATCGCGGCCCTGCTTGGCACGGGCGGTGACACCAAGTTAAATGTTCTATCGAGGCCTGCGGCGCACCCGAGGGTCGTAGCTCAGCACCCGCAAGGCCGTTATTTTGTCCACGCCTCGGCTGATCAGATATTCCTCTGCGGCGCTCAAGCCGACTTCCATCACCAGGCGCACGGCGATATTAACTACCTTCTCGGTTTCCGTGTCAGGGCGAGAGAGGAAGGGTGCTGTCTGAACGCCGTTTGGGCGAGTGTCTTGGTTCATATATTTCTTTGCGGAAAAGCAATATCGTGCCGCGCAGAAACAATGAGGCATTGATTTTTATCAAACTTTGTTCACTCTACTGCTATGGATAAAATTCAACACCCATCGAACAACGGCGTGCTCGGAGCGCCTGCAGGCTGGGACCAAGGCGAGCTGCCATGCAACGCGCTGCCGGTTACGCACACGCACGTCGGCGACCTGCCGGCCGTGCTGTCGTACTGGCGCCCCGATGCTGACGAACTGGCCGCGCTAAACGCCGGCGGCGCCATCCGGCTGTGGGTGGTGGGCGCAACGATGCCGCCGGTGATGCTCGACGTCGACGGCGCCCAGTAGCATGGCGCGCAGACAACCAGCTGCGCCAGGCTCAGGTCGCCCGGTACCGCCACTCGAATTCACCGACCCGCTGAACAATCGATACCTGCCCGCACCCGAGGTGCTCAAGTGGGCGCGCGCAACCATCCTCACCGAAGGCGGCGCGCTCTACAACGAGGACCACGCGCACCTGGAGTCTTGCAATGTTCAGTTCCTGTGGGCGCCGGAAGGTTTCGTGAAGGCCGGCCGCGCCGTGCTGGGTCAGTGCGAAGAAGTGACGTTTCGCTGTGGGCCATGGCAAAAGGGCAGACAACAGCAACAGATGGCCGACTGGTTCGGCGCAGTGCCGGACTTCCTCATCACCCTGGACGCATCGTATTGCCTGACCTGCAGCGACGCCGAGTTCTGCGCCCTGGTCGAGCACGAGCTTTATCACATCGCCCAGGAGATGGATGACTTCGGCGCGCCGGCTTTCAACAAGTACGGGTTGCCGAAGCTGTGCATGCGGTCGCACGATGTCGAAGAGTTCATCGGCGTGGTCCGCCGCTACGGCGCCGGCAAGGACGTGCAGCGCATGATCGATGCAGCAAAGACACCGCCCGAAGTGGCGAGAATCAACATCGCGAGGGCGTGCGGAACCTGTCTGCTCAAGGTCGCATAGCTTTACGCGGCTTTTACCGGATGGCAACTTATGGCAGCACTACGAGACGAGGTGAAGCTGTTCATCGTCCAAGCGCTGGCCTGTTTTGACACGCCGACGCAGGTTTCGAAGGCAGTAAAAGAGGAGTTCGGGCTTGATGTCATGCGGCAGCAGGTGGCCGCTTACGACCCGAATTGCTACGTCGGGCGCAACCTCAGCCTGAAATGGCGCACGGTGTTCAGCGACACCCGGGCCAAGTTCCGCAACGAAGTCGCAGAGATTCCCATTGCCAGCCGGGCCTTTCGCCTTCGCGCGCTGGGCCGGATGGCGCAGCAGGCCGAGGGCATGCGCAATATTGCGCTGGCTGTCTCGGTGATAGAGCAGGCCGCCAAGGAGGTGGGCGATGTCTACGTCAACCGCCGCCTCGATGCGCCGAAAGCACCAGGTGATACCGGCGAAGGCATGCCGGCCGCACCTGAATACATATTGAAGCCCGATGAAGACCTCCCCGACAGCCCGATTCTCTGAAGGGCCTGTCGCGCTGACGCCGAAACAGGCGAACATTTATTGCTGGGGATGGCAAAAGAAGGCTCGATTCCGTGATGCGGTGTGTGGCCGGCGCTTTGGCAAGACATTCCTGGGTAAGGCCGAGATTCGCCGTGCTGCGCGCTTGGCTGCCGAGTGGGGCGTCAGCACCGAGGACGAGATCTGGTATTGCGCGCCGACGTTCAAGCAGGCGAAGCGCGTTTTCTGGAAGCGCCTCAAGCAGGCGATCCCGCCCAGCTGGCGCGCCGGCAAGCCGAACGAGACGGAATGCTCGATCACCACCAAAGCCGGCCACGTCATCCGCATCGTCGGCCTGGACGCCTACGACAACCTGCGCGGCTCCGGCCTTTTCTTTGCGCTGGTCGATGAATGGGCCGACTGCGTGTACGCCGCCTGGGAAGAGGTGCTGCGGCCGATGCTGTCGACCTGCCGCTTCGTCATCAATGGCGAGGAGCGTGTCGGCGGGCATGCGCTGCGGATCGGCACGCCCAAAGGTTTCAACCATTGCTATGACAGCTACCTCGATGGACAAGGGCGTGAACCTGACCACAAGAGCTGGCTGTACACGTCGGTCGACGGCGGCAACGTCCCGGCCGAAGAGATCGAGGCGGCGCGGCGCAAGATGGACCCGCGCACCTTCCGCCAAGAGTACCTGGCCAGCTTCGAGAACTACCAAGGCGTCATCTACTACTGCTTCGATCGTCGGCGCAATCATACCGACGACACGGTCAAGCCAGGCGATGCGCTGCACATCGGCATGGATTTCAACGTTGGCAAAGGGGCGGCGGTGGTGTTCGTGATCCGCGACGACCTGCCGCGCGCTGTCGATGAGTTCATGGAGGTGTTTGATACGCCGGCCATGATCGAAAAGATCAAGGGCCGATACAAGCAGGCCAGCCAGCAGCATTTGATAACGATTTACCCGGATGCGTCCGGCCAGAACCGCAAGAGCTCTGGCGCCAGCGAGTCGGACCTGTCGCTGCTGCGCGCCGCCGGCTTCACGGTGGTGGTCGACCATGCCAATCCTGCAGTGAAAGACCGGATCAACAGCGTCAACGCGATGCTGTGCAACACCTACGACCAGCGCCGGATGCTGGTCAATACCACCAAGTGCCCAAAATACACGCTCAGCCTGGAGCGTCAGATTTATGACGACAAGGGCGAGCCGGACAAGAAGGGTGGCTTTGACCATGCCAATGATGCCGGCGGCTACTTCATCACCAAGCGCTGGCCAGTGACGAGTCGCACGACGACCACCGCGCCGCTGCGCATGTAACAACAAGGATTTCCATGACCGACGCCGTACGCAAACAATCAGCCGAAGCTGTGAAGCTGAACGAGGATTGCGCCCTGGTTGCCGCGCTGCTGGGCGGCACCAAGGCCATGCGGGCCGCAGGCGAGAAGTACATGCCGCAATGGCCAGGGGAGGATGGCGAGACATATAAGCTACGCCTGGCCGTGGCCACATTGTTCCCAGCCTACGCCCGCACCATCGATGTGCTGTCGGCCAAGCCATTCAGCAAACCGGTGACGCTGGGCGAGGACGTACCGGAACGCCTGAAGCCTTGGCTGCAAAACGTCGACCTGGCCGGCCGCGACCTGCACAGCTTCCTGTCGGAGATCACCCAGGAGGCGATGGGTTACGGCTTCTCGGGCATCCTGGTTGACTTCCCGAAGGCGGGCAACCTGGTGACCAAGGCCGACGAAGAGGCCGCCGGCGTGCGCCCGTACTTCGTTCAGGTGCATGTGCAGAACATCCTGGGCTGGCTGCCGAAGACCGCCACCAGCTTGGAAGGCCTGACGCAGTTGCGTCTGCTGGAATGTGTGTCCGAGCCGAACGGCGACTTCGACACCAAGGAGGTCGAGCAGGTGCGCGTGCTGGGCCGCGGCACATGGCAGATCTGGCGCCAGGTCGAAACCGGCAGCAAAAAGGATTGGACGCTGTATGACGAGGGCATCACCAGCCTGAAAATCATCCCCTTTGTGCCGGTCTACGGCAAGCGCCTCGGCTACATGCAGGCCACGCCGCCGCTGCTAGAGCTGGCATACACCAACATCGAGCACTGGCAGAGCAAGAGCGACCAGCAGAATATTCTGCACGTTGCGCGCGTTCCGATCCTGTTTGCCAGGATGCTTGGCGAGGGCGGCATCACGGTCGGCGCCGGAAGCGCGGTCAAGTCCGACAATCCCGACGGCGACCTGAAATTCGTGGAGCACACTGGTGCTGCAATCGATGCCGGGCGCATGTCCATCCTCGACCTGGAAGACCGGATGCGCCAGGCCGGCGCCGAGCTGCTGGTAATCAAGCCAGGGAATGTGACCGAGTCGCAGACGCTGGCCGACAACGAGCAGGGCGCCTGCGCGCTGCAGAAGATCGCGGGCAACGTCGAGGACGCCGGTGACCAGGCGCTGCAGCTGATGGCTGAATGGGTGAATGAGCCGGAAGGCGGCCACATCACCATTTTCAAGGACTTCGGCGCCGCCACCTTGGCTGAAGCCAGTGCTGAACTGCTATTCAAGAGCGTGGCCAACGGCCGTATCTCGGGCGAAACCTACTTCAACGAGCTACAGCGCCGCGGCATCCTCTCGCCTGACCTGAAATGGGAAGACGAGCAAGAGCGCATCCAGTCCGCCCCGCCTGACCTGCTGGCGGCATAGATGGGCGCGCTCGAAGAGTGGATCGCCGAGATGTTCCTCGTGCACTCCCTGAACCTGCTGCGCTTTTCTTCCGGCGCGCAAGAAAAGATCCTGCTGCTGATGGCCGCCATGTCGAAGGAATTGACGGCCAAGCTGAACGAAGGCGAGATATCGACATACGGCAAGCAGCGCCTGGGCGCGCTGCTGCGCGAGTCGAATGCGGTGATTTCGTCGCACTACACCGGCATGCAGGCCGAAATGACCCGCAATTTGACCGGCATGGTGCGCATCGAGGCCGATTACACGGCCAAGGTGCTGACGCAGGCGCTCAAGATCGAGTTGGGCGCGAAGCTGCCGCCGGCAAATTACCTCGAAAAGCTGGTCGGCGACACGCTCATCAAGGGCGCACCGTCGGCGGGCTGGTGGAAGCGCCAGGCGCTGGATACGCAATTCCGCTTCGCAAACCAAGTGCGGCTCGGTGCCGCGCAGGGCGAAACGACGTCGCAGATCGTGTCGCGCGTGTTGGGCAAGAGCGCCAAGGCGGCCGATTCGCTGGCCGACAAGCCTGCGCTGCCCGCCACGCCACCAATGCCCGACCCGAAGGCCGCGCCGCCATTGAGCAAGCCGGGCGCCGCACCTGACGCTTTGGCAGGACCGAAAGGCAAAGGACCGGGTGCACCTGACTCGCCAAGTGCGCCGCCAGCCGGGCCGGCAGCAAAGCCTGGCGCGCCGGCAGCCGACCCATCCGGTAAGCCAGCGGCCAAGCCGCCTGGCGCCGCACCGGATCCTGTGGCGCCAGGCGAGCAGGGAATTCTCAGGGCGTCAGCAGCCAACGCCCGCGCGCTGGTGCACAGCTCGGTGCAAGCCGTGGCCAACGCCGCGCGTCTGGCCTCGTTCCAGCAGAATTCTGACCTGATCGAGTGCTTGGTATGGCTGTCGACGCTTGATTCGCATACTTGCCTACTGTGTGCCATGCGCGACCTGCAGGAGTACACGCTGGACGGGCAGGAGCCGATCAACCATACGCACGAGTGGGCAGGTGGCCCTGGCGCCATTCATTTCAGCTGCCGCTGCGTGCTCAGCACGCGCACCAAGTCATTCAAGGACTTGGGTATCGAGCTGGACGAGCCGGGCGAAAGCACGCGCCCCAGCGATGGCGGCGCGGTCAGCAGCAAGATGAACTTCGCCAGCTTCCTGGCCAGCAAAGACAAGGCCTGGCGGGCCGAATACCTGGGCCCTGGCCGTGCTGAGATGTACGAGGCCGGCAAGATCACGCTGAACGACCTGATGAATCTCAAGGGTCGCAAGCTGACCCTGGGGGAACTGCAGGCGAAGTACAAATAACAAACTTCGGATAATCGTTATGTGTCGCGAGCAACTCTGTACGCCTGAAGATTCCCGAGTAGAGCTAAGCATTCTTTGTTTGTTGCATTCAATAAGTGTTGCATGTAATGAGTGTTGCATGTAATATTCGGATGTCGGGCGATGGCGCCCTTATCCGGAGGAAACTATGAAAAATGTACGTGTCACTTTGACTGATGATCAATATGAGCAAGCATCAAAAGCAGCGAAAGACGGTGGTTTTGCCGGTATTAGTTCTTATTTTGTAAGTTTTGTAGGCGGATCCGATAATGATGCAGATGTCTCAAAGATAATTGCCGAGGCTCGTACGCCCGCATTGACAATGACCACGGTTAATTCTTTGTTCACGCTGAAGGCATTGTTTGATCGGGAATATTGGAATGCCTTCCCTGCAGGCGTGCGAACTAAAGCTGGAAAACGATTTTACGCTGAAGTAATTGCGGGCAAATTCCCAGGGATCGAAGTTGGGCCACTAACAGGGTCCAACCATCAAACATACCGTCGAACAAAGTAATAACCAAATCCATCGAATTTATTCAAGCCGCCCGGGCAATCAGGCGGCTTTTTTTATGCCGCAAGCGGACGCGACGCGGTGCACGGCCAGAAGGCCATTCACAAGGGCGGATGCCCAGAAAGCCACCAAATGAAACTCAAACTCGATGCAAATGGCAATGTCGTTGTCCAGGATGGCAAGCCAGTCTACGTACATGACGACGGGAAGGAAGTCCCGTTCGATGCAGTCGCTGCGGTGCAGAAGATCCAAGGCCTGAATGGTGAGGCGAAGTCTCACCGCGAGGCCAAGGAAGCTGCCGAAGCGAAGCTGCAAGCGTTCGCTGGCATTGACGACCCTGCCGCTGCAACGAAAGCGATCGAACTGATGAAGAACGTCGATGAAGGCAAGTTGGTCGCGGCCGGCAAGGTTGAAGAAATCAAGCTGGCAGCGAAGAAGGCAGCAGAAGAGCAGGTCGCCGCCGCCAACAAGACCCACGCCGACGAGCTGGCCCGCACCAAGACCGAACTGGATGCCATCACCGGCAACCTGTATTCGGAAATGATCGGCGGCAGCTTTAATCGTTCGAAACTCATCTCCGAAAAGTTCGCCATCCCGGTCGACCTGGTCCAGGCGCGCTTTGGCCAGGCCTTCAAGGTCGAGGCCGGCAAGATCGTTGCCTATGACGGTGCCGGCAACAAGATTTTCTCGCGCGCCCGCCCGGGCGATGTGGCCGACTTTGACGAAGCGCTCGAAACCCTGGTGGATCAGTATCCCTACAAGGATCAGATTCTCAAAGGATCGGGCGCATCCGGCGGTGGTGCGCAGCAACCGAATGGCGGCGGTGGCGGCCAAAAACAAACTGGCAATCTCGGTGGTACGCGCGAAGAGCGTGCCGCTGCTTTTGCTGCTCAATATCCTGAATTAGCGAAAGGCTAAAAAATGTCTCTCTCCCAGATGCAAGTTTTTAACAAGTACATCATGCCAGCGACCATCGAGACGCTGGCGCAGATGGTGGAAAAGTTCAACGCTGCCAGTAACGGCGCGATCCGTCTCACGACCGAAGGCTTCGAAGGCGACTTCCTGCAGGAGTCCTTCTTTGCTGCCATCCATTCGGCGCAGCGCCGTGTGAATCGCTACGGCGCCAACAGCGCCGCTGCCGCGACGGATTTGACCCAGCTGAAACACAGCTCGGTCAAGATCGCGGGTGGCTTCGGCCCGATCCGCTTCGAGCCATCGCAAATGACCTGGCTGCACAAGCCGACGGCTGAAGGCATCGAGGTCGCCTCGCGCAATTTCGCCGAAGCGATGATGGCGGACCAGCTGAATACCGCCATTGCAGCACTGGTTGCGGCCATCAGCAACAACGCCAACACGGTCAACGACGTGAGCGCGACCCAGGGCGTGGACTATATCGCCATGAACGAAGCCCATGGCAAGTTCGGTGACCACAGTGGCAACCTGGTTGCGCAGATCATGAACGGCACGACGTTCCACAAACTGATCGGCGCCAACCTGGTCAATGCCAAGCAGCTGTTCCAGGCCCAAAACGTGCGCGTTGTCGATATCCTCGGCAAGGCGGTGGTCGTTACCGACGCCCCGGCGCTGTACTCGGCCGCCGTGGGCGCTTCGCCAGGCCCCGCCGCCCCCGCGAAGCTGCGCGTCTTGTCGCTGGCCGAAGGTGCCGCAACCGTTACCGACGGCTCCGACATCATCAGCAACATCGAAACGACCAACGGTAACCAGCGCATCGAAACCACGATGCAGGTCGACTACACCTTCGGCCTGGGCTTGAAAGGCTACACCTGGGACGAAGCCTCGGGCGGTAAGTCGCCATCCGATGCTGCGCTGGCTACTGGCTCCAACTGGGACAAAGTTGCCACCAGCGATAAGCACACGGCTGGCGTGATCACCATCGGCGACGCGACCAAGTAAGCCGGCGCCGCGCCTCCACGTGGGGCGCGGCATCTTCCATCAAGCAGAAAATGGAGTCTCAAATGGAAAAAGATCAGAACAACATCTGGTATCTCGCGGGACCGATGTTCCAATACAACGAGGACGTCAAGGCGCTGGCGCGCCTGGCCGGCCTCAAGATCGTCGATGCAACCGTGGCTGTTGACCGCGTGAATGCCGCTGAAGAAGTGCCGGAAGTCACGATCAAGGCCGAGTATGCCGAGCGGGCCATGTCCGCCAATGGCGACCACGCTCCGACCGTAGCGGAGCTTCTTTCGGCCCGCGCTGATCTGCTGGCCACGCACGATCAACTGCTGGAACGCGAGCGCGCGCTGGACGAGCGCGCCCAGCGCCTGACTGAAGCGGAAGAGCGCGTTGCCGAGCAGGCGCGAGCCAATGAAGTGGAAGCGCAGCGCCTGTATGGCGAACGGGCCGCTGCTGCCGACGCAGCGACCAAGGCCGCCGTCGAAAAAGTCGCCGCTGATAAAGTCGCAGCAAAGGCTGCCGAGAAGGCCGCCGGCGACAAGAAGTAAGTCAGCAGTACAACAGCCCGCCGCGCGCGGGCTTTCCACATTAGGATCATCATGCTCATCACTGAAACTGGCGCCGGCCTGGCCGATGCCGAATCCTATGCCAGCGTCGCCGCGGCAGATGCGCGCTGCGCCAGCCTGGGCCTGATCGCCTGGGCTGCGCTGGCCGAAGCCGACAAGGAGATTGCGCTGCGCCGGGCCACGCTGTTCATGGCCACCTACCGCACGCGCTGGGCCGGTCGCCGGGTTTATCAGAAACAGGCGCTGGACTGGCCGCGCTACAACGTGGCGGTCGATGGTTTTACCGTGCCAAGCACCACGGTGCCGGTCGACGTAGTCAATGCCTGCATCGATTTGGCCGTGCGCGCCGGCAGCGGCGAGGATCTGCTGCCCGACCTCGACACCGGCTCGAACGCCATCAAGAAGGACAAGACCGGGCCGCTGGAAACGGAATACTTCCAGAACACCACTGACGCGCGCGAGCGCTTCGTGGCCGTGGACGCGCTCCTGGCGCCGTACTTCGGCTCGGCCGGCGGCGGCAATTCCATGAAGGTGACACGAGCATGAGCGCATATCCTGCAGTTAAGATCGACGGCTGTTTCGTTGCCGACAACACTTACCGCGATGGCGACAGGGTCTGGATTGTCACCAATCTGATCGCGCGCGCCAAGGATCTCACGCCGTTCGATCTGCCGCTGGCGGCGATCTACTCCGGTACCGAGGTCTGGACGCCGGTCGGCTCGGCCTACGGCATCGCACACCACGTGCGCCGCGCGTTGGACGTCGACACCAGCTACCCGATCATCATGTGCCAGCAGGGCTTCATCATGGACGGCTGGCACCGGGTGCTGCGCGCACTGATTGACGGCAAGACCACAATCAAGGCGGTGCGCTTCGCCGAGACGCCGCCATACGACTATTTGAAGGTGGGGTAGGGCATGGCCGACTACACCAAGACCGCCTCGCGCGCCGACCAGTCCCTGCGCCGCAAGGGCGGCATCGTGGTGCTGCGCCGGGTCGTGACCGGCGAGTACGATCCGGACCTGGGCATGGCGCCCACCATCACCACCGACTACGAAGGCACGGGCGTGAAAATCGCCTACGAGGCCGAGAACATCGACGGCACGCTGATCCAGGCGGGCGACCAGAAGCTTTTGCTGTCGCCGTTGCAGCGCGACGGCTTACCGATGTCGACGCCTACCACGGCTGACCTGGTGCTGTTCGGCGGCGCCAGCTACACGGTGAAGGCGGTCGGAACTACAGCGCCGGTCGACGTGGCCGTGCTGCACACACTCCAACTCAGGGGGATTTGATGGCTAAGGGTTCATTTTCCATGCAGATCGGCGAGTTCATCGCCAAGACCAAGGCGAGTCAAGATCTGCTCGTACGCTCTATTACGATGGGGATTTCTAAAGAAATCGACAGTAGGTCGCCTGTTGGCGATGCCATATATTGGAAGCGCAAGCCGCCTCCTGGTTACGCTGGCGGCAGATTTAGGGGCAATTGGCAATTATCTCTTGGCTCACCAGCTACTGCCGTCCTTGATCGTATCGATAAGGATGGCGCCGCTACCATAGCCGCCCATGGCGATGCGATGAGGGCTGCAAAAGCAGGAGATGTTATCTATCTTGTCAATAATTTACCTTATGCTAAGCGAATAGAGGATGGATGGGCGCGCCGGGCACCGATAGGTGTTGTCATGTTGACTGTGCTGAATTTTCAAAAAATAGTCGATAAGTCGGTGCTTGAAATGCGCGGCGGTACGAGTGAAAGTGACTTCGCCCAAGGCTATTCGACCTACAAATTATGAGCCAACCAACAATCCGCGCCGCGCTTGAGTCCGCCCTGGCCAGCCTCGCGCCGGCGATCGACACCGCCTGGCAGAACGTGCCGTACACGCCGGTAACCGGCCGACCGTATCAAGAGGCCTATCTGCTGCCGGCGACGCCGAACAACTACTCCATGGGTGACAGCTCGCGCCAGGAGCGCGGCGTATTCCAGGTCAGCCTGATGTATCCGCCAGGGCAGGGCAGTGCTGCTGCCGGCGCGCGCGCTGAAATGATCGCGGCGCTGTTCCGGCGCGGCGCCAGCTTCAGCAAAAACGATGTGACCGTGCAGATCGAGCGCACGCCCGAAATCGCCGATGGCCGCGAGGACGGTGACCGCTGGATGGTGCCGGTGAAGATCCGGTATTTCTGCAACTTGTAACACCCCACACAGATCGCCTCGGCGGTCTTTTTTTTCGACCAAAGAAAGGCATCATCATGGCAACAGCAAACGGCATTGATTCACTTTTGGTGATTGGAAAGCAGCCGGCGGAAGGCACCAAGGCACTGGCCGCCAACGGCCGCCTGTATCCGCGCGTGACCGCGACGTTCGACACGGACGCCGACAAATACTCGAGCAACGAAATTGACCCCAGCCAGCAACAAGGCGACACGCGCCTGGGCAACTTCCGCACCTCCGGCGCCATCAAAGGCGAAGCCTCATGCGGCACCTATGCTGTGCTGCTGGCCGCGCTGCTGCGGCGCGACTTCACTGCCGGCGGCCTGACCACGGCGCAAACCACCGTCGCATCGGGTGTGACCGGCCTGACGCGCAGCGCTGGCTCCTGGCTGGTCGAGGGCCACCGCGCCGGTACCGTGGTTCGCATCGGTGGCTTCGCAACCACGGGCGCCGCCAACAATGCAAAAAACTTCTTCGTCACATCGGTGACCGCCCTGGTGCTGACGGGCCGCTTCATGGATGGCTCCTCGATGACGGTCAAGGCCGCAGGCGATCCTGTCACGGTGACGGCGCCAGGAAAGCGCAGCTTCACACCGCTGACCGGCCACACCACCGACTGGTTGACCGCAGAAGTGCAGGATCCTGGCATTGCCGTCAACCGCTGCTTCATCGACCAGCTGGTCAGCAAGGTCGATATCGCCGTGCAGCCGAACGGCATCACGAGCATGGACTTCACCCTGATGGGCAAGTCGGAAGATGCAACCACGCCGGCCGCTTACTTCAACGCACCGGCTTCCACGCCTGGCACCGGCAAGTTCTCCGGCGCCACCGCCATGCTGTCGGTAGCCGGCATCCCGTCGCAAATCTGCACGGGCATGTCGCTGTCGCTGGACGGCCAGGTCAAGATCGATCCGGTGATCGGCTCCAAGTTCGCCACAGCCGCCTCGCGCGGCAAGGTGCTGGGCTCGGGCCAATTCACCGTGCTGATGCAGGATTCCGCCTATATCGATTACTTCAAGCAGGAAGTCGAACTGCCGCTGGCCTACGCCATGGCGGCCAGCACGGCGCCGCTGGCCGAGGTGATGACCATCTCCATGGGCCGCATCAAGATCACCAGCGCCAAGGTCGATGATGGCGAGAAAAACAAGATCGTGACCTGCGCCTTCGACATCCTGCGCTACCAGGGCGCCGACACCCAGCACGAGGCCACCACCGTGGCATTCCAGGATACCAGCTTGGCGTAACCATCCTGCCCGGCCGCGCGCCGGGCATTCCATGAAAGGCTCTGCCATGCATGAATTGAAATTCAATAATCACAACTTTGCCTTAATCGAGCACGACGGCAAAACCTGGCTCAGCGCCGCTGATATCGCCGTTGCCTTGGGTTACAAACGGAGCGACCAGGTTTCGCGGATTTTTGAGCGTCACGAGCGTGAATTTTCATCCTCGATGACGACAGTTTTTCAGGCCGTCAGTTTGGGACGCGGCGTGCCGCCTTCCGATATCCGGCTCTTTAGCTTGCGGGGCGCGCACCTTGTCGGCATGTTTGCGCGAACATCGAACGGCGTGGCGTTTCGGCGCTGGGTACTCGATCAGCTTGAGCAGGTGGAACGCCAGGTCGTGCCGCAGCACTCGCTGATGGTCGAATGGTTCAAGGCGAAGGCCGCTGCCGACGACCAAGACCGTTTTGCCAGTATGTGCGGCAAGGGCCTCAGTGAGCACAAGACGCGCAAGCCACCGCTCGCCGAGCGGCTACATCAGATCAGCAACCAGATTCAGCCTTCACTTCTTTCCTAACCCGGCCCCGCGCCGGGTTTTCTTTTGGCGCAAGCGCCACCCCAGCACCGGCCCGCCCGCCGTCTCCATTCGCGTGGAGCGGTGGGCGTGCACGGGCATTTACAACCACGCGAAAGGCACTACCCATGAACACCACCAACGCATCCCTGAATATCGCTCAAACCCTGGCAGTCGCCGGCTTCGACATCGCCAACCTGTCCGCGCCGGCCGCGCGCGTCACCTTCGACGTGCCCGTGATCTTCGACGCCGACGGCGAGGCCGTGGCCGGCATTCGCATTGTCGGCAAGAATTCCGACGAGTACCGCAAGGAAAACCACGCCTTGCGTGCCGAAGGCTACAAAAAATCCTCGCGCCGCAAGACTGCCATCGACGCCTCGACCGATGAAGGCGCTGATCAGCTGGTGCACGTCATCGATGACAACCAGAAGCGCCTGGCCCTGGCCGTGGCCGTCGATTGGTATGGCTTCACCAGCAACGGCACGCCAGTCGCGTTCGATAAGGCGCTGATCGCCACGGCCTTCGACAAATACCCGACCTGGCAAGAGCGCGTCACGGCCGCCCTGGAAAACGACGCCAATTTTTTGAAAGTCTAACCCAGGCCCTGCTGCTGTACGCCGATCACCTGTTCGATCGAGCAGCAGCGGCAGGCGATGGCAACACCAAGGGCGACCACCTCGACACCGCCCGGCAAAACCCGCTGTACCGCGCGCCCGAGGTGCCGGCCGCGCCGCAGTTGCCGCACGAGCTGGCCTACCTCTGGACCTGGTTCACACAGCTGAACCAGAAGCGCCAGTGCGATATGGCGGTCAACGCGCTGACCAGCGCCGAGATATTAGCCTGGCAGGCACGCCACCAGCTGCGATTCGATCCGTTTGAAGAAGGCGTGATCGATCGCCTCGATGCCCTGTTCATTTATCACCAAAACAAGAAGGACAAATAAATGCCTGATATCGCCGAGCTTGGTCTTTCGATCGACACCCGCCAACTGGAGCAAGGCGCCCAGGCGATGGACCGTCTTGGCACCGCCAGTGAGAGCGTCGAGAAGAAGGTCGGCAGCGCGACGACGGCGGTTGAAAAACTTGGCAAAGCCAGCGCTGACGCCAAAGGTAAAACCGCGGAAGGCGCAGCCGCTGTCGATGCCGTCGGCGAGGCCGGCGCGCGTGTGGTGCAAAAGGTCGAGGCGGCAACCGCCTCCATCGACGCAATGGGCGCCAGCGCCACGCGTATCCGCACAGTCTTCCTAGGTGGCAGCAACACGCTCGATGGCTTCATGGGCGCATCGATGGGCGTATGGCGGAGCAGCGAGGCGGCTGCCGCCGGGATCGATAGCCTCGGCGCGGCTACGGAGCGGACCTGGAAGAAGCAAGCCGATTACAACGGCGCGATGAATGATACGTCGCGCATGATGCGCCAGGCCGCTGATGCTGCGCGCACACTAGAAGAGTCCAACCACTCGCTGCTCGTTTCCTTGCAACGCGAAATTGATGTCTTTGGCATGGCGCGCGGCGAACTGGAGCGCTATCGCGCGGCCGAGTTGGGGCTGGGAAGCGCTGCGCAGACCAAGGCAGCAGCTCTGGGCAACAGTATTGATGCGATGCACCGCGAAGAGCGGGCCGCACGCGATGCGGCTGGCGCGCAGGACCGGGCGGCAGCCGCTGGCGACCGCTTTATCAAGACCTTACAGGACCAAGTGGTCACGCTGGGCATGACGACTCAGCAGCTGCAAACCTATCGTGCCGCCCAGCTGGGCGTTTCCGACGCTGCGGCGCCGCTGATCAATAAACTGGCCGAGACGGGAGAGGGTGCCAAGAAGGCGGGTGGGCACATGGAGGGCTTCAGCTTCCAGTCGGCGAGCGCCAAGCGCGAACTGCTCGTACTGGCCCACGAACTGAGCCAGGGGCAGTTCAGCCGGTTCGGCGGTTCGATGATGGTGCTGGGCGAGCAAACTGGCGCAGCGGGCCTGCTGTTCAGCAGCACTGGCCTTGCTGTGCTGGGCTTTGCGGCCGCGCTGGGCACGGTGGCCTACGCGATGATCAAGGGCGCCAGCAGCCAGCGGGAAATGAACAATGCGCTGATCTCGACCAACAATTATGCAGGCGTCACGAGCGACAAGCTGAACGATCTGGCGCATGCCGCGACTGCCGTGCACGGGAGCATTGGCGAGGCTAAGAAGGTGGTCACTGAGCTGGCCGGTACCGGCAAGTTCACGGGCGACCAGATCGCATATATCACCGATGCTGTCATTGCCCTTGAATACGCCACTGGCGAATCGGTCAAGAAAACAATTAAGGAATTCGAGTCGCTGGCTGTGCAATCAACCGGTAGCACGAACCGCGCGACTGAAGTTATCACGCGCGCAACCGTCAAGCTGGACGATACCTACCACTTCCTGACGCTTTCCGTTTATGAAGCAATTCGCGCCTTAGAAAAAGACGGTGATGCCAAAGGTGCGTCTGCCGTCGCCACAGAGGCCTTCGCTAAGGCAACCAAGGATGGCGCCGAGCAGATGATTGCGAACCTCGGCAGTGTGGCGCGCGCCTGGCATGGCGTAAAAGAGGCCGTCGGCGGCGCCATGGACGCCCTTGGCAGGTATGGCGCGAAAGTGACGCCTGGAGCCGATGTAAAAGCATATAGCGGGTGGCTGGCGGAGTTGGACACGAAGATGGCCATCGAGAATAAACGATCTGGTCGCGCACCGGATTACCCTATCCCGGAATATCAGGAGGCTCGTGCTAATGCTGTTCGTGGCTTGGTCGATGCAGTGGATAGGCTGAATAAAGCCGACGCTATCGCAATTGCGCAGGGCGAAACGGCAGCCAAAAATTCGCGCGCAGTGCACGCAGCCGCGATGATCCACGCTGAAGATATCCGCCTGCAAAAGAAAGGAATGGGAGAACTCGCGGTCGCGCTGGATGCTTACCAGTCGAACATCGATGCAATTCGAGCAGCCGACCCCAATTCTCCGCTCATTACTCCGGATGCGATCGCCGCCGGCATCGCCGCTCGAACGAAAGCGCACACCGAGCAGGCCAAACCAAAAGCGGACCAGGTCGAAAACACCGAGCTCGCTGACCAAATCAAACAGTACGCGAAAGAAGCCGCGACTGCCAAGGCGCACTACGATGCCCTGGGCAAGCTTGACGATATGTACCTCAAAGGGGGCGAGCTGTCAGTTCAACGGGCATATGAGAACAAGCGCGACTACGCCCTGAAAACCTACGAAGCTGAGATCGATGCTTTCGACCAGCAGATCGGCGCACTGCAAGGGCACAACAGCGCCACCAAGGCCGAGACCGCCAAGCACCAGAAGGAACTGAACGAGATCCTTGGCAAGCGCGACGCGGCCGAAAAGGCCTTCTTCGATGCGAGCTTTACTCGTGACGAGGAAGAGCGCCTGCGCCAGGCGGCAACGGCGACAGCCGCCGCCGATGCTGCGAACAAGGAAATTGCCAGCGTCAATGCCCAGGTCGCTGCCGTCGAAGAGCAGATCCGCACATACGGCATGCTGCCGGCGGCCAAGACAGCGCTGGCCATCGCCGACTTGGAAGAGCAGAGCGCTGCGCTGGCCGGCTTCGCGAACAGCGAGAAAACCATCGAGCTGAACAATCGCAAGATCGACAGCCTGAAGCGCTTGCGTGCCGCGCAGGGCATCGCCCAAGCCCAGGAAGCAGGAACCGACGTCGCCAAGGCCAAGGAATTGCTGGACATTCTGACGGCGGTCGACACGGCGGCGCAGGCTGCTGCCACCGGCATGGCTGAGTCATTCGGTGCCGTTGGCAAAGCGATCGGCAGCCTGACTACGGCGCTGACCGGTTACGAGCGCACGCAGGCAGCCATCGCTGCGCAACTAAAGTCAACGGTCCAGGACGCGCACGGCGATCCTACTAAGATCGCCAAAGCCCAGGCTGCTGCCGCGCAGCAGGGCGCGCAGGCGCAGATCAAGAGCTACGGTGACATGGCCAGCGCGGCCAAGGGCTTCTTCAAAGAAAACAGCACCGGCTACCGGGCCTTGGAGGGCGCAGAGAAAGCATACCGCGCGTTCGAGATGGCCATGGCCATCCAGAGTATGGTCACCAAAAGCGGCCTGCTCACGGCATTCACTGGCCTGTTTGTGACTGCAAAAGCCACTGAAACGGCGGCGACGGTGGCCAGCGTGGCACCGGACCTGGCTGCATCGGCGGCCAAAGGCGCCGCTGCCGCTGCCGTGGGCGTGGCAACCCAGGCGCAGGGTGACCCTTATTCTGCCTGGGCACGCATGGCCGCCATGGCGGCAGTGATGGCGGCGCTGGGCTTTGCGGTTGCTGGCGGTGGTGGTGGCGGTGATACCACCGCCAAGGACCGCCAGGCCGCTAATGGCACCGGTACGGTGCTTGGCGACTCGTCCGCGAAATCGGAATCGATCGCGCATTCGCTGGCCATTATGGAGAAAAATTCCGGGCTTGGCTTGGTGCATACCATTTCGATGGATTCGTCCCTGAAACAGATGGTGTCGGGTATCGGCAACCTGTCCAGCTTGCTGGCGCGCGATGGCGTGACTGCCGCCGGCGGTGGCGCGGCAGCTGGCGCGCAGACCGGCACGAAAGTGCTTGGCGGCACGCTGGGCACGGTTACCGGCGCCGTCGCCGGCGGCGTGGGTGGTGCTGCGCTTGGCACATACCTGGGCATGGGCATGGCAGCAATCGGCGGGCCGCTAGGCCTGGCCATTGGCGCTGTGCTGGGTTCGGTCCTGGGTGGCGTCGTGTCGAAACTCTTCAACACGTCGACCTCGATCAAGGACCAAGGGATCACCGGCAAGGCCATGTCGCTCGGTGATGTGGATGCCTTGGGCTTCACCGCCCAGGCCTACGCCGATATCAACACGAAGAAAAAAGCGCTCGGGATCTCGTACAGCAGCAAAAACAGCACGCAGACCGCCGCGCTGTCGGACGAAATGAACGACCAGTTCAGCATGATCATCAGCAGCATGGGCGATACCATCCGCAGCGCGGCCGATGTGCTGGGCTTGGGCGGAGCCGCCTTCAATGCCAAGTTGAATACGTTCGTGGTCGACCTGGGCAAAATCTCGCTGAAAGACCTGACGGGCGAAGAGCAGCAGAAAGCCCTGGAGACGGCGTTCTCGAAGATGGGCGACGACATGGCCAAGTTTGGCGTGGCCGATATCGCTCAGTTCCAGGCTGTCGGCGAGGGCTATCTGGAAACCTTGGTGCGCGTGGCCAATGAGCAGATGCAGGTCAATGACGTGCTGGCCGTGCTGGGCGAATCGTTCAACGTAACCGGCATTGACGCCATCAACCTGAGCCAGGGCCTGATCAGTGCATCCGATGGCCTGGAAAATCTGACCTCGCGCACCGGGTATTTTGTGCAGAATTTCCTGAGCGAGGCCGAGCAGATGGCGCCGATCACGGCGTCCGTGCGCGCGGCGATGGATACGCTGGGCTATTCGAGCGTCACCACCGTCGAGCAATTCAAAAAGCTCGTGCTGGCTCAGGATTTGAGCACTGGCGCTGGCGTATCGATGTATGGCCAGCTGATCGCCCTGGCCGAGCCGTTCAAGAAGGTGGCGGACTACACGGCCGAGCTGGCAGCAGCGACCGGCGAGTATGCGGCCGTTGCGAAAACGGCGTCCGAGATCGCTAGCGAACACCGCGACCTGCAGCAGCAGCTGAACGAGCTGACGAAGACGGAAGCGCAGCTGTTGGCAATTCAACGCGACGGCATCGCCTCGGTAAATCGCGCGTTATTCGACCAGGTACAGGCGGCCAAGGCGGTAGTGACAGCCAAGGATGCGCTGTCCAAGGCGTATGACACTGAAAAGTCGGCAATGACGTCTTCTTTGACTGCCCTGAAATCGTGGGCAACAACTGTCGGCGGCCTCAACGCCAGCCTGGCGCTGGGTAATCAGTCGATCCTGACGCCAGAGCAGCGGTATGCCGAGGCCCGGGCTCAGTTCGAAAAAACGCTGGCTGCGGCCAATGCAGGTGACACGACGGCGCAGTCCGGCCTGTCGGCCGCTGAGCAGGCGTTCCTGACGGCCTCGCAGGTGGTCAACGCCTCGGACGCCAAATACGTGGCCGATTACGCCCGCGTGATGGCGGCCAATGATGAGGCGATGCGCTGGGCCAGCACGCAGGTCGACGTGCAGCAGGCCAGCCTTGACGCGTTGACGAAACAGGTGTCGGGCCTGATCACCATCAACGACAGCGTGCTGACGGTAGCCCAGGCGATCGCCAATCTGCAGGTGGCCATGGGCGTGTCGACTGAGCTGGGCGTGAAGTTCGACGGCTCGCATGCTGGCGGCCTGGCCAATGTGCCGTTCGATGGCTATTCGGCCGAGCTGCACCGTGGTGAGGTTGTGGTCGACGCGCCGGCAGCTGCGGCGATGCGTCGTTATTTCGGCGGCGCGCCAAGCCAAGGCGGCGGCAACACTGATGCACTGGTGACCGAAATCAAGGCCTTGCGTGATGAGGTCAAGGGCTTGCGTGCTGAACAGAAAGACCAAACCGGCGCCGCTATCCGGGCAACGGTCGAGTCAAACGCCAGTGCTGCAAAGGTAGTAGTGGCCGGCGTCGACAAATCAGCCAAAACATCGGCTTGGGAAAAAGCAAACAGAAAGGTGGAATATGTCTGATGATCAGTTTTTGGCGTGGCTGCAAGATCCTGCCGCCGCGCGCATGGTGCTGATCGAAGCCCAGGTCGACGTGTCGGGCGTCGAGGTGACGCGGTATATCGCCTCGCGCCTGTACACCACCGGCCCGACCGACACGCCGGCCAACGTCGAGTACTTGCCGCTGGCCACCGGCGGTCTCGCATTCACCGAGCAGGTCAGCCTGACCGGTGAGGCTGGGCTGTCGGGCGGCGATATCGAGCTGGACAACGCCGACGGCGCGCTCGATGGTTGGCTCACCGACGTGTGGTCGAATCGTGCCGTTCGCGTCTGGTCCGGCGACCCGGCCTGGCCACGCGCCGACTTCCGCCTAGTGTTCGACGGCATCATTGCCGACGTGGCCGTGTCGGGTCGCGAATCGATCAACCTGACGCTGCGCGACAAGCTGCAGCGCTTGAATACGCCGATCACCGAGGCCAAGCTGGGCGGTGCCACGCAGAATAAGGACAGCATCCTGCCGGTGCCGTTCGGCGAATGCCACAACGTCACCCCGCTGGCCACCAACCCGGCTACGCTGGAATATGGCTTCCTGGGCAGCGTCGAGTCGATCGCCGAGGTGCGCGCCAACGGCAAGCCGGTGTCTGCCACGATCAATAATGCAGTCGGCCGCTTCACGCTGATCACAAATCCGCTAGCCCAGGTGATCACCGCCAGCGTGCAGGGCGACAATGTGGCCGGCTACGCGCCGCGCATTGCCCCGCTGGTGCAGCGCATCGCCACCGGCTACGGCAAGGCAGCCGACCGCTTCACGGCCGCCGACCTGGACCTGGCCAACCTGGGCGCCTTCGACGCGGCGCACCCGCAGTTGGTGGGCCTGTACGTGGCTGACCGGACCAACCAGGCGCAGGCCATCCAGCAGCTGGCGGCGAGCGTGGGCGCGCAGGCGATCATGTCGCGCACCGGCCAGCTGCGCCTGGTGCAGGTCGCGCTGCCGGGCCTGGGCGTGCCGGTGGCGATCGGGCCGGACCACATGCGCGAGCGCAGCCTGCACCCGGTGCAGCGCCTGCCGGTGGCGGCCGCCGTCAAGATCGCTTTCGACCGCAACTACACCGTGCAGGCCAGCCTGACGACCACTATCCCGCCCGAGCATGCCGACCTGTACGCCACCGAGTGGCTGACCGAGACCGTAGCCGACGATGCTGTGCGCGCGCGGTACCGCATCAGCGACGACCCGGTGCAGGTCGAAACCTGCCTGAAAACCCGCGCCGATGCGCATGCCGAGGCCACGCGTCGCCTGGCCTTGAACAGCGTGCCGCGCACGATCTACGAATTTGACGGAGAACCAGAGATGATGATGCTGGAACTGGGCCGGGCCGTGAGGCTGATGGATGAGCGCTACGGCCTGCAAGATGGCAAACCTGGTGTGGTGGTGCTGCTGTCGCGCTACTGGCTGACCGGCCGCGTGACCGTCGGGGTGATGGTTTGAGCGCGCTGCTGGGCGAGCGCGACCGCCTGATCATGAACACGGTGCCGCGCTATGCGACGCCGATGGACCGCGCGATGATGCTCACGGCCAGCGCCACGATGTTCGAGGTGTCGCTCGCCGGCGTGCCGACGCCGGCATCGATTACGTTCTCGGCGCTGATGCTGGGCGCCCTGGGCGCCATCACGTTTTCCACCGAGCCGGCGGTACCGCTGACCGTGGCCAACGGCAATGCGGTGCTGAACTACGCTGATATGTCGGCCAGCATTGTGACGGTCACGGCCATGGCGGTGATCGAGGGCGTGACCTATCGCGCCCGGCAGACGGTGGCCAAGCAGCAGGCCCTGGACCTGACGCCGCCGCCGGCGCCGACCGGCCTGGCCGCGACCGGTCATCCTGCCACGATCACCCTGGCTTGGGATGCTGCGCCGGCCAATTACAAAAACCTCTCGCACACCGAGGTGTGGCGCGCGCCGGCGAACAATTTTGCCCAAGCCGCGCTGGTCGGCCGTGCCGATGGCCGCGAATATACCGATCCGGTGGGTCCGGGCGCGTTCCGGTATTACTGGATTCGCTACGTGTCGCGCGCGGCCATACCTGGCCCGTACAACGCCAGCAGTGGCACGGTGGGTTCGTCCGATGCCGAGGTCGAGCACCTGCTGCAGGTGCTGGAGGGCGAGATCAGGGAAAGCCAGTTGTATGCCGACTTGGGCGCAAAAATCGATCTGATCGCCCCGTTAAGTAACAGTGTGAAGGATTTAAAAGACGTGTACGGCGACACTCTCTCTGCGGCCGCGTCGGCTGTAGCAGCGTCGCAATCGGTCAGCGCGGCAGCTACAGCAGCCGGCGAGGCGGCGCAGGCCGCCGCCGCCGCACATACCGCTGCGGTGGCGGCAGATCTGGCGAAGGCGGCGGCCGATGCTGCTGCTGGGGGCGCTGGACAATACGCCACTCAGTCAGCCCAGTCGGCCACGACCGCCAACACGGCCGCTGGCAATGCGTCGACATCGGCCGCTCAGTCGTCGCAGGCGGCTACCAATGCACAGGGCAGTGCCGGCGCCGCCAGCAACTCGGCGTCGACCGCTGTCGGTGCTGCAGGTGCTGCCGGGCAAAATGCGACCGCTGCATCGACCAGCCAGCAGGCTGCGGCGGGCTCCGTTACTGCCGCTGGCGTCGCTGCGACTGCGTCGAATGAATCGAAACTGGCGGCACAGGCGGCACGTGACGCGGCGGGTGCGTCGGCCGGTGCCGCCCTCACGTCGTCCAACACGGCTACTGCCGCCGCTACGGCTGCTGGCGACAGCGCATATGCCGCATCTCAGTCGGCAATTACTGCGACGACGAAGGCCGGCCAGGCTGCAGCTTCATCCGGCAGTGCCGCCACGTCTGAGACAAATGCAGCCGGTGCCGCTAGTCAGGCAGCAATCAGTGCGCAACTGGCTGCCGAATCGCGTAATGCCGCCGGCGGTTCCGCGACTGCTGCTGCCCAATCAGCCAGCACTGCCAGCACCAAGTCAACGGAGGCGGGGCAGAGCGCCAGTGCAGCGAGCGCGGCAGCGGTTACGGCCAGTAGCGCCTCGGGCGCGGCGGCGCTCTCGGCTGGCGATGCCGGCACCGCAGCTGGCCTGGCCGCTGGCGCGGCACAGGCCGCAGGCGGTTCCGCGAACGCTGCTGCCGGCTCGGCGTCGACAGCCAATACCAAGGCCACGGCAGCGGGACAGAGCGCAACGGCAGCCAATGAATCGGCAATTACCGCCAGTAGCGCCTCGGGTGCGGCTGCACGTTCCGCTGATGCTGCCGGTGTTGCGGCCGGGCAGGCGGGCGGTTCAGCATCAGCTGCCGCATTGTCTGCCACCAGCGCAGGAACGAAATCGACTGAGGCGGGCCAGAGCGCGACGGCGGCCAACAACTCGCGTCTTGCTGCCGAGGCGGCATATGGCCAGGCCAACGGAGCAGCTCAGGCCGCATCCGGCTCGGCGTCAACGGCCGACGCACGGGCAACCGCCGCCGGCCAGAGCGCGAGCACGGCCAGCGCGGCAGCCAGTACGGCGACCACGCGCGCAGCTGAGGCCGGCGTGTTCGCAACTCAGGCAGCCGAGTCAAAAACCCTTGCCGATGGCAGTGCATCGGCAGCAGCCTCATCGCTGCAGCAAGTGCAGGCTATTTATCGCGCGGACCTGACTAATTTGTGCCCGGACCCGACATTCGCTTCAGGTGTGCAAAATTGGACGGCCGGCCTGATTCCAGAAATTGGCGGCGCGAGCTGGCCATTTGGTACCGCCGCGCGCGTCAAAAATCGCGACAACCTGCAACTGTCCGTCCAGGTGAATGTATCGCCGGGCGACGTACATCAGTTTTCGGCATGGGTCTATGCATTGTCTGGACTGACTGCGCCGACGTTCGGTATCGGGGCGTATTTCACTGGCGCCAACGACTTTCAGACATGGGTCGGTGCCGCGAGCTGTACAGCTGTGGACGCTAACGGCTACTGGAGGCGCATATCTGGCACGCTGACTGTGCCAGCTGGTGCGCGGACGGCCAATTTGTGGATGCACCTGGAACAAGGAGGCGAGGTGCAGGACAAGTTTTGGCTTGCAACGGGCATTGAATGGCGCCCGGCGCAGATCGTGCAGGCTCTCACCGCTGTCGTCAATACTGAGATTGACGTGCGCGCCAGCCAGAATGAGGCTTCCAGCCGGCGGATTGACAACGTGCAGGCTTCCATTACTGGGCCCGGTGGGCTGACTGATCAGTACGCAGCCGTCAAAATAACGGCCGAGACCACTGCAGTCGCGCTCGGCCAGGCGCAGGCTAAGTATGGCGTTCAACTGGATGCCGATGGCGTCGCCGGAGGGTTCGAGCTCATCGCCGGCGGCGGTCGCTTGGATTTCGGCGTGCGCGCCAGCACGTTTTTCATCGCGGCACCAGCTGGTAGCGGCATCCCGTCGGCTATCCCATTCATCGTGCGCGCAACGGAAACTATCGTTGATGGCGTGACGATCCCTATCGGCGTGTATATCGCCAATGCGTATATCCAGAATGCCTCGATCACCAATGCCAAAATTGGCGGCGATATCTGGTCCAGTAACTGGTCATATGGTGTCAGCGGCTGGTACCTGAGCCGTGCGGGGAACCTTTACGCAAATTCCGTGCAACTGCGAGGGAGCATTGCCGGTGGGGCATTTACCGGGCATGCCTGGCCGACCAGCCTTGCCGGTGGGTTTTATCTGGGATCGGATGGCCTGCTACTGGGGAACTATTTTACCGGACGGTATTTTCAAGTCGATGCCAACGGCGACGTCTATTCGCCGGGTCTGACCGTGATCAATGGAGTTGCGACGTTTAGCGGGAAATTAGCAGCTGCTGGCGGAACATTTGCCGGCAATGTCGTAACCGGTGCAGGTAGCGGATTTCGCGTGGAGATGGGGCCGGATGACCCGGTGTACGCGATGTGGGCGGGTAGTGGCGCGAAGACTGATACTAACGCCATTTTCTACATGAAACGGAACGGCGACAGCTATTTTGGTGGCGCGCTGACCGGCGGCGTACTGCGGACCTCGGTGACCAACCCAACGGTCGACCCTGCTGCTCAGGTGGTCGACGGGCCGTTCGGCAGCAATGGTGGCACCGTCACTGTGGTGGGCAGTATCGACTGGCAGTCACGCAGGTCGTCCCTAAATCATCATTTCACCGCCGGCGCCGGCACCACACAGGCCGTGCTGCAGCTGTATCGAAAAATTGGAACGTCGGCCGAGGCGCTGGTTCATAGCGCTACCGTGCCGGGCAACCTCAGCATATCGAATCGAGATCCTTCTGATGAGTCGTCGACGGCGGACTGGTCCACGTCGGGTTCCTTCACATTTACAGATCCCGTCACCAGCACGGTGGAGCGAACATATCGGCTGGTGGTGGCCATCACATCCCAGGCGGTATCCACTGCGATCAAGCCTGGTGCTGGCGGCGCTGGTTTTCAACCTGCGTCAGCGACGCAGCGCCTCACCGTCATCACATCGGAATAACATGCCAAATTTACGCATCATCCATGACAACGCCGCCGACCGGGCTGTGCTGACCGCATCAAGCCAAGCCGGCACGATGGGACCGACCAATCTGCAGACCGACCGCAAGGGTGCTGTGCTGCGCGGCATGGGTACATCCCAAACCATCACCGCAACGTGGCCCACGCAGGAGGCGATCGCCTGCGTGGCGCTGATTTTTACCAACATGACCAGCAGTGCACGTATGCGGGTGCGCGGATTTAGTCAGCCAGGCGACGTAGTGCCGGCAATCGACACCGGCTGGATGATGCCATGCCCCGAAGCGCCGCTCGGCTCATACCCATTCGGAGAGGTGCCGTTGGGCTGGAATGCCTACACGTGGGGCGGGACGAATACTTGGGCGCGCGGTGGCGGCGCTGATGCTGTGGCGTGGTTCGCTCCGGTATTCCTACGCCGGCTGGTGGTTGAATTCTATTGCCTCGATCTACCAGAGGGCTACGTCGAGGCGTCGCGCCTGGTTGTAGGCAATTACTGGTCACCCGAGAACAATGCCGAGTATGGCGCCAGCCTGCAACTGCAGGATACGACCGAGGTCTACCGCACGGCCGCCGGCACCGCCAAGACAGCAGTGGGCACGACCAGCGACAAACTGGCAATCAGCCTGGCTCACCTGACGCCGCCTGACCGGGCGCGGCTGATGCGCATCCTGCGCGAGTGCGGCCCGGTTCGGCCTTTGCTGTTCAGCCTGTTCCCGGAAGACCCTGACTCGCTGCTGGAGCAAGACCACATGCTGTATGGACGCGTGGCCAATCTCGATGCAGTCAGTACACCGTATTACGAAACCTATGCTGCACCACTCCAAATCGAAGGGATATAACAATGGCCATCAAATTTACTGCGGGCATGAAAAATGTTGTCGAGGTATTGAATCAGATGTGGGATGCATTTGCGGCTGGGCCGTATAACGGGTTGCCGCTGACCGGCGGCACGCTGACAGGACCAGTGACCAGCACAAGTACTATTTCCGCTAAAACCATCCGGTCTGACAGGTTGACTGCTGGTTATGACGGCGCCGCGCTGCAGAGCGTGCTCGCCCGGTACAACACGCCGGAGGGCACGGAGCTGCTGACACTGGCCTACTGTGCGGATTTCTACGTAGCGAGTGGTCCGCCGGGTAATGCGGCCGCGACGGTGCTCAATCTGATCCGGAATAATGCGACGGGGCGTAGCATCAATGTTGGCGGCACGATTAATGCCGGTGGCGCCGACTATGCCGAATATCTCATCAAAGCGCCGCTGTGCGGCACCATTGTTCCCGGCAAGATCGTCGGCATCGATGCCGCTGGCCAACTGACCGACAAGTGGGCCAGCGCCATTGCCTTCATGGTCAAATCGACCAATCCGTGCATGGTCGGCGGCGACTCGTGGGCGCAAGGCCTGGGCGCGCGACCAGGTGCCCCGCAGCGCGGCGAGGACGATACGGATAGCACCTGGGCTGTTAAAGAGGCGGACCATGCTGCCGCGCTTGTCGCATTCGATGTCGCCCTGGAGCAGCGGCGCAAGACGGTCGACCGCATTGCCTTCGCCGGCCAGGTGCCTGTCAACGTTCAGGGCGCCACGCCCGGCCAATACATCGTGCCTGTGCAGGATAGCGAGGGTATTGCCGGCGCCGCCATGCACTTGGTAGACATGTCGATGGTCCAGTATGCCAATGCCGTCGGCAAGGTGATCGCCATCGAGGAAGATGGCCGCGCCCGCATTATTGTCAAGGTGGCGTGATGCGCGCCCCACACACCGGCGTCGACCGCGCCGGCTCCGTCTTTCGCATGTACGTCGGCGGCAACGCGATCGTGACCTGGTACGTGGCAATGACCGATCCGCGCTCGCTGATGCACTTGGTGGCCTCGACGCGCGACGGCGCCGTGCTGATCTGGATGCTGATGGTCGTCGGCGCCATTGCGATGCTCGACGCCATCATCAATGATTTTATGCCCGAGCGCTTCCACTGGCGCATTGGCCGGCGCCAGCGGCATTACATTCTGGCCGCCTTGGCGTTTTGCTACATCGCCCAGCTCTATGTCGAGTTTTTCAACCTGCGCAGCGGTGGCCTCTTGGCCTATTACCTGTGGAATGCCGCCACGATCATGTTCATTGCGTTCATCGACGCCCACCAACGCAACAAGGACAACCAATGCTCGACAGTCTGCAATTGAAGAAAATCTGCTGGGTATGGCTCGGCTGCTTCTGGAGCGCCGGCGCTGCTGCGGCGCAGGCCACGTTCGGCAGTGACCTGTCGAGCATCCCGCCGGCGGCAGTGGCCGTTGCTGTGGTGCTGGCCCTGATCGGCGGCGCCGCGGCGACGCTGCGCAAGATCGCCAGCCCGACCATCACCATCAAGTCCGTGCCGCTGGAAGTGTCGAGCGACCTACTGCTGTCGCTGCTGGCCGGCCTGGTCACGTATTTCCTGTGCGCCTGGCAGGAAGTGCCGATCCTGCTGCAGGCGGGCTTGATCCCGCTGGCCGGATTCGGCGGTGCTCGAGTACTTGAAGCCTACCTGGCTGCGGGCCTGGCCAAACTTAGCCGCTTCGGCGGCCCACCATCACCACCACCTGAAAGCCTGCCATGAACCTGACCTTGCAGCAACTCATCACCATCATGCCCAATGCCCGCACCAAAGCAGGTATTTTTTTGCCCGCGCTCAATGCCACCATGGCCGAGTTCGGCATCAACACCCCGGCGCGCCAGGCCTCCTTCCTGGCCCAGCTGGCGCACGAATCCGGCCAACTGGTGTACGTGCGCGAGCTTGCCAGCGGCGCAGCTTACGAGGGTCGCAAGGATTTAGGCAACACGCAGCCCGGCGACGGCGTGCGCTTTCGTGGGCGCGGCCTGATCCAGGTGACCGGCCGCACGAACTACGCCGCCTGTGGCAAAGCGCTGGACCTGGATCTGCTGGCCCAGCCCGCTCTGCTCGAGCAAACCGTCAACGCCTGCCGCAGCGCCGGCTGGTTCTGGCAGTCGCGTGGACTGAATACACTGGCAGACGCCGGCGACCAGGTGGCGGTGACGCGCCGTATCAACGGCGGAACGAACGGCCTGGCCGAGCGCTTGGCGTTTTTCAAGGTGGCGCAAAAGGTGCTGTCGTGAACGCGCTGGCCAAGCTGCCCGGCTGGCTGTACCTCACTGTCGCCCTGTTGGCGGGCGCTGCAGTCGGCGGTGCGTATCTGCATGGCCATGGCGCCGTTCAGGGCAGGGCGGTCGTACAGGCGCTATGGGACGCTGACAAGGCCGCCCGCGCTCAGGCAGAAACGAAGGCGGTGGCGCGACGCGTTGCCGAGAACCTGGCGCAAGCCAAACAACAGGCCGCCACAGCGCTGGCCATTACGAAAGTGTACGATGAAGAAATCAACAATGTTCGCGCTCGTCTTGCTGCTGAGCGCATGCGCCGTCCAGCCTTCTGTGCAAGTTCAGGACCTGCCGCCCCGGCCGATACCGGTGGCACCGCAAGCGGCCCTGCAGCCGATTCCACCGGTGGGCTACTTCCTGATGCGGTGGCGAGAGATATTCAAGCCCTGATCCTGCAGACGGAGGAGGTGGCCGCGACCGCCCGAGCGTGCCAGGCGTTCGTGCGCGCGCATGGAGTGACTGACTAGGCGTTGCCCACCACTTTAAGCAGCTCTGGCTGCGTGGTGGATAACGGCTTTCCGGATTCGGCGCCTGATAAAAGAGCTGCAATTCCTCCGGTGTGAATCAGATAGACGGCCATAGCGGAGGCCTCGATTTCGGCGGCATGCGACGTTTTTAAAGCGGTAGCGGTCGGGATTTGAATAGAAGGTGTGTAGCACTTGCCATCGCAACCAGTGACGACGATAACTCCTTGGTAGTGCCCAGTTTCGGTAGGGTGTACGCAAATTTGATATTCATACTGGCCCAGCCGGGAGGGTCCTGATTGCTTCATTTTATCCCCGAAGAAGGTATTTCAGTCATTCACTGCCATGTGAGTAAATGATCTTATCATAACGCTTCTAGCTGAGTATGGTCTAAGTCAAAACTATGCGAAGCCGGCTTTAAATAAAAGATGGTTGCCATTCGAACAGCTCAGCATCAAGCATCTGTGTGCGGGCCAAGTGCGATGCTTCGTCGGCAGGCAACGCCGGGTCCATCCAGCGTCGCGCATCCTCGGCACTCACCGCCACCGGCCGTCGGTCGTGAATGTCGACCATGCCGCCCATCGAATCGGCCGTTACGAGCACGAAGCCGGACTCCTCGCGGTTTTCTTTGAATGGGCCGAAGTTGGCTAAGGCCAGCAGGAACAGCGGCGCGTCATCCTTGCGATGGATATGCCAAGGTTGCTTGCTGCCTTTCTCACCTGTCCATTCGTACCAGCCTGATGCACACACGACGCCGCGCCCGGAGCGCAGCAGCGGCTTCCAGTAGGCGCCCATCAGCTTCTCGACTTTGGCATTGATGGCGATCGGTATGCGCTTCTTGCCCGGCGCGGGCGTGGCAGCAGCGGCCCAGGCTGGCCGATAGCTCCAGAATGTATCATCGACGCGCTGCTGGCCGTCCTGCATATGCAGCACCGGCACATAAGTGCCTGGCGGCACGTTAGCGCGTGCGCTGGCCTGGCTGTCGATACCCGCATCTGTCCACCCGATGCTATTCAGGTAGAGCCTGGGATTTTCGTTCTGATCGATTCGTCCGCACATTTGTTTACTGTACAACATGCGCCAATTCAATATACTGTATGGATGTACAGTGTATTGGGGCTAGTGATGAAAGTTTCGGCATCGAAGCGGCGAGAAGACGGGGCCGCGCTGTCAGCTCCTGCGTCGGCTGTAGAAGGAGCGATGCTGCTTGAGCTGCAGGTGGTCGACGTAACGCTGGAGGGGAATCGACGCCCTTCAAAAGTGGCGCGCCTACAGGTGATCGGTGCGCCACGCATTCTGGCGCAGCTTGTCCGGCCTAAACTGGTGCGGATTCAGGGATGGACCATAGTGTTGAGCGGCATTGAGGCAACTAGAGATGAGTCCGGTCACGCGCGCGAAGTCGCACAAACCTGGGTGTGCAAGCTGCACGTGCCGGGCAACGCTGTCGGATTTCGGGTCAGGGAGCTGTATCGATCTGGCGTCGCGCTACCGAAAAGATTGGTGCGCGACAGCGGTGGTTCGCGTGGACTGCTGGCACTGGCCGACGACTACTCGACCGTGCTGCAGCGCCACGCCACATGCGCCGAGTTGCGTGGCCATCAGATTTCTACATTTCCGGAGGGCCGCCTGATCGACTGCCACATTGAGTGGATGTCGGAAGAGTCATTCGAGCTAGGAGGGTTGCAGTTGCGCGCGAGTTTCGAAAGCCGGCCCGAGCAGCTGGAGCGCGGCGGATGGCTGGTTGATATCGATATCAAAGAAGGCGAGTTGACGAAGATCGAGGCGCGCATGCTGCGATAGCATACGGATCGAGTTTGACGCGCGAGGAAGAGCCGGCATTGCGAGTGAAGCTGGATGGCGAGGCATGCCTCGTAATGATGGCGCCACCTGAATAGATGCTCGATCATCGGGCCGGGCATGCCTGGCCAATGCTGGCCCAGCCGACCACGCGCTGATCCTGGTCGACCAGCACGATGAGGCGGCAGCCTGCTGCGTCGGTCCCGTAGTCCAGTTGCATGTAGTCGCCCAGGAGTTGGTAGCCGGCCGGCGTGCCGTAGCGGGCGGCGAGGGCGAAGCTGTCCATGCCAATCACGTCGCCACTGCCATTGCGAGCGCTGTCATTTATAGTGCAGGCACACAGAGCTGGTAAGATGATGGCTGCAAGTTTATACCTCATTGCCGTCCTTTGAACAATCCTGCTCTTATTGTCACCCTTAGCGGCCGGCGACCGTTGCGCCACCTCAGCAAGCAAGCGGCACATGGCGCGAAATACGATCAAAAACGAGGGCGAAATGAGGGCGAAACGAGGGCGAAAATGCAGACATTTCCAGGCCTTTCCAGACCTTTTGAAAAATGCAACAGCCGCATTTTCACTATGTCCGCAGTGGTCTGCAATGGTTCAAGACAAAAGTTGATAATTTCTGTATAATCTGCTTTTGCGCCAATAGGAAATGCTATGCGTCTACTTCAAAAAGCACTCACATTCGATGACGTGCTGCTCGTCCCAGCCTACTCCAACGTTCTGCCCGCCGATACGTCCCTCAAAACTCGCCTGACCCGCAATATCACCTTGAATATTCCCTTGCTGTCCGCAGCCATGGACACGGTGACCGAAGCCCGTCTGGCGATCGCGATGGCGCAGGAAGGCGGCATCGGTATCATCCACAAGAACTTGAACCCGAAAGACCAGGCACGTGAAGTAGCCCGCGTCAAGCGTTTCGAAGCCGGCGTGCTGCGCGATCCGATCACGATCCCGCCGGAAATGAAAATCCGCGACGTCATCGCCCTGACCGAACAGTACGGTATCAGCGGCTTCCCGGTGGTCGAAGGCAAGGTCGTGGTCGGCATCATCACCAACCGCGATTTGCGTTTTGAGCAGGAACTCGATGCCGAAGCGCGCGCCAAGATGACCCCGCGTGAAAAGCTGGTGTATGTGAACGAAGAGGCCGATACGGCCGAAGCCAAGCGCCTGATGAACAAGCACCGCCTGGAGCGCGTGCTGGTGGTCAACGACGCGTTTGAACTGCGCGGCCTGATCACCGTCAAGGATATCCAGAAGTCGACCTCGCACCCGTTCGCGTCGAAAGACAGCCAGGGCAAGCTGCTGGTCGGCGCTGCCGTCGGCGTGGGCGCCAAGGATGAGGAACGGATCGACCTCTTGGTCGCTGCCGGTGTTGACGTGCTGGTGGTCGATACCGCCCACGGCCACTCGCAAGGCATCCTCGACCGCGTACGCTGGATCAAGACCAAGTACCCGCAAGTCGAAGTTATCGGCGGCAATATCGCCACCGCCGCCGCCGCCAAGGCGCTGGTCGAGTACGGCGCTGACGCGGTCAAGGTCGGCATCGGTCCTGGCTCGATCTGCACCACGCGCATCGTCGCCGGTGTCGGCGTGCCGCAAATCACCGCCATTTCGAACGTTGCCGAAGCACTGGCCGGCACGGGCGTGCCATGTATCGCCGACGGCGGCATCCGCTTCTCGGGCGACATTTCGAAAGCGCTGGCCGCTGGCGCCTCGACCGTCATGATGGGTTCGATGTTTGCCGGCACCGAAGAAGCGCCGGGCGAAGTGATCCTGTACCAGGGCCGTTCGTACAAATCGTACCGCGGCATGGGTTCGCTGGGCGCGATGTCGGACGGTTCGGCTGACCGCTACTTCCAGGACGCCACCATGAAGGCCGACAAGTTCGTGCCTGAAGGTATCGAAGGCCGCGTGGCCTACAAGGGCAGCGTGCTGGCGATCATCTTCCAGCTGGTGGGTGGCGTGCGTCAATCGATGGGCTACTGCGGTTGCGCCACCATCGACGAGCTGCGCGAAAAAGCCGAATTCGTGGAAATCACCTCGGCCGGCATGCGCGAATCGCATGTCCACGATGTGCAGATCACGAAAGAAGCGCCGAATTACCGTTCCGAGTAAATAGCGACAATCAGACCGGCGCCCAGTGCGCCGGTCTTGCAATTGAACCCAGATAAAGTCCTCCATCATGCACTCTAAAATCCTCATTCTCGATTTCGGCTCCCAAGTCACCCAGCTGATCGCCCGCCGCGTGCGCGATTCCGGCGTGTTCTCCGAAGTGTTCCCGTATGACGTCAGCGAAGAATTCGTGCGCAACTATGGCGCGGCCGGCGTGATCCTGTCGGGCAGCCACAATTCCACGCTGGAAGGCGATTCGCCACGCGCGCCGCAAGCCGTGTTCGAGCTTGGCGTGCCCGTGCTTGGCATCTGCTACGGCATGCAGACCATGGCGGCCCAGTTGGGCGGCAAGGTTGAAAACGGCCTGGTGCGTGAATTCGGCTACGCTGAAGTGCGCGCCCGCAGCCATACCAAATTGTTGAACGGTATTGCCGACTTCGTCACCGACGAAGGCCACGGCATGCTGAAAGTGTGGATGAGCCACGGCGACAAGGTGCTGGAAATGCCGGCCGGCTTCAAGCTGATGGGCAATACCCCGAGCTGCCCGATCGCCGCCATGGCCGACGAAGAGCGCCAGTTCTACGGCGTGCAGTTCCACCCGGAAGTGACGCACACGGTGCAGGGCAAGGCCATGATCGGCCGTTTCGTGCATGAAATCTGCGGCTGCAAATCGGACTGGAACATGCCCGACTATATCAGCGAAGCGGTCGAAAAAATCCGCGCGCAAGTGGGTACCGACGACGTTATCCTGGGCTTGTCGGGCGGCGTCGATTCGTCCGTGGCGGCTGCCCTGATCCACCGCGCGATCGGCGACCAGCTGACCTGCGTGTTCGTCGACCATGGCCTGCTGCGCCTGGACGAAGGCAAGATGGTGATGGACATGTTCGCCAAGAACCTGGGCGTCAAAGTCATCCGCGTCGATGCGGAAGACCAGTTCATGGGCCACCTGGCTGGCGTTTCCGATCCCGAGCAGAAACGCAAGATCATCGGCCGCGAATTCGTCGAAGTGTTCCAGGTCGAATCGGGCAAGCTGGTGAACGCCAAATGGCTGGCCCAAGGCACGATTTACCCCGACGTGATCGAATCGGCCGGCAAGGGCAAGAAAGGCCAGACCATCAAGAGCCACCACAACGTGGGCGGCCTGCCGGACACCATGAAACTCAAACTGCTGGAGCCATTGCGCGAACTGTTCAAGGACGAAGTGCGCAAGCTCGGCGTGGCCCTGGGCCTGCCGCACGACATGGTGTATCGCCACCCGTTCCCGGGCCCGGGCCTGGGCGTGCGCATCCTGGGCGAAGTCAAGAAAGACTACGCCGACCTGCTGCGCCGCGCCGACGCCATCTTCATCGAAGAGCTGCGCAATACGCCGTACGAGCCAGTGGTGGTGCCCGGCTTCGACCAGGACAGCGTGCCAACCAACTGGTACGAAGCGACCAGCCAGGCCTTCGCCGTGTTCCTGCCGGTCAAATCGGTGGGCGTGATGGGCGACGGCCGCACCTACGAATGGGTAGTGGCCTTGCGCGCAGTGCAAACGCAAGACTTCATGACCGCCCACTGGGCGCACCTGCCGCACGCGCTGCTGGGCAAGGTCTCGAACCGCATCATCAACGAAGTGCGCGGCATCAACCGCGTGGTATACGATATTTCGGGCAAGCCGCCGGCGACGATTGAGTGGGAATGATCTCCCGTCTGGCAGCCGCTGGCAAAGCCGGGTAGGACGATCAACACAAACCCCTGATTTTTCAGGGGTTTTTTCATTTTGGGGCGCATTGTCAGGCAACCTCAGGTAACGCCGAGCAGGTTCTTTTGATGGTACTCAAGATGGTATGGCGTTCTTGGGATGATGCTATGGAGATACGTATACCATCAGGCGCAGTTGGGCCTTGATGGTATACGTGATGGTATACAGCGCGGTAAGCCCTTGTTTTTATTGGTTTTTCCAAGTCTGGGAAACGCCGGAATCGTTGATGGTACTTTTGCCGGTTTTAGCTCCATTCATGCGATCGAGTCAGCGTCTAAAACCGCATGCAAGTTACTGATTTTATTGATTATTTCGTCGGTTTGATGGTATACGTTTGGAGGCAAATATGCTGACAGATGCAAAGCTCAAAAATATCAAGGGCACCGGGCAGCCCTACAAGGTGGCGGACCGGGACGGACTGTATGCGATGGTGGCGGCGTCCGGCGGCATTTCCTTCCGCTATAACTATCGCGTTAACGGACGCCAGGAGACCGTCACGCTGGGCCGGTATGGGGTTGGTGGCATGAGCTTGCGTGAGGCGCGCGAAGCGCTTGCCGAGGCGCGCAAGGCCGTGGCCGCAGGCGTGTCGCCGGCGCGCACGAAGGAAGAGAGCATCCGGCGGCACAAGGCACAGGAACCGTTTTCTGTCTGGGCCGAACGCTGGCTCGACAAATACAAGATGGCAGAATCAACGCGCGCCATGCGCCGCTGGACCTATGAGCGTGACCTGAAAGGAGCATTTGGCTCCTTGCTGCTATCGGAAATCAGCGATCAGATGCTGCGCGAACTGTGCGACCGCATCGTTGCACGTCAGGCGCCGGCGGTGGCGGTGCACGCGCGCGAGATCGTGATGATGGTCTTCAGGTATGCCGAAGCGCGCGGGGAAAAGCATCCTAACCCGGCCGATCGCGTGCCGCCATCGTCGATCGCAACCTTCGAGCCGCGTGACCGCACCTTGACGCCGGCGGAGATCAAATTGTTCTACAAGTATCTGGACCGCACTCAGTGCGCCGCCACGGTACGCCTGGCGTGCAAGATGCTGCTGCTGACCCTGGTGCGCAAATCGGAACTGACCGATGCCACCTGGTCGGAGATCGACTTCGAGCATGCGCTGTGGACGATCCCTGGCGCGCGCATGAAAAGACGCAATCCGCATAACGTCTATCTTTCGCGCCAGGCCATGGATATGCTGGTGGCGTTCAAGACCTGCGCCGGCGGGTCCCGCTATGTGCTGCCGTCCAGGTACGACCCTGACCGACCGATGAATGGCGCGACTCTGAACGCGGTGCTGGTTTCCGTGGTCAAGAACGCCGCCGATGACGGCTGCACGCTGGACGGCTTTTCGCCGCATGACTTGCGCCGTACCGCCTCGACTCTGCTGCACGAGGCGGGCTACAACACGGACTGGATCGAGAAATGCCTGGCGCACGAACAGAAGGGCGTCAGGGCCGTGTATAACAAAGCGGAATACGCGGAGCAGCGGCGCGGCATGCTGCAGGAATGGGCAGACATGATCGATGCGTGGACCGCCAGCTAGTGTCCGCGTGCCGACGTGGCAGGCTAGGACGTGCTTTTTTTCGCACCCGGAGCGCACCCTGGCAAGGCTGCGCTTTGCTGCGCGGCGATCCACGCATCGACCTCGGCCAAGTCCCACGCGACAAGGCGCGACGTGATAGTAAAGCGCTTGGGGAAGCCGCCGCGTTTTTCCATATCCAGTATCGTGCGCTCGCAGAGCGGCACTTTCTGCAGCAACTGGCGGCGCTTGATCAAGACCCGGCCTGGCGTCAGCAGGTCGGTGGTGGTGAGTGGACGAATGCCCATGATGGAAGCCCTCCTTCAGTCAGCGTGAATCCTGTCTGGTAACAATCATTATTTCGAATTCCTGAGCCCAGTATCCGACGCCGGAAACTGCGATTCAACAGGATTTCTCATGCGATGCCGACTGGATCAAGGCTGCGTGCATCCCTGTGTGGCACGTGCACGCGAGGAGCGCTCAAACGGCCTTTAGCTGCTAAAAATTGCTTCGATAGCGGAACGCTAGTTTGCTTTGCATCAAAGCCGCCGACAACTAGCGGGGCGACGATGGCACTGTCGGCGTATCAGCTGCACGGTGCAGCAGGCCAGACGCGAAAGAGTCGAAACATGGCAGACATCATCCAGTTTCCATCCGCTCCTGGAAAGGAAAAATCGCCGTCGGTGCCCGCAGGGCCGCCAGCGAGGCCCAGCCTACGTAAAATCCTGTGGGTCATCGTCGTGCTGTGCTGGCCAGCGCTGCGCTTCATCATGACGTGCGATGTGCTGTTCCAGTTGCTGCGCACATTGGTGCTATGGGATGCACCTGGTATGCATGCCGGCTGGGCGCTACTGCTGCACTTTGCCTTCTTTTGCTACCTGACCTGGTACGTCGCATATGGCGATACGGAGGCGCCACGATGAAAAAGGTGAGTGCGCAGCTGAAACAAGGCAGTGGACCCGAGATGGAGGGCCGGCCGCTGGCGCTGCCGCTCGACCATATCGATGAAGATCCCGGGCAGCCGCGCTCGGCCGCCAATCCAGGCTTTACGGCGCACAGTCTGGCAGAACTGGGCGCCTCTATCCGCTTGCGCGGCGTCAAGACGCCGATCTCCGTGCGTCACCATCCCGACAAGCCCGGGCGCTACATCATCAACCATGGCGCGCGCCGCTACCGCGCCTCACGGCTGGTGCAGGTGGCAACGATTCCCGGCTTTATCGACGACGACTACAGCGCGACCGACCAGGTGGTTGAAAACCTGCAGCGCAACGAGTTGACGGCGCGGGAGATCGCCAACTACATCGGCCGCGAACTGTCGAAGGGGATCAAGCGAGGTCAGATAGCCAGCAATATCAGCAAATCGCCCGCCTTCGTCACGCAGCACGCGGCCCTGCTGGACTTGCCCGAGCCGGTCGCCCTCGCGTTCAACCAGGGCAGGGTGCGCGATGTGACCACCGTCAATGAACTGGTGACGGCCTACAAGGCGCATCCGGATGCGGTATCGGCCTGGCTGGGCGAGGGCGAGCCAGAAATCACGCGCCGCACTGTCAAGCTGCTCCGGGCGTTCCTGGGCGAGAAATTTGGGCAGGAAGAGCCGCCCGCCGTTGAAGAGGTTAGCGCAGATCGTGTCACGCAGGAGGCCGTCGATGTGGCGGCCGCTCACGGCGCCACGGGCCACCGCCGCTGGCGCTGTAGCGGTGTGGTGGTGATGCACCAGCAGCATGAGTGTATTCTGTTGCTCGGGTGCCGTCCCGGTGGAGAAGGGCGGGCATGGATACGCCAAGAGGATGGTGTCGAAGTCGAAATTGCGCTTGCCGAGGTTCGGCCGCTGAGGTTGTTAGGTGCTGGCGAATGATGGCGGGTGCAGCCTGGTGAGCCTAATAAAGTTGGTTGCTTGTTCTGGGAGCCACAACCTCCTACATTGGGCCCTTATGAGCGTCTACCTTCGGCCCAGGGTGTATAAAAACATAAAATTAGAAATTTCGTGGGTAGGGTTACCCTTCACAACTTTGAGAAAATTGCGTAGCACCCATTTTGAAAGGAGGACTTTTTTGTTCTCGGATTTTTCACGTTTTTACACAGCTTGGGCCAGAATCCGACGTTCATGGCTATTGAGGTAGAAGTCGTTTCCACCAAGCGAACCGATGAACACATTTTCATCCCTGCCAAGCGTATTGAAGTGAAAATGCTGGAGTGATTGCTGCTCTTAAGCTTCAGGTGAAATATTCCGTCAGCCTGCACGGTGATACCATATTCCATCGATTGATCGCTTTTGATGATGGCTAGCTTTTCCTGGCATTTCGCTGAGGAACAGTCCTATCCGCTTGCACTCTCGTAAATCGTGGGTAACACGCCACCAGCTGCTAGCGCGAACAAGCAGGATTGTCACCATTTTTTCGTGTCATACCATTTGTTGTTCGTGCCTCATAACATGACAACAATAGGTTGAAGTGCTTTCGCTCCAAATCGGCAAAAAAATGCCGCATAATAAATGAAACGGTCTGCTACACAACGTAGCAGGCCGGACATGGGGGAGACATGGCACAAGTGCTGAGAATACTGGTGGTCGATGATGTCGAAACAATGCGCAAGGTCACGGCTGGCCAACTGGCCTCGCTTGGCTATGGTTCGGTGGAGCTCGCATCCGATGGAGCCGAAGCCTGGCGCATGATTGAGCGCAAGCGTTATCACTTGGTGATTTCCGACTGGAATATGCCGGCGTTGACCGGCATCGCCCTGCTGCAGATGATACGCTCCAGTCCGCGCCATATGCACATGCCGTTCATCATGATCACCGCCGAGGCCGAGCGCAGCCGCATCGAAACGGCCATCAGCAGCGGTGTCAGCGACCTGCTGGTCAAACCCTACACTGCGGGGCGGCTGGCCATCAGCATCAAGCGCGCGATGGCGCACCAGGTTGCACCACCAGTGCCGGACACGAACATCGACGCGCCGCTCGTTGCCGTCACCGTGGATGGGGGCATCATGCCACCGGCTGCGGTTCATTTGCCACCACCGCAACCGTTGCCGCCCACTTTGCTCCTGGTCGACGACACTGCCGACAACTTGTACGTGCTGGCCAACCTGTTCAAGGGCCGCTACCGCATCAAGGCAGCGCACAACGGCGAGAAAGCGTTGTCTCTGTGCTGCAGCGACACGCCACCCGACCTGGTGCTGTTGGACGTGATGATGCCTGGCATGGACGGGTTTGAAGTGGCGCGCCGTATGCGCCAGCATCCCGGCGCGGAAAACGTGCCCATCATCTTCGTCACAGCCCTGACTGACGACGCCGCGCGCCTGCAGGGCATGGAGTTGGGTGCGGTGGACTTCATTACCAAGCCAATCGACCCGGTCCAGCTCAAGCTTCGGGTCGACAACTTCATGCGCTACGTCGAGTTGCGGCGTCACTTGCAGACCGACTACGATAATATGCTGGCTATCGCCCGCCTGCGCGATGACGTCGAGGCCATGACGCGGCACGACCTCAAAGGGCCGCTGGCCGGCGCCATCGGCATCGTGCAGTCGCTGATTGATGCCTCCGACCTGGACCGCCGACAGCTTGAGCATTTGCGGCTCGCCGAGCAAGCCATGCTGCAGGTGACCGACATGGTCAACCTTTCAACCGAGCTGTACAAGATCGAGACGGGAAAATACGTGCTCCATGCAGCGCCGCTGCCCATCAGCGACATGCTGCGGCGGGTGGTGGAGACGGCGCGCGCCACTTACGCGGGCAAGCAGCTGGTGCTGGCGGTCGACACCGATTTCGATGTCGGCACCGATGCCCCGCTGGCGCTGGGCGATGCCATGCTGACCTATTCGCTGCTGAATAATCTGATCAGGAACGCCTGCGAGGCAGCGCCCGAGCGCACCCGCGTCATCGCCACGCTGTACGCCGGAAGCCCGCTGCGCATCGAGATCGTCAACAAGGGTGTGATCCCGGAACCGATACGCGAACGCTTCTTCGACAAGTTCGTCACCGACGGTAAGTCCGGCGGCACCGGCCTTGGCACGTATTCGGCACGCCTGCTGGCGCGAGCGCAGTACGGCGAGGTGGCCTTCGCCGTCGATGACGAGCTCCAGAGCACCACCCTGATCGTCAGCCTGCTGTCGGCGCCGCCCCCGGCCTGAGGCGAATCGCGCGGCGGCCTTGCTTGTCAGGCTGGCTGGACCACGGCGTCAAGCGCTTCGAGCGCGGCGTCGAAGTCGAAACGTTCAATTGCCTGGCTGACCTTGCGCAGCTGTCGCGCCAGCGGGTGGCCGGCGGCTTGCGATTCCAATGTCTCCAACACGTCCAGCGCGGCGGTGTCGCTGTCGGCCAGCAGCTTGCGCAACTGGGCAAGTGTGGCGGCCGCGTCCGGCGGCAGGGCGGGAGCCGCTGCGATGGCCCCGGCCGGAGTGTCTTGAGACGCTGCAGTGCAGTTGCCCAGTGCGGCCAGGCCGGACAGCACCGGCGCCAGTTCATTGTCGACCGCCGTCAGCAACGCGGCCAGTTCGGCTTCGGCTACGCCGGCTTTGCATGCCAGTTCCAGCGCGGTGGCTGTCGCCGCCACGCCTTTGGCGCCGACGTTGCCGGCGGTGCCGCGCAAGGTATGGGCGACCCGCGCTGCCGCTGTGGGGTCGTCGCTTTGCCGTGCCGCTTCGAAATCCTCCCGCAGTCTGGCGTGGCCGTCGCGGAAGCGCACCAGCATGCGCAGGTAAAGGTCCTGCCGGCCCATGCTGGTCGCCAGGCCGGCGCGCTGGTCGATGCCCGGGAGCTGCGGAGGCAGGGCGTCGGCGGCCATTTTGTTTTCGGCATCGGGCTGCCGCGCCGGGGGTGCTACTCCGGCCGGCTGCTCGGGGCGGATCCACTTGCTCATGGTGGCGAACATGGCGGCGACGTTTAGCGGCTTGGAGATGTGGTCGTTCATGCCGGCCGCCAGCGCCATTTCGCGGTCGCCGGCCATGGCGTTGGCAGTCATGGCGATGATCGGCAGCTGCGCGTAGCGGGGGTGGGCGCGCAGGCGGCGGGTGGCTTCGTAGCCATCCATCACCGGCATCTGGCAGTCCATCAGCACGCCGTCGAAGGCGGCGGTCCCGGCATGGGCGAGCAGGTCCAGCGCCTGTTGCCCGTCGCCTACGATGGTAAGTACGATGCCGGCGCTTTCCAGCAGCTCGCGCGCCAGTTCCTGGTTCATGTCGTTGTCCTCGGCCAGCAGCAGTCGGGCGCCGGCCATGCGGGCCTGGTCGGCCGCGCTGCGGTCCTGTCGCTCCGCCTGGCGCGTTTCGGCCACCACGCCCTTGCCCAGTACCTCGCCGATCGCTTCAAGCAGTGTGGACGGAGTGACTGGCTTGGTCAGCACGGCCGGCAGCGCCATCTGCTGGCGTGCGGCCGCTTCCTGGGCATCATCCCGGCCGAAGGCCGTCACCATGATGACCGACGGGATGTGGGTCACGGCGCCGCTCTGCATGCGCTGCAGCGTCTCGACGCCGTCCATGCCCGGCATGCGCCAGTCCAGCAGTACCAGATCGTAGGGCAGGCCCTTGCGCTCGGCCTCGACCATGGTGCGCAGCGCGCTGTGGCCGCTGTCGGCCAGGTCAACTTCCAAGCCGAAACTGCGAGCCATGGTCGACAGGATTTCGCGCGCGCTGGCATTGTCGTCCACCACCAGCACGCGCAGGCCGAGCAGCTCGTCGGCATGGAACATGCGGCGCGGCTGCACCTCGGTCTGGCGCCCGAAACGGGCGTTGAAGTGGAAGGTCGAGCCATGGCCCGGCGCGCTTTCGACCCAGATCCGGCCCTCCATCAGCTCCACCAGTTTCTTGGAGATGGCCAGGCCCAGCCCGGTGCCGCCGTATTTGCGCGTGGTCGAGCTATCGGCCTGGCTGAACGACTGGAACAGGCGTTCGCACTGCTCGGCCGTCATGCCGATGCCGCTGTCGCGCACCCGGAAGTGCAGCTCGACTTGATCGCCGGCGTCTTCCGCCAGTTCGATCCCGACCACGATCTCGCCGCGTTCGGTGAACTTGGCGGCGTTGTTGCCGAGGTTGACCAGCACCTGTCCCAGCCGCAGCGCATCACCCACCAGTGCGGTCGGCAGATCGGCCGAGGTGGCGAACAGCAGCTCCAGGCCTTTGTCCTCGGCCTTCAGGCCGATCATGTTGGCGAAGTTCTCCAGCACGTCCTCGAGCCGGAACGGGACCTGCTCGATGCTCATCTTGCCCGCTTCGATCTTGGAGAAGTCGAGGATGTCATTGATGATGCCCAGCAGGTTCTCCGCCGAGCGGTGCACCTTTTCGATGTAGTTGCGCTGTTTTTTATCGAGATCGGTACGCAGTGCCAGGTGGCTCATGCCGATGATGGCGTTCATCGGCGTGCGGATCTCGTGGCTCATATTGGCCAGGAAGTCGCTCTTGGCGCGCGTGGCATCCTCGGCGATCTCCTTGGCGCGCAGCACCTCGGCCTCGGCCAGTTTGCGGTCGCTGATGTCGCGCACCGAGGCGCACACGCAAACGCCGCGTTCGGCGATGGCCGGCAGCCGCGACAGGCCGATCTCGACAGAGAAGCGGCTGCCGTCCTTGCGTTGGCCGTGCAGGTCGGCGCCGACCGTGCCCATCTGGCGAGCCGTGCCGTGCGCGATGAAGCCGTCACGCGAGCCGACATGGCGCCCGTGTGCCTCCGGCGGCACCAGAATTTCGATCGGCAGGCCGACCAGCTCGCCGGCCTGGTAGCCGAACAGCTGGTCGAGCTGCGGGTTGGTCATCAGGATCAGGCCGTTCGCGTCGATCACCAGCATGCCGTCCGGCGCGGCCTCGATAATGCTGCGATACCAGGCCTCGGTGGCTTTCAGCACCACCTGCTGCGCTTCGAGTTCGATCGCCATGGCCTGCACCGCGTGGCTGCGTGCCTTGATTTCCAGCGACATCGCCAGTTTGGGCAGCAGCTCGTCCATCAGCACCCGGCCCGATTCGCTGGGAGCGTCGAAGCCGGCCAGCTCCAGCACGCCCATCAGGCGCTCGCCGTTCAGCAGTGGCAGCACCTGCAGGTAGCGTGGGCGCGACCGCCCCAGCTGCGAGTGAATCTGCGCGTAGTCTTCCGGCAGGGCGTCGAGTCGGAGCGGCTGGCGGTCCTGCGCGCACTGGCCCAGCAGGCCACTGCCCAGCGCCAGTTGCGGCGCCAGCGGATGGTCCGGATCGGCGGCGTAGCTGGCGGCCAGGCGCAATGCGGCGGCGTCTTCGTCAAGCAGGTAGAGCGCGCCCTGGCCAGCCTGCACCAGCGGCGCGAGTAGTGTCAACAGGCGCTGCGCGGCCTGGTCCAGGCTGGCCGCCTGCTGCAGTTCGGCCTGGATCGAGGCTTCCTGCGACTTGATCCAGCGCTGCATGTCGAGCTGGCGCGATTCGACCTGCAACTTGGCGATGGCGCGGGCCAGGTCGCCCGTTTCGTTCTGGTAGTCAGTGTGCGGAATCACGCTGTCGAGCTGGCCGGCGGCCAGCGCATCGACCGCCTCGCGCAGGCGGTTGACCGGGCGCCGGATCGAGATGCTGATCCACCAGGCGCATAGCAGAGCCACCGCCAGGCCACCGATCAGCAGGGCGTACGTGAGGGTGCTGCTGGTGAGGGCGAATTGGCGAATCTGGTAGATGGTGCTGCGGGCGTTGGAATCCTTCACGGCGGCGATCTCGGCCATCTGCCGGTCGGCGGTGCGCATCGCGTGCTGGAAGCGCTCGCTGTTGAGCAGGCTGTTGGCTTCGGCGTTGCGGTGCAGCCGCGCCAGTTCGATTGCCTCGTCGGCGATGCGCTCGGCGCGCGCCAGCATGCTTTCAAAGACGTTATGGCGTTGCTGGTTGTCGATGCGCAGCAGGGTGGCGCGGGCCTCGTCGACGGCAAAGTGCAGCTGCTCGCGCGTCTTGTCGAGCTGTTCGAGCGCCTTGTCGACGGCAACAGGGTCCGGGGCGTTGGCCACCTTGTGCAGCATTAGCTCGAAGCGGTTGAGCTGGATGCGGGCCTCCTTGACCTGCACGATGCCGATCATGCCCTCGCTGAGCAGGCGCTGCATGTCGCTGCTCAACTGGTCTTGGGTGCGCAGGCTTTGCAGCCCCAGCGCCAGAGCCAGCAGCAGCACTGCGCAAAAGCCGGCCGCAAGCTTCTGGCGCAGGCGCAGCCGTTCAAGATAAGCCAGGGGCGAACGCATGCTGACGCTCACTGTGCAGGCAGGGTGTGTGCGATGGCGGCAGCTTGCTTGGCCATGTCCTGGTCGCTGTCGGCGTAGCGCGCGGCGATCTGCTGGAAGGCGGGCAGGTTGGCCAGGAAGGCGTCGCAGACGTCGGGATCGAAGTGCGAGCCGCGCCCCTCGGCGATGATCTGCACTGCCTTTTCATGCGGCATGCCTTCCTTGTAGACGCGGCGACTGATCAGGGCGTCATAGACGTCGGCCACCGCCATCAGGCGCGCCGAAATCGGGATGGCGTCGCCGGCAAGGCCTTCGGGGTAGCCGCTGCCATCCCATTTTTCCTGGTGTGAGTAGGCGATCTCCTTGGCCAGGCGCAGGAAGTCGACGTCCATGCCCAGCTGTTGCTCGGCGTGGGCGATGGCGTCGCGCCCGAGCGTGGTGTGGGTCTTCATGATCTCGAATTCCTCGGGTTCGAAGCGGCCAGGCTTAAGCAGGATGCGGTCGGGGATGCCGATCTTGCCAATGTCGTGCAATGGCGCCGACTTGAACAGCAGCTTGATGGTGTCGGGGTCGAGAAAAGCGCGGAAGCGCGGATGCTCGCGCAGGTGTTCGGCCAGCAGCTTGACGTAGTGCTGGGTGCGGCGGATGTGGTTGCCGGTCTCGTTGTCGCGCGTCTCGGCCAGCGAGGCCATGGCGTGGATCGTGACGTCCTGGATCGCGCCCAGCTCGCGCGTGCGTCGCTGGACTTCCTGTTCCAGGTAGTCGTTCTTGTCGCGCAGGAAGTCGGCCGCGTCCTTGACCTTGAGCTGGGTGCGCACTCGCGCCAGCACCACGGGCGGGCTGATCGGCTTGGTGATGTAGTCGGCCGCGCCCAATTCCAAGCCGTGCGTCTCGTCCTCGCTGGAGGCCATGGCGGTCAGGAAGATGATAGGAATGTCGCGCGTGTCCGGGTCGGCCTGCAGTGCCTGCGCCACCTCGTACCCGCTCATGCCAGGCATCATGATGTCAAGCAGGATGAGGTCGGGCGGCGGTGCATCGCGCGCGATGCGCAGTGCTTTCTCGCCGTTATTCGCTGCTTTGACCGTATAACTATCCTTGAGCAAGTTGGCCATCAACAGAAGATTATCCGGCGTGTCGTCCACGACAAGGATTACAGGCCTGAGGGGACGGGTATAAGATGAGTTCATGCTTAAATGCTCCAATCAGGTCTGCACTAATTTGTTGCCTAGACTATATCTGTGTCCTGTGTGCAAGTAAACCGCATATTAGTTTTGCTGCGGACAAGATGTCGAATCGCTCCCGGTGGTGGTACGCTACTTCCCCCGATCCCTGGGTATTGGATTGATTCTTCATCCTGCATAAAGCCTTTGTGAGTATCGCTAACCTCCGCATTTTCAATCGAAAATTCGGAAATCAAGATAAGGTAGTGATGGGGCGTTTGAGGGAGACTTCCGTCGCCAGGCTGAAAGTTTGCTCTGGGGTGAAAGCCGACCTATGAAGCTGCGATCCTGGCGTTTGCATGATTGCCGTATTTACCGCTGGATTAGCGCCATGGCCCGAGCACTTCCCGCCAAAAGCCGCTGCTCGCTTACAGACGCTCATTTTATGGTTCACCGGCGATGGTCTAAAGGTCGTAAACGACGCGTTGGCGATCGTGCAGCCTAACGGAAATCCTGTATGTCCGCAGAACCGGAACACGTTGGGAGCACTTGGCGCTCTTAAGGGGGCGTCGTGCTATGGCCGTTGACGCGCTGCTCCAGCTGCGCCACGCTGTCCAGTACCGCCTCTAGCGCAGGAATCTCGCCGAACACCATGCCGGTCATCGCCGCATAGTCGCGCCGCAGCGCTTCACGCATCGCCGGGCCTGGCGCCAATGTCAAGGCGCCGGGCTGCGCGGTGTCGAGTCCCAGGTCGCTGCTGCCGAAAAACAGCCGCGCGTGCCGGGCGCAGTCGGTGGCCAGTGCGTGGTCAGCCTCCCATGTCGCCGCCAGCGGTGCCTGTTCCAGCTGATGCACGTCATAGTAATGGCGCGAGACGCGCTGTCCACCGTGCCGAAGTTCTCCGCGACGGTCATGCCATTGCCGCAGGCCGTGCAGGATGATGACCTTGTCCCAGAAAGTGCGTTCCGGCTGCACGGTGACCACGTTGCTGACGGCCAGGTCCAGGTCCGGCAAGTCCTGTGCGACATAGGGCGTGACGGTGGCGGCGACATGGGGATCGAGCGCTGACTTGGCGCCTGCCTCGATCTTCACCGCCGAACGGATGTAGCCGCCGTCGGTGCCGGTGACAGCCGGGTACCAGAACAGCAATGTCTGCCCGTCCTTGTCATCGGGGTCCAGCTCCAGCCGGTGGTGGCCATCGGCAATGATGGTGGCCGCCAGATGGGCGAGTTGCGCTTTCAGTGACCCCGCGACGTGGGACTGGCAGGCGGTGCGGATGGCATCCAGGCGGGCGCGGCGCTTTTTACCGCTCAGTGCGTCAAGGTCGGCAACTTCTGCGGGATAGCCCAGGTCGTCGCGGAACACCGTGATGTCAATGTCTTCGGAAAACCGCGTGATCAGTCCGAACGCCTTGGACAGCGAAGTGCCGCCCTTGAACAGGAGGCGTGGCCCGCCAGGCGCCAGGCCATTGAAGAGCGCATCCAAGGTCCAGCAGACCCAGAAGTCTTTTTCCACGTTCTGAACCGCCGTGCCCAGGCGAGTGGCCGCGCCGAGAAACAGGTCGCGCCGGTCCGCCTCGCTGGCGTTGATGATGGTGTGAAACGCCGGGTTCAAAGCGGGTCTCCCTATGGGGTCGTGTGCAGTCCCGTGCTGGTGGTCTTTCCATTACCAGAGGGCGGATGCTGCTCTTTCGTTGCTTGTTGCGGATCGCAGCGAGGCAGTTCGCGCACCAGGCTTTGCATCCATGCCGGCAGCATGCCGAAGCCATCGAGCAGATCCTGGCGGATGGCGGCACCATGTGCCGTGTCGGCCAGGATCTTGCTGAGTTTTTTGAGGATGGCGGCCCGGTCAGACGGCAAGGTATCTTTCAGCCAGTACAGCGCCTGCACCACGCGCATGGCCGGACGCCCGGCCCAGTACAACCGGCTGGGCGCCGTGTGCTTGAATTCAATGGTCATGTTGTCGAGTTGAATCGTGCGGCGGCGCGTGTCGGTGTGGATGGTGACGCGGGCCGGTACCGCATCGGTCAGTCCAAGATCATTGGCGGCCGTCATGCCGTCGACCAGCAGGCGCAATTGGTCCCTGCGTGCAATCGCCTCGGTGACCGCACGGTAGTCCGGCGCGGTGGGCCGCTTGGTCAGGTCGCTGAGCCGGGGCCGGTCATACAGTCCCCGGTCGACGCGGCGCAACTCTCCCGCCAGCACCATGCGCTGCAAGGTTTTGTCGACGGCCTCGCGCTTGCCTAGCTGGCTGAAATCCGAGGGCACCCAGACCTGTCCCGGCGCTGACGCCTCGATCATCGCGTCGATGCTGGCTTTGAGTTCGGACATGCTTACCTCCTGTACGATATTTATAGCTCTTTTTCGGACAAGGAGCAAGAAATGTCCGAAAAATGTAGTTTTATTTCGGACGAAAATGCAATGCTCGTCGTTGACAGGCAGCTAAGGGCGGGCGCGCCTGTTTTGCGCCGCAGGCGATGCGCAAAGCTCTTCGTCCCCCGATACCGAACCTTTATTGCAGATCAAAACCGATAGGAATAGTAGGAATAATATTATTCCTACATGGTGAGTCACGGAGGCGGTCATGACCTTATCTGCGGAAGTCTATGAACGTATCTGCACAGCGGCGGATGCTCTGCACGCTCAAGGCGGTGGAGAGGCATTTCCTACCGTCGACGCGGTACGCAAGGCGGCCAGGGTCAGTATGAACGACGCCAGCGCGGGCATGCGCGAATGGCGTCGTGCGCATACGGTGCAGGCCGGCATGGCCGCCACCAGTGTGCCGGAAAAAATCCGCGACGCCGGGTTGGCGGCCCTGGCCGGCGTCTGGAACGAGGCGCAGGTGCTCGCGGGCGAGTCCCTGCGCCTGGCGCACTTGGCGTGGGAGACCGAGCGCGGGGAAGCGGAAACGCTGGCGCGGCAGATGGCCGATGCCTACGAAGTGGTACTGGCTGAACTGCAGGAATGCCAGGCCCAGCTCGCGAGAACGCAAGGCGAGGTGAGGGACTTGGTGCAGCAGAAAGAAACGATGGCAACCGCGCTTGCGGAAGTGCAGGCCGCTGCAGTGCTGTCGGCCGCACGCGCGCAGGAGATCGAGCGCCGCGCCCAGGAATTACGCACTGAGCTCGACCATGCCCATCAGGCGACGGCCCAGGCCAGGGCTGAACTGGCGCAGGCTCACGTGACCAGCCGCAATGAAATGAACGCCGCAAAAGCGGAGGCGGCGGCGCTTGCACGGCAGGGAGCGCGCAAGTAGCGGCATTCGATTGGGGAAGGCGGCCAGGCGACGCTGTCGTTGATGCAGGCCTTATTGCCTGCGCATGGCGAGGCCCGGGTTGAGCCGGCGGCATTAAAATGGCGGGCTGCGGAGCGCATCGTCTGGAACACGTATTGGTCAACAGGAGCGTATTGATGAAGCAAAGAGTGCTGGTGATGAACGGGCAGCGCCTGCTGCAAAACGAGCAGGGTGGTCAGTGGGCCACCAGCAAGGTGGACAAAGCCGGGGCCATCAAGCCCGGCATCTACGATATCTACCTGGCGCAGCCAGCCGACAAGGCCAGAACCTATGACGGCGTCATCCTGCATGCCGACAGTGCCAGCGTGTACCAGCAGGTAGGCAAGACATTGATCAAGCACGTCGCCGGCGATTTCGCTAAAGTACCTGGGACGGGCATCGACACCAGTGTCAGCTACCAGGACGGCCTGGCGCACAGCAGCGGCGCCAGCGTCAAGCAGGGGCGCAAGCTGAGCCGGTAGGGGATGGCCGCGTTGATAGCGGAGGCGCGATCATGAAGATACCGATGGAGCGGCCGCAGCAAGGCGCCAGCGCGCAGGCTGGCGCGCGCGGCGGCAACGCCGAGATGCAGGCCGATGACCAGTTTTACCAGGCGGCGGGCGAGCAGCTGGAGCAGGCGGCGATGCTCGAGGCCGCGCCGCTTGAATCGCGGTATGGCGCGGCGCTGGCGGCGCAGGTGGAGGCCAAGCACGAACAGGTCGAGCGCATCGAGGACAGGCTGGAGAGCCTGATCGAATCGCAGGCGTCCCGTCTGCAGCGCACGCAGCTGGGACAGCCGGGCATGCTGGCGCTGCCCGGCAAGCGCACGCAGTGGCAGCAACAGATGCAGCAGCAACAAAAAACCATGCAGCGGTTGCTGGGCCGCCTTGAGCTGGTGCGCGAGGTGCGCGACAGCATGGGCGTGCATGCGCCGCGTATCGAGGAGCTGGCCACCCGCAAGCTGCGCGCCCAGCAGCCCGAGCTGGCCAGCGAATGGGACGCGCTGCAGCAGGCGCAGCGCTTGCACCAGCTCCTGCTGCGCCAGAAGGAGGAGCAGCAGGGGCTTGACCGCAACCACGCGCTGCAATCCGCACGCGGCACCCGGCTCGGCCTAGCGCAGCACGGTCCATAAGGCCACCGCCGCCGCCAGGATCGCCAGGCAGCCAGCGGCGATATTCAATAGCGCGACGGCATGCGCGGCGCGCACGGACGCGGCGAGTTGCTGCAGGGCGCCGTCGATTTCGCGCCGCGCGGCCCTGGCTGCCTGGGCTCCGCCTTCCTGCATGGCGCCATCCATCGTCTCCCTGGCGGCGGCCAGCGCCGCGTCGAGGATGCGTTCCGCCTTTAACTTGGCGTCCATGCTCCAGCGCTGCGATAGCGCTTCCATTTCCTCCTTGAACCGGTCCAGTTGCGCCTGCTGGGCCTTGGCGCCGTCCTGCATCAGGCGGCTATTGATGGTTTGTAGAACCAGGATGGGATCGTCGCGCGATACCGCCAGGCCGTGCTTCGCGGCGATCTCGCGCAGCAGTTCCTCGGTGGGGTCGCCCATCACAGCACCATGGCGGCGTCGAGCTGGCCGTACACCAGGCGCTTGACGATCTTCAGGCGCTGGCGCGTCATCAGCGTCAGCGCTGACGTGGCCAGCGCCTCGTCGAAGGTCAGGCGCTCCTGTAGCATTCCGGCCAAGTCGCGTCCAAAGGTTTCCTTCTTCAGCTCGGGCAGGCGCACGATGGCCGACAGGCGCTCCTTGTTGGCCAGGTAGGCTTTCATTTGTTCGAAGCCTTTTCCTTCGTGCTCGACCGGACCCCAGTAGGGATTGAGCCAAGCGATGAAGCGGGTTTGCTCCGGAAACTGGCTGGCGAGATGGGCGAAGCCGCTGACGGTGTCGAGCAGGGCTTGGCCGCCCGTGATGACGGTATGCACCACAAGCTGGTGGCCGAGCTCTTCCAGCAAGGCCGGAATCTGGTTGCTGATCAGGTAATGCGACAGCGGCACGAAGGAACTGGCGCCATTGTCGATAATGGCGTCGCCGGTGGACTGGGCCACCAGGTCGATCAGGGCGTCGAAGCCGCGCGGATTGATCTCGTCGTCCTCCATCAGCTCGATGCGGCGCACCTGCAGCGCCTGGTAACCGTGGAAGGTGGCGTTGATGGGATCGGTATCAATGCAAAGCGGGAGGGCAGTCTTGCTGTGCATGTACTGGGCAAGCATGGCGGCGCTCAGCGACTTGCCGACGCCGCCTTTGCCTTGCAACATCATGTGGATATTGGCCATTACAGTAGCTCCTCTTTGCTGGGGACCGGGTTGAAGGTGAAGCCGGCGGGTGCCGGGGCGTGGACCGAGGCATTGCCGCCTTTCGCGGGCAAGGCAGGACGCGCCTGCTGCGCTGGGGCGCTGGACTTCTGCATGCGGTGCACGTGCTTGAGGAAGGTGTCGTAGCCGAACGGTATGCGTCCCAGCGCATGCAGGTGGCGCCAGATGGAGCACATCGAAAAGCCCGCCGCCAGGGCAGCGCGCACATCGTCGCTGACGGCCAGGAAAGCGACCAGATACTGGTCGCGTTGGGCGGGCCTGGCCCCCTTGAGCCATTCGCCCAATTGCTCGGGATATGGTTTATTCACGTCCTTGGCTCTCCATCATCCGCAAGGAAATTACACCGCCGTCATGCTTTGGCCGCTGTTGCCAGATCGACGAACCCCTGGCGTACCTCGGCGTCCAGCCATCAGGCCCGTTTCGATATATTGACCGATGAAATCCGCTCCGCTTTGTGCCAGAACAAGGGTTAAATCGAAAGGCCGTCCTACGATTAAATGGCCCGGTCGCTGCGCGGACCGGGGCAGGATAGGTGAAGTTAGCTAACCGGCACGCCGGTTCGCTATCTTCACTGAGCCTTATTCGCGCCTGCGGCGCTCAACGGACATCCTGCTCTGCGAGGCCTGCGCGGATCGCGCCAACCAGGAGCACATCATGGAAAACCCAACACCCGCCACCACCCGCAAGGGCCGCCACCTGCGCGTGCCGGTGCTGCCCGCCGAAGAGGCACAGATCAAGCGGCTTGCCATAGCGGCTGGCCTGCCGGTCGCGGCCTACCTGCGCAGGGTCGGGCTTGGCTACCGGCTGCCGGGCATTCTCGACCACCGCCGCGTGGAGGAACTGGCGCGCATCAATGGAGACCTGGGGCGGCTGGGCGGGCTGCTCAAGCTCTGGCTGACAAACGACGAGCGCACGGCCACCTTCGGCGAGGCGACGATCCGCGCGGTGCTGGCCAAGATCGCCGATACCCAAGATGAGATGCATGCCGTGATGCGCGCCGTGGTCCTGCCGCATGGGGGCGTGCAATTTAGCAGCTAAAAAATCGGACGCATGCGCCGGCGACAGTCGGCGCCAGACAGCAGGGAGGGCAGGGTGATCGCCAAGCATGTTCCCATGAAGGTCGCGGAAAAGAGCGGTTTTGCCAATTTGCTGGCTTACCTCGCCGATGCGCAGGCCAAGCGCGAGCGTGTCGGCTGCGTTACGGTCACGAACTGCCAGTCCGACCAGGCCCTGGTGGCCATCACCGAGATCCTCAATACGCAGGCGCAGAACCAGCGCGCGCTGTCGGACAAGACCTATCACCTGATCCTGAGTTTCCCCGCTGGCGAGGAGCCGGAGCCGGCCGTGCTCCAAGCCGTGGAAGCGCGCATCTGCCAGGGCCTGGGCTATGGCGCGCATCAACGCATCAGCGTGGTGCACCACGATACAGACAACCTGCACGTGCACATCGCCATCAACAAGATCCATCCCACCCGCTACACCATCCATCAGCCGTACCGCGATCACGCCACGCTGGGGCAGCTGTGCGCGGCGCTGGAAGACGAATTCGGCCTGCGCCATGATAACCACCAGGCGCGCCAGACTGGCGCCGCCAGCCGGGCGATGGACATGGAGCGCCAGGCTGGTGTCGAAAGCGTACTGGGACTGGTGCGCCGTGAATGCCACGCGCAGATGCGCGACGCGGCTTCATGGCAGGCACTGCATGGCGTGCTGCTGGTGCATGGCCTGGCGCTGCGCGAGCGCGGCAATGGCCTGGTGATCGTGGCCGCAGACGGCACCGCCGTGAAGGCCAGTTCCGTGCACCGCGACTGCAGCAAGGCGCGCCTGGAGGCGCGGCTGGGGCCATTCGTTCCCGGTCCAGCCGGCGTGGCAGATGGGCGTGGCACGCATGCGCGCCGGCCGCTGCGCCTGGGCGTGCCCACCGACGCACTGTATGCGCGCTATCAGGAGCAGCAGCACGATGCCGTTTTGGTCCGCACCGGCGTGCTGGCTGGTACCCGTGCGCAGCACAAGCGCTTGATTGCCGAGGCCAAGCGTACGGGCCGGCTCAAGCGGGCGGCGATACGCATGATTGCCTGCGGCCCGCTGGCCAAGCGCATCCTGTACGCGGCGGTCTCGAAGACGCTGGCTGCGGACATCGCGCGCATCAACGGCAACTACCTCGCGGAGCGCCGCGCCATCCGCAGCCAGCACGGGAGAATGGCCTGGACCGACTGGCTGCGCACCCGCGCGCAGGCCGGCGACGCGCAGGCGCTGGCTGCCCTGCGTGCACGCGGGGCAAGCCAGGGCCTGAACGGCAACACGCTGGCAGGCAGTCCGCTGGCGGAGACGCAAAACCGCCCGCTGCCGCCGGGCGGCCTGCGCCACGACAGCGTGACCAAGCAAGGCACGCTCATCTATTGCGCTGGCGCGACCACGATCCGTGACGACGGGCATAAGCTGAAAATCACGCGCGGCGCCACGCAGGCGGGCCTGAAGCTCGCGCTGGACATGGCGGTGGCGCGCTATGGGCGCTGCCTGCATATCGGCGGCAGCGCCGCGTTCCAGGACCAGGTCATCCAGGCGGCGGCTGCCGCGCACCTGGCGGTCACGTTCGACGACGCCGTGCTGGAGCGGTGCCGTCAAGACCTGTTGCGTGCCCAGGGCACAAAGGAGAACCACGATGCAGAAGCAGGATCACCACGCCAGGGCGCTCAGCCCGGCACAAGCGCAGCGCGAGGCGCTGCTGGAGCGGGCGCTGGAGTCGATCGAGCGCGAGCCGCCGCCGCCAACGCCAAACCACGGCGCGCCTCCGCATCCCGAGTCCGTTCCGAGCCCGACCCTGGCGGCCCTGGACGCCATCCGCCGCCCGCAGCCAGGCACCGCCTGCGAGAGCTGCCGCAACTCGGTATGGTTCGCATCAAAAGTGGAACTGAAGTGCTATTGCCGCGTGATGTACCTGGTCACGTGGAGCAGCAACCAGCCGCAGCAGATCAGCGCGTGCGACGGCATGTTCCTGGGCGGCGAACCGTAGCGGACACGCAGATATCGGCCTCGGCGGCGGTGGAGGCGTTCCTGCTTGAGCGGGAACAAACAAGGCCGGGATTATCCGATATATCGAAATTTGAACGATATGATGGTGTCAAGGGAAGGGCTGTTTTTGCAGGGCTGCACGACGCGCGCGGCCAGATGCTGGCGCTGCTGAAGCGGGGCGAAGCAACCATGGTCCTCCCGGTCAGCGAAAGAGCAGCCAAACGCTTGAGCAAGCTCTCTCCTGGAGAGGCCGTCACCTTGACGCCAGATGGCGTCATCAAGACGAAAGGACGGACCAGATGAAAGACAGGTTCAATAACGCAGTCGGCCCACAGGTGCGCAGCGCGCGGCGCGGCGCCGGCAAGGCCATTCCCGTACTCGCCGCGCTCACCCTGCTTGGCGGCTTCCAGGCGGCGACGCAGTTCTTTGCCCACCTTTTTCAATACCAGAGCGCGCTGGGCTGGCATGCCAGCCAGTTCTATCCACCCTGGGCCATCGTCGGCTGGGCGTCCAGATGGCGCGGCCAGTACCCGGACGCCGTGATGCAGGCGGGCAGCGTGGGCATCAGCGTGGCGGGCATTGGCCTGATCGCGCTGCTGGTGGCCAGGATGATCTCGGTCAACTCGGCCCGCGCCAGCGAATACCTGCACGGGTCGGCCCGCTGGGCGAACCTCGCGGACATCCGCGCCGCCGGACTGCTGCCCCGGCCGCGCGCCCTGTGGCAGGTGCTGGCCCGGCGCGCGCAGCCGACCGCCGGCGGCGTGTACGTGGGCGCCTGGCTGGACCGGGCGGGCCGGCAGCATTATCTGCGCCACGACGGGCCGGAACATGTGCTGACCTACGCTCCCACGCGCTCGGGCAAGGGCGTCGGCCTGGTGGTGCCGACCCTGCTCGCCTGGCCGCACAGCGCCGTCATCACAGACCTGAAAAGCGAGCTGTGGGCGCTGACCTCGGGCTGGCGCCAGAAGCATGCCGGGAACAAGGTGCTGTATTTCGAACCGGCCGCCGCCAAGGGCAGCGTGTGCTGGAATGCGCTCGACGAAATCCGCCTCGATACCGAGCATGAGGTGGGCGACGTGCAGAATCTCGCCACCCTGATCGTCGACCCGGACGGCAAGGGGCTCGAAACGCACTGGCAAAAGACCAGCCAGGCGCTGATCGTCGGCGTGATCCTGCATGCCTTGTACAAGGCGCGCGCCGAAGGCACGACGGCCACCTTGTCCGTGGTCGACGCCATGATGTCGGACCCGAATCGCGGCATCGGCGAGCTGTGGATGGAAATGATCACCTATAGCCACGTAGGCGGGCGCAATCATCCAGTGGTCGGTTCGGCCGCGCGCGACATGCTTGATCGGCCGGATGAGGAAGCTGGCTCGGTGCTGTCGACGGCCAAGTCCTACCTGTCGCTGTACCGCGATCCAATCGTCGCGCGCAACGTGAGCCGCTCGGAATTTTGCATCCGCGACCTGATGCACCACGACAGCCCCGTGAGCCTGTACATCGTCACGCAGCCAACCGACAAGGCGCGCCTGCGCCCACTGGTGCGCGTGCTGGTCAACATGATCGTGCGCCAGCTGGCCGACCGCGTCAGCTTTGAAAACGGCCGCCCCGTGGCCCGCTACCGGCACCGCCTCTTGATGATGCTCGACGAGTTTCCCAGTCTGGGCAAGCTCGATATCATGCAGGAGTCGCTGGGCTTCCTGGCCGGCTATGGCATCAAGTGCTACCTGATCTGCCAGGACATCAACCAGCTCAAGAGCCGCGAAACCGGCTATGGTCCCGATGAAAGCATTACGTCGAGCTGCCATATCCAGAACGCCTATCCGCCGAACCGGCTGGAGACGGCCGAGCACCTGTCCAAGCTGACCGGCCAGACCACCGTGGCCAAGGAACAGGTGACCACCAGCGGGCGGCGCACCAGCGCCTTGCTGGCGCAGGTGTCGCGCACCATCCAGGAGACGCAGCGCCCGCTGCTCACCCCGGACGAATGCCTGCGCATGCCCGGCCCGGTCAAGTCAGGCAGCGGCGACATCGAGAAGGCCGGTGACATGGTCGTCTACGTGGCCGGCTATCCGGCGATCTATGGCCGCCAGCCGCTGTATTTCCAGGACCCGGTGTTCCAGGCGCGCGCCTCGGTTCCCGCGCCCGCCAAAAGCGACAAGCTGCGCCATGCGCACCGGCCTGCGGACGGCGCGGGCATACGGCTATGAACAGCACCGCCATGAAACTGGGCGCATGGAGCGCTTATATGGGTGCGGCGCTGCTGGTGCTGGGCATGGCCGCCCATGTCGCGGGTGCCCGTATCAACAGCAGCCGCAGCATCCCCCTTGGTTTGTATTGGACCAGTTCCGCGCCGGTGGCACCTGGGCGCTATGTGATGTTCTGTCCGCCGCAGATCGGGGTGTTCGAGGAAGCGCGGCGGCGCGGCTATATCGGCGCGGGTTTCTGTCCCGGCGGCTACGGCTACATGATGAAGAAAGTGCTTGGCGCTGGCGATGATGCAGTCAGCGTGGGGCCAGACGGCGTGCGCGTCAACGGCCGCCTGCTTGCGCACAGCGCGCCGCTGGCCACCGATGGCAACCAGCGCCCCATGGCCCGCTACCAGGCGGACCAGTATGTCCTCAGCGATTACCAGTTGCTGCTGATGGCCGATGCCAACCCCAGGTCTTTTGACGCGCGCTACTTCGGCCCTGTCCAGCGGGCGCAGGTCAAGACCGTGATCGTTCCCGTGCTTACCTGGTAGCACGCCCATTTTGAACCGCAAGCCAAGGAGAAAACCCATGATGAATGAACGAGACAGGCAAACCGGCGTGGCGATCGCGGAAGCACAAACCATGGCCGCCGTCCTGCGCGAGAAGCTTGGCGACGCCGCCGTGCCTGGCGGCCTGGCCGAGTTTGCGCCGGATGAAGCCGAGCAGGCCGGCTCCTTTGCCGAGGACGCCGTGGACGAACAGGATGCGGCGGCGGGCGTCATCGACCTGGCCGATGCCGGCGCGCCGCCGCCAACAGGGAGCGCAAGCCATGAGCGGTCAAGCGAAGTCGCTGATTGACACCATCGCCGAAAAGCTGATCGCGCAGCTGAAGGAGGGCACGGCGCCCTGGCAAAAGCCCTGGCAGCCTGGCGACCCGGGGGCATTCCTGCCATTCAATCCCACCACGGGCAAGCGCTACAAGGGGATCAACTCCCTGCACCTCATGAGCGAGGGCCATGCGGACCACCGCTGGATGACCTACAAGCAGGCCGCTGCGCTTGGCGCGCAGGTGCGCCAGGGTGAAAAGGGCACGCCGATCCAGTACTGGAAATTCACCGACAAGGAAGAGGCGGCAACTCCCGGCGGCATGCCGCCGCCGTTGATTCCGGACCAGCACGTGGAAAAGCAGCCTCTCAGGCTGGAGCGGCCGCAGATGTTCTTTTCCACGGTATTCAACGCAACGCAGATCGACGGCCTGCCGCCGCTGGCGCCACCGCCGTCTGTTGCCTGGGTGCCGGCCGAACGGGCCGAAGGGATATTGCAGGCGTCGGGCGCGAAAATCGAGCATGGCGGGCGCGAAGGCAGGGACAGCGCTTTCTACCGGCCGGCGACTGACACCATCCATTTGCCCAGCAAGGAGCAGTTCCCGACGGCCGACAATTACTATGCGACTGCCCTGCATGAACTGGGCCACTGGACCGGGCATGCGAGCCGTCTTGGCCGCGATCTTGGCCACCCGTTCGGCAGCGAAGGCTATGCGCGTGAAGAACTGCGCGCGGAAATCGCCAGCATGCTGCTGGGCGATGAACTCGGTATTGGCCACGATCCCGGCCAGCATGCGGCCTATGTCGAGACCTGGATCAAGGTGCTGCAGTCCGATCCGCTCGAAATTTTCCGGGCCGCGTCCGCAGCCGAGAAGATCCAGGCGTATGTAATGGGCCTGGAGCAGGTGCAGACGCAAGGGCTGGCAGCGTCGACGAAAGCGGATGAAGGGCGCTTTATCGTCAGCGAGCGGGTGGCTGGCGTGGACCGATTTTCGCAGTCCTTCGCCACGCTGGACGACGCGGCACGCTGCTATGTGACGAAGTCGCAGTCCTTCAACCGCAGCATGGAGGCGGACGGGCGCCAGCTCGCTGCCGTGGTATGGGGGCCTGACGGCGATTTCGACGGCGAGTTCTTCGCGTCGCCGGAAGTGAAGGCGGCCGTCGAGGCGGCGCAGGAAAAAGAATGGCAGGCGCTCGATGCGGCGCAAGCCGATCGGCAAGTGGATCAGACGGAAGGGGAGGCGATCATGCAAACGGAAATGGACAATGTGGACGACAGCGAGGTATCGCGGACGCGTCTGCAGCTGCTGCGCGGCGATGTCGCCGATGCGGGTACGGCTTTTGATGATGCCGCCTTGCGGCACCTGGGCTTCACCCTGCCGCACGACTGGAACGGCCGCGTGATGGTGCAGGGCATGGCCACCGGGGAGGTGGATGGCGAGCAGCAGGAAGCATCAGCCGAACAGCTGGGTCTTCAGCCCGAGTTCTGGGGGATCTACGCGCAGCAGGCCGATGGCCGCCACCAGTGGCTGGCCGAGCGCGACTCCCAGCGCGAAGCGGCGCAGCTGGCTGGCAGGCTGGCACTGATCGATGCGCACTCCGAAACCGATGAACGCGAGCAGGCCGTGAAGCTGGCTAGATTGCATGAAGAGCGGGTCCGGCGCGATCCTGAGAGCGGGGTCGATGACCTGATGGCGGCGCGCGAAGCGCGCAAGGGAGCGGAACTGGCTGCCGTCACCGGCAGCGCGGATCTGCAGCGCCGCGTGGCGCAGTTCGAGGATGGCGGCAGCGCCATGCTGCTTGCCGTGCCGTTCAGGGAGAAGGACGAAGCCAAGGCGCTGGGCGCGCGCTGGGATCGGGCGGCGCAATCGTGGATGGTGCCGCCTGGGGTTGATCCCGCCGTGTTTGAAAAGTGGTACCGCAAATCGGCTGCGCAAGGCAATGGCGAAACGGCGCCGGAGAACGGCGCGCCAGCCGAAGCGCGCCAGCCGCGCCAGTATCTGGCCGTGCCCTATGGCGAACGCAGGCTGGCCAAAGCCGCCGGCGCCGCATGGGACAAGGTGGCAAAGTCCTGGTATGCGGGCGCGAAGGCCAATATGGCGCGGTTGGCGCGCTGGATGCCTGGCAAGGCTGGCAGCCAGCAGGCACCGGCCATGACGGCGCAGGAGGAATTCGCGGACGCGCTGCGCAGCCTGCGCTGCGTGGTGAGCGGTGAGCATCCCATCATGGATGGACAAAAGCACCGCATCACCGTGGAAGGCGAAAAGCACAGCGAGCATTCCGGTTCCGGCTTTTATGTTGCGCACCTCGATGGCCACCCGGCGGGTCACATCAAGAATAACAAGACGGGCGAGGCGATGGACTGGAAGTACAAGGGCTACGCGCTGGACCCGGAACAGAAGGCCCGTCTGCAAGCCCAAGCGGCCACCCGCTTGCAGGAACGTCAGGCCGCTCAGGCCCAGCAGCAGGAGGCAGCGGCGAGCCGCGTGGCGCGCCAGATGGCCAGCCTGCTGCCAATGGCGGAACCGACGCCGTACCTGGTATCGAAGGGGCTGCTGCCAACACCGGGCATTTTCACCGACAAGGAAGGCAAGACCAGCTACATTCCCGCCACCGACGCCGACGGCAAGCAATGGAGCATGCAATACATTGGCGAGGATGGCAGCAAGCGTTTCGCGCGCGACAGCCGCAAGACAGGCTGTTTCCATGCCGTCGGCGGACTTGAATCGCTGACCCGCGCGCCCGCGCTAGTCATTGCCGAAGGCTATGCGACCGCAGCTACGTTGTCCAAGTCACTGGGCTTTTGCACCGTCGCCGCCTTCGATTCGGGCAACCTGCCACTAGTGGCCAAGGCGCTGCACGGCCGTTTCCCGGCCAAGCCGGTGATCATCGCCGGCGATAACGACCAGCACCTGGAAGCGGAGCAGGGCATCAACCCCGGCAAGACCAAGGCGGGGGAGGCGGCACACCTGACAGGCGGCCGCGTGCTGCTGCCCATCTTCGCTCCGGGCGAGCAGGCGGCCGATCCAAAGGGATGCACTGACTTCAACGACCTGGCCTGCAAGAGCCGCTTGGGCATGGAAGGGCTGGAGCGGCAGGTGCTGCCCGTGGTGCAGTCCGCGATTGAGAGCCTGCAGGCCAAGGCCAAGGAGGATTCGTTGTCGCTCGCGCGCGAACCGATGCAGCGCCGGCTGGCCAGGTCAGGGCCGCAGTGACAGCGTTAGGGCCGGATTTATTGCGGCCTGTAGAAGAACCAGAAAACCATCAACCGGAGGGCTGATATGGATGTCTTGCCAATTACTGCCGCGCCGCTGATCCCGCATGTTGGCGGTGCTCGCAGCCAGTTTTGCCATCGTTTGCAGCCGGCAATGCGGTCGAGGCGCTGTTAGCTTGGCAGCCGTTTGAGTCGAACGGCGAAAAAGTACGGTTTTTGCTTGCTGTTTTTGATGGCGGGCAAGGGCCGTGTGCCTATTTTGTGCGAAAGGTTATACATGCGCCTGTTGCGGAGAATTCCCAAAACCGCCGTAGCCAAGCTATCTGATTATTATCATCTAATCGTCTTCTTCTTACCTGAGCGTATAGGGAAAAGCATGAAAAGCCTGTTGACCCACATCGTTGAATCCACACAAGAAATGCCGGTACGCTATGTTTACAAGTGTGCCGATTGTGGCCATCGAGGTGATCTTGCCCCTTATAGCCGGACACATCCTAAAGCTTAATTAACGCCGCTTTCCTGAGCCCGGCGCGCCAGCTCCCTCCTGTACATGCGAGATGATTTCAAATTCAACGATGAGTGAGGATGCACCTCGTTGAAATGCGTGAAAGCGTCTGGAAGCTGAGCCAGCACGGCCTCGGCAGTGCTACGGTCCATCAGGATGACGTAGTCCCGTCTGAACGTCTTCATGAGCAGACGAGACTGGATACTTAGATATGTTTTACTATCAGCTCTACTAGCATACGCGCTGGGGCGCTCAGGCTGGCCTGCGCACGATGCACCAGGCCAATATCACGATGAAAGGTATGAGCCCCCAACTCAACCGCGCGCACGGCCGCCGGCCAGCGCCGGTGAGCCGATGTTTGTGGCAGCAGGGCCACTCCCACGCGGTTGGCCACCAGCTTGACGATGGCGTCGAGCTCGTCGACTTCGCACACTTCGCGCAGAGGCAACTGCATTTCCCGCAAAAAGCGGTCGACCTGGCGCCCGCCGAAGGACGCCCGGTCATAGCGTACGAACGGCTGCTGCGACAGCAACTCCACCCAGTCATCCCCAGGCACGTCGCGTGGCACGATCAGGCGGAACGGTTCACGCGCCAGCGTGGTCCAGCGCAAGTCGCTCTGCAGCGCGAACGGCGGGCGAATGATGACGGCCATGTCGATCTCGCCCGCGTCGACCATGTTCAGCAATTCCATCGACAAGCCGGGCAGCACACGCGTGCGGCAATCGGACAACTGCCGGTGCAAGGTGGCCAGCGCGTCCGGCAGGAAGGAGCGCTGCACCGAGGCGATCGCGCCGATGGTGACCTTGGCCGCCGGAGCACCGGCGCTGGCAGACCCGAGGTTGTCGTACAGGCGCAGCAGTTCCTGGGTCTGCTCCAGTATCTGGTGGCCCATTTTATTGAGACGCGAGGAACGTCCCGCGCGGTCGAACAGCGACAGGCCCAGTTCGGCCTGCAGACGCTGCATTTGCGCGCTGACGGCCGCTTGCGTCAGGCCGATCTTGTCGCCGGCGGCCGCAAACGTGCCTTCGCGCGCGACCGAGACCAAGGTCTTGAGTTCTCGTATCATTCATCAATCCTGTTTGTGTTTATCGAAAAAATATATTGATTATTTTTTTCAGTTCGAGATTCTACAATACTTGAGCGTGATCATTGACTTGCGCGCAGCACGCCGTACCACGACGTCTTTACACACTAACAGGAGATTTCAAATGAGCCTTTCACCTTTCCACCTCGCCATTCCCGTCTATGACTTGCCAGCGGCGCGCAGCTTCTACAGCGACGTTTTTGGCCTTGAGGAGGGGCGATCCAGCACGCAATGGGTTGACTACAACTTTTTTGGCCATCAACTGGTGATCCATGAACATCCGAAGACCGCCTCTCAGGAACACGTGCATTCCAACCCGGTCGATGGACATGACGTGCCGGTACCGCACTTCGGCGTGGTGCTCGGCTGGAGCGAATGGGAAGCCCTGGCCGAGCGCCTGAGAACCTTCGGCACCAAGTTCGTCATCGAACCGTATATCCGTTTCAAGGGCCGGGTCGGTGAACAGGCCACCATGTTCCTGTTTGACCCCTGCGGCAACGCCCTGGAATTCAAGGCTTTTCAGAACATCGACCAGTTGTTCGCCAAGTAATACCGGTGGCACGGGTCTCGCCCGTGCCCAATTGCCATAAAATAAAACGGGGACAGGCATGAAACGGATTTCTTTGGTTGTACAAATTGCCATCGGACTGGCGCTGGGCATACTGGTCGGCTGGTATTTCAACACGCACCCCTTGCACCAGGACTGGGTCAGCTCGCAAGTGCTCAAGCCACTAGGCGATATCTTTATCAAAATGATGAAGATGGTGGTGGTGCCGCTGGTGTTCTGCTGCATGGTGCTGGGCATTGCCGGCGGCGACAACAAGTCGTTCGGGCGCATGGGCATCAAGTCCATCGCTTACTTTTTCGCCATCACCAGCCTGGCCATCGTGGTTGGTCTCCTGCTGGCCAACCTGTTCCAGCCTGGCACGGGTACCGATATCTCCTCCATGGTCCATGGCAGCACGGCCATGAAGATGGAGCCGCCCAAAGGCGCACTGGTGATCCTGCAAAATATCGTCCCTGACAATATTTTCGTGGCCCTGGCGGAAGGCAAATTGCTGTCCATCCTGTTCTTTGCCGTGCTGTTCGGCGTGTCCCTCAATTCCCTGCCGCTGGCCAGAAGCGCGCCAGTGGTGGCCGTGCTGCAAGGCATACTCGATACCATGTTCAAGGTGGTGCGCATAGTCATGGCGTATGCGCCGATCGGTGTGTTCGGCATGATAGGGGCGACCGTTTGCAGTTTCGGCTTCGCGTCGCTGTTGCCTCTGTTAAAACTGATCGGTGTGGTGTACCTGGCGTTACTGCTGTTCGCACTGGTGGTGCTGGGTGGAATCTGCTACCTGATCGGCGAAAACATCTTCAAGCTGATCCGTTATTTCAGGGATGAGTTGCTGCTGGCCTTTTCCAGCGCGGCGTCGGCCGCCGTGATGCCGCAGCTGATGGAAAAGCTGGAAGCCTATGGCGTGCCACGGCGCATCGTCAGCTTCGTGGTGCCGGTCGGCTACGCCTTCAACCTGGACGGCGCGGCCATCTTCCTTGGCGTGGCGACCATCTTTATCGCGCAACTATATGGCATCGACCTGTCGGTGACACAGCAAGCTATGCTGGTGATCACCATGGTGCTGACGTCGAAAGGGGCAGCTGGGGTGCCGGGCTTTGCCATCATCATTTTGTCCGCCACACTGGCCTCGGCCGGACTGCCGCTGGAAGGTGTGGCCCTGATCGCCGGGATTTTCAGGATCATCGACAGTGGCACGACGACACTCAATGTGCTGGGTAATGCCGTCGCGCCGCTGGTCATCGCACGCTGGGAAAAAGAGGCTTTGCTGCCGCAACAAGACTTGGCGGGAATGGCCCGTCCTTGAGACAAAAAAAAGCTTGCGGACACCGCAGCGCCGCAAGCCGCCCTGGCGTCAGCCAGGTTCGAGTCCTGCCAGATAAGACTGCAGGCTCTGATGCCCGCCAACGATCAGCGCGTGTATCGCCGCCGCTTGCTGCTGCTGCGGATCAGGCTCGCGCAAGTCGAAGGTGGCCTTCCAGGCGATCAGTGTCGTTGCCTGGCCGCTTACCGGCGTCAGACGAATGGTCGCGACATAGTTGTCCACCGGCAGTGGCGATTCTTCGAAGCGGTACGACAGCCTGCGTTCGCTGTCATCGACCGACAGCAGTTTTTCGCGCAGGATGGCACCATTCTCCAGCGTCAGGTGGCGCACGCAACCGACCATGCCGTCCGGCAGATCGCCTTCGATGCGGCTGTGCGTGATGGCCGGATGCCAGCGACTGATCTGGCCAAATTGCTTCAGCACTTTCCAGACATCGTCTGCCCCCTGCTCGAGCAGGGCGCAATAGTCGACTGTTGCCATGATTGACTCCTGTTTCGGGTGAATGTTCAGGCTGCGAACTGGTGATAGACCTTGGCGATGACCTTCCATCCCTCTGGTAACTTGATCAGGGTCAGGTAATCGTTGTAGTCGGCGCCGATGGCGTCTTTTTCCATATCCACGCGCACCACGGCGGTAGTCGGCGTGATGGCCAGCACGTCGAGGCGGGTGGCGATGTCCGGCGCCTTGCCATTGGTGTTGACGAAATCGAACAGCTTGCTGATCGGGCCGCCCAGCAGTTTGCCATTGGTAAAGCCGTACATCACGGCGTCCTGATGAAAAGCCTGTGCAACGCTCTCGCTACTGCCGGCGCGCAGGCCATCGACATATTGTTGTGCAACAGCGATGACGGCATCGTATTGGCTGGTTGGTACTGCCTTGATATTGTTGTTCATGATGGTTCCTTGTCGGTCAATGGGAAAGATGATTCAAGGTGCAACGTGCGTGTGATAGATCTTGCTCACCACGGTCCACTTGCCTGCCACTTTCAGCAGATTGAAGAAGTCGGTGAAGCAGAAGCCGGAAATATCATTGGTGTCGATGCGGGCGCTGGCGGCCGAGCCGACGATGTCGATGCGGGCAATCACTGCCCGCACCTCTGGCGACGGACGAAATGCCGTGTCGATGGTATCGAACAAGCCCGAAATGGCGCCGCCCGTCAGTTCACCATCCGCAGTGACGCCGAAGATGGTGGCCTGCTCGCTGAAGGCGGGCTTCATGATGCTGCTGTTGGCCTGTTTGCCGCCTTCGTTGTACTGATTGAGCACATCGACGATGGCGCTGTATTCCTGCACGTAGCTGGGTTGGGACATGAGTTGCTCCTTGGGGATGAATGAATGGCCGGCGCTTGCCGGGGCAGCGGCCGGTATGGTTCTGTAGCAAGTGCTACCGAATTGGTGTATTATATAGTGGTTGCTACAGATAGTGTCAATCGATTCGATTCAGCCGGGCCTGCAAGATTGCCGGCACCCCATATCACCGAAGGCCAGCGCAAACGGGCCACTGCCATTAACGACCTGAACTGGTCGAGACAAGGAAAACACATGAAAGATAACGCCAGCCATACCGATTTATTTTCGCCCGTCAACATGGGCGCCATCGAACTTGCCAATCGCATCGTGATGGCGCCAGTCACGCGCAGCCGCTACAGCGAGGAGGGCATCCCCGATGAGATGCATGCGTTGTATTACGCCCAGCGCGCCAGCGCAGGCCTGATCGTGGCCGAGGCAACCAATATTTCGCCGCAGGGACGTGGCTATGCCGCCACGCCCGGTATCTGGAGCGAGGCGCAGGTGGTAGGCTGGAAAAAGGTTACCGATGCCGTGCATGCGGCCGGCGGCAAGATCGTCAGCCAGCTGTGGCATGTAGGCCGCTTTTCGCACGTTGCTTTGCAGCCCGATGGCGCGGCTCCCGTCGCCCCTTCCGCCATCCAGGCCGAGGGCAACACCTACACCACCGAGGGTTTCGTGCCGGTATCGATGCCGCGCGCGCTGGACCTGTCCGAGATCCCGGGCATCATCGAGCAATACAGGATCGCCGCGCGCAATGCAAAACGTGCCGGCTTCGATGGCGTCGAAGTGCATTCGGCGAACAGCTATCTGCTGGATCAATTTCTTCGCGACTCCACCAACCACCGCACGGACGCCTACGGTGGTTCCATTGAAAACCGCGCCCGGCTGACGCTGGAAGTAACGGCCGCAATCGTCGAAATATGGGGTAGCGATCGCGTCGGCATCCGCCTCTCGCCTGTCACGCCCGATGCCGGCAATACGCCGCCGGACAGCAACGTCATGGCCATGTACGGCCACCTGATCCGCGAGCTTAACCGCTTCAACCTGGCGTATCTGCATTTCGTCGAAGGCGCGACCGCGACCTCGCGCAAGGTGCCGGATGGTATCGACCTTGACGCCTTGAGCGCGCAATTCAACGGCCAGTTTATCGGTAACAACAACTACGACCTGGAGATGGCGGTACAGCGCCGCGCGGCAGGCAAGATCGACGCCGTTGCCTTCGGTCGCCTCTTCATTTCGAATCCCGACCTGGTGCACCGCCTGCAGTCCGGCATTGAACTGGCGATCGCGCCGCACGAGTCCTACTACGGCGGCGGCGCCAAGGGTTACACCGACTGGCCAACGGCCGCCGGCTGATTCACCGCCGATTCATCGTCACTTATCGCCCGGCGGTGCCGGGCAGTCAACCGAAAAGGAAACATCATGAGTCATCTGCATAACAAGATTGTCATCATTACCGGCGCATCGTCGGGCATCGGCGCCGCATCAGCGCGCGCGCTGGTGGAGAAAGGCGCGAAAGTCGTCCTGGCGGCGCGCGACCAGGAAGGCCTGGACGCCATCGTCGCTGAATTGAGCGCGGCCGGTGGACAAGCTCTTGGCATCGTATGCGATGTCACCAGCCCAGCCGAGATGAAGTCCCTTGCGCAAGCGGCACACGACCATTTCGGCGCGGTCGACATTCTCGTCAATAACGCCGGCCTGATGCTCTTTTCCAACTGGACCGACCTGGCGGTCGACGATTGGGAAAAGATGATTAACGTTAACATCAAGGGTTATCTGAACGCGATCGCCGCCGTGCTGCCATTCATGCTGGCGCAAAAGTCCGGCCAGATCCTGAACATGGATTCGGTCGCCGGACATCAGGTGGGGCCGGCGGCGGGAGTCTACAGCGCAACCAAATTTTTTGTCCAGGCAATGACGGAATCGATGCGCAAGGAACTCGGTGTCCAGCATGGCATTCGCGTCAACACGGTCAGCCCCGGCGTGATCAACACTGGGTGGGCCGACAAGGTTACCGATCCGGCCGGCCGCAAGGCGGCGCAAGAACTCAACAAGATTGCGATTGCGCCCGAAGATATCGGCCGCGCAGTAGTGTACGCGCTGGACCAGCCGGCCAATGTAACCGTTAATGACCTGATCATTTCGCCGACCCGCCAGGACTGGTAAGCTTCTCCCTGGCACGCCAGGCCGCCCGGGCAAACGCTCTGGCGGCCTGTTTGCATTGCGGTTGCCAGGCGATGGCCGGTATACTCGATGATGAGCAGCTTTTGTTCAGCAGATTTGAAAATAGGCGGTAATCCTGATGTCCAGCACCGAAAATCTTCCATCGACCATCAGAATCAAGGGCCGGCCGCGTGGCTTCGACCGCGCCGAAGCGCTGGTGCGCGCACTCGATGTATTCTGGCGCCGCGGCTATGAACCAGCTTCGCTGGCCGAGTTGTGCTCGACCATGGGCATCAACCCGCCCAGTCTGTATGCCGCCTTCGGCAACAAGGCCAAGCTGTTTCTCGAAGCCGTCGATTTTTATGAGCGCACCTACTGGGATGCGCCGTGGGCGCGCATGGCCGATGAACCGGACGTTCATCGCGCTATCGACCGGTTCTTCAAGGAGTCTGGCGAAATCCTGCTTTCGCCAACGGTGCCCTGCGGCTGCCTGGTGGTGCTCGCCGCCATCAATGTGTCAGCGGAGTCGGTCGAGGTCTTCGATGCCGTCAAGGCCTTGCGGCAAGAGGGCATCGCCCACTTCAGCAAGCGGCTGAAAAAAGGCGTCAAGGATGGCCAGTTGCCCGCCAGGACCGATGTCAAATCACTGGCGGCCGTGCTCAATACCTTGTTGGAAGGTATGTCGATTCATGTGCGCGATGGCGTGACGTTAGGCGAAATGAGCAAGCTTGCTGCTTACGCGGTACGGCTTCTTCCGACAAACGCTAATACTTGAGCGCTACGCAACGCCAGCGCAGCGCTCAGGGCGCGACGTGGGTATGGAATATTTTGCTGACGATCGTCCATTTGCCATCGACCTTGAGCAGATGGAAGAAGTCGCTGAACGAGAAACCCGAGACATCGTTGGAGTCGACGCGCGCACTGGCAGCGGTGCCGACGATATCGACTTTGACAATCACGCTTTGAGCCTCAGGTGAGGGGTGAAATGGCGGGTTGTCGATTGCCTTGAACAGTTCCTGGATCGAGCCGCCAGTCAGCTTGCCCGTGGCATCGACGCTGAAGATGGTGGCTTTGTCACTGAAGGCTGGCTTCATGACGGTGCTGTTCGCCTGTTTGCAGCCGTCTATGTATTTGTTCAGTACTTCGGCGATGGCTTGATAATCCTGCACATAGGTTGGTTTGTTGATGGCTTTGTTACTGGCAACTTGCTGGCCGCCTTGCAGCTCTGCGGCGTGAGCGGTGGCGCCAAAGCCGGAAATGATTGCAGCGAACAACAAGGTCTTGAAGAGGGTCTTTTTCATTTAGTCACTCATGATAATGGTGGTAACCGCTGATGAAGGCAGCAGATCCGACGGGACGCCAGATCTGCCGTGCATGCTCATCGTGGACTGAACAATGCACGCCGGAAGTTCAGGGCGCGACGTGCGTGTGGAATATTTTGCTCACTACCGTCCACTTGCCTTCGACTTTCAGCAAATGGAAAAAGTCGGTGAAGCAGAAGCCGGAAACATCGTTCGTGTCGATACGCGCACTGGCGGCGGTGCCGACGATGTCGACTCTGACGATTGCCCCTTGAGCTTCAGGCGATGGTTGGAAAGCGGTATCGATACCGTCAAACAGGTTCTGGATGCCGCCGCCAGCCAGCTTGCCTTCGGCGTCAACGCTGAACATTGTTGCCTGTTCGCTGAAGGCCGGTTTCATGATGCTGCTGTCGGCTTGCTTGCAGCCATCGTTGTACTTGTTCAGTACGTTGACGATGGCCTGATAGTCCTGTACGTAAGTCGGTTTGTTCATGTTGTTACTCCTGTGGGTCATGCTGAAAAAGGCCGGCCGCGCTGGCCGGCATGGGGTCAAGCCTGGTGGTGATGTGCAAGAGCTGGCGTCCACGGCCCCAGTTCGTCCAGCTTGCTGGCGCGGTGTTCCAGCCACCAGCCGGCTTGCGCGTGCCAGTTCGCATGGGAGGTCTGCTGCGCATGCAGCGGAAAGTGCGGATCGCGCAGCGCCGCATGGCCCAGCGCGACCAGGTCGGCCTGGCCCGAGGCGATGATGGATTCCGCCTGCACCGGATCGACGATGATGCCGACGGCCATGGTGCCGATATGGGCTTTGCGGCGTATTTGTGCGGCGAAAGGTACCTGGAAGCCGTAGCCGTTCGGGTATTCATAGACGCCGAAGCCGCCGGACGAGCAATCGATGACGTCGACGCCGACCGCTTTCAGTGCTGCGGCCAAGGCGACGCTGTCGTCGATGGTCCAGCCAGTGCTGCTGCCATCGACCGCCGACAGTCGCACGAACAGCGGCTTGTCCTGCGGCCAGACGGCGCGCACTTCGCGCGCGATTTCCATTGGCAGGCGGATGCGGTTCTCGAAGCTGCCCCCGTATTCATCCGTGCGGTCATTGGTCAGCGGCGACAGGAAAGCGTTGAGCAGGAAGCCGTGTGCGTAGTGCAGCTCGAGCACATCGAAGCCGGCCGCCAGCGCGCGGCGGGCCGCAGCAACAAAATCGGCACGGACCTTGGCGATGCCGTTTTCATCAAGTGCGGTGGGCCGCAGCCAGCCGTCGGCTAGCGGACGCGCGCTGGGCGACACCACTTCCCAAGGTGTCTCGCCGCGTGCCGCATCCGCGTCATTCAAGGGGCCGTTGCCTTCAAAGGCGCGCTGGATGCTCGCTTTCGGTCCCGCATGGCCGATCTGGATACCGGGCGTGGCGCCGTAGGATTTGGCAAAGGCGGCGATGCGCGCCAGGCCGGGAATATGTGCGTCATCCCACAGGCCCAGATCGCCATGCGTGATCCGACCTTCAGGCGAGACGGCAGTCGCCTCGACCATCATCAGGCCGAAGCCGCCCAGGGCGAAACGGCCGTAGTGGACGGCGTGGTAGTCGCTTGTGTAGCCATCTTTGGCCGTGTACTGGCACATCGGGCTCAGAGCATAGCGGTTGCGAATGGTGACACCGCGCAGTGTCAGCGGTTCGAAGATTTTGTTCATGGTTTTTTTCTCGAAAAATGTCTGGCGTAAGCAGATTGATTTGTCTATGCGATCAGTATGCGGATCGGAAATAGTGACGTAAATAGTCGTAGAGAGAGATACCGTATAAACATAAAAGTCATAATCGACTGTTAGGTTCATCTGGAAGGCGCACCATGCAAGTGTCCGCTGCGGCTTCCAGGTCTGGTTTGCAGTTACCTGCCCAGGTTGGTCTTGAGTTCTTCCGATGCCTGGGCGATCGCGCTGCGGATCACCGGTACATGACTATTCACGTTCAACAGCCCGAAATCGTGAATCAGACCGTTGTAACGCACCGACTTTACCTTCACTCCCGCAGCGCCGAGTTTGCGGCCATAAGCTTCGGCTTGATCGCGCAGCACATCAAATTCCGCAGTCTGGATCAGCGTCGGTGGCAAGCCCTTGAGTTGTGCGGTCGTCGCCTGCAGCGGCGACGCGTAGATCTGCTTGCGCGCCTTGGCATCCGTCGTGTAATTGTCCCAGAACCATGCCATCAGGTCCTTTGTCAGGAAGTAGCCGTTGCCAAACTGCTTGTACGACGGCGTGTCGAAGTTGGCATCCGTCACAGGACACAGCAATACCTGCGAACGCAGCGATGGTGCGCCTCTTTCATTGGCCATCAAGGCAACCGCCGCGGCGATGTTGCCACCCGCGCTGTTGCCGGCGACAGCCAGGCGCTTGCCGTCCACGTTGATCTCGTTGCCATGCTCTGCCACCCATTTGGTCGCGCCGTAAGCTTGTTCAATGGCGACGCCGTATTTCGCCTCGGGCGACAGGCTATAGTTGACGAAAACCGCCACCGCGCCCGAGCCTGTTACAAGGTCACGCACCAGCCGCTCGTGGGTCGGGAAATCGCCCAGCACCCAGCCGCCACCGTGGAAGTACATGAACGCGGGCAGGGTGATCTGTTTGCTGCCTGCCGGGCGCACGATGGTCAGCTTCAGGTCCTGGCCATTGACGTGGATTATTTTCTCGCTGACGTCAGCCGCCGGCAACGTCACATTGGCGCCAGCTTGCGCGCTTGCCAGCGCGGCGCGGGCATCGGCCGGTGCCATGGTCTCGAGTGGTGTGCTGCCTTCCAAAGCTTGCAAGAATTTTGCCGTGTTTTGTTCCACGCCGGGCAGGTTGGCTGCAAAAACATTGCCTTGAGACAGAGCCACGATGGAAAAGGCGAGAGCGGAGCTGAGGGTATTCATGATGTTTCCTTTTATGGAAAGACGGCTTGAGCAGTCGGATTGATTTGTTTGATGTGATCAGTATGCGGATAGGCGATAATGAAGTAAATAATCATAACTTGAGATATTGTATGAACAAAAAAGTCATAATTGAAAATTCAGGCAAAGCCGATGGCGTTGACGGCGTCATCTCGACGGCGCCGCTTTATCTTCCGGGTCTGATGACCTTTGAGGCCGCCGCAAGGCATTTGAATTTCGCGCGCACTGCAGCAGAAATGGGTGTCACGCCGACTGCGGTATCACGCACCATCAAAAACATGGAAGCGCAGTTGAATGTGCGCTTGTTCAATCGCACCACACGGAGTGTCAGTCTGACCGAAGCTGGCGCATCATTGAACGCAACATTGGCGCCCGCACTCGCCTTGATCAGAAACTCCTTGTCAGAAGCTTTGCTCGCGACTGATCAACCGTCGGGCATGTTGCGTGTCAGTTCATCCTATGTCGCCTACCATATCTTGATCGAGCCGCACATGGCATCGTTCCTGGAACAATTTCCGCTCATCAACGTCGAAATCTCGCTCGATAATCAGCTGACCGATATCGTCGGCGCCGGCTTTGATATCGGCATACGCATGGGGCGAAAATTGCAGAATGATATGATTTCGGTGCAGCTGGGCGAGTTACAAAAAAGAATCGTGGTGGCGGCGCCGGATTACTTCCGCGAGCGAAGTGAACCCAATACCTTGGCTGATCTGCTCCAGCACAACTGCCTGCGCCAGCGCTATAGCGTCGGTGGACGCCTGTATGAATGGAGGTTCGAGGATCGGGGGCAAATGGTGCAAATCGAGGTCCAGGGGCGCTATATTTTTGATGAAATGCGCTCCGTGCTCGATGCCGCCATACAGGGCCAAGGAATCGCATTCATCCTGGAAGATTTTGCGAAGCAGGAACTGGCTGGCGGCGTGCTGAGACAGATACTGCAGCGGCACTGGGCATGGGACGACGCTTTTCATCTCTACTATCCACATCGCCAGCATATGCCGGGCAAGTTGCGTGCGTTCGTTGATTTTATGCGCGCTGCCAATCAAACGAAAACGTCTTGAATGCGGCCGTCTGAAAAGACGGCGTTGCTGCCGCTTTCCGTAGCGATACTGGAGGACATGCTGCTGCTCGAGAAGGTCAGCCGCCTGTTGATCACGCCATTCACGCAGGCATCATGAAAAGCCGTTCATGCCCGGCTGACAGACTGAGCGCTTGGGTCGATTTCAAGCCGTGCTTGCTTCCCGTGCAATCACATGACCGGGCTCTTCACGCTGGCGCAGCACGGCTGGCACGATGTCGGCGTATGCCGCCCACAGCGAACCGTAGGCGGGCGGCGACTGCTCGCGGATGGCGGCGTGCAGCCGAGGCAGCGCATGGAAGGGCACCATCGGAAACATGTGGTGTTCCAAGTGGTAATTCATCTTCATGTACAGGAATTCGAACACGGGATTCAAATACATGGTGCGGGTGTTCAGGCGATGGTCGAGCACATCTTCGGCCAGGCCCGTGTGCTGCGTCATGTTGAACAGCAGCGGCAGCAGGGCGCCGTAAAAGCGCGGCAACACGATGAACAGCGCCGGCAAGATGCTCTGTGCCAATACGCACCAGGCGATCAGGCTAGCAAACAGCAAGGTATAGATGCGGCTGCTCCAGACCAGCTTGCGTATTTCCGAATCAGGAATAAAGCTGCGCGTTTCCTCGCTCAGGCTGCCCATGGCATGGCGCACGGTGCGCGCGATTTCCTGCAGGCCGCCAGGCAGGAAAAAAGCGTCGAAGAGGATCGCCAGCGGCCTGGCCGGGCGCGGAAACGCGATTTCGCGGTCGCGCCCGACGACAATGGTATCGGTATGGTGGCGCGCATGGCTCCAGCGCCAATACACCGATTCATGCAGGGTCATGAAGGATGCCAGCTGGTAAAAAACATTGTTCAGCCAGGGCGTCTTGAACGGCGTGCCATGCGACAGTTCATGGGCGCAATGATCGCTGACCGAATACAATGTGCCGTATAGAAAGAAGGCCGGCAGACACCACCAGCTGCCCTGGCTGTGCCAGGCCGTCACGCCGCTGGCCGTTAACAAGGCCAGCCAGATCGCCATGTGACGCAAGCCCTGGGCGTCGCTGCGCTGCATCAGTTGTTTCATCTGCGCACGTGGCACCTCGCAGCGGAACCATTGCGCCGATACCAGTCCCCGCTTTTCCGCCTGCTCGCTGTTGGCGGCGTTCAGCCGATAGTCTTTCCATTTTCCCGCATGTGCCATGTCGCTCTCCTGTGTGTGATAAACCAGGATCATGGTAGTGATTGGCGGGTGGCTGCGGGGCGCCAGACGCGAGCTGGTCTCAAAACCATCATGCTGGCGCCTCGGCCAATGATAGAATCTATCAATCATCTTCAGCAGGCATCTCCATGAAAACAGCACCGTCCACGATTGCCGATGTTGCCCGCGCCGCCGGCGTCGGCGTCGCCACGGTCGACCGCGTCATCAACCGGCGCGCGCAAGTGCGTCCGGCCACGGCGCTGCGCGTACTGCAGGCGGCCGAGGCGCTCGGCTATCGCGGCGCCGGGCTGATACGCAAGCGCCTGGACGAGGGCGGTGGCAAGCACCGGCTGGGTTTTTTGCTGCAAAAAAGCGGCAGTGAATTTTTCCAGCTGATGGCGCAGGCGCTGCAGCAGGCTGGCAGGGACGCTGGCGGCGTGCACAGTGTGCAGGTCGAGTACATGGATGACCTGACGCCACGGCGGGTGGTGGCGCAGCTGCGCGCGATGGCCGGCAGCGCCAATGCGCTGGCATTGGTCGCGACCGAGCATCCGGTCATCTGCGCCGCCGTCGAGGCGCTGGCGGCGGAAGGTTATCCCGTGTTTTCGCTGGTGTCCGACCTGAGTGCCACCGGCCTGGCCGGCCATGCCGGGGTAGACAATGTCAAGGTGGGCCGCAGCGCGGCGTGGGCGATCGCGCATCTGGGGCGGCGTCCGGCCAAGGTGGCCGTGATGGTCGGCTCGCACCGCTATGCCTGCCAGGAGGAATGCGAAACCAGTTTCCGCACTTATTTCCAGCAGCACGAACTCGAATTCGACGTCGATTTGCTCGACACCCTGATCAGCCTGGAAGACCGCCACCTGGCCGAGGAAACCATTCATGAATTGCTGCACCGCCACCCCGACCTGACGGGCTTTTACCTGGCAGGCGGCGGCATCGAAGGCGTGCTCGACGGCTTGCGTGCGCTGGGGCCTGAATATGATTTCGTCACCGTCTGCCATGACCTGACGCCATTGACCCGCGCCGCCCTAGCCGACGGCCATGTGGCGATGGTTATTTCGCATCCGCGCGACGCGATCGCCGGCGGCCTTGTCGCCGCCATGTGCGATGCGCTCGACGGCGGCACGGGGCCACGCCGCTGCGTGGTCGATCCTTTGTTGTTTACGCCAGAAAATATCTGATTTCTTGCGCCGCGCTCAAGGCGGCAGGTAGTCGCCTGCGCCGATATTCTCGCGGCAGAACAGGCGAAATTCATTCGGCGCGCTCGAGGGTGGTTCATCGAGCCGGCCGCAGGCATGCAGCAGATGCTGCAAGCTCGATGCCGTTTGCCAGTCCGGATCCTGGTCGATCACCAGTTCCATCTCGCCCTGCTCCAGATACAAGCGGTGCTCGGCCGACAGCTCGTGGCCGGCAAGCAGGATGTGTCCGGCCTTGCCGGCCTGGCGCAGCGCCGTCACGATGCCGGCCGAACCGGCGCCGCTGTTGTAGATGCCGACCAGGTCGGGCCAGGCCTTGACGGCGCGCGCGACGGCGGCGTGGCAGCGGTCGGGCTGGTCGTGGCATTGGCGCACCTCGCCGCACAGCAGGCCCGGGTAGCGCTCGGCCAGCACTTCCTGCACGCCATGAATGCGCTCGGCATGCGCCTGATATTGCAGCGCATTGCTGATCAACAGGATGCGGCCCTGGGCCGGCAAGGCACGTCCCAGGAAATGGCCGGCCGTGCGGCCGGCGCGATAATTGTCGATGCCTGCGTAATGCAGGCGCGGCACGTCGGCGATATCGCTCATCAGGGTTACCACCGGCACTCCCGTATGAATCACCTGGCGCAGCGCGGCGCGCACGGTGATGCTGTCATGCACGGCAACGATCAGGCCATGGCGCTTCTGGCGTGGGCTGAGGATGGCGCGTGCGATGCGCTCGTCCTGGCCATCGCCCTCGGCCACCAGGGTGCGGTGGATCACCACTTTTTTGTCCAGCATGTGCATGGCGCGCTGGAACGCCAGGTTGAGGCGCTGGAAGTACGGCGTGCCGCTGCCGGCCAGGATCACGTCGAAGCGGGTCAGGCCGCGCCGCGGCTCCGGCAGCAGTCGCGGTACGCCCAGGCGCCGGGCGGCGGCCACCACGCGCGCGCGGGTCGCGGCCGAGACGCTGCCGCGCTCGTTGAGCACGCGGTTGACCGTGGTCTCGCTCACGCCGGCTTCGGCGGCGATATCGCTGAAGCGCGCCGAGCGCTTGCGGCGGGTGGAGGGTGCGGGTTCCTGCGGCAAGTCGCTCATGCTGGTGTCCTGCTTGAAAACAGCCATCATGCACCAGCCGCAGGGCGCCTCACAAGTTTTACAGCTCGACGATGCGCCGCTCGCGCCACGACACTTCGGCCGCCTGCGCCAGTTGCAGCGCCTTCAGGCCATCGGCCACAGTGGTGCGCACCGGCTTGCCGTCGATCAGGGCGGCGACGAAATGGGCCATTTCGGCGGCATACGCGGCGCGGTAGCGTTCCAGGAAAAAGTTTTCCGGCAAGCTGGTCGCCACGCCGCTGGCGGTCCAGGCTTCCACTTCCGTCGGGCGATGGTTATGCGCCTGCAGCATGCCGGCGCTGCCCAGTACCTCGAAGCGCTGGTCATAGCCATAGGCGGCGCGGCGGCTGGTGTTGATCTGGCACAGGCGGCCCTTGCGCGTGCGGATCGTCACGGCGGTGGTGTCGGCATCACCCGCTTCGCCCACCTTCGGATCGGTCAGCACCGAGGCAGTGGCGTAGACGCTGACGGCTTCGTCATCAAGGATCCAGCGGAAAACGTCGAAGTCATGGATCAGCATGTCCTTGAAAATGCCACCCGAGCTGCGGATATAGTCGAGCGGCGGCGCGCCCGGATCGCGGCTGGTGATGGCCAGCACTTCCGGCACGCCGATCTCGCCGGCGTCGATGCGCGCCTTGAGCGCGGCAAAGGTGGGATCGTAGCGGCGCTGGAAGCCGATCAGCGCCGTCACGCCGGCCTTGGCGACGGCGTCGGCGCATACTAGGGCGCGCTCGACGGTCAGGTCGACCGGTTTTTCGCAAAAGATATGCTTGCCGCTGGCGGCGGCGCGCAAGATCAGGTCGGCGTGGCTGTCGGTACTTGAGGCGATGATCACGGCTGCGATCTCGGGATCGGCAAATACCGTGTCGATATCACTGACCTGCGCGCCATGCTCGCTGGCCAGCGCGGCGGCGCTGGGCGCGTGCACGTCGACTACGTATTTCAGGCGTACGCCTTGCTGGCGTACCAAGTTGGCGCTATGGATTTTGCTGATGCGGCCGGCGCCGAAGATGGCTACTTGTAACATGTTTTTTCTCCTGTGAATGTGGGTGGATCAGGCGCCGATGCCGTCGCGCAAATGGGCCATGCTGGCGCGCAGCTGGTTTTCGATATCGTCCGAGGCCGCCACTTCTTCAGCGAACGGCTCGTAGGAAATGCAACCCTGGTAGCCGCGCGCCAGCAAGGTTTTGATCTGCGCCAGATTGCCCAGGCGGTCGCCGGCGCCGACCAGCACGCGGTGCATGTCGCGCATGGCGCCGACCGGCACGGCGCCGTCTTCCACGCCGGACACATGGATGAGCCCCGTCAGGTCAGGGAAAAAGATGTCTTCGCCGGCCAGGTGATGGTGGAAGGTATCATGCACAAGCTTGAAATCGTGTTCGGCACCGGCGTCGTACATGGCCAGCACGGCCTGCGACTTGCGGCGCACCGCGCACTCGGCAAAGCCCAGTGGTTCGATCAGGCCCAGCACGCCGCGTTCGGCCAGCATCGGTTTGAGCGCCGTCAGCGCCGCCACCAAGGCGCGATGGCGCTCGCCCGCATCGCGGCTGTCGCGCAGGCTGTTGGTCGGACACAGCACCAGCGCCTGGGCGCCACAGTCAGCGGCGTAGTCGATCAGCGCACGCGCCTCGCGTTCACGCTCGGCATCGAACTGTTCGAAGCGCTGCAGGGCGTTGATCGAGCGGATCGTGATGCCGGCCGCTTGCGTCATCTCGCGGATCTGGCGCGCCGGCGTGCCGTCGTTGATTTCAACACCGTCGAGGTCATTGCGAATTTCAATCGCGCGCACGTCGAGGCGCTGGCACAGGGCCAGGTAGTCGGCGAAACCGATGCGCGGTGCGCTCATGCGGTTCAGGGAAAACAGGTAGGGGGCAGTCATGGTGGTGCGTCTCCATCGGATTTGTCGTGTGGTGGCGCCTGGTAGCGGCGCCTGTCGACAATGTAAGAAATCGCGGCCTCGAACGCAGCATGAAAATTGACCATAAATGGTCATTCAGCGGGACAACCGGGGCTTGAACAATGTACAAATGATGGAAATGATAGGCTGCCTGCGCCCCGGATGATGGCTTTTGACAGAGTTTTCAAGATCTGCTTGAAGCGGCCTGCCGCACGCCACTACTATCGCTTCCATGGACCAAGGCGGTTCCAATCGACACACGGAGGAGCACATGACAATACAGGCAGAAAGCACGCAGGATCGCAAACGCGGCTATCAACTGATAGGCGGCGACGGCGAACAGGCCATAGAGCAGGGGCTGGCCAATGCGCAGTGGTATCGCTGCGCACTGACGCGCCCTCAAATGAAGGGACTGATGCAGCGCCAGGACGCCACCGCGATCCGCGATACCTTGATCTGGTTCAGCCTGATCGTGGTGTCGGGTGTGCTGGCTGCAATGAGCTGGGGCAGCTGGTGGGCCATCCCCGCCTTCTTTCTGTACGGCACCCTGTATGCGGGGCCGGCCGATTCGCGCTGGCATGAAACCAGCCACGGCACGGCCTTCAAGACGCCGTGGCTCAACAACGCGGTGTACCAGATCGCTTCCTTCCTGGTCTTGCGCCGGCCGACGCAAAAACGCTGGAGCCACGCGCGCCACCATACCGACACTCTGATCGTCGGGCGCGATCCCGAGATCGTGGTGCCGCGCCCACCCGACCTGTTCGGTTTGCTGCTCAATTGCTTCAACCTGAAATCGGGCTTGAGCGAGCTGGGCCAAGTGTTACTGAACGCCGCCGGCAAGATTTCCGCCGACGATCGCACCTTCGTGCCCGAAAGCGAACACGGCAAGATGGTGCGCGAAGCACGCATCTGGTGTCTGATCTATGGCGCCGTGCTCACTGCCTGCTTCGCCACCGCCAGCATCAAGCCGCTGGTCTTTATCGGCCTGCCGTCCTTTTATGGCGCGTGGCTGAGTTTGTTCTTTGGCCTGACCCAGCATTCCGGGCTGCCCGAAAACGTGCTCGACCATCGCCTCAATTGCCGCACCATATATATGAATCCGGTGTTCCGCTTTTTATACTGGAACATGAATTACCACGCCGAGCATCATATGTTTCCCATGGTGCCTTTCCATACCTTGCCCAAACTGCACGAGCTGATCAAGGACGATTGCCCGCCGCCTTATTCCAGCACCCTGGCCGCTTACCGCGAGCTGATCCCTGCGGTGCTGCGCCAGGTGCGCGAGCCGGGCTACGCTGTGCAGCGCAGCTTGCCCCAGCGTAGCGGGGCTGCATTGGATAGCCTGCCCGATGGCGCTTACGCCAAATAAAGTCATCATTCATAACAACAAACCGAAGGAGACCAATATGAGCTGCTGGACCGAAGTGTGCGAGTTCGATGAGATCGACGATGAAGACGTGATGCGGTTTGACCACGCCGGCAAGACCTACGCCGTATACCGCCTGAACAACCAGGCCTATGCCTCGGATGGCCTGTGCACGCATGAAAAAGTGCACTTGGCCGACGGCTTGGTGATGGGTAACGTGATCGAGTGCCCCAAGCACAACGGCCGCTTCAACCTGACCACCGGCAAGGCGCTCGGCGCGCCCGTCTGCGTGAACCTGAAAACCTATCCGGCCAAGGTCGAGGATGGCGTGATCTTTCTCGACCTGGCCTGACGCGGCGCTTCAGTCCGCCGGCTGCGCGCCGATTTCCTCGATGTCGATCTCGAGCCGGTAGGCCAGGGCGATGAACAGCGCCTGGCACAGGCAGATGGTGCTGGTCAGCGAACGGAAGGCAAAAGCGCTTCCTTCGGTCACCGTGAGCAGGGCGTCGGCCGTGCGCGCCAGCGGCGCCAGCTTGCTGTCGGTAATGACCAGCACGCGCGCGCCGTTGTGGTGCGCCATGCGCGCGCATTCCAGGGTTTCCTTGCCGTAGGGCGCAAAGCTGATGGCAATCGCCACGTCGCCGGCCCGTACGCTGCGCATCTGGTCGCGGTGGCCGCCACCCAATCCCGTGACCAGGTGCGCACGCTTGCTGGTGTGCTGCAGCGCGTAGGCAATATATGACGCCACCGGAAACGCACGCCGCACACCCACGACATAGATATTGTCCGCCTGCTGCAGCAAGGTGACGGCCGCTTCGAGCTGTTCGTCGTCGAGCCCGGCTGCCAGTTCGTCGAGGCCGCTGCGGCTGGCGCCGATGAATTCGCGCGTCAACTCGCCCGTGCCGACCTTGCCGTCTCGTGTGGAAATGAGCTTGCGGATGCGCTGGCGATAGTTCGGCGCGGCCCGGGCCTGGTCCGTATAGGCCTGGCGAAACACATCTTGCATTTCACTGAAACCTGAAAAACCGAAGCGCTGGGCAAAGCGCACGATGGCCGACGGCTGCACCTGGCAGGCAGCGGCGATATCGCTGATGCGTTCGAGCATCAGGCTGCTGCGATGCTGTTCGATATGCTTGGCGATCAATTTCAACTGGCGCGACAGGCTTTCGTACTCGTCGGCGATTTGTTGCATCAACTGGTCGATCGAGGAGGTTTGTGCCATCTCTTGCTCTCTTTTCTGGTGTAGGGGTCTTAAATGGAAACAATTTTCTATTTAAATTAATTTCGCAATTTTTATTGCTTTTTGTTTTTTGCTGACTTATTCTAGAAACACTGCAGCCGGGACCGAAGCCCGTGCGCCTGCCGCCATGTGCCGCGCAGCGCCGGGTTTTTCGGTCGCACAAGAGGTAAAGCATACGGGATTTTCACGGTATGCAACAACTCACAGGCAGGCCGTCCAGGCCATTGCCGGCTTGCGCAAAACTATAAACAGAGACCATCAACGCTGCACGCATTCAGAAAGATACATCGATGAAGAATCCAACTCCTTTCGCATCGGGCCGCGCGCTCGACGTGATCTGCCTGGGCCGCCTGGCGGTGGACCTGTACGCGCAGCAGATCGGCAGCACCCTGGAAGACGCCACCAGCTTCGCCAAATACCTGGGCGGCTCGTCGGCCAATATCGCCTTCGGCACGGCGCGTCTGGGCCTGAAGTCGGCGATGCTGTCGAAAGTCGGCGACGACCATATGGGACGCTTCCTGACCGACACCCTGGCGAAGGAAGGCTGCGACGTCAGCCATGTCGGCGTCGACCATGACCGGCTCACCGCCCTGGTGATGCTGGGCATCAAGGACAAGGACACCTTTCCGTTGATCTTCTACCGCGAGAATTGCGCCGACATGGCGATCGAGGCGGTGTCGTTCGATGCCGGCTTTATCGGCTCCAGCAAGGCGCTGCTGATCACCGGCACGCATTTTTCCACTGCCGCCATGCACGCCGTCAGTTCGCAGGCGCTGGCCCTGGCGCGTGCCAACAATGTGCGCACCGTGCTCGATATCGATTATCGCCCCGTGCTGTGGGGCCTGTCGGGCAAGGCCGATGGCGAAACGCGCTTTGTCTCGAACGAGGGCGTCACGCAACATTTGCAGGGCATTTTGCCGCAGTTCGACCTGATCGTCGGCACGGAAGAGGAATTCATGATCGCCGGCGGCGGCGCGGATATCATGGCGTCCTTGCAAGCGGTGCGTGCAGTCAGCGCCGCCACGCTGGTGGTCAAGCGCGGCCCGCTGGGGTCGGCCGTGATCGAGGGCACCGATCTGATCCCCGCCAGCCTGGACGAAGCCTACAACTATCGCGGCGTGCGCGTGGCCGTGCTCAATGTGCTGGGCGCCGGCGACGCTTTCCTGTCGGGTTTCCTGAAAGGCTGGCTGCGCGGCGAAGACTACGAGGCCTGCTGCCGCTACGCGAATGGCTGCGGCGCGCTGGTGGTATCGCGCCATGGCTGCGCACCGGCCATGCCGTCTCCGGTGGAGCTCGATTACTTTCTGGCCAATGCCGACAAGCTCACCCATCCCGACCAGGATGCGACCCTGGCGCGTTTGCACCGCACGACGGTGGCGCGCAAGCAATGGGATGAGCTGTGCGTGTTTGCTTTTGACCATCGCACGCAGTTTTTCGAACTGTCGCAACAGGCCGGCGTGACCGAAGCGGCCATTTCAAAACTGAAACAGCTGATGGTGCAGGCCGTGGCGCAGACGCAGGAAGCGCTGCAGCTGTCGGGCAAGACGGGCGTGCTGATCGATGGCCGCTATGGCGTCGATGCACTCAACGACGCGACCGGACGCGGCTGGTGGATAGGCCGTCCGGTGGAACTGCCAGGTTCGAACCCGCTGCAATTCGACTGGGGCCGTTCGATCGGCTCGCACCTGCTCAGCTGGCCGAAGGAACATGTGATCAAGTGCCTGGTGCAGCTGCACCCGGACGACCTGCCGGAAAACCGGCTGGAACAGGAAGCGCAGATCAAGGCCCTGTACGACGCGGCGCAAGTGAGCGGTCATGAACTGCTGCTGGAAATTATCCCGTCCGATGCCTTCCCGCAAGACGACAACACCGTGCTGCGCGCCGTCAAGCGCCTGTACAACCTGGGCATCTACCCGGAATGGTGGAAGCTGGAAAGCTTGAGCAGCACACAATGGCAGGCCATCGACGCCCTGGTGCGCGAGCGCGATCCCTACTGCCGTGGCGTGGTGCTGCTGGGCCTGAACGCCCCGATTTCCGAGCTGGCCGCCAGCTTCGAGGAAGCGAGACATAGCACCACCTGCCGCGGCTTTATGGTCGGCCGCACGATTTTCCAGGAACCGAGCCGCCGCTGGCTGGCCGGCCAGATCGATGACACGACCCTGATCGCGCAGGTGCGCGCCAACTTCGAGCAACTGATCAAGCTGTGGCGTCAGACTCGCAACCATCTGGAGCGTGCGGCATGAGCGCACAACACAAAACCATCCGTTTGACCATGGCGCAGGCGCTGGTGCGCTACCTGGCGGCGCTGCGCGTCGACAGTGGCGAGCCGCTGTTTGGCGGCGCCTTCGCCATCTTTGGCCACGGTAATGTGGCGGGCCTGGGCGAGGCGCTGTATCAATACAAGGACAGTTTTCCGACCTATCGCGCCCATAACGAACAGGCGATGGCGCATGCGGCGATCGCCTATGCCAAGGCAAACATGCGCCGGCGCATGATGGCGGTGACCAGCTCGATCGGTCCCGGCGCCACCAATCTGCTGACCGCCGCCGCGCTGGCGCACGTGAACCGCCTGCCGGTGCTGCTCTTGCCCGGCGACGTGTTTGTTTCACGCGCGCCGGACCCGGTGCTGCAGCAGCTGGAAGACGGCGGCGACGGCAGTGTTTCCGTCAACGACGCCTTCAAGCCGCTGTCGCGCTATTTCGACCGCATTATCTATCCGGAACAGTTGCTGACGGCCTTGCCGCGCGCGATCGCCGCCCTGACCGACCCGGCCGCCTGCGGCCCCGTCACCCTGTCGCTGCCGCAGGATGTGCAGACCATGGCGTATGACTATCCGGAAGAATTTTTTGCGCCGCGCGTGGTGCGTTTCCGTGCAATTCCACCGGTGCCGTCCGAGCTGGAAGAGGCTGCAGACGTGTTGCGCAACGCGAAGCAGCCTTTGATCGTGGCTGGTGGCGGCGTGCTGTATGGCCAAGCCGGCGCAGCCTTGCGCGCCTTTGCCGAACGCCATGGCGTGCCTGTCGCCGAAACCCATGCGGGTAAAAGTTCCTTGCCGTGGGACCATCCGCTGCAGCTGGGCGCCATCGGCGTCACCGGATCACCGTCCGCCAATGCGCTGGCCGGCCAGGCCGATCTGGTGTTGGCGGTCGGCACGCGCTTGCAGGATTTCACGACCGGCTCGAATTCCCTGTTTGCCAAAGCCGAGCTGGTCAGCCTGAACGTCAACAGTTTTGATGCCCTGAAACGCCGTGGCCTCGGTGTGCAGGCCGATGCGACCTTGGGCCTGCAAGGACTGTCGGCCTTGCTGCCAGACTGGACCAGCAGCGCGCAATGGCAAGAACTGGCGCGGCGCGAAGCGGCCGGCTGGCGCGAGACGGTGACCGCGATTACCGGCAAGCGCGAGGTGGCCGGCTTGCCGTACGACGGCGAAGTGATTGGCGCCGTGCAGCGCTCGTCCACCACCTCGACCGCAAACGATATCGTCGTCTGCGCGGCGGGCACCTTGCCGGCCGAACTCCATAAACTGTGGCGCACCAGCACCCCCGGTGGCTACCATATGGAATACGGCTACTCCTGCATGGGCTATGAGATCGCCGGCGGCCTCGGCGTCAAGATGGCGAAACCCGGGTCCGACGTGATCGTGATGGTCGGCGACGGCAGCTATCTGATGATGAATTCGGAAATCGCCACCTCGGTCATGCTGGATAAAAAGCTGATCATCGTGGTGCTCGATAACCGTGGCTACGGCTGCATCAACCGCCTGCAGCAGGCCTGCGGCAATGTGCCATTCAACAATATGCTGACCGATTGCCTGCAGGCAGGCGAGGGCGCTCCGCGCATCGATTTTGCCCTGCATGCCAAATCCCTGGGCGCGCTGTCCGAACATGTGGACGGTATTGCCGGGTTGGAGCAAGCCCTGGTGCGCGCCCGCGCCGCCAGCCGCACCTATCTGATTTGCATCGATACCGACGACACGCGCACCACCGAAGAGGGCGGTTGCTGGTGGGAGGTGGCGGTACCGGAAGTGTCGACCCAACCCGGCGTGCAAGCGGCACGCGCCCGTTATGAAAACGATCGCCAAGGACAAGCAAAATGACTACATGGAATGTCAAGATCGGCATCAACCCGATCTCGTGGATGAACGACGACCTGCCATCGCTGGGTGGCGAAACGCCGCTGGAGACGGCCTTGAAGGAGGGCGCCGAGATCGGCTATGCCGGCTTTGAACTGGGCAACAAGTTTCCGAAAGAATCCTCGGCCTTGCGCGCCGTGCTCGGCAAATATGAGCTGGCCTGCGTGTCAGGCTGGTATTCGGGCCGCCTGGCCAGCCGTTCGGCGGAAGAGGAAATCGCGGCGGTGCAAGCGCACCTGAAGCTGCTGGCCGAAAGCGGCGCCACCGTGATGGTCTACGGCGAAGTGGCCGACGCGATCCAGGGCGAAGCGCGCCCGCTGTACAAACGCCCGCGCTTCCAGACTCAACAGCAATGGCAGGACTACGCCGACAAGCTGACGGTGTTTGCCAGACACCTGCTGGAGCACGGCGTGCGCCTGGCCTACCACCACCATATGGGCGCGTATGTGGAGTCGCCGGCCGATGTCGACCAGCTGATGGCGCTGACGGGTGACGAAGTCGGCTTGCTGTTCGACACCGGCCATATCACCTTTGGCGGCGGCGACGCCCTGACGGTGCTGAACAAACATATCGCCCGCATCTGCCATGTGCACTGCAAGGATGTGCGGCCGAACGTGATCAAGCTGGCCAGGAATGGCCACTGGAGTTTCCTGCAGGCCGTGATCAACGGCGCCTTCAGCGTGCCCGGCGACGGCAGCATCGATTTCCCGGGCATCCTGGCCGCCCTGTATCGCCATGGTTATGAAGGCTGGCTGGTGGTCGAAGCCGAGCAGGACCCGGCCGTGGCACCCAGCTACCAGTACGCCAAGATGGGCCATGACTACCTGGCCAAACTGGTCGACGAGATTCCACGCCTGAAACGGGAGGCGGCATGAACAGCCTGCTCGTCAAAGCCCGGGCCGGCTCGAAAATCGTCGAGGTCACGCCCGCATCGGCCGGCTGGACCCATGTCGGCTTTGCAGCGCACCGGCTGGCGGCGGGCGAACAGATCAGCCTGGAAACCGATGGCCGCGAGCTGTGCATCGTGGTGCTGACCGGCACCGTGACGGTCAAGGCCGGCGAGCAGCGCTGGGAAAACATAGGCAAACGGCTGAGCGTGTTCGAAGACCGCCCGCCGGCGGCAGTCTACGTGCCACGCGGCATGCAGGTCGGCATCACTGCGACCAGCGAGGCCGAAGTGGCGCTGTGCAGCGCGCCGGGCACTACCGACCGTCCGGCCCGTTTGATCGATCCGCATACCATGACGCGCTCGGTGCGCGGCAAGGGCGCCAATACCCGTTATGTGTGCGATATCCTGCCGCAGACGGAGGAAGCCGATGGCCTGCTGGTGGTGGAAGTGGTAACGCCATCGGGCCACTCGTCGAGCTACCCGCCGCACAAGCACGATAACGACAATATTCCGGCAGAGAGTTCGCTGGAGGAAACCTATTACCACCGCCTGAACCCGGAGCAGGGCTTTGCCTACCAGCGCGTGTACACGGACGATCGCAGCATCGACCAGGCTCTGGCGGTGGAAAACCACGATGTGGTGATGGTGCCGCGCGGCTACCACCCGGTGACCGTGCCGTATGGCTACGACGGCTACTACCTGAATGTGATGGCCGGCCCGAAACGGGTCTGGCATTTTAAAAACGATCCGGCCCATGAATGGCTGATCAGCAAATAACCAAGGAATCCCCAATGACCACCCCGACAATTGCCCACTTTATTGGTGGCAAAGCCATGGCCTCGCGCACCGAGCGCACCAGCGACGTCTTCAATCCCGCCACCGGAGAAATCACTGCCAAGGTCGCGCTGGCGACCAGCAGCGAACTGAACGCTGCCGTCGCCGCCGCCCACGCCGCTTTCCCGGCCTGGTCGCAAACCTCGCCGCTGCGCCGCGCACGCGTCATGTTCAAGTTCAAGGAATTGCTGGAAACCCACTCCGATGAACTGGCGGCCTTGATCACGGCCGAGCATGGCAAGGTATTTACGGACGCGAAAGGCGAAGTCACGCGCGGTATCGAAGTGGTGGAATTTGCCTGCGGCATACCGCAAATGATGAAGGGTGAATACAGCGAACAGGTCGCCGGCGGCATCGACGCCTGGTCGATCCGCCAGGCGCTCGGTGTCTGCGTTGGCATCACTCCGTTCAATTTCCCGGTCATGGTGCCGATGTGGATGTTCCCGATGGCGATTGCCTGCGGCAACACCTTTGTGCTGAAGCCGTCCGAGCGCGATCCATCGGCCAGCCTGCTGCTGGCCAAATTGCTCACGGAAGCGGGCCTGCCCGATGGCGTGTTCAATGTGGTTCAGGGCGACAAGGAAGCCGTCGACGGCCTGCTGCACCACCCGGACGTGCGCGCCGTCAGCTTTGTCGGTTCGACCCCGATCGCCGAATATATCTACGCCACCGGCTGCGCGCAGGGTAAACGCGTGCAAGCCTTGGGCGGCGCGAAAAACCATATGGTGGTGATGCCTGACGCCGATATTCCGCAAACGGTCGACGCGCTGATGGGCGCCGCCTTCGGTTCGGCCGGCGAGCGCTGCATGGCCATTTCAGTAGTGGTGGCGGTCGGCAATGTGGCCGACCAACTGGTGGAAGCGCTGCTGCCACGTATCGCCGAACTGAAAATCACGCAAGGCATGGATCTGAAGGCCGAAATGGGTCCGGTGGTCACGCAAGTGCACAAGGAAAAAATCACCGGCTATATCGCCACCGGTGTGCAGGAAGGCGCAAAACTGGTGGCGGACGGGCGGGGCTTTGTGCTGCCTGGCCATGAAAAAGGCTTTTTCCTCGGCGGTAGCCTGTTCGACCATGTGACGCCGGAAATGACCATCTACAAGGAAGAGATCTTCGGCCCGGTGCTGTGCATCGTGCGCGTACCCGATTTCACCACCGCGCTGGACCTGGTCAACGCCCATGAATACGGCAACGGCACGGCCATCTACACGCGCGACGGCAATACGGCGCGCGAGTACACGCACCGGGTGCAGGTCGGCATGGTCGGGGTCAATGTACCGATTCCCGTGCCGATGGCCTTCCACAGTTTTGGCGGCTGGAAACGCAGCCTGTTTGGCGACCACCACGCGCATGGCCCGGAATCGGTGCGCTTCTATACCAAGCAGAAAGCCGTCACCCAGCGCTGGCCCGCCTCGACAGCGGCTGGCGCCGAATTTGCCATGCCGACCCTGAAATAACGTAGCCGGGCTGATCAGCCCGGTTTTCATTTCTCCCTGGATATAAACGGCCGCGACTGTGCCAGGGCGGAGCTTTGCCCGCAGCCTTGCGGCTGCCCGCAACTTGCCGTTGCACCGATAAGAATTGCCACATCCGTGGCATGAAAGGAGCCCTGTTGTCATAACGGGGTTCGATAACAGAGCATCAGCAGATGCTCGTATAACAAAGGGGATAGCAGTCCATGAAAACGCAACAATCAGCAATCTTGAAAAAAGCCCTGCTCGTCACCGGTTTGATGGTGTGCAGCCAGCCGTTGTTCGCTTTTGAGTATAACGGCTACTTTCGTGGCCTGACCGGCACGAACTCGTCCAAGGGTGGCCCGACCTGTTTTCAGCTGGCCGGTGCCATGAGCAAGTATCGCCTTGGCAATGAGTGCCAGGTGTATGGTGAATTTGGCTTGGGGCAGGAAGTGGCGAAAACCGATGAAGGGGCCGTCTTCAGCGCCAATATCATGTTTTCCTTTAATAACAGTAACTCTTCCTCGGATACCGACCCGGTCGGACTGCCGCAAATCTTCGTTCAGGGTGACAAGCTGCCGGAATTGAACGGCGGCAGCGCATGGATGGGGCGCAAATACTACAAGCGTGAAGCCCTGAGTCCAAATGATTTTTTCTATTGGAGCGGCCAGGGCTTCGGCGGTGGTGTGGAAGACATCAGTCTCGGCGGCACCCTGAAATTCAGCTATGCCTGGTTGCGCAAGGATAATTTGATCGCCACCACCACCGGCGGCGGCTTGCCGGCTACCGGCGCACTGGCCAGCAACGGCAGCAATTCGGCCAGCCGTCACGACTTCCAGTTGCGCGGCATCGGCACCAACCCGAACGGCTCGCTGGAAATGGGCCTGAGCTGGATCGGCAAGGACTCGTCCGCGCCACAAGCCCAATCTGGTTACGGCCTGACCGTGCAACATCGCCAGACCGGCATCAATGGCGATGGATGGAACAAACTCGCGCTGCAGTACGGCACCGGGCCTGGTACCGGCGGCACCGATTCGGCAATCGGCGCGATCGGCAACCTGACCCACAGCAAGGATGTGAAGCGTGTGCGCGTGCTCGATGGTCTTTACACCCAGATCACGCCAAAATTCGGCGTCGAACTGGTGGCCATCTATCAGAAAGATAGCGGCCTTGCGCCAGGCCAGACCATTATCGGCGTGACCGAAAACAAAACCTGGAGCAGCCTGGGTACCCATGCCGTGTATGGCCTGACGCGCCACATCAAGGTCGGTGCCGATCTGGGATTCGACGTGGTCAAGCCTGAAAACGGCCAGACTCGCCGCATGACCAAGTTCACCATCGCACCGACCATTTCGTCCGGCCCGGGAGTCAATGCCCGTCCTGATTTGCGCCTGTTCTACACCTACGCCAAATGGAATGATGCCGCCCGCCTTGCTGCCGACGTCTCCAATGCAGGCAGCGCATTGTCGACTACCGGCGCGTTCGGCCGCGCCACTTCGGGTTCGATGCTTGGCATGCAAGTCGAAACCTGGTTTTAAGGAAGCATTGCTGTCAGAGGCATGATGGTCCTAGTGGACGGTGTTATGCATGACCGTCCTTTTGCCCTTCCGTTTGCGCGGAAGGGTTTTTTTTCCTGCAATGGAGACATGATGATTGCTACATCGAACAAGGCATGCAAGATGCCGCTTGCTTGCCTGTTACTGGTGATGGGCGCCTGCCTGTCGGGCTGTGCAAGCGTGGGAGCGCTGGTCAATGGTAGCGATGGCGGCAAGACCGCCAGGCCGGCAGCCATGGCTGCGCCGGCGCAAAATATGCCTTTGGGGCCGTACAGCTTCGTGCAGCGCGTGCCCAGTGAAACTGGCGCAGCGGCCAATCAGGGGCGCGCACCCGATCAAGAAGCTTTGCGCCTGGCGCTGGCGGCGTTGCAGACGAGTGCCGGAAGCGCGGTGTTTTCGCCGCAACAGCTCGATCAGCTGTCGCTTCCGCTCAGCGCGGCGCTGGCAGCGTCCACAGCGGGAGAGGATGTGACGTTTGCGGTGGCGGCGGAGCCTGACGGTTTGCGGCTGATGTCGACCTATCGCGTCAGCAGCGGCCGCGCTTTTGTCCGCGACGGCGCATTGCAACTGCTGTTAGGCCTGGTGCAGTCGCCATTCGACCTGGAACGTGTGAGCCGCCAGCCGACCAAGGTATTTTTCACCGGTAGCCGCCTGCGCCCATCGCCGGATGTGCCGGCGTTAAAAGGTGATGGCTGGCGCCGCGTCCAGGCCGCACGTGGCGACTGGCTGGAGGTGTCGCTGGAAAGCCTGCGGGCGCGCACGGCGCCGCCGCTGCCAGCCAGCTTGCCTTCAGCGCAGCAGGCACCGGCGCGCGTGATGGACGATATCGAGCGTCGAATGGCAACCCTTGCGCGACTGCGCCAGCAGGACTTGATCAGCGAAGACGAATACCAGGAAAAGCGCCGCCTGATCCTGAACGCCTTGTAAGCATGCCAGATCGCCCCGCCTCAGTCGGTTTCTTCGCCTGGAGGGGTAATTTCCTTGATGTCGGATTCCAGCCGGTAGGCCAGGGCGATGAACAGCGCCTGGCACAGACAGATGGTGCTGGTCAGCGAGCGGAAGGCAAAAGCGCTGCCTTCGGTGACCGTCAGCAAGGCATCGGCCGCGCGCGCCAGGGGCGCCAGCTTGCTGTCGGTAATGACCAGCACCTTGGCGCCATTGTCCTGCGCCAGCCGCGCGCATTGCAGGGTTTCCTTGCCGTAGGGCGCGAAGCTGATGGCAATCGCCACGTCGCCCCTGCGGATGCTGCGCATCTGGTCGCGGTGCATGCCGCCCAGGCCTGAAACCAGGTGGACCCGCTTGGCCGTATGTTCCAGTGCATAAGCGATATACGAGGCGATGGGAAACGAGCGGCGTACGCCGACCACGTAAATATTGTCGGCTTGCTGCAGCAAGGTGACGGCCGCTTCCAGCTGGACGTCGTCGAGGCCGGCCGCCAGGTCGTTGAGACCGGCATAACTGGCGCCGATAAAGGCGCGCGTCATGTCGCCGGCGCTCAATTGCCGGTCGCCGTCGACGATCAGCTTGCGGATGCGCTGCTGGTAGTTCGGCGGCGCGCTCGTCTGCTCGGTATACGCTTGGCGAAACACTTCCTGCATTTCACTGAAGCCCGAATAGCCAAAGCGCTGCGCAAAGCGCACGATGGCCGACGGCTGGACATCGCAGGCGGCGGCGATGTCGCTGATGCGCTCCAACATCAGGCTGGAGCGGTGCTGCTCCACGTACTTGGCGATCAGCTTGAGCTGGCGCGACAAGCTTTCGTATTCGTTGGCGATTTGCTGTATCAGTTGGTCGATCGCGGCGACTTCAGCCATGCTTGCTCCTTCTGTTTCCATTAATATAAATTATAGGCGCGATTCTATCGTATAGAAGGAAATTTCGAATTATGCCGAATCGGCAAAAAATATTGCATTGCAGGCGCGACTCCATTATCCTGCCTGCACGATGATTCAGCATCATGCACGCGTCCCGCAGGAGAGCCGTTGAACAAGCGCCCAACCATGACATCGGTGGCCCAGGCCGCCGGGGTATCCGTCGCCACCGTGGACCGGGTGCTCAACAGCCGCCTGCCCGTCAAGGACGGCACCGCCGACCGCGTGGTGCTGGCGGCACAGAAAATCGGCTATCACGCCACTGAATTGATGCGCCGGCGCCTGCTCGAACGCGCACCACTGCTGACCCTGGGCTTTTGCTTGCAAAAACAGGACGATCCGTTTTACCAGGGGCTGGCCACGGAGCTGCGCGAAGCGGCCGAACAGCATGCCGGCCTGCGCTGCGAGGCGCGCGTGGAATTCATGGACCAGCTGGTGCCGCGCCTGATCGCCGAGCGCATCCACGCCGTCGGCATGGAGGTCGACGCATTGGCCGTGGTGGCGCTCGACCATCCTTACGTCAACGAAGCCATCAATGCGTTGCGCGCGCTGGGCAAACCTGTGTTCACCTTGCTGTCGGACGTCAGCTCGCCCCTTCGCAGTGCCTACCTGGGCATCGACAACCGCAAGGCCGGTCGCACGGCCGCCTGGGCTATTGCACGCATGGCGCCGCGCGCGGGCGAAGTGGGCATCCTGATCGGCAGCCAGCGATACCTGGGCCAGGAAAGCCGCGAGAGCGGCTTTCGCTCGTACTTCCGCGAACATGCGCCCGACTTTCGCGTGCTCGAGGCACACACCAACCTGGAAGACCAGGACCTGTCGCAGGAAACCGTGCTCGACCTGCTGGCTGCGCATCCCCAGATGGTCGGCCTGTGCGTTGCCGGCGGAGGCTCGGCCGGCGTGGTGCGCGCGCTGCGGGAAGAGATGCCGGCGCAGGGCCTGGTGGTGGTGGTCAATGAGCTGGTGCCGGTAACGCGCTCGGCACTGATCGACGGCATTGTCGACCTCGTCATCGCCACGCCGCAGCAGCGCCTTGCGCAGGCCGCCGTGCGCGCCATGGCCCTGTCGTGCGACGAGCACGGCCCGTCCCTGGCGGCGCCAGAGCCGCTGTCCTTTGATTTGCATACGGCCGAAAGCGTCTGACTTTTGCCCCGTGCTGGCCGTGCTTGCTGGCATGTCATGGCACTGCCTGGCAAAGCCGTCTTCCAAAATATGAAATATTTTTTCTGTATTAAAATAAAACTGAAATATTTATTGCATTTTGATTTTCCATGATCTACGATGGGTATCAGCTCATGAACAGTCCTCGCAAAGAGACGTATCTGAGTGATGAATGACCATAACGATAAACAATAATGGAGACAAAATGAAACTGAGCCGCCGCATCTTCCTGGCCTTCGCCACCGCTGCCATCCTGCCTGCCAGCGCTTTCGCCCAGACGCCGTCGATTGGCGTGTCGCTGTCCGCCTTCGACACTTTTTTGACCATCGTGCGCGGCGGCATGGCCAAGGAAGCGGAAAGCCAGAAGGTCAAGATCCAGTTCGAAGACGCCAACAACGATGTCGGCCGCCAGGTCAGCCAGGTTGAAAACTTCATCGCCCAGCGCGTCTCCGCGATCGTCGTCAATCCGGTCGACACGGCCGCTACCAAGCGCATTTCCGCAGCGGCCCGCAAGGCCGGCATTCCGCTGGTCTACGTAAACCGCAAGCCGGACGAAAAAATGGGTAACGGCACCGTGTTTGTTGGTTCCGATTCGCTGGTGGCCGGCCGCTTGCAGATGGAAGAGCTGGCGCGCCGCCTGAACGGCAAAGGCAATGTCGCCATCATGGTCGGCGCGCTGTCGAGCGATGCGGCAATCGATCGTACCAAGGGCGTCAAGGAAGTGGCGAAGAAATTCCCTGGCATCAAGATCGTCGAGGAACAGGTCGCCGATTTCGACCGCAAGAAGGGCATCGACCTGATGGCCAAGTGGCTAAGCGCCGGCGTGAAGATCGATGCGATTGCCGCCAATAACGACGAGATGGCGCTCGGTGCGCTGATCGCCATGAAGCAAGCCAAGGTCTCGCCGAAAACCGTGCTGGTGGCCGGCGTCGACGCTACGCCCGATGCACTGTCGTCGATGAAATCGAACGAACTGGCGCTGACCGTATTTCAGGATGCCAAGGGCCAGGGCACGGGTGCTGTGCAGGCGGCCATGAAAATGGTCAAGAAAGAAAAGCTGCCCGACATGAACATGATCCCGTACGAGCTGGTAGTGCAGGACAACATCGCCAAGTACATCAGCAAGAACTGATATCCGCGTAACAAGCGCCCGCCGCCACCAGGCGCCGGGCGCGGCAGTCAGACATTCATGTTTCAGAGGGGTTAGAGATGACATTTCACGATGCCATGGCGCCAGCCATGCCGGCGGCGGATGCGCGCGAGTATTTGCTGCAGGCATGCGATATCTGCAAGCGCTTTCCCGGCGTGGTGGCCTTGAACAAGGTCAGTTTGCGAGTGCGCGCTGGCGAGGTGCACGCGCTGATGGGCGAGAACGGCGCCGGCAAGTCGACCATGATGAAGATACTGGCCGGCAGTTATATTCCGGACGAGGGCACCCTGACCTTCCGCGGCAAGCGCCTGAAGCTGCGCTCACCGCGCGAAGCGCTCGATCACGGCATTGCCATGATCCACCAGGAGTTGAACCTGCTGCCGGACATGACGGTGGCGGAGAATATCTGGATCGGCCGCGAACCGGTCAATGCCTTCGGCATCGTCAACCACGCCAGGCTGAACCAGGACACGCGCGACCTGCTGGGTCGCCTGAATATCGCGGTCGATCCCGAATGCATGCTGGGCGAGCTGAGCATCGCCAACCGGCAGATGATCGAAATCGCCAAGGCCGTTTCCTACGAGTCGCAAGTGCTGATCATGGACGAGCCTACCTCGGCCATCACGGAAAAAGAAGTCGAGCACCTGTTCGACATCATCGCCAGCCTGAAGCGCGCCGGCAAGGCCATCATCTATATTACCCACAAGATGAACGAGGTGTTTCGTATCGCCGACGACATCACGATTTTGCGCGACGGCTGCCATATCCTGACCGAGCCGGCCGCCAGCATGAACGCCAGTTCGCTGATCGCGGCGATGGTCGGGCGCGAGATGGACCAAGTCTTTCCCAAAGGCCACGCCGAGATCGGCGCGGTAGCGCTGTCGCTGCGCGGCCTGTCCCGCAAAGGCTGGTTCAATGATGTCAGTTTCGACGTGCGTTATGGCGAGATCGTCGGCTTGGCCGGCCTGATGGGTGCGGGCCGCACCGAAGTGATGGAGTCGCTGTTCGGCATCGCCCCGCCCGATTCCGGTGAGATTTTTATCGACGGCAAACCCGAGCGTTTCCGTACGCCCAAGCAGGCGATCCACGCCGGCCTGGCGCTGCTGACCGAAGACCGCAAGAAATCGGGCCTGTTCCTGGGCCTGGACGTGGCCAGCAATATGGATATCACCGTGCTGTCAGACTACACATGGTGCGGCTTCGTGCAGCAGAAAAAACTCGATGCGGCCTGCCACGACATGAGCCGCCGCCTGAAGATCAAGACACCGAACTTGCAGGAAATTATCGGCAACCTCAGTGGCGGCAACCAGCAAAAGGCGCTGATCGCGCGCTGGCTGCTGAACCGTCCGCGCATCCTGATCCTCGACGAGCCCACGCGCGGCGTCGATGTCGGCGCCAAGGCCGAGATCCACAAGCTGGTCACGGAACTGGCGCAGGCCGGTGCGGCCATCATCCTGATCTCATCCGAACTGCCCGAAGTAATGGGCATGAGCGACCGCGTCATCGTGATGCACGAAGGCCGGGTCAGCGGCGAGGTAATGCGCGCCGACTTCAGCCAGGAAGGCATTCTTTCGCTCGCTTCCGGCGTCGTGCCGCCACCGCCCCCGGCACCCACATTCCAATAAAAATCATCCGTCAAGCAGGAGACATCCATCATGCAATCGCAACAAGCCATTCTTACCGACGCGGCCAAGCCGCCCCTCCAGCGCGCCTTCAAATGGCCACCCGAACTGGGCATCCTGTGCGTGCTGCTGGGCATCGCGCTGGCCTTCGAACTGCTGGGCTGGTATTTCCGCGGCCAGAGCTTTCTCGGCAACCCCACCGGTTTGCTGATCATGATCTTGCAGGTGTCCGAGATCGGCCTGATCGCCATCGGCGTGACCATCATCATCATCACCGGCGGCATCGACCTGTCGTCCGGTTCGGTGGTGGCGCTGGCGGCCATGGTGGCGGCCAGCCTGGCGCAGTCGTCCGACGCCTCCCGCGCCATCTATCCCGCGCTGCTGGACCTGCCGGTACTGCTGCCGGTGCTGGCCGGCCTGTCGGTGGGCGCCATGGTGGGCCTGATCAATGGCACCCTGATCGTCAAGACCGGCGTACCGGCCTTTATCGTCACGCTCGGGATGATGGTGTCGGCGCGCGGCCTGGCCAAGCTCTACACGCACGGCCAGCCAGTGAGCACCCTGACCGACAGCTATAGCTGGATCGGCTCGGGCGCCAATCCGGTGATCATTTTCCTGGTCACGGCGCTGTTCTTCCATATCCTGCTGCGCTATACGCGTTTTGGCAAGCGCACCTATGCGATCGGCGGCAATCCGGTGGCGGCGCGCGTGTCGGGCATCAATATCCAGCGCCACCTGGTGATCGTCTATACCATTGCCGGCGTGCTGGCCGGGGTGGCCGCCGTGATCGGCTCGGCGCGTGCTCAGACCGGCCAGTCCGGCATGGGCGTGTCGTATGAACTGGACGCCATCGCCGCAGCTGTGATCGGCGGCACCAGCCTGTCGGGCGGCGTGGGCCGCATTACCGGCACCGTTATCGGCGCGCTGATACTGGGCGTGATCGCCAGCGGTTTTACCTTCCTCGGTGTCGATTCCTATTTCCAGGAAGTGATCAAGGGCGCCATCATCGTCATCGCGGTGGTCGCCGACCAGATCCGCAAACAGAAGAAGCGCTGATCATGGACGCCCTCGCTACTTCATCGGCACAGGTCGGCATGGTCATCATCGGCGCCGGCCACTGCGGCGGACGCGCCGCGCTGGCCTTGCGCAACCTGGGCTGGACCGGCGCCATCACCGTCATCGGCGACGAGCCGCTGGCACCCTACGAACGCCCGCCACTGTCGAAATCGGTGCTGTCCGGCGAGACCGGCATGGACGCCATGCAGCTGGCCGCGCTTGACGCCTGGCACGAGGCCGGCGTCACCCTGCGCCTGGGCTGCCGCGTGAACGCCATCGACCGCGCCGCGCGCTCGATCAGCCTGGACGACGGCGGCACCATCGCCTACCGCAGCCTGCTGCTGGCCACCGGCGGCGCGGCGCGCACCTTGTCGATACCGGGCGCGCAGCATCCGCGCGTATTGTCGTTGCGCACCCACGCCGATGCGCTTGCCTTGCGCGACCATCTGCGCCCCGGGGCGCGGGTGGTGCTGGTCGGCGGCGGCTTTATCGGCCTGGAAGTGGCGGCCAGCGCGCGCGAGGCGGGTTGCGACGTGGAGCTGGTCGAAGGCGCGCCGCGCCTGCTGGGCCGCGCCGTGCCCGAATCGGTGGCTAGCCTGGTGCAGGCCCTGCACGCGGCGCGCGGCACGCGCATCCGCTGCGGCACGCAGCCGGTCGAGATCGTGCAGCGCGACGACGGCAGGCTGGCGCTGCTGCTGGCCGATGGCGACAGCATTGCGGCCGACGTGATCGTGGCCGGTATCGGCATGGCGCCGCGGCTGGAACTGGCGCGCGCCTGCGGGCTCGACGTCGAGCAGGGCATCGTGGTCGACAGCCGCTTGCAAACCAGCGACGCTGCCATTTTTGCGGCCGGCGATGTGTGCCAGTTCCCTTCAAGCTTGTCCGGCCTGGCGATGCGCCAGGAAACCTGGCATAACGCCGAAACCCAGGCCTGCGTGGTGGCGGCCAATATGCTGGGCGCGGCCAGCGCCTATGGCGAGTCGCCGTGGTTCTGGTCCGACCAGTATGACCATACCTTGCAAGTGTCGGGCGAACCGTCGCTGGCGGCCAGCTGCGTGAGCCGCGTGCCGGGCGAAGGCGCGCTGCTGCTGTTTTTCCTGGACCGGGACGGCGTGCTGGTCGGCGCCAGCGGCTTCGGCCCGGCCAGCGTTGTCACGCGCGACCTGAAGATCATGCGCAAGCTGGTCGAAGGGCGCGTCCGGCTTGACCCTGCGGTGCTGGCGGACCCTGCCCAGCCGCTCAAGAAACTGCTGTCGATGATGAAGGAGGCGGCATGACCGGCAAGCGGCTGATGGCCATCGGCATCAATATCGATGGCGTGCTGGAACATGATGGCTTGCCGGCGCTGTCGTTCGACGAGCGTTTTGCACGCGTGGCCAAGGCAGGCGTCTTCGATTACGCCGAAGTGAACCTGTGGCCGGGCGACGACGTGCTGCCCGTGATCCGCGCCAGCGAACGCCATGGCGTGCCGATCGGCGTGATGGGCGGCATTTTTTGCCTCGGCGACGACACGCTGCCGGAATATGCGGCGCGCAACGGCGAAGCGGCCGCGCTGGGCTGCCGCGTGTTCAACTGCCAGGTGTTTGCGCGCGACCAGACCGGCGTTGCCTTGACCCTGGAGCGCATGGGCGAGTTTTACCTGCGCCTGATGGAGATTGGCGTGCGCAGCGGTTGCCTGCCGTCGCTGGAAGTGCACGTCGACATGTGGACCGAGCAGTTCGGCCGGGTCGCCGAACTGGGCGACTGGCTGGAGCGGCGCGGCGTGCCGTTGCGCCTGACGCTCGACCATTCCCATCTGCTGTTCAAGCTGGGCAACCAGGAAGAACTGGCGCTGTCCGGCCTGGCGGGACTTGACGATGGTGGTCATGCGCTGCTGCATCCCGATAGCGCCACCAGCCTGTACGCGCAATGGCTGGCGCGCGGCTGGGTCGTCCACGCGCATGCGCGCAGCGTGCAGTCGCCGGGCGTGCCGAATCCCTGGATGCGGCGTGGCGAACTGGCGGGGCGCGGCATCCAGTATCCGTTCACCCCACCGGCACCGGGCAGCTATCACGGCCCATGGGACGAGTCCGAACTGACGCCGTGGAAACTGGCAGTGACGCAATTGCTGGCCTGGAAAAAGGCCCATCGCAGCAGCCCCCTGGCGCAGATCAGCTGCGAATTCATCCCGTTTGCCGATTACGGCGGCGCCACCCGCTATTCCATTCTTGAGCAAAACGTCGCCTGTGCCCGCTGGCTGGCGCAGCTGCAGCACGCCTGATCCAACCCGCTTTCTTCGCTTTGCCACTTCGCTACCACAAGGACATACCATGGGTCTTTCGATCAAATCGCGCCTGCTTGGCGTTATCGCATTCCTGTCGCTGCTGGTCGTGGCCATCGGCGTGCTGGGTTTATACGGCATGGGCCGCAGCAATGAGGGCCTGAAAACCGTGTATGAAAACCGCACCCTGGCGCTGGAAAAAGTCACCGGCATCGAAAGCGCGTTGTACCTGAACCAGTTGGCGCTGGCGTCGATGCTGCAGGATCCGCGCGCCGACAAGGTGCAAGAAGGCAGCGCGCTGGTCGGCAGGCGCATCGCCGAGATGAAGCGCAACTGGCAAGCCTACCTGGCCGGCGGCTTGAGTCCGGAAGAAAAAGTATTGGCTGACAAGTTCGACGCCAGCCGCAGTCGCCTGGAGAAAGAATCGCTGCTGCCGGCGATTGCCGCGCTGGTCGATGGCCGACCGTATGCGGCGACCATGATCGGCAAGGAAACCGAAGCGCTGTCACAGACGGTGGCGCAGAACGTGGCGGCGTTACGCAACCTGGAGGTGACGTTGGCACGCACTGAATACGAACGCAGCCTGCAGCGCCACGACGGCATCTTGCTGAGCATGGCGGCCAGCATCGTGATCGGCCTGCTGCTGGCGGCGGTGGTGGCGTTTTTCCTGGTGCGCGGCATCGTGCGGCCGTTGAACGCGGCCGTGGCCAGCGCCCGCCGCGTGGCTGGCGGCGACCTGAGCGCCGGCGCCGGGCGCCATGGCCGCGATGAAATCGGTCAACTGCTGCGCGCCATCGACGAGATGAGCGCGGGCCTGGCCGTGATCGTGGGTGAAGTGCGGCGCGGCACCGAGGCCATCGGCCACGCCTCCGGTGAAATCGCCGCCGGCAACCTGGACCTGTCTGGCCGCACCGAAGCTCAGGCCAGCAGCCTGCAGCAGACGGCCGCCGCGATGGAAGAATTGACGGGCGCCGTGCGCAAGAATGCGGCCAGCGCGCGCGAGGCCAATGCGCTGGCGGCGACCGCCTCGGCGGTGGCCGAGAAAAGCGGCGCCGTGGTGTCGCAGGTGGTCGGCACCATGGCGGCGATCGACGCCTCGTCGCGCAAGATCGCCGACATCATCGTGGAGATCGACAGCATCGCCTTCCAGACCAATCTGCTGGCGCTGAACGCGGCCGTCGAGGCGGCCCGCGCGGGCGAGGACGGCCGTGGCTTTGCGGTGGTGGCCAACGAAGTGCGCGCGCTGGCCCAGCGTTCGACCACGGCGGCGCGCTCGATCAAGGCGCTGATCGGCGATTCGGTGGAAAAGGTGGGAGCCGGCAATATGCTGGTCAGTCAGGCTGGCGGCAGCATGCGCGAAGTGCTTGACAGCGTGGCGCAGATGACGCGCATCATGGCCGAAATCACCAGCGCCAGCCAGGAGCAGAGCCTGGGCATCGAGCAGGTCAACCTGGCGATCTCGCAGATGGATGAAACCACGCAGCAGAACGCCGCGCTGGTGGAGCAGGCGGCCGCCACCGCGCAAGCCATGCGTGACCAAGCCGGCGAACTGCGCCGGGTGGTTGGTACTTTCAGGCTGGAGCGCGAGGACGATCAGGCTGCGATGGCGCGCCCCCTGGTCGGTGGAGCGGCCATGATGCGCCTTTTATGAGGTCATAACAAGAGGGCAATTGCGCCGGAACTTGCGCGACTGAGGTATCCTGGATTTTTTCGCCCCCCAGGTTGCTAAACTTCACCAATTGGAGAGCTTGTGACACGTTCAAAAACCTACATACCCGAGCTTCGTGCAGATGCGGTAAAACTGGTTCTGATCCAAGATCTGACGCTGGAAGACGCTGCATTGCGTCAGGCCCTTTCCAAGGGCACGCTGGATAACTGGGGGGATGCTGCGAGAGGCGGTACGTCACCCAGTGGTTCAAGAAAGCCGCTCTGTGCCTGAGCTTGAGGCCGAGGTAATCCAGGCTGCGCAAAGTGCTGGTCGAGGCCATCACCAACTCAAGTCATGATCTTGTGGTGGCGGACAACCGGCTCAATCAGACCTTCGCGGCGACCCGGCCGAACGATACCTGGGTGACCGACATCAGCTATATGGTCAGAGGCGAAACCGGGCTTTACCTGGCCGGCATCTACGCGTTCACCTGCGAGTTGGTGAGCTAAGCGATGGACGAGCGCATGACACAAACGCTGGCGGTAACGCGTTGTGGAAGGCCGTGCGTAACAAACTCCCTGCGCCGGGCCTGATTCCTGACTCCGACCTTGATAGCCGATATTGCATACACGACTATCAAGAACTGGTGAAGCAGTTAGGAATGAACCGTTCATGTCGCGCTTGGGCAATGTTCCATGCGCGCTGTTTTCCAGAAATTTAGGCAAAAAGCGCGGGTAGCTTGAGACCACACTGTCCGCTATTAACGTTACACGGCACTTGACGGGCGCGATCCTCAATACAGCCAAACGACATGAGGCGTATGGATGGCGTATCACAGTGTGCTCAGATAATTATTTGTTACTTTAAGACTGCGACTGCAGTACTCGTCGCCAGCTTAGAAGCAGGAAATTTCGCTTCGAGCCACAGCGCCCACTTGTGCGCTCCCATGATGATATGCTTTTGATATTTAAAATTATATTTGTTGGTTCGAGAATGATAGTTGGCCGCTCTTGCCCAAACACTCCCTGTGCCACGCAATAAATGTTGCCTCAACCGCCATGCGGCAAGATCATACGGATAGCATCCGTTCGCAGCGACATGTGCCGGAGAGATTCCATATTTTTGTAGATCATGTAAATAGACGGAATTGAACTGCATCGGACCAATGTCATAGGTCCCGTTTTTATTGATGACAACCATTCCAGGCTTGCCTCCTTCCTCTTCCGCGATCGCCAGAAGAATATTGGCGGGCACTTGGTATTTGATTGCGGCCGTGATAGAACACACGATCCGCTCCTGCTCCAGGGGAGGGAGGTCAAGCATGACGTTTCTCTATCATGATGAGGTTTCTAGTGCTATTCAGGCTTGCGGTCGCGGAATGCCGCGACTTCGTCTGCTGGATCTGCCGCGGTGTTGGCTCCTTTAGAGATACTGTCATCATCCAGCCCTGATGCTCCGCTATCTGGCGCTCCAGCAAGGTCTTGTGACCTGATGGCGGCGGCGATCTGGCCACCGATGGTTTTGCTGACGCGATCGCTTGTCGCCGAAAGTCGCTGTCCAACCTTTGCCTTGCCAACCTCCCAGGTTCCCTGCGCCAAGCTGGCCGCTGCACTTGCTGCAATCCGTCCCGTCTTCGCCGCTAGCGCCGCCGCTGCGGCCGGAGTGCCAATGCCGGGTACCGCTGTCGTTGGACGTTGCCCTGTTTTTTCACCGCTGCCCGCATTGGAAGATCCGCTCGCGCTCTGCTGCTTGGAAGGCGAAGCGGTAGGCGGCGCTGTCTGCGGAGCGCTATCTGTTGACTTCGTTTCTGCAACTCGACTTCCAGTATCGGTATCGCTGCCTGCCGCCTGCGCGGTGTCGCCCATGGCCGCTGCCAGTGCGCCGCTGCCTGTGCCAGTACTGGCTGCTTGTTCACTGCTTCCGCCTGCGGCCGATGCTGCGAAGTCGCGCGCGCCGCCGCCAGCGCTTTCCGCTGCGTTAGCCTTGGATACGGCTGCCATCAGTGCCTGCACACCGCCAGCGACGTTCGCCGTTCCTGCGACGACCGCAGCACCGGCCGTTGCGGCGGCTGTTGCAGCCATCGCTGCGGCGCCAAGGGCTGTTCCTGCACCGAAACCGCTGCCCAGTGCGCCGGTTCCACCGCCCATGGCCAGCCCACCCACCAGCGACGGAACCTTGTTGACCAAGGCGAGCAGGATGATGGCGACGACCATGATCACGGCCAGTTCTTTCATCTTGTAGGCGGCGCTGATATTCGTATAGAACTCGTCCATGAACGACTTTCCAATTCCTACCAGTAGCACCATGGTAAATAGTTGTGCGCCGATGCTCAGCACGGTTTTGTAGTAGTTGATGGCCATGTCCGAGGTCCAGCGGGAACCGCCGAAGCCAAGAAAGAAAACGCCGGCATAGGCCAGTATCCAGCCGCTGATCAGAAGCAGCAGCATATTCACACCGATCAGAGCCAGAACAATCAAGGTGATCAGGCTGATAGCCACGCCAACCGCGCTGCTGAAGGGCGACCAGACGGTTGACTTCGAAAGCACCATGGCAAAAATATCAAAACCGATATCGACAATTCCTGACGGCGATAGGATGGTGCTGGAGCCATTGGCGTTGGCGGCAATGACGCGCATAGAGTCCATGATGGACGTCGCAAAGGCGGGGCCGTTTCGAAGCAGCCACCAGTAGAAACCAGTGAAAATGGTGAAGCGCGCGAATTCGGCAAAGAACTCCCCGATATCGGCTTTACGCAAGGCCATCATGCCGAATGTCCACACCATACTGATGGTGGCCAGCGTCCAGAAAAGACGGGTCGCATGCGCTGTGATCGTTCCTGCCCAGGTAGCTGCAATCGAAGAGTAGCGCGACAGAACGTTATCAAGTACCCCTGTGCTGTCGATCTCTGCCCGGGCTAAGAGCGGGGCAAGCAGCAGCGAGAGTATTAACACTACGCGTAGCAAGGTAGTAGCCGTTGATGTTTTGGCGATACTGGCATTTTTCATCATGCACCTCACCATCCACGCGGTGGACTGGGACGAAAACTGTATCTCCGCACGCACAAATCTTCAAATTGGTTCCGGCTCTTCCGGTCCTTGATTCTTGCAATCGCTTCCGGCTCGCAGTTTTCCGCTGTCACAGGCGGCAACGAGTCCGCAGGGTCGCTCGGCGTGCACGCGGCAAGTTGGAACAGGGCCGCGAGCAATATGATCGGCTGGCGCATGGCAATCTCCTTACCAGCCGCGCACGGGGCTGGGTTTATAGGTGTTGCTCAGTACTACTTCGTCCGAGGCGCGCTGCATCGCTTCGCGGTCGGCCAGGCTCTGGTAGCGCGTGGCGATGACGTTTTGTTGGGAGATTAGCAGGCCGCGTATCTGCAGCAGTTGCGTGGCCTGCTGGCTGGCCAACTGGTTGGCGTAGCCGATGGCCTGCATCTGGCCGCTGGCGCCCTGGGCTGCCGATTGCAGCTGCATCAGCTTGCGCGCGTCGGCTTCCATGGCATCCTGCTGGCGGTCCAGACCCCGGAAGAGGGCGTCGGTCGAGCGCTTCTGCGCGTCCGAGCCGAGGCGCTGGGCGTCGCTCATCGCGTTCCATTCTGCCTGGGTGCAGCCGCGCACCGAGAAGCAGGGTGAGCCACGGTAGTCGCTGGCGCTGCGGTACTTGCGCAGGTAGGCGTCAATGCTGCCCAGGCTGCTTTTGTAGTAGCTGAGTGTATCGATCTCGCGGCGCAGCAGGTTCATGGTATGGGTGGCCTGGTCCCAGATGAACGATGGTGGCGCGGCGGTGTTTTGCAGCATGTTCTGGTATTGCTGCAGCTGGGTGCGGTACTGCTGGATCTGCTTGAGGGTGTGCGCCACGTTTTCCAGCGCGCTCACGCTGTTTTGCGACAGGTTGCTGGCATCGATTACCGGCAGCGCGGCGCGCACTGGCTGCAGGGCGGCGGGGATGCACAGGGCCATGCCTGCCAGAATTTTAGCTGCTAAAGTTTTGTCCATGATAATTGCTCCTTGCCGTCAGTAGTCAAACGCCTTGTAGGGGCGGGAAAAGGTCAGGTCCTTGGTCACGATCACGTTGAAGCGGTAGCCGGGCCGGATTTCCAGCGTCGGCGCGATGTTCATGTTCCTGGCGATCAGCTGGGCCGTCACCTGGCCAAGCTGCTGGCCCAGCGCCTCGCTCATGGCGCTGCTGGCGCTCTGGCGCGTGCCCTGGTTCAGCGTTTGCGGCTGGCTGATGGCGATGCCCGCCGTGATGCCCGACATCAGGAACGCGGAGGAGAACAGGCGAAAGTAGTGGTTGTTGACCTGGTCGCGCAGGCCCGCGTAGCCGGCGCTGTCGGCGCCGGGCATGCTGCCGATGTCCATGGCCTTGCCGTCCGGGAAGACGATGCGCTGCCAGGCCACCAGCACGCGCGACTGTCCGTAGATCAGGTCGCTTGAGTATTGTCCAACAAGGCGGGACCCTTGCGGGATCAGCCGCCATTTGCCGGTCGGGGTGTCGAACACGTCCTGGCTCACCTGCGCCACGATCTGGCCCGGCAAGTCGGAATTGATGCCCGAAATGAGCATGGCCGGGACGATGAAGCCGGCGCGCAGTTCATAGGGCGAGCGGGGCGCTTCCACGCGCGAATCGAGCCGCCAGCGGTCGCCCCGTCCCTGGGCGTCGAACTGGCGGTAGTCCTTGCCGCCTACCATGAGCGGCTCTGCCGCCACCGGCCGTGTTCCAGTGTCGCCCAGGCCCGCAGCCTGCAGCTGCTGCAGCCGTGCCATGTAGGCGCTGGTGGGGTTGTCGCGGCTCTGCGCATCGGCCTGCTGCTGCAGGGCGGCGATCTGGGTGAGAGCATCTTCGCGGCTGAGCGGCGCGCCGGCGGCAGGTGAGGAACCGGCGCTGCGCGGTGCGGTGGCCTGCACCGTGGTGCGCGCACGGACCGCCTCGTCCAGCTGGCGCAGCTTGTCCATGCGCAGGCGCTCGCGCTCGTCCATGCCGTGCTGCTCATCCATTGGCTGCGGGCCGCCGGGCGGGCGGGGCGGCGCTTCCAGGTCATCGGGACGGGCCACGATGATGGCTTCTGGCGGCGGCTGGGTTTCCTGCAATGGCGGAGCTGCGGGCTTCGCTGGGGCGACGAAGCCGTCCTTTTCCTTGCCGGCGATCTCGCTGGCGAACATGCTGGTGCTGCCTGCCTTTGCTTCCAGTGGATCTGGCGGGCGGTTTTGCTGGGCTGAGCGGTCCCACGCCACCAGCCCCATCACCAGCAGGAAAATGCCCAAGGCGCCGCCCACCAGGTACACGGGCAGGTTGTTGACGCGCTTGACGCCCGATTTTTTGCGCACGCTGCCGGGCGAGGCATCCGGCGACATGTCGTCATCGTCGCTCATGGTGCCGCCCCCCTGCGTATCCAGGCGCTGGCCGGCCGCGCCTCACCGCCTTCAAGAAGATAGGCACGGCTCAGCGATTCGCCGCCCGCATACAGGGTAAGGCGCGCCAGGACTGGCGGAGCGGCCATGTCCAGCACATAGCGCAGCGCAATGGCATCGGCAGCCGCTGGCTGTGTCGCGGCGGCGGACGTTTGGGGGCTGAATTCCGCGACGGCGTAGCCCTGCGCCCGCAGGCGCGCCAGCAGGCCCGTGCCGAAGCCGTCCTGCGCCGCATGCTGCAGCGCGAAGCGCGTTTGTGCTGGCGGGTAGCTGGCGGCAAGCCGCGCGGCCGCATCGTCGGCGATGCCGCTTTCCTGCGCGGGGACCGGCGCGGCAAGCAGGTTGCCGTAAGCGGGCGTGTCGGCCATGCGGTTTGAGGCGCAGCCCGCAAGGCCAGCCAGCAGGAAGGGTGTCAATATCAGGGGTGCAAGCATCAGGGGCCGCATGCTATTTCTCCCGCGTGATGGTGACCTTGTCCTGCGTGCGGCCCGCGCCGGCAATCAGGATGGCCTTGTCGAAGACCGTGTCGACGATGTAGCGGTCGCCCTGCACACGGTAGTTCACCATCGCCGTTTCGTCGTCGCGGAACAGGCCGCCGTCCTTGCGCACCACCAGCAGCGCGGGCGCTTCGGTCTGCGCCATCGCCAGCGGCATCTGGATAATGGTCTTGCTGCCGTTGTTGTACACGCGCACGGGCTTCCAGGGGGCGGAGCCCGTCACCGCATAGCCGAAACTCAGGTCGCCCAGGTACTCGCCGGTCTGTGCGATGGTGCGTTCCTGCTTTTCCTTGTTGTCGCGGACCTTCAGCGCGTCCCACTTGGCTGCCGCATCCTCGACGTAGGTAAAGGCGATGCGCGGCATGAACTGGCTGCGGTGCGAGCGCAGGCGGACATGGTAGGTGCGGCGGCTGGTGGTGACGATCAGCGAGGTCTCCAGCCCCACGTCGAGCGGCTTGATGATGAGGTGCTGGACTTCGGCCGGGCCGCTGCCGGTGATCGCCGGCTCCACCGTCCAGCGCGCCGTGTCGCCCAGGTGGATGGAGTTGACCTGCTCGCCCGCCTGCAGCTCCATATCGCAGACCTGTAGTACCGCGCACACGATGCCGGGCTGCTGTGCGCCGAAAAGGAAGCGCACCGTGCCGTCTTCGCCGGGCACGGGCTGCACGCCGGTGCCGCCGCCGCTGCGCCAGCGCTGCGCAATGGCGATCGCGTCCTTTTCCTGTTTGGTGAGCGGCAGGTCCTTGCCCGAGAAATAGCTGTCGGCGACACTTTTGCTGTCCGGCGCGTTCTGGGCTCTTGCCGCTGCGGCGGCAAGGCACAGTATCAAAAGAAGGGAGATGGATTTCACGGCGTGCCTCCTCAGAGCTGTTTTGCCCAGGAAAAATCGCGGACATAGATGCCCAGCGGATTGTTGCGCAGCTGTTCTTCCGTCGTCTGCGGCGTGGCGGCCACGGTGTAGACGGTCAGCAGGGCACGCATGCGGAACGGCGCCGCCTTCAGCACACCCTGGCGGTCGCGTACCGTTTCCGTCCAGTCCACCTGCCAGGTGTCGGCCGTCTGCGGCAGCGCGGAAATGATTTCGGTGCTGACGGTTTCCATGGCGGCCCGCTTGAGCGGACTGCTTTGATCGGTGCCATTGAGCCATTCGTTCGCCTTGGCCGTGGCCGGGTCGTTCGCCGCCAGCATCGAGTACAGCCGGTAGATGGCCTTGCGCTGCAGCGCGATGTCCGGCGTGACCAGGCGCGCGTCGCTGACAAACGCGGCGACGGCGGCGCGCACCACGCGCGGGTCCGCTGCGAGCGCCTGCTGCGCTGGCGCCACCGCCACCGGCTGGCCCAGCTTGTCGACTTCGACCACATAAGGCACGAAGCGGGACTGCCCGGCGACATGCACCATGCCGCCGACGGCCGCCAGCGCCACCAGCAGCGACAGCACGGCCAGCAGCTGCCAGGACTGGCGCGACGACGCGGCTTGCGCGGCATGGTCGTTCCAGGTGCGCCGCGCGGACAGGTAGGGATTGTCGCTTTCGCCTTTACGGCGCCCGCCGTCAAGGTAATCGTCCTGTGCTGGCGCCTCGCCGCTTGCGGCGGCGCGGCGGGGGCTGAATAAGCGGGCAAGGTTCATGCTGCGCCTCCGTAATCGTCCAGGTTAAGTCCCCGGCTGGCCAGCCATGGGCCGGTCCACGCGCCGCCATGCTTGGCCTCCAGCGCCTTGACGGCGGCGACCGATTCCTTGTCGGTGGCGCCAACAAAGGCCATGGCCAATGGCCCCAGCGCCAGGTCGTACAGGCGCCGTCCGCTCTCCGAGACGTAGTAGTACTGGCGCTTGGGGATGGCGGTGGCAAGGATCTCGATCTGGCGCGCGTTCAGGCCCATACGCCTGTACAGCGCCGCCGTATCCTCGTCGCGCGCATAGACGTTGGGCAGGAAAATCTTGGTGGCCGTCGACTCCACCATCACGTCGAGGATGCCCGAGCTGGCCGCGTCTGACAGGCTTTGCGTGGCCATCAGCACCAGGCAGTTAGCCTTGGCCAGCACCTTCAGCCAGACCCGTATGCGCGAGCGGAAGGCCGGATGGCCTAGCGCCAGCCAGGCTTCGTCGACGATGATGGCGGCGGGCTGGCCCTGCAGGCTGCGCTCGATGCGGCGGAACAGGTACAGCAGGGTGGGCAGCGCATATTTTTCGCCCATGCCCATCAGCTCCTCGATCTCGAACACGGTAAAGTCGGACAGCGACAGGCCGTCCTCCTCGGCGTCGAGCAGGTGGCCCATGCTGCCGTCGACCGTGTAGGGGCGTATCGCTTCGCGTACGGATTCATCCTGGATCGTCAGTGCGAATTCCGACAGGGTCTTCGCGCCGCTGGCATGCATGCTCATGACGGCGTTGCCGATTTCGTTGCGCTGGGCCGGCGTGGTGTCTACATTATTTAACGCCAGGATGGTGTCGATCCACTCCATGGCCCAGGCGCGGTCGCTGCGCGTGGCGAGAAACTGTAGCGGGCAGAAGGCAAGACTGTCGCCGTCGCCCGCCACAGTGTAATGGTTGCCGCCCATGCCCTTGGCCAGCGGATACATGGACATGCCCTTGTCGAACACGTACACCGACATGCCGTGGTAGCGGCGCAGCTGTGCGGCGATCAGGCCCAAGTGCGCCGACTTTCCGCTGCGTGTCGGGCCAAACATCAGCGTGTGCCCCAAATCGCGCACATGCAGATTCAGACGGAATGGCGTGTCGCCGTGCGTCACGCAGTGCATCAGGGCCGGTGCCAGCGGCGGATACAAAGGGCAGGGCGCCTTGTCCAGCCCTGTCCAGATGGTGCTCGTGGGGAGCAGGTCGGCCAGGTTCATGGTGTTGATCAAGGGGCGCCGCACATTCTCTACGCCGTGGCCGGGCAGGCTGCCCAGGTAGGCATCCATGGTGTTGACCGACTCCACGCGCGCCGCAAAGCCGGTGCGGTTGATGGCCTTCTCGACCTGGCGCGCGGCGGCGTCGAGCCGGTCCCGGTCCTCGTCCATCAGGATCACCACGCTGGTGTAGTAGCCCTGTGCTACCAGGCCGCTGTTCACCTCCGCGATGGCCGCCTCGGCGTCGGCCACCATCGACAGCGCATCCTGGTCGACGGGGCCGGTGCTGGTATTGAAGACCTGGTCGAAGAAGCCGCGTATTTTCTGGCGCCACTTCTTGCGGAACTTGTCCAAGTGCCGGGTCGCCTCGTGCGCATCAATGAAGATGAAGCGCGAGGACCATCGGTATTCGCATGCCAGTTCGCCCAGCGCGGTCAGGATGCCGGGCGTGGACTCGAGCGGAAAGCCCTCGATGGCGACCACCTGGACGAACTTGCGGCCGATCCTGGGAACCACACCGCCGAACAGCTCCTGGCCGCCGATGACGGCGTCCAGGTACATCGGATTACGCGGCAGGATAACAGGGTGATTGATGCCGGTGACGCAGAACTGCAGCCAGCGCAGCAGCGCGTCGTGCGTGGCGGTGCCGCCATCCTCGCCCACCACCTGCGTGCCGCGCAGGCGCTCGAGCGCCACGGCCGACGACAGGCGCGACTCGATGGTGGCGCATTCGCGGCTGAAGTAGTCGATCAGGCCCTGCGTGCGCGCCCGCTGGCCGGGCGCCGCCGCTTCATCGTCGAACATCAGCTCGACGAACCGGCTTTGCGCCAGCAGCGGCGGAAGGTAGGTGGCGCTCAGGACGAAGTAGCCTTCATACATGGTGCCCAGGCCTTCGAACAGGCGGCGGCGCTCCTCGTCGATGGCGGCGGACACCGGATCGGGGAAGTGCGACAGGCCTGCCGGCGCATAGCCTGGCGCGGGCCGCCGCACCGCATCGACGTGGATCATCCAGCCGCTGCCCAGGCCCGACAGGGCCTGGTTGATGCGGAACGAGACCAGTTCGCGCTGCTCTTCCGTGCTGCTGGCATTGTCGCCGCCGCGATACAGCCAGGCCGCCATGAAGGCGCCGTTCTTGCCGACGATGATGCCGTCGTCGACCATGGCGGCATAGTTCAGCAGATCGGCCAGCCCGGCGTCGTGCGAGCGGTGTTTGTCCAGCCGCATGCCGGCGCTGGCTGTGCGGATGCGCGCGTACAGCATGGCGAGCATCATGGCGCCGCAGGCTGCCGTGGCGAAGGAGATCGCTTCGGTCATTTGTATTGCCTCCCCTGGCTGTCCGGGTTGACGCGGAAGGGCGTGCTGCGCGCGGCGTAGTAGCGCCGGTAGCGGCGGTGGCGCAGATACACCTGGCGCAGCATCGGATCATGCGCGGCCATCAGACGGCAGGCGAACAGCGCGCCTGTCCACAGCAGCAGCCCCACCACCGTCGCGCGCAGTTCCTGCGCGCTGAAAATCAGCGCGAAGGCCAGCAGGCCGGCAAACATGACCAGCTCCCGGTCGCCGCCCATGAACTGGTTGTGCCGGTTGCCCGCGCGGCGGATGGGGATGGCGCGCAGTGCCATGGCTATGCCATCCGTGCGCCGCTGCACGCAGCGGCAAGGCGGATGGCGCCGCACAGCGTATCGCTAGATGCCGCGATTTCCGCGCCGCGCCCGAAGAAGGTGCTCATTACGTTCTGCGCGCCTACCAGCAGCGCCATCACCAGCACGATGAAGATCAGGGTGCGGAAGAACCCATTCAGGTCGCCGCCGAAAATGAGCACGCCCCCAGCGATGACGATGCCAATGATGGACAGGGCAAAGGCCACCGGGCCGGTGACGGAGTTGCGCAGGTTCTCCAGCCAGCTTTCATAGGGCAGCGAGCCGCCGGTGCCGGCGGCCGCATGCGCCTGGTGCGGCAGCGACAGAAACAACATCAGCATGATGGCCGCGCACAGCCAGAATTGGGCCTTGCGGAGGTTTTGGCTAGGTGGGCCAGGCAGGAAAATGATCATGGTCAGCTCCTTACAGTACGTGGGTGAGATAGCGGCCGTCCGCATAGCCGGCCACTTCGAGGATTTCCTGCACGCGGCGGCCAGCTTGAGTACGGGCAATGTGCACGACGATGTGCACCACCTCGCCGATTAGCGGCTCGATGTCTGCCGGCGCCGAAGGGTTGCGGCTGATAAGCGATTTGAGGCGCACCAGGCCAGCCGCCGGATTGTTCGCATGTAGCGTGGCCGCGCCACCTTCGTGGCCCGTGTTCCAGGCGTCGAGCAGGTCCAGCGCCTCGGGGCCGCGCACCTCGCCGACCAGGATGCGGTCAGGGCGCATGCGCAGGGCGGCTTTCAGCAGCGCCGTCATGGAGACGTCGAAGGAAGTGTGGTACTGCACGAAGTTCTCGGCAGCGCACTGGATTTCTCCGGTGTCCTCGATGATGAACACGCGCTCGCCGGGATCGCAGGCCACCATGTCGTTGATGATGGCGTTGACCAGGGTAGTCTTGCCGGAGCCGGTGCCGCCGGTGACAAGGATATTGCGGTGGCCAGCCACAGCCTGGCGCAGGATGGCGCACTGGCGCGCTGTCATGGATCCTGCGGCGACATACTCGTCGAGCGTGTAGATCGCGATGGCTTTCTTGCGGATGGAAAAAGTAGGGGAGGGGACGACTGGCGGCAGCTGGCCCGCGAAGCGCGAGCCATCGAGTGGCAATTCGCCTTCCAGCAGCGGCTTGCCGCGCGTGACCTCCTTGCCGTGATAGCCTGCCACGGTCTTGACGATGGCTTCGGCCTGCGCCGCGCGCAAGGTGCCGATGCACCGCATCCGTTCCCCGAGCCGCTCCTGCCACAGCCTGCCGTCGGCGTTGAGCATCACTTCCACGGTGCGCGGATCGTTCAGCGCCTCCACCAGCAGGGGACCCATGTCGCGTTCGAGCTTGCGCCGCGCGCGGTCTTTCAGCGTCGAGAAATCTTCCGTATCAGCCATGATCGGTATCCTCCTACTGCATCGAGGCAATGTCAGATATGCAAAGGATATACCGGTAAAAACGACAGGCTTAGACCTAGCGCAAAGGTCAGCCGCAAGCTTGTTGATGAGTTCGGTGTTTAGCGCCGAATCCGCTTGACTATTTCACGGAGGATATGGCGTTTCGGAAAATATGTGGACAGCGGAGCTGGCATTTCCGCGCGTCAGCTATCCTCAGGCTTGCCGCCCGCGATCTGCTGGCGGTTTGCCTCATTCCACTGGCGTACCTGAAACGCCTGGTATTCGGTCAGTACCGCTGCCACGCGCACATAACCGGGTGGCAAGCTGGTTGGCGCCTTGCCGCCGGCGAGCATGTCCAGCGACTCCTTATCCAGGTCGGTAATTTCCAATAGGGCAGGCAACGCGACGTCGAGGGCTTTGGCGATCGACTCCATGATCTTGAGCGAGGGATTGGCCTTGCCGTTGGTCAGGTCGGACAGGAACGACACCGACATGCCCGCACGGTCGGACAGTTCGTTCTTGGAGATGCCAAGTTCGTCGAGCACGCGCAGGACGTTGGTGAAGAAGATTTGGTTGTACACAGATAGTTCGAACCTTACGTAGATATGGTGGAGGTATCCTGATTCGCTGGTATTGGCTCATTGTAGGCTGGGGCTTGAGACGCGAATGTCTGTGATACGTATGCACTTTTGATATCGAAACTCATCAGACAGACCAGTCTGTAATAAATACGGATTCAGAAAATTTTAAGAAAAATTTTGCCTATATTACAATAGAATCGACGGCTTAACATCTAAATTTTTCAAGTATCATCACTTGCTTAAAAATTGGTAGAGTAATCTATCAAAATGATTAACCACACTATGGGAAATGCCATAGTAAAATGTGAGTAAGCAATAGTTACTTGGCCCAGATGCATGCAGAAAAAAATTACCTCTCAGTTGAATCGGCTATCCCAAGCGCAAAGGGAGCGTCTCGCCTATATTGAGCTTAAGGCCTTTTTTTGTGCTGACCTTACCCGAGTGGATATCGAGCGCAGATTTGGCGTCAAGCCTGCTGCATCGGCGCGCGACTTGATTGCATACCGGTGCCTTGCTCCCGGCAATCTTATTTACACCGCTGCGTCGCGTTGCTACCGTCCGTCGTCGCAGTTTAAATTACTTTTTGAGCAATCAGCCGATCGTGTTCTCTCTTGGTTTCGTTCGGGTATTGGTGATAGTCTTGATTTGCGGCTGCGCCGATCGGTACCGTGCGAGAGCGCTGGTGAACTGGTTTCGCCTGATTTAGAGATGTTAGCTAGCATTACGCGCGCGATCACGGCGCGTCAGTTGATCCGGGTGTCTTACTTGTCACTGTCCTCGGGGGCGTCTACCAAGACGCTTGCACCTTTAGCCTTGGCTGATACCGGACTGCGCTGGCATTTGCGCGCCTTCGACCAAGAGCGCGGGGGCTTCGCAGACTTCGTTCTCACGCGCATCGTCAAAGTCAAGGCGCTGCCGGAGTCAATTCCTCATGAACAATGCTTGGAATCAGATATCCAGTGGGCTCGCGTCGTGCGGTTGGAGCTCGTCGCGCACCCAGGCGTGGAGCACAAGCGCGCGGTCGAGGCCGACTACGGCATGCAGGGCGGCGTGCTTGCGCTGCACATGCGCGCGCCGCTAGTGGGCTACGCGATGCGCCGCTGGTCCGTAGACTGCACCCCTGAGCACGCGCTGGATCCCAAGTCGCACCACCTTTGGTTGCGCAACGGCGCGACGCTCTATGGCGTCGAGAGCGCGGCGCTGGCCCCCGGCCTCGAATCGGCGCAGGGAGGCGCGCATGAGCTTGTATAACGCCGAGATCTCCGCCGGGTCACTGATGCCGACCGAGAGCCGCCGCATCGCCGAGCTGCTGCTGACGAACCCGACCGATGAGCAATGGGACGCGGCGTTGAAAGACGAGAACCTGCTGCAGAAGAAGCCGTCCACCGCGCGGCGCCAAGCGCGCCTGATCCGCAACCGCCTCGACACGCTCGACGCGGAGGGCTTGGCCATGGTCGTCGAGGGCGACAGCGAGCTGCGCGGCCAAGCCTTGCTCGCGTCGGCGATCCGGCACAGCCAGCTGCTGGCCGACTTCATGCGCGACGTCTACATCGCGGACCTGCGCAAGCTCGAGCGCTCGCTGAGCCACCGCCAGTGGGACGCTTTTCTGGAAGAGTGCGCGCACCGCGACGAGGCCGTCGCCGGCTGGGCGGCTTCGACGAGCGAGAAGATGTTCCAGGTGGTCGTCCGGATCTTGGCCGAGGCCAAATATCTCGACTCGACGCGCAAGATGGGGCTGACGCCGCCGATGATCCACCCGCGGATATCCCGCTACCTGCAACGACTTGGCGACGCGAAGACGCTCGCCCTCATGGAGGCCCAAGCATGACCACGCAATTCGAGGAGCGCCTCAATCACGTCCTCCCAAGGCTCGCGTCCACCGACGTGCTCGACAACAAGGGCGCCGGCGGCGAGATCGGCTTCTGGGTGTTCGACTATCCTCCCGAATGCGAGATGCAGATGCGCTCGTGGCTCGCCTCTGTCGTGGAGCCGGGGCTGCGCAAGCAAAAGCCCGACCTGCGCTTCGCGGTCATCGACCTCTTCGAGGAGGTCATCGGGCTGCTCGAGGAGCGCGGCTTGCTGGACAAGGCCTTCGAGATGCAGCTGAAAAAGGGCGACGACGCGCTGCTCGCGTCGCTGCGCTCGGTGCTCAAAGAGGATCGCCTGGCAGCGCGCATCGTCGAGCGCCACGGCGCCGCCGCTCTGGGCCTGTTGATCATCAAGGGCGTCGGCGCGTCGTATCCAATGGTGCGCACGCACACGCTGCTGTCGGCCTTGCACCCCCACATGGGCGACACGCCCTTGCTGCTGCTTTACCCAGGACGCTATGACGGCATGTCGCTCCGCCTGTTCAATGCGCTGTCCGATGACAATTATTACCGAGCCTTCCGCTTGGTCTCCTAAAACTTCGCCAGGGACAACATGAAAATCAAAGAACTCTTCGCCAAGCCGATTGGGCGCCCGATCAATGGCGTCATCAAGGCCGACCAGCGCGACGACGAGAGCGTGTGGCAGGAGCTGGACGAATACGTGGCGACCAAGCAGGTCACCGAATACCTGCGCCGCTTCTTCGACGCCTACCTGGCCGCCGTCGACAACCCGAACGACCCGGCCGTCGTGGCGCGCATGGGCGTGTGGGTGTCGGGCTTCTTCGGCTCGGGCAAGTCGCACTTCATCAAGATCCTCTCCTACCTGCTGTCGAACATGGAGGCGACCAATGCCGGCCAGACCCGCCACGCGGTGGAGTTCTTCGAGTCCAAGATCGACGACGCGATGCTGTTGGGCGACGTGCGCCGAGCTGTGGTGGGCAAGACCGACGTCATCCTCTTCAACATCGACTCCAAGGCCGATTCAAAGAGCGACCGCGACGCGATCCTCCAAGTGTTCCTGCGCGTTTTCAACGAAATGCGCGGCCTCTCCGGCGACGCGCCGCACGTGGCGGAGATGGAGAGCCACCTGATCTGCAAAGGCGTCTACGAGAAATTCAAGGAGGCCTTCAAGGCCTCCAATGGCAAGGCGTGGGAAGCCGAGCGCGATGCCGTCGACTTCCTGCGCGACGACGTGATCGCGGGCCTCAGCGCGGCTCTGGGCATGTCGCTCGACTCGGCTGGCCGCTGGTTCGACAACGCGCGCGACGACTTCAAGATCAACATCGAGGGCTTCGCGACGCTTGTGCGCGAATACCTCGACGCCAAGGGCTCCGGCCACCGCGTCGTCTTCCTGGTCGACGAGGTGGGTCAGTTCATCGGCAAGAACCCGCAGCTGATGCTCAACTTGCAGACCATCACCGAAGAGCTGGGCACGCTGTGCAAGGGCCGCGCATGGGTGATCGTCACCAGTCAAGAGGACATCGATGCCACGCTGGGCGAGGCGAACCAGTCGCGCACCAACGACTTCTCGAAGATCACTGGGCGCTTCCATACGCGCCTGTCGCTGTCAAGCTCCAACACCGACGAGGTCATCGCTCATCGCCTGCTTGAAAAGACGCCTGAGGCGCGCGCCGAACTGGTGAAGGTGTGGAAGGAAAAGGGCGACATCATCAACAACCAACTGTCGTTCGCTGACCACGCGATCGCCTTCCGCCGTTTCCGCGACGCTGAGGATTTCACAGAGCACTACCCATTTGCTCCCTACCAGTTCCAGTTGCTGCAAAAGGTCTTCGAATCGATCCGCAAGGTGGGGGCGACTGGCCGCCACTTGGCCAAGGGCGAGCGCTCCATGCTAGACGCGTTTCAGACTGCGGCCGTGGGCAACGGCGACAAAGACACTGACGCGTTGGTGCCTTTGTATGATTTCTACCCCTCCATCGAGAGCTTCTTGGATTCGAGCGTCAAACGCGCCATCGACCAAGCAGGGGAGAATCCTGCGTTGGAGAAATGGGACTTGAAGCTGCTGCGCGGCCTGTTCTTGATCCGCTACGCCGATGCCGTCAAAGGCACGGTCGACAACCTGGCTACGCTGTGTCTGGATCGCATCGATGCGGACAAGCTCGCGCTCAAGCGTCAGATCCAGGAGAGCCTCAACCGTTTGGAGCGCCAGAATTTGGTGAGCCGCAACGGGGACCTTTGGTTCTTCTTGACGAATGAGGAGCGCGATGTCTCCCAAGAGATCAAGAGCGTGGATGTTTCCTCCTCTGAGATCGCGCGCTTGGTGGCGGAGATCATCTATGACGAAATCCTTTCGGGGCAGTCGAAGATCCGGCATAAAGAGACCAAGAGCGATTACGAATTCAACCGACTGCTTGATGGCGTCCCTTTCAAGCAGGCCAACCAGTCGTTAGTCTTCGAGGTGCTCTCGCCCATCGGCGGCGATTACGAATTGATGAATGAGGCCAAGTGCATCGGACGAAGCGCCGAGGGTGCCGGCCGCGCCATCCTCAGGATGGAGGGTGGATCGCGCGTCGACATCGAGCTCAAAACGTATCGCCAAATCGAGAACTACATCGCGAGTCCGAAAAACGACAATGCCACCACCTCGATCAAGCGCATCCTATCGGATCGCAAAGAAGAGAATCGTGAGCGGCGCCAGCGCATACGCGATCAAATCGAAGCGTTGATGGTCGCAGGAGATTTTTATGCGTTGGGCCAAAAGGTCGCGGTGAAGGCTTCCACGCCGATGGCTCTGCTTGACGACTTGATGGCCTACCTTATCGCCAACACTTATTCCAAGCTTGGCTATATAAAGGTGCGCCAACCTGATCCTATCGCGGAGATCAAGGCGATTTTGTCGGCCGACACGCGGGGCCAACAGAACATGTCTCTTGGAGGCGACGAGGGCAATGCGTTGGCCATGGCGGAAATGCGGCAGTATTTGTCAGTCGCGGCGAGTTCGAGCCGCGTGCTGCTCTCCGATGTCGTCGCCCGCTTCGCCGGCGCGCCATGGGGTTGGTTGCCTGAGTGGGAGACTGTGATCTTGGTGGCGCGCTTGTTCATGGCCGGCGAGATCAAGCTGGTCATGGAGGGGACCGATCTCGACCAAGAGGCAGCGCAGGAGCATTTGACAAAAATGGCGCGGTTCAAGCAGGTGGCCTTGCTCAAGCGGAAGACCGCCGACGCCGGTTCACGGGCGAAAGCCCGCGATTTGCATCGCGACATGTTTTCGACCGCGCCCGCCGACGATGAGGACACGATCGTCACGTCGTTCAAGACCGAACTGGGCAGGCGCCGCAAGGAGTTGGAGATCGCGAAGGCCAAGGCTGAGCAGAAGGGCTTTCCTGGGACTGAGGCGATCGTGGCATCCTTGGCCGCCCTCAATAGGCAATTGGGCATTGTCGACTCATTCGAGTTCTTGGCAGCGTTGATCGAGGCGCGTTCAGACTGGCTCGACCTTGCCGATGACATGCATGATGTCCTGAGCTTCTACGCGACGCAGGCTGGGGTTTGGTCCCGCATGCTGGAGGCGATTTCCGGCTTCTCCGATAACAGGGAGGCGTTGATCAGGGACGCGACTGCCGCGCCTGCACTTGCCGATCTCGACGAGATCAGGACCAATCCGTCGCCCTATGGTCAGATCAACAGGATCGAGGCGCTGGTCGCGTCGATCGAAAAGGTCAACGAGCGCTTGGCCGGAGAGAAGCGCGAGAAGGCGTTGTTGTCGGTCCAAGCCAAAATCGACGAGGCAGGGCGCGCGCTCGACGACGATGCCGCATCGTCAGATCTACGGAACGTCACCCTAAAGCCGCTTCAAGACGTCAAAACGCAGCTGTCGGGACTTACTAGCATTCCAAAGATTCTTTTTCTGCAGGGGCGTGGTGGCGAGTTGCTCGACGATGCGATGGAAAGGATCGCCGCAGCGAGCAGGCTCAAGGCTCAAGCGAAACCCAAGCCGGCGTTGGCTGCCACCTCACCAGTTCCGACTTCGAGTAGTCCTATCCGAGGAGCGTCGACGAGTGACGCGGCTACGGACGTAGTGCCCGCGCCTTTGCCCGCAGCGGCGAAACCAATTAGAGTTGTGCGCTCAGCCGATGTTGGAAGCAAGACCTATCTTGAAAGCGTTTCTGATGTGGATGACTACATCGAGAAGTTGCGCGCGGAACTCTTGTCCGCTATCGCATCCGGACATCGCGTCCGCGTTCAATAACAAAGCATTGTAAAGAGCCTAGAACCCCCATGAACAAAAGCAATCTCAAATCCTACGCACCCAAAGCACGGGTTGACTTCATCGCCGCTGTGACCGCGCGAGCAAACCTGCTCGGTATCAACGAAAATGGAGCGTCGGAGGCGACTGTTCGAGGAGAAATCGCCATCATTGAAGGCAGGGAATGGCCTTCAAAGGTGGCGTATCAACGCGACATCCTTATTGATCGCATCTCAAAGCATGGCTTCAAGCAGGCCATGGATGAGATAGCGTATACATGGTTCAACCGGTTTGCGGCGCTTAGGTATATGGAGTTGCACGACTACCTTGACCATGGATGGCGTTTGCTATCGAGTCGCGATGGCGGCTTGCCCGAAATTCTTGGACACGCGAGTGAGGTGACATTCGCTGGTTTAAGTCCAGAGGTGGCTCGCGGCATGCAATTGTCTGGAAATCAAGACAACGAACTATATAAGTTGTTGATTGTGGCCCAATGCAATGAGCTTTCCAAATCGATGCCTTTCCTCTTCGAGCATATCGACGACGAAACAGAATTGCTCTTGCCGGAGAATTTATTGCGCACTGATTCGATCGTTTTCAAACTTGTCGAGTCGGTGCCCGAAGAGGATTGGGAAAATATCGAATCCATCGGCTGGCTTTATCAATACTATATCAGCGAAAGAAAAAACCAAGTCATAGGCAAGGTTGTTCAAAGCGAAGACATCCCCGCCGCTACACAATTGTTCACGCCGAATTGGATCGTGAAATATCTTGTGCAGAACTCCGTTGGAAGACTTTGGTCTTTGACTAACCCCGCGACGTCGTTGAGATCCAGCTGGGAATACTATACGGAATTGCCGGACCAACAGGAGTCGTCGATATTGGAGCGGGATCGCTTGGTTGATCTTCGAAAATCGAAGGATGGCGGCAGTTTGGATCCGGAGACGATCCGCGTGATTGATCCCGCATGCGGTTCTGGGCACATTCTGGTGGAGGCCTACGAGATTCTCAAGTCCATTTATCTTGAGCGTGGATATCGATTGCGCGACATCCCTCGCTTGATTCTGGAAAAAAACTTATATGGCATAGACATTGACGATCGAGCTGCCCAATTGACTGGCTTCGCTTTATTGATGAAAGCGCGCGCTGACGATCGGCGCATCTTGCAGGAGGCTCCGGCCTTGAACATCATAGCGCTGATTGAAAGCAAAAATCTGAACGCGGATGAGCTGGTTGCGCAACTCGCTCCATTTGGAGTTGATGCTCAAGGTGTGAGATTGTTGCTGTCGTTGTTCGGCGAGGCGAAGACATATGGATCATTGCTGAAAGTTCCACTTGAGCTTTCAGCATTGCTGCCGTCGATGCGCGCCTCGCTTGACTTGGCGCGGTCAAGCGGCGACTTATATGGCCAAGCCGCCGGGCGCGCGATTGCCCCATTGGCGCTCCAGGCCGAGCTTTTGGACAAAAAATACGATGCAGTCGTGGCCAATCCTCCCTACATGGGCCGGAAATCTATGACGGGTGAGTTGAAGCGATATGCAGCCGCGAATTATCCTCAGGGGCGTCCTGATCTATTCTCAATGTTCATCGTGAGGTGCTCAGACTTGTGCGAAGAATTGGGCAGCATTGGCTTGATGACGCCCTTTGTCTGGATGTTTTTGAGTAGCTACGAAGAAATCCGCGACTTGCTGACCAATAAACTATCGATCACTACTTTGGTTCAACCTGAATACCACACCTTCTTCGAATCAGCCAACGTTCCGATTTGCGCGTTTGTTTGCGACAACTCGGGCTTGGATTCGCGAGGAAATTATTTTGATCTAACATCCATTTATGGCTCCGACGCGCAAGCAGCAGAGTTACTTGAAATTATCAAGGGTGGGGACTCTCCTCTGCGATACCAAGTGGACTGCCACGATTTTGCCAAAATTCCATCATCGCCGATAGCATATTGGACAAGTGAAAAATTGCGCATGGCCGTGCATGATTCAGAATCGGTCAGCGATTATGCGGTCACTAAGCAGGGGCTGATCACAGGGAAAAACGACCTCTTCCTGCGCCGGTGGCATGAAGTGTCATCGGATGCAACTGGTCGACTGCTGGAATCACGGCTCCAGGCTCAGGAGTCTGGAAAGCGTTGGTTCCCTTGCGTCAAGGGCGGCGCTTTTAGGAAATGGTATGGCAACAATGAATATGTAGTGGATTGGGAAGACGATGGCGTTCGAATTCGCTCGTTCACTGATGCTGATGGCGATTTGTTGTCGCGCCCGCAAAATCTCGACTATTACTTCAAGGAGGGGATGTCGTGGTCGACGTTGACGGTCGGAACGTTCTCCATGCGGTGGTGCCCTCCTGGGACTATTTTTGAATCAAAAGGGTCGATGTGTTTCCCGCACTCTAAATCGGATGGCCACTACCTCCTCGCATTTTTCAACACAAAGCTCGTCAACGCGTTCTTGCGGGCGAGCTCACCTACGCTCGATTACCACGAGGGGCCTGTTGCCAAGTTGCCTTTTAGGATCGAGCACAAAGCGGATGTGGAGGAGTTGGCTGCAGAGGCTATTCAAATAGCGAAATCGGATTGGGATGCTTATGAAACCTCCAATGATTTCCAAGGGAATCCACTCGTGCTCGCAAAGGAAAAATTCCCGCTGTTGAAGGATGCTTGGTCGCTTTGGCGCGAGCAGGCCGAAGCGAATATATCTCGAATGGTGGAGCTTGAATCTAGAAATAACAAACTGTTCATCGATTCTTTCGGTCTGGGTGAAGAGCTGGATCCCACGGTCGACAACGAGCAGATCACATTGACACTGCCCGAGCGCGACAAGGATTGCCAGCGATTGCTTTCATACGCCGTCGGTTGCATGATGGGGCGATACTCCTTAGACAGGCCGGGCATAGTGTTTGCTCGCGATGGCTCAAAGCCCATATTCGAGGGCGACTATGAGACGTTCCCGGCGGACGCCGATGGCATTATTCCATTGACTGACATGTTATGGTTTGATGACGATGCGGGTAAGCGGCTGCGTGAATTCATAGGAGCAGTGTGGGGACCCGGGACCTTGGAAGAAAATTTGTCTTGGCTCGCCGCAGGCTTGGGCCAGAAGGCCAATGAGACTCCTGATGACACCATCCGCCGCTACTTGTCCGACAAATTCTACAAGGACCATCTCCAGGTGTTCAAGCGCCGCCCAATCTATTGGCATTTTTCGAGTGGCAAGCAGGGCGCGTTCCAAGCTCTGGTTTACATTCATCGTTACAATGAAGGAACTTTGTCGCGAATGCGCTCGGAATATATTGTTCCCTTGGGTGCAAAATTTCTTAGCCGCATAGTAATGCTTGAAGCGGACTTCGATTCAGCCAGCTCGTCTGCCATGAGAACAAAGATCCAGAAGCAGATTGAAGTATTGAGAAAGAAGAATGTTGAGCTGCTCACATACGACGAGAAGTTGAGGCAATTTGCCGACATGCGCATTGCGCTCGATCTGAACGACGGCGTTAAGTCAAACTATGGAAAATTCGGCGATCTGTTGTCAGATGTGAAAGCGATTGCGGGAGCGGCAGATGAGTGATACATCGTCGAATTTCATCGGCGCGCTGCAGCGGTTGTTCGATGATGGAAACGATCTTGTTTTTTGGAACGACTCCGGCGCGGAGTTCGCCTCGCAGATCGGCGAGTTGGCGATTCAGGGGATCCAGATCCTTCGCATGGATGAGGTGCCCGCGCTGCAAGCAAAGATCCTCATTGAGCGCGAGAAAGGCGGGCGTTGGCTCGTCTACGCGCCATTCGCCGAGCCCGACCCGGCGGACGATTGGCTGCTCGACGCCCGCCTTCGCGCTAAGCCGTTCAGCGCGGACACTGCCTCCATGCAGCGCGACGAGCTTGGCTTGACGACGCATGCGCTCCGCGACCACCTCAAATCGCGCTCAAAGTTCCTCAAAGCCAAAGAGCGGTTCGAGCGCATCAAGCGTTGGGTGGAGCCGAACGACGTGGCCGACGACCTCGATCGCAAGATGATCGCCGCCCTCGCGCGCGCCGAGACGCCAGACCCTGCGGCGATCTTCTTGAAGGTGTTCGGCGCTGCGGCGGCCGATGGCGATCTTGGCGCGTTGCCCAAGCCAATGCAGGAGATCGCCGCCAACGAACTGTCCGACGCCTTCTGGCAGATGGCCGCGCGCGAGTTCGGCTACAAGGACGAGAGCTCGGATGGCCCTAGCCTGCGCGGACTCCTCTATGCCATCCTGTCCACGGACTTTTGCAACGCCATCGGGGCCACTCCGGCTCCCCTGGCTCATTTCGTAATCGAAAACCGGCCGCGCGCCTCACAGGCCTCTGTCTTCGCCAGCCGCTGGCGCACCGACATGGCGAATTACGCCAGCTACGACGCGCTGTCGAGCCAGGTGGCCGAGGAGCTCCGAATCTCCGACCTTCTCGGCCCCATGGGCGCCGAGCAGCTGGCCGAGACCATGACGTTCGAAGCCGTCGAGAAGCGCGTGATCGCCGACTTGAAGGGGCGGGTGCTCGCTGGCCGCGGCGCCAACATGGACTCCGCCCGCCAGCTGATCGGCCGCCGTCGCGACGGACACTGGGCCAACCCGATTCTGGCCAGCGCGAACGACGCGACCCGGGCCCTCGCCGGCAGCTATGACGCCATCGAGGCCGCGGCAAGCTTCTTCGAGCTCCAGGGCAAGCATGGCCAAGGGTTCAGCTTCGCCAGCTCGTCATCGGCGATCGACGCCTACCGCGCCGAGCTGCATCAGTTCGACCAGCTCTACCGCAAGTTCATGAAGGCGTCGGAATATGTCGACACCATGGGGTGGGCGCTGCTGCACGAGCTGCGCTCGGCCATGGAGGATGCATACTCCGGATGGTTCATGGGCCAGCTCTCCTCGTCGTGGGGTTCCGTGATGGAGGGGCCATCGGGCCTGCTGTCGACCTGGAAGGTGGATGGCCTGGTCAACCAACAGGACTTCTACGCCCGCCATGTGGCGCCGGCTTTCGAGGGCGGCGCCAAGCGCGTCTTCGTGGTCATCTCCGACGCGTTCCGCTTTGAGGCGGCAGCCGAGCTGGCGGCCGAGCTCAACGTCAAAAATCGGGTGAAAGCCAAACTCGACGCGATGCTTGGCGTGCTGCCCAGCTACACCGCCTTGGGGATGGCAAGCCTGCTGCCCCATGAGCGCCTGGCCTACAGGACGAACGCGTCGCTGGACGTCTCGGTCGATGGCCAAGCCGCGAACACCTTGGAGCAGCGCTCGGCGATCCTCTCGGCCCATGGCGGCGTCGCGATCGGCAAGGACGCGCTGATGGAGAAGGGCAAGGAGAAGGGCCGCGAATTCGTCAAGCCGCACAAGCTGATCTACGTCTACCATGACCTGATCGACATGATCGGCGACAAGCGCGGATCCGAGACTCAGACTTTCGACGCCACGGCCCGCGCGATCAAGGAGCTCTCCGAATTGGTCAGCTTCATCATCAACAACCTCAACACGTCGACCGTGCTGGTCACCGCCGACCATGGCTTCCTCTACCAAGAGTCCGCCATGGAGGAGGCCGACCGCTCCGTCTTGCCCGAGGACCCGCCAGGCGTGCTCAAGTCGAAGAAGCGCTACGTCTTGGGCCGCGGCATGGGGACGACCAGCAAGGCGTGGTGCGGCTCGACGGAGGTCACCGCCGGCACCGATCCTGGCGAGGGCAGCGTCGACTTCTGGGTGCCCAAAGGCGCCGCGCGCTTCCACTTCGTCGGCGGGGCCCGCTTCGTCCACGGCAGCGCGATGCCGCAAGAGGTGGTGGTTCCAGTGATCACGGTCAAGGACAGCGACTCCGACAAGGCCAAGACCAAGGTCGTCGAGGTCAGCCTGCTCGGATCGTCCAACAAGGTGGTCACGAACAAGCAGCGCTACGAGTTCATCCAGAACGAGGCGGTCTCCGAGCGCGTGCTGCCGGCCAAGCTGCTCTTTAGCATCCGCGATGGCGACAAGCCCGTCAGCGACGAGCAGGCGCTCACCTTCGACAGCTCGTCGCCGATGATCGAGGAGCGCAAGCGCTCGGTCATGTTGACTATCGAGGCGGGGTCCTATGACCGCGCGAAGGATTATTATCTGGTGGGGCGCGACGCCAAGACGAGGGCGGAGGCGCTACGCGTGCCGCTGCGCATCGACTTGTCGTTCAACAACGATTTCTAGGGGCCGGACATGGCAGAACAACACCAGGCGCCGGCCGGCGCCGCGATCGACGTCAGCTTGGACAGGCTGCTCAACGAGCGCTTCGCGGGCAAGGTCGTGCGCAAGGATTTGACCAAGCTGATCAAGGAAGGCGCCAACGTGCCCGTCTACGTGCTCGAATACCTCCTGGGCATGTATTGCGCGTCGGACGATCCGCAGACCATCGACGCCGGCTTGGTCACCGTCAAGACCATCCTGGCCGAGAACTACGTGCGCCCGGACGAAGCCGAGAAGGTCAAGAGCAAGATCCGCGAGCGCGGCTCGTTCAAGGTGATCGACAAGGTCACGGTCAAGCTCAACGAGAGCCGGGACGTCTACGAGGCCCTGATGTCCAACCTGGGCATCAAGAACGCCGAGGTGCCCGACTCCTTCGTGCGCCAGTTCGAGAAGCTTCTCGTGGGCGGCATCTGGTGCATCGTCACCATGCAATACCGCTCCGAGGAGACGCTTGGCACGTCGCGCTTCATCATCTCCGACTTGAAGCCGATCCAGATGCCGAGCTTGGACATGCAGGAGCTGTTCGACGCGCGCAAGGCCTTCACCGTCGACCAGTGGATCGACGTCCTGCTGCGCTCGACCGGCATGGAGCCCACCGCCTTCATGGAGCGCGCCAAGTGGCACTTGCTGGCGCGCATGGTGCCGCTGATCGAGAACAACTACAACTACTGCGAGCTGGGGCCGCGCGGCACCGGCAAGAGCCACATCTACAAGGAGATCAGCCCCAACTCGATCCTCGTGTCGGGCGGGCAGACGACGGTGGCCAACCTGTTCTACAACATGAGCGCCCGCAAGGTGGGCCTGGTGGGCCTGTGGGACGTGGTGGCCTTCGACGAGGTCGCCGGTATCAACTTCAAGGACCACGATGGCATCCAGATCATGAAGGACTTCATGGCCTCCGGATCGTTCAGCCGCGGCCGAGAGTCGATCAACGCGAGCGCATCCATGGTCTTCGTCGGGAACATCAACCAGAGCGTCGAGTCGCTGGTCAAGACCAGCCACCTGTTAGCGCCGTTCCCCGACGCGATGATCGACGCGGCCTTCTTCGACCGGTTCCACGCCTACGTGCCTGGCTGGGAGATCCCTAAGATGCGGCCCGAGTTCTTCACGAACCAATACGGCCTCATCGTCGACTACTTGGCCGAGTGGGCCCGCGAGATGCGCAAGCGCAGCTTCGCCGACGCGATCGACAAATTCTTCAAGCTGGGAAACAACCTCAACCAGCGCGACACCATTGCTGTGCGCCGCACGGTCTCGGGCCTGTTGAAGCTGCTGCACCCGGATGGCGCCTTCGAGAAGGACCACGTCCGCAAGTGCCTTGAATACGCTCTGGAGGCGCGCCGGCGCGTCAAGGAGCAGCTCAAAAAGATCGGCGGCATGGAGTTCTATGACGTCCACTTCTCCTACATCGACCTCGAAGACTTGCAAGAGCGCTTCGTGTCGGTGCCCGAGCAAGGCGGCGGCGGACTCATCCCGGAGGGGCGCCCGAATCCCGGCGTGCTCCACACCGTCGCCATGGGCGAGGGCGGGATGCCCAGCATCTACCGGATGGAGATCCAAGCCATGGCCGGCACCGGCAAGCTGTCGACGTCCGGCGTAGTCTCGCGCGAGCACGCCCGCGTCGCCTTTGACTACTTCAAGGCCAACGCCGGCCGTGTCAGCGCTTCGGTGCGCCCGACCGAGCGCGATTTCCACCTCCATTTGGTGGAACTGCAAAACGCCGGCGCGCCGGAGGCCTTGACGCTGGCCAGCTTGATCGTGCTGTGCTCGGCCGCCATGGGCAAGCCGGCCCTGAGCCAGCTAGCGGTGATGGGGGACATGACGCTTGGCGGCACCATCACGCAGGCGCGTAACCTCGCGGAGAGCCTGCAGGTGGCCTTCGACGCCGGCGCCAAGCGCATCCTGCTGCCGATGTCGAGCGTGACCGACCTGCCGACGGTGCCAGGCGAGCTGTTCGCCAAGTTCCAGACCAGCTTCTATTCGGATCCGGTCGACGCGGTGTTCAAAGCCCTTGGGGTCGAGTGATGGCGGGGCCAGCCGATTCGAAGCCGCCTCGCCGGCGCTACTACTCCGAGAGGACCGGATCCGCTCCGCCTCGCGTGGGCCTCGATCTGGACGAGTTCAAGCGGTTCTTCGTGAGCGCTTACAAGAACATGGTCGCCGAGGGCCTCTTCCAAGAGTGGTTCGGGGATATTTGCGTCGATCGCGGCGTTATCGATGGCAAGGCCGGTTCGGATATTCCCTTGTATGTGTATGGCAAACTGAGGCAACCGGGGATTTGGCCCTTCGAGACCAACATCCACCCGTTCGATCAGGACGAAGTGTTCGACGTCATAGAGTTCCTGTTCGACCATGCGTCCGCCGGCACTGAAGGGCATCACCACCAGTTCAACGATTGCGGCTGGCACTATAGCCAGTTCGACCAAACCGCAGGCCAAGCGACATTCAGGAAAGCGATGAACGAGATTCTTCCCGAATATGGAAGCGGCTTCGAGCTTTCGCCAGAGGGCGAGATTATGGCGCTGGCCGAGAACGGCATAGAGCCGCTGCTTGGCGCTTCGCTGCCATCGACGGATCACAAAGAATGTCATCGCCAGAGTCGACGCTGCCGTCTTGAAATTTCGCCGACGGACCTCGACCGGCGAGGATCGGCGCGACGCTGTCCGAGACTTGGGGGACGTGCTCGAGTACATCCGGGAAGATGCCAAAAAAGTGCTCAGCAGGGACGATGAGCGTGAACTGTTCAACCTGGCCAACAACCTCAGCATACGACACCACAAGCCCGGCCAGAAGACCGATTACGACCAAGCGATATGGCACAGCTGGATGTTCTATCATTATCTAGCCACCATTCACGCGTGCGTGCGACTCATCAACAAAGCTAAAGCGGGCGCCGCTGCCGAGGATGTGGAAAAGTGAAGGCTGCTTGAACTGATTAGGGTTTCGCGCCGCAATCAATTAGACCAATCGAAAATTGGTCGAAGCGGCATTCGAGCTTTCGGGAATAAGATGGCTCTCACAATAGAGGAATGACCATGTCGACGCGCGCAAAGAAGACTGACCAGAACTTTGGATCCCTTTTTGAGGATGACTATCTGATTCGAACGCTGGGGCAGATCGCGCAAGATTCCGAAGTCGCGCTCACCGAGCTCGTCGCCAACGCATGGGATGCGGGCGCCGCGCTGGTGGACATCATCATTCCCGACGCTCTCAATGGCGACTTGGTGGTCGAGGACGACGGCCACGGGATGAGCGCCCCGCAATTCAAAGAAAGATGGATGAAGCTGTCCTACGACCGCGTCAAACATCAAGGATCCTTCGTGGATTTTCCGCCGGAGCGCACAGGGTGGATTCGGCGCGCGTATGGTCGCAATGGCGTAGGCCGCCACGGCATGCTTTGCTTCGCCGACATCTACGAGGTGCAGACCTGGCGCGAGGGCAAGGGCGCGACTTTCGTGGTCAGCACTCACAGCCAAGCCACCCCCTTCAAGATGGACAGCCTGACGCCCCTCAAGCGCGGTGGCCACGGCACCAAGCTGATAGTGAAGGTTGGGCGCCACTTGCCCAACGCTGACAGCATTCGCGACCTTCTTTCGGCCCGCTTCCTGCATGACCCGCAATTCGTGGTGAGGGTCAACGGAGTGTCCATCCCTCTGTCCGAGCACACCGGGCTGGTGGAGAAGGCGACGCTGGAGGTCGCCGAAGGCATGCCCGTGGAGGCGTTCGTTGTGGACACGACGCGCGGCCTGAAGTCGACCATATATCAAGGGGTCGCGTTTTGGGCCAACAGTCGCTTGGTGGGCACTCCGAGCTGGAATGTGGGCAGCGCGGCGGTCCTCGACGGCCGGAGCCGCTTCGCCAAGCGCTACACAATCATTGTCCGGTGCGGCCCCGAATGGATGGATGAGATCGAGGCCGACTGGACTCGGTTCAAGCCGACGGAGGTGGTCCGCTCGATGAATGAGGCGGTGGCCAACTACGCGGCCAAAGTGTTCGCCAAGCTCTCGGAGGACTTCATCGACGACAGCAGCCATGACGCGCTGCTGCGCAACCGCGAGTCCTTCAAGGATCTTTCGACGTTGGCGAAGCTTGAGGTTGCGCATTTCACGCAGGAGCTTGTCACGCGCAGCCCGGTCATCACCGCCGAGACATTGGCCATCGCGGTGGAGGCCGTCATCAATTTGGAGAAGTCGCGTAGCGGCATCGCGTTGCTCGAAAAGCTCGCGCGGCTTGGCGACTCGGACGTGGATGGGCTCAACCGCCTGCTGGGTGATTGGACCGTGCGCGACGCGCTCACTGTGCTTGACGAAATCGACAGCCGCCTTAGCGTCATCGAAGCGATCGACAAGCTGAGCGGGGACCCAGCGACCGATGAGCTTCACACGCTGCATCCGTTGGTGACTCAAGCGCGCTGGCTGTTTGGTCCTGAATTCGACAGCCTCGAATACACGTCCAATGTCACGTTGAAGACCGTCGCGCGCAAGATTTTCAAGCAGAGAGTCGAGGATGGGGCGTTTTTGAAACCCGAACAGAGGCCAGACATTGTCGTGCTCGCAGACTCGACCTTGTCCATCGTCGGGACCGAGGGCTACGACAACTTCGACACGAGCCTGACGCGCATCCAAAACGTTCTCATCATCGAGCTCAAGAAGGGAAAGTCGTCCATTGGACGAGCAGAAATGACCCAAGCGGATGGATACGTGCAGGACTTTCTGCAAAGCGAAGTCATGGACGGAACGCCAATGATCCGCGCCTTTGTAGTTGGCCATCAGATCTCCTCGAAGACCACCAAGGAGAAAAGCATTTCGGAAGAGAATGTCGTGCGTGGCAAGGTCGTGGCCACGACCTATGGCCAGCTGACCCGCAGCGCGAGCCAGAGGCTCTTCAAGCTGCGCGATAGAATTCCAGCCCGCTATGAGGGGGCGTCTGGCGCCGAACTCATGGCGCGTGTCATGGACACGCCATCGCAGGCAGGCTTCGACCTGCGCGAAAAAGCCAGCGAGCCATTGGCCGAAAACGCGGCGGTGCCCACGGTGGAAGAAGCCACGGCGGGAGCAGAGGCTTGAGCGGGACGGCCTCTCCGCCTGACCATGCGCTTGTCGGGGTCGCAAAGCGTCAGGCCGTCTATCCGATCGAGGGCTTCGACTATCAAATTTGGCGCACGGTCGAGGCTTGGCTCTGCCTGGCCGCCGACGAAGCGTTGTTCATCGAGTGCGCCGAGGATTTTGACAAGCGAGGCCCGGACGGCTCGGTCGCCAACCAAGTTAAAAACTCGCCTGACGACATCTCCCTGGGTTCCAAAGATGTCCGATCCTCGATATCCAACTACTGGCGCATGCGCCAAGACAACCCTGGAGCACCACGCCTGGCATTCCGCTTCTTGACGCGAGGTGGGATTCGTTCCGAGAAGTCCTCTTTGTTTGGTTCGCGCAAAGGCTTGGATGTCTGGCGCTCGGCGGCTGAGGGGAACGACAACGACGCACTGCTATTGGCGAAGGACCTGCAATCGCGTTTGGATGACCAGGGCCTGTTGGAATTCTTGGCCGCCGCGGACGCTGGCTCCTTACGCGCCGGACTTTTCTCGCGAATGGAGTGGGTGGTCGAGGAGCCTGGAATCGACTAGGTGAGGTTGGTGGTCAAGCATTTGGCGCAACGGCTTGGGCAATCCCTGGAGGTTTCCGTCAACCGTTCGACGGCAGCCATTCCTGCGTTGCTCGAGCATTGCCGGGAGGTCGCGATCATGAAGCGCCCCGACCTCCGCAGGCTGACGCACTCGGATCTCCACAACCAATTCATGGCGGCGATTTCGATTAGGCTCCCAATGACAAATGGCGCCGCGCGCTTGATCCGCTTATTCAAAGCGGTGGACGTGGCCATCAGCCTGGAATTGCCCCTAGACGTCCGGGAGGTGCTTGAAGCGTCCATGAGGACCAGTTAGAACATCGTCGGTTCGCAAAGCACCCAAGTCGAGAAATTGAATTTACCACCGGCCTTCAATATTGGAGGCGACATGCGAGACTCCACCCAAGGCATCGCATGAAACTTGGCATTTGAAAGGAATGGCATTGAAAATTAGTGTGCGCACTCTTGCAACCAAAAACAGCGTGGTCAATCTATTCAAGGATCTACTCGCCATGGACGGCGAACAGCTCCTGATTTCGAGTGGATACATCTCAAAATTGAAGATGTTGCCTTGGGAAGACATTCTTCAATCGGTCAACCACTTGGTTCTGGCAAGCGGCCATTGGCCTGACAAAGATAATGTTAATACCCACGAGTATGTGACTGAGAGAGCCAAAGAATTCGCGTTGATGGTGCAGCATAAAGCGCGCTCGCTAAACCTCAAACCTCCCATCGTCACGTTTTACACGGGCTGGCAATGGCATGCGAAGGTTGCTCTAAAGCGCCGCAAAAATGAGAAAACCATTTCGGGTGCTATCATCGGATCCAGCAACCTGAGCTATCCCGCTCTGCACCAAGTTGATAACTCGATCTATTTCAATCAAGAGGTCGATGTCCTAATCAGCGAGGAAGATGGACCCGATGCGGTGGGTGAGCTTGCAAAACTTTTCAAGGATTTGGGGAACTCATTTAAGGGCAAGCGGGTAGAGCTAGCCCCCTCTCCTAGTCCTTGGGCCAGCAAGACGGCGCCGGTTGTCATCTCTGGCGCGGCCCAATCGAGGAGCATTGCGAGCTATAGGGCCGCGCAAGCAATTTTGACGCTAACATCGGCTTTTCACCAGTTGAAAAATGAGGCGATCAGTTTTGACGCGGAGCACTTCACCGCCGCGTCTCAGCAACAATGGGTAGGGGTTCTGACTTTGGAGAAGGGATTGGACGCCGTGGAAATTCTTCTCGCTGGGCAAGCGGCGTGGATCTTTTGCGAACGCATTGGCCAACCCTTCGCCATGCCAGTGAATCTGTGCGCCTTGGATCTCGCCTACGCGGACAGGGTGCTCAAATCTTGGCGCGTCCCATTCCTCCGCGACGAGCTTCTCAAATCAGCTGTCGACAAGCTCGAAGACCACTGCTCTGAATGGCTGGATATCGTGAAGCTTATCGAGACTGAAATGGAGGGCCGGGAATCCATTTCGCGGGACGCCATCGAAGCCATCCCGAGCGTCCAACAGCTTTGAGCTGCTACCCCTTACTTAGCGACCTCTCAAGCGAGTAATTGTGGGGGGTAGACAGGCGGGTAATGCTGAAAAGTGAATTGTATTTCATAGGGGTGTTCTACGGACACCGTCAACGCCACGGCCTCGTAATCGCCGGCCCAGATATGTCTCATATCAGCGAGATCAGCCAGAGTACCTTGGATTAATTGTAAAAAACATCACAAGCAATGTCCTAATTGCGCGAATCCATTGCTTCGCTCACGTAGGGGACATTTCTACTTGAGGAAAAGGGGACATTTCTATTTAGCTTTGAAAAATCGGGCCGGATAACTGTCAGGAGTGACTTGCAACATGCGAGAATACGAGAAGAGCACGGTTATTTCTTCCCTTGCCGTCACAAATTGGACTTACCTATGACCCACAGCATTATCCTAGACGCACAAGAGACGCTCGATCAACTTCGAAGCGTGATGGACACGGTCAGCCTGGCGCACCCACATTCAGGCGATTCTGCTGTTGAGTGGATTGATGCAATCGACAGAAAGCGGGCGTTCTTGGCGGACCCTTCACATCCTGTTGTGTTCATGGGTAGTGTCGGAGTCGGGAAGTCATCTCTAATCGCCGTCGCGGGTAATCTTATTATTGGCTCATCCCCGACCGACCGATCTAGTTTGAAGAATAATTCAGTTCTTGCGATCGGTTCAGGGCGAACCACAGTTTGCGAGGTTCGCATTCAAGCGTCCGACCACACCCGCAAAGTAGGACTCATCATTGAGCCTCTTTCTATTGACGAGATGTCGGATGAGATCCGAATTTATGCGGAGGGGGAGTGGGGCCGCCAACAACCAAATTCGCGCGGGAGTGACGAAGACGATTCGAATCCCACGGCACAGGAGGTTCAGCGTGTGATTCGCGGTATGACGGATTACAAGGAGACGCAAGAGTATCGTGTCGAAGAAAACGTGCGTCGGCGCATCTTTATACGTCCGATGGAAATTGCAGCTTCAAAATTTGGGTCTCCCGAAGCGTTTTATTTGCATCTACTTGAACGCGCGAAGCTTTCTGTGCGTAATAAATGTGAATGGTGGTGGGACAAAACAGAGGGTGATGCGTTAAAAGAGTTGAAAGAGCGTTTTGAGTCAATCAATAACGGGCTTGAGCCGTTGGCCATGCTACCCAAGCGAATGTCAGTCGTGGTACCCAATCCGCTACCAGGCAGTCAATTCGGATCAGATCTGACACTGATCGATACAAGGGGCTTGGATGGCATTGTGGAGTCTCGTCGCGATCTACAAAATTTCTTGCGCGATCCCCGGGCGATCATCGTTTTGTGTGCAACATTTAAAGATGCGCCTGGTGATCCAATGCGTGCGCTGATGCGGTCGATGACTAACGATGCTGAGCTGCGGTTAGCGATTTCCAGAACCGTGTTGCTTATATTGGACCAAGGTGATGCGGATCAGGTCAATGGTTCTGGCGGAGATCGGGAATATGGTCAAGACCTTAAGATCAACGAGTGTTTCACATCGTTAGCTAGTGGTGGTTTGCGGATGATCAATAAAGATCAGATCATCGCATTCGACGCACTCAAGGATGACCGTTCGAATCTCCTGCTTTCTATTGACGACAGTATTCGAAGAGTCCGGCGAATTGTTGAAGACCAGCTTAATCGCGATATCGAAAATGCAAATGGTTTTATAAGCAACTTTTCGAATGTGCTGAGGCCCGCGCGTCGGGATGCAGTGGATCAGCAACTGCTCGCCATTATGGCTCTGCATCCGCTCAGCGAGACCCCACTTGCGGACCCACTTTCGGGCGCTTACGGCGCAATTGAGAAGTCTCGGTATGCGTCCGTCGTATACGCTACGTGTCGTAGAAGGGGCGCTTACCTCGGTCTCAACCTATACGCTGCTGTTGAGGCCGAAGCTTCACGTGCGGTGACGATGTGGATGGATCAACTTATTTCGTCAGTATCGACTAAGCTTAATGAACTTGAGCAGGACCCATTTTTCGCAGTTGTCTTAGACCATGTTCGCTTACGACAGCGGCAATACCTCGACGCGCAAATTAAAGTGAGTCGAGATTATTCTTCACGCATCGGTGCAGAGGTTGAGAGTCTTCTTAAGCAGCAAGATACCTTGTGGGAGAGTTGTTGCGCGGAATGGGGCGCGGGTGATGGATTTAAAGCCAAAGTTGTCGGCCATTTGACGGAATGGTCTAATAAACAATTGGGCCTCAAGGCACATGAGAGCACGGATGCGTCGAGTGAAATCCCCTTATTGCGAGAAATCTTTGTGCCCGCTCGGCCCCCTAGTTTTTCATTGCATGTTCGAAATTTACGTGCCCTCACCGCAGTGACTTGGACGCCTGAGCCAGTTAGCATATTGATCGGAGCAAACGGAACTGGAAAGAGCTCTCTACTGCTAATTCTGAAGCTTATGCGAATGGCTTACGAAAGAGGTCTGCCAGAGGCGCTTGTCACTGTCCTTGGAGGCACAAATAATCTGAGGTCTTGGGGCTCAAATCCCGATGATCCGATCGAGATCGGGGTCGATATTGGTAACGCAGCGTGGCGTATTCAACTTGTACCAGGAGCTGGTACGTCCGAATATTTTACCAATGAACGATTGACCGATCGGGGGCGGGAGATTTTTTCACGCGATAGCCTTGGTAATTTTCTTCACGGGGCAGAACGCATAACATCAAGTTCCCATATGGGAATCCGCACACTCATTGATAGGGGCGCTTTGGATCCAAGCCTTCGCGCAGTTGCTACCTTTCTCAAGCGTTCTGCCGTTTATCACGATCCTGATATCTGGTCAGTTCGAGAAAACGGGTCCAGCACAGCAGATCGAGGCTCACTTCAGGCCCGGGGTGGAAATGTACTCGCTGTGCTTCGAAAGTGGTCACAGGAAAAGCAAAATCGATATCGATTTGACTTTGTCCTGCGCGGCCTAAATGCAGCATTCCCCGGCACTGTCGTGGAGATGGATTTTTCAGAAGCGGGCAATACCTTGGCGGCGCAAATTTATGCCCCTGAATCCGAAGTTCCCAAGCCGCTAGGGGGCGAAGCTAACGGATTGCTTCAGTTACTTATTCTGTTCGCCGACGTCGCGAGTGCCGAAGATGAAAGCGTCTTGGCTATCGATGAGCCGGAGAATAGTCTACATCCGTATGCTGTCCGAGTCTTCCTGCAAAAAACAACTAGATGGGCCCGGGAGCATAACATTACTGTCATACTGGCGACCCATTCCACTGTATTGCTTGACGAGTTGACCAGCACTCCGGAAAAGGTTTTCGTAATGAAGTCTTCTTCTTCCAATGGCACGCTTCCGTCCCGCATCGATCAGTTGTATGATCGAGAGTGGCTCCAAGAGTTTCGGCTCGGAGACCTATACGAGCAAGGTGAAATTGGCAGCAACGAAGATGAGCGTTGACCGTGGCGAGAATTAAACTGATCGTCACCGGCGACATGGAGAAGTTGGCGCTGCACAAATCATTGCAAAAGTGTTTTCCCGACCGCCGAGAAGGCGTTGAAGTAGTTTGGGAAGTCCCCCACAAGATGAGCGGGGCAACTAGCCACATGCTCGATGCTGATAAGGAGCCATCAAAGCCTATGCGAGCGCTTGCAAGGGCTTTGATTGCAGAGGCCTGTATTGGAAAATATGGGACCCCGTCGGATTTGGTCATCGTTGTAGATGACGTCGAGCTCGGCAATATTGGCAAAGAGGACGTCGTCGCAGCGCATTTTCGGGAGGCTGTTCGACTCGAATTGGACACGTACAAAGGTGATATCACGCTGTATAACGAGTACAAAGCGAAGGTACAGACGCGATGTTCCTACCATGTCCTAAAGCCCATGGTGGAGTCATATCTATTTGGCGATCTGTCTGCATTAGCTCTCGCAGGAGTTCCAGTTGGAACAGTCGCTAAACTCGTTCACCCTTCAGATGTAGAGGAATTTGAAACGAACGATGGTGGATGGTTGCATGCCTGTGTCATCGAAAATGCAAAGAAGGCTATGCTCGGCATCCCTTGGTGGCGGCACGAGTTTCATCCAAAGCACTACCTGGAACACTTGACTTCAAGTGGGGGCGGTGGTTATGACGAGACTGAGTACGGAAAGCATGCGTTAATCGCGTTAGACTGGACACGCGTGCCAAAAACTTTAACTGATTTCCCAATTATTCGCTCTCTTTTTGAAGACATTTCTCTTTGGTTTGGCGTAGTGAATCCAGTCGGCGCTGGAGATCTTCACCCGTCCTACTATCCGCGCGCGACAGTACGTCGCAGCTCACTGCTGCTAAGAAATATGTGATGACTGTTGGCGCCGACCTAAAATTGAACGTAAGTGTTGGCGCCGACCTAAAATTGACCCACCGCGCCGATCCAAATTTGGCTCAGGGCGGGGTGCTGCATTCTTGAGTGGCAGCTGTGGATAAGTGTACCAAATATGGAAGGCGAATTCGTGGAGGGCGAAGCCCAGAACGAATTCCCCTTCCGCTTTCACGCTCTATTTAACGATATAAACGATTTAGTTTATTATCCGTTTTTACGCAATTTCATCCTCTCCAACGGCGTTCAGATCGGCCTTGTCCGCTTTGTTCTTCTGTTCCCGCGCCTTGATCCGGCCCTTGGCCGCCATGCTGCTGTGCTGGAAGCGATACGACTGTAAGCGTCCAACCATCCCATCTATGAATTCCTGATCGGCCTCGCCAAACTATCCTCTCTATCACTACGGGAGTTAAAGATGTCAAACGAGGACCGGCAGAAGGTGTGGGAGGAACGGGTGGCGCAATGGCGGGCCAGCGGACTGTCGCAGAGGGCATACGCCATCGAGCATGGCTTTCCGATTCGCCAAGTTGGCTACTGGGTACGGCGGTTGGCCAAGGTGTCGTCCGTGCCCAGCTTGTTGCCGGTGCGGGTGGCGCCGGCGGCACCTTTGGTGGCTACGATCAGCCTGTGCAACGAGCGTGGCTGGACGTTGAGCTTGCCGAGCGAGGTGCCGGCCAGCTGGCTGGCCGAACTGATGCGCGCGCTGTGATGGAACTATCGGCCGATGCAATCTGGCTGGCGACAGCGGCGGTGGACATGCGCACCGGCATCGACGGCTTGTCATTGCATGTGCAGCAGGCGCTGGGGCGCCCGCCGTGCGACGGCACGGCCTACGTGTTCGCCAACCGCCGTCGCAGCCGCCTCAAGCTGGTGTGCTGGGACGGCACCGGCGTGTGGATGTGCGTGCGCCGGCTGCATCATGGCCAGTTCACCTGGCCGCAGGCCGACGAAGCGATCTGGCAAATCAGCGCCGAGCAGTGGCAATGGCTGGTGGCCGGGGTGGACTGGCAGCGTCTGTCGGCGCCCGCACCGGCCCAGTGGCGCCTGTGACGACGTCAACTGTTTTACTTGTAAACGTCACGCCCGCCCGGTAAACTACCGTGCATGGACCTGCTCAACGAACTTGCCCGCACCAACATCGATCCGGCTCTGCTGGCGCAGGTGCAGGCGCTGTTCGCGCAGCAGCAGGCCAAGCTGGCCGAGAAGGACTTCAAGATCACGGCGCTGACGCACGAGCTGGCCTACTACCGGCGCATACGCTTCGGCAAGGCCAGCGAGGCGCTCGTCGGCGAGCAACGCCTGCTGTTCGAGGAAACGGTCGACATGGACCTGGCCGCGATCGAAGAGGAGCTTGAAGGTCAGGCACCGGCCAAGCCGCGTCGCAAGCGAGCCGGCCGCCAGCCGCTGCCGCCTGAACTGCCGCGCATCGAGCACCGCCATGAACCCGAATTGTGCCAGTGCGGCCAGTGCGGTGCCGCCCTGGTCAAGATCGGCGAGGACGTCAGCGAGCAGCTGGACGTGGAGCCGGCGCGCTTCTTCGTGCACCGCCATATCCGTCCGCAATACGCGTGCCGTCCTTGCCAGACAGTGACGGCCGCGACTATCCCGCCGGCCGTCATTGATGGCGGCATGGCCGCCGTCGGCCTGCTGGCGTGGATCGCGGCCTGCAAATATCTGGACCACCTGCCTTTGTTCCGGATCGAGCAGATCGCCGCCCGCCAGGGCGTGCCGCTGGCCCGCTCGACGCTGGCCGAGTGGATCGGCCGCATCGGCGTGGCGCTGCAACCGCTGGCCGACCGGCTGGCCGAACTGCTGCGGCAACATGATTGCCTGCACGCCGACGAAACCCCGGTGCGCCAGCTTGACCCCGGCAGCGGCAAGACCCGCCACGCCTACCTGTGGGCCTACCGCTCCGGCGCGCATGACGACGGCCCGCCCATCGTCGTGTTCGACTACCAGACCAGCCGCGCCGGCGCCCATGCGCGTGCCTTCCTGCAGGGCTGGCAGGGCCACCTGATGGTGGATGACTATGTCGGCTACAAGGCCCTGTTTACGGACGGCCCCACCGAACTGGCTTGCCTGGCCCATATCCGGCGCAAATTCTTCGACGTGCACGCCGCCAGCGGCAGCCCCGTCGCCGAAGAGGCGCTGCGCCGCATCGCGGCGCTATACGCGATCGAGCAGCAAGGCGCCGGACTCGATCCGCCGCAACGCCTGGCGTTGCGTCAGCAATTGGCGATGCCGGTGCTGGGCGAACTGCACGCCTGGCTGCTGGCGACCCAACGGACCGTCGCCGTCGGCAGCGGCACGGCCAAGGCCGTCGACCACGCGCTCAAGCGCTGGCCGGCGCTGGAACGCTATGTCAATTCGGGCACACTGCCGATCGACAACAACCCGGTCGAGAACGCCATTCGTCCTATCGCCATCGGCAAGAAGAACTGGCTGTTCACCGGCTCGGAACGGGCCGGCCGCCGCGCCGCCGCCATCCAGAGCCTGTTTGCGACCGCCAAGCTCAACGGCCTTGACCCGGCGCGCTGGCTGGCCACCGTCCTGGAACGTCTCCCGACGTGCCCTAACAGCCAGATTGACTCGCTGTTGCCATTCCCCGACTTTACCCAACGCTGAACCCGCTGTACAGGTGGGGCGGCTGGCCGCTTACATACGACTCGTTACAGGTCTCCACGATGGTAAGCGTCAAGCCAGCCTTGCAATTACCCACAATTTCTCTTGTTAACTTTTCTTTGTTCTGTTAACTTTTCTTCATGATGATTCCGATGACGATCAAATGAAGAAGCAAAGGGCGCCGAGGGAGTCCGCGCATCGTCATTCGCTATCGTTGGAAGACGAGCAGGGGTGGATGGACAGAGAGAATGCTGCCTGCAATTTTCGAGATGAACGGCTCAAGAGTAAGCGTCTGTCCACCACCGTCTTACCTTAAACACCGCCCATCGTCATGATTGAATCTGGGGCACAAATTGATTGTGCCCACAAATTTAATTATGGACACAATAATTCAACCAGTCACAACCAGGGCGAAACGAGGCCCGTATTGTAGTGGTCAACCCATCCCGGACACTATATTAAGTTTTTCTTCGACGACGGCCGGTGCCAGTCCCTGGTTGAACTGATGCGGCCGTATCCAGTTATACCGGTGCATCAGGTAATGGCTGATGTCCCGTTGTGCTTCTTGTGCCGTCATATAACCGTTTGACGGCAGCCATTCCGTTTTGAAGCTGCGGAACAGTCGTTCCATAGGTGAGTTAACCCAACAATTTCCCCGACGGCTCATACTCTGCTGTATCCGGTAGCGCCACAATCGCTGAAGGAATTTTCGGCTGGCGTACTGACTACCCTGATCCGAATGGAACAGCAGTCCCTGCGGTCGACCACGCTGCTCGAAAGCCATTTCCAGCGCTTGCACAACAAGGTCGGCGTCGGGCCGTAGTGAGAATGCCCAGCCCACCGCTCGGCGAGCGAACAGATCCAACACCACAGCCAAGTAATACCATCGCCCCTGCGCCCAAACATAGGTGATGTCGCCGCACCAGACCTGATTTGGCGCCCCAACCGTGAACTCTCGGTTGAGATGATTCGGAATGTCGACACGCTCCACCGTGGCCTGCTTGTAGGCATGCTTGCCAGGTTGCTTGCAGACCAGCCCCAACTCCTCCATCAGACGACTAACTTTGAAGCGGCCAATGGCCGTGCCTTCCTCGCGCATCATGTCCATGATGCTGCGGCTCCCTGCTGAACTGCGGCTCTCAAAGAACAGCTCGTGGACGCGGCTACGTAATGCCATGCGCTCAACATCAATGTGTCGCACGCGCTCCCGATGTGCATACAGGCATGAACGCGCGACATCGAACACCGCGCAAATCAACTCGATTGATTCGTCACCACAAATCTGATCGATTACCTCGTACGTTCTATCCCTTCCGACATCAAGAGCGCGGTAGCCTTTTTTAAAATGGATTTCTCCCGCTCAAGACGTTCAATGCGCGCCTCTAGTTCCTGTATTCGCTGCTGATCCGGCGTGATCGCCTTGCCCTGTGGCGTGACGCCTTGTCGCTCCAATTGAAGCTGCTGAACCCAGCGGCGCATCAGCGATTCGCCGACGCCGATCGACCGGCTGGCCTCCACGTGGCTGTATTGCCGTGGTCTAATTTGCCTGGACACCTCAATAGGTGGAAAATCCACCATCTGAGGAGTTAAGCATGACAACAAGAAAGCGCAAAACATTCGATCCGAGCTTGAAGCTCGAAGTGGTCAGGATGATCAAAGAACAGGGGCTGAGCATCCAAAACGTCAGCGAAAGCATGGACATCGGCCAAACAGCCATTCGGCGCTGGCTGGCGCAATACAGTGCCGAGCAGAGCGGCCAGCCGGGCATCGGCAAGCCACTGACCGCCGAGCAGCAACGCATCAGGCAACTCGAATTGGAAAACCAGCAGTTGCGGCAGGATGTCACCATCCTAAAAAAGGCCTCGGCCTTCTTTGCCCGCGAAATGAAATGATCTACCAGCTCGTTCATCAACTGCAAAAGGAGGCCATCCCGGCCCAACAAAGCTGCCGCGTCTTGGACGTGAGCCGCTCTGGTTACTATGCCGCGCAACGACGTTCCGCCAAGCCGTTGGTATGCAAGGCCAGCGTGCATCTGAAGGCCGAATTTCAAGCCAGCGGTCAGAGCTACGGCAGCCGCCGTCTGGTTTCGGCCATGGCGAACGCCGGCTTTCACATCGGACGATTCAAGGTGCGGCGTCTGATGCGCCAGGCGGCTTTGAAGCCCGTTTGGAAACGCAAATTCGTTCATACCACAGACAGCAAACACGACCTGCCGATCGCGGCCAATGTGCTGAACCGGCAGTTCAATCCGCCGGCTCCCGACATGGCGTACGTCTCGGACATCACGTACATTCGCACCGGATCCGGCTGGCTGTACTTGGCCGTCGTGCTGGACTTGTACGCACGCAAGGTGGTTGGCTGGGCCATGGCGCCAAGCATGCCTGCCAAGCTGGTCTGCGATGCCTTGAGCATGGCCATCCAGCAGCGGCGGCCAAGACCTGGCCTGATCGTCCATTCTGACCGGGGCAGTCAATACGCCAGCGAACTTTACCAAGCTCTTCTAGCGGAGCATGGGTTTGTTTGCAGCATGAGTCGAAAAGGCAACTGCTGGGATAACGCCGTGGCCGAACGATTCTTCCTGAACCTGAAAATGGAGCGCGTCTGGCAGCGCCAATACGCCAACCACGCCGAGGCCAAGACTGACATCACCGACTACATCGTCGGATTCTATAACTGCAGGCGCATCAATTCAGTACTGGGCAATCTGCCGCCCACCGTCTATGAACGGAGAATGGCAGTACGCGAACCTATCGTCGTGTCCGAAATTACTTGACCACTGCATATCCCTGATCCAATACCAAGCATGCTGCCTGCTGCTTGAACTCAGGGGAAAATGTACGTCTTTGCTTGCTCATCAAACACCTCTCCATGGCGAGCATTCTCGCCTAAATTGGTGTCCGGGTACATTAAACTACTACATATCGCCGCCACAGCGATGAGTTCAAGCGCGCCGCCGTGGCGCGGACCGAAGTCGACGGCACATCCGTATCACTGATCGCCCGCGAGCTAAACATAAACACCAATCAGCTGTTCAGTTGGCGCAAACGTTTCGGTGGCGAGGCGCTGGCCGATGGTAACGCACCGAGTCAGTTGGTGGCAGTCACTGTGCTCGACACGCCGCCCGTAGCCGCGCCGGTCGCAGGCAGCGCGCCCGGTGTCATTGTACTGAGTGTGGGCCAAGCGCAGCTGCGCCTGGAAGGCACGGTCGATACGGCCATGCTGACGCTGCTGCTGGCTAGGCTGCTGCCATGATCGGCTTGCCTGCTGGGACCAAGATCTGGCTGGCTGCCGGCGTAACCGACATGCGCTCTGGCATGAACGGTTTGGCGGCGAAGGCGCGACGGCGCTGGCTGAAGATCCGTTCAGCGGTCACGTGTTCCTGTTTCGTGCCCGGCTTCGATCCAGCCCAAGCGCGCTTTTTGGCTCACGGCCCCAGCTTTTTTTTAAGCCAGTCCACTTCCATCTTCAGCCGACCGATCTCGCCATACAGCTTGTCCTCGGGGCTGCTTTCATTGATCGGTTTGGGGCCGCGCTTGGCGTCGAACAGCGCGCCGGCGTTCTCCAGGATTTCCTTCTTCCACTGGCCCACCAGCACCGGATGCACACCGAACTCTTGCGCGATCTCCGTCACCGTCTTGACGCCGCGAACAGCCTCCAGACCGACTTTGGCCTTGAACTCGGCCGTATGCACCCGGCGTTTTTTACCTTCACTCATTTGCTGTCATCCTTTCACGGACCACAGCTTAAACCATCGTCTCAGATTCGGGATCCACTATAATGTTCCGCCCGCGTTGTTCGCTGAAAAATTCAGCAAACAGCCACGGGCAGCTTGAAACAAGAGTGTCCGCTATTGACAGTACATCTCAAAGTTACCTCGAACGTGACGCTGCGGACTGTCGCTTCCCCGGTGGTCAATTTTAGGTCGGCGCCAACAACTCCCATCATCTTGCACAAGCGCCGCACCGGAAAATCGTCCTGTACTTTCTGAATGAAGGCGTACCTGACCCGGACGTCTTGGCAAAGTACACCGCTACGGATTCAATCTGTCGACGCAATACATTTTTTCAAATCACTGAACTAGCGTTGGCGATTGCACAGTATAATTTCCCTAGATGCATATAATAAAAAACTTTGCATAAACCCTCCTTCCAAAGGAACTGCAAGTAAGGTCTCAACAATGCTAAAATCAAAAGAACTTCTTGACGAAGTTAATCTAGGTATCGCTACGCTACAGAATTTTATTCGTCCGTATGCAAAGATAAATTTCACCGACATAAATATTTCTGCCGAAAATCTAGTAGCCGATGTTCTAAATTCTCTTTTTGACTGGAACTTGGTTAACGCCAACACTCTTAGAGCAAACTATCCTTGTATTGACTTGCTTGACGTCAGCAACGGGATTGGTGTTCAAATCACGTCTGAAAAAGGATCTAAAAAAGTGAATGAGACCCTTTCCTGCGTTTTGAAAAATAAATTAAAATTAAAGCGGATTATAATATTCACATTAACTCCGAGGCAGAAAATTTACAGTTTAAAGCCATGCCCTTGTAAATTTGATCCAAAAGCGGACATACTAGATTTTGATGGCATTATCATAAAGGCGAACGGAGTACCTTTCGAGGCACTAAGCCGACTGCATTCAAAAATAAAAGAGCATATGCCTTTTTTGACAAGTCGTTTAAATTGCGGCTTGGACGCTCAAATACTAGATGCCAATAAATATATAGCCATTGTGAATGGAAATTCAAACCCCCTTCACCAAGAGATTTTCGAATTAATTAAGAATAAAAATAAAGATTTGGCCCTGTGCAAGCTGGATGAATATGCAAAAAAGGTACTAGAAGAATCTGCTGAGATGATTTATGAATTAGCGAATTTATATGCTCTTCTTGACCCATTGAAAGCTGAACTATTCTACAAAAAGGCTGCCAATTTACACCCAGAAAAAATAGCGTCAGCTAACATTCACGCCCTAAACTTAATGAAACTTGGCCAGTTGGATGAGGCCGAAAAGATATTTAAATCGTGCCTAAAATTTCCCGACTTGACTCAAATTCAGCGCGAACACCTGAACGGCAATCTTGGAATTCTCAAAAAAAACAAATCACAATATTCCAAAGCTATTGAATATCATCGCTCGGCTCTTAAGCTGACAAGAAAAGAAGATAACGAAGGATTTGCAAACCATTTTAACAATCTCGGCATTTGTTATAATCATCTTGAAAATTACGTTCTTTCTGGAGGATACTTTCGGAAAGCTCGAAAAATTATAGAGAATGCTATTAATCTGGAGGAAGATATCGATGAACGGAATAGATTAAAGCTAAAAAATAGCAACTTCCTAACAAATGCTTCCGTTCAGCTTCAATATTTAGCGGCACAGCGAAATGATCCAAATTTATTACTAGAGGCCAAAGCGCTTCTTTTTCATGCAATCGATATTGCTGAACTATTAAAAGAAAAACTGGAACTTACTCGACACTACGGGAACTTATCCAATGTTTATAAGGCTATGCAAGACTATGAGAAAGCAAAGAAATACTTATTAAAGTCTTACGAGCTGGCAATCAGCAATAATGACCACCATGGGGAACTGACTAATCTTGTAAATCTTGGTAATCTTATGATTAAGGAGAACGTTCTTGGTGAGGCGGAGAAATTTTTGACCGACGCTCTTGCCAAAGAGAAAAATAATTACCCCAAGTTACGTGCGGAGATTTTAGGGAATTTTGCTATACTTTATAAAAAACAGAGAAAAATCGACGAATCAAAGAGAAATTTTATTTTAGCAGAACGCATTTACAAAAATCTTGGGTTACTGGAGCGCACACGCAAGTTGTCTAGTGAATTAGAAATGGATTAATAACTTACCATAGATGTAGGCAACTCAGTAGCCAAGGCTTTGTCGCGTTGCTGAACATAGGGTGACGTCTTCAAAAATGGTACTACATCCCTTAAACTGGCGGAATGCAAACTCGCATTCGCCCGATCATTTGCGTGAGATCAATGCGGGCGGATGCTAGAGTGCGCATGCCAGTATCAATACCCTACTATGAATCATAGCGATATTGTACACCCTTTTCTGTACAGTTCAGCTTATTCGACCAAAACAGAGAAACTTATAAGACAGGCGAAAATTTCAGTGAATAAAAATGTATTTATCGAAATTTTCAGAATTCTTCCATAAATGGTAACTATATTTCTAGTCATCATTAATAAAGAAATTTTTCACCAAATCTATTCATGAAAACAGTCCGCACGGCAGAAGATATGGGCCACTTTGATTTCCTTGCCGGACTGATAACTATAAATAAGTTCAATAGCTACAATTTACTAAAAATCACCGCAGCACTTATTGCGATTCCAGCACCAGATTTATCACCGGAAGCAATCGAACAACGAGAGTTACGCGCTTTGGTCAAACACGAGATGACACACTTTCTCGACCAAACCACAACGACCTGGGGCATAGAGTTCATGATTCGTAAATGCCGATTATTCAATATTATCCAAAACGGTGAAGCCCCATCCCAGGCCATGGACGTCTATTGGCTGAACGCGTCAGAGCTGCAGATGCACCATGATTTGGTTAAGTCACATATTTTGATAGCCTTGCTTTCCTGCGACACGATCAGCCATCGACTGATCCACGACCAGCGTCACGGCGCGATCATCATCGTCAGCTTCTTTAACGAGGGAAGTTTTGTACATGACGTACTTATTAGCATGCTATCCTTGTTAGAATCAAACGCTATCGCCAACGAGTATTTATCCAGATTTCACGATCTCTATAAAATGGCTCCCTGCATTCGCGAAACAGCTGAGGTAACTATCCGACTAAAGCTTGACAAAGTGTTAAATGATTCATTGCTGTCGGAATACTTCATCATGATTTCACTGGCCCGCCTGCACTTTCCTGAATTAGACACGCTCCAGTTACTACGTTTTGTAAATTCGCTCGCGCGCTTCTGCCTCACTTGTCGCTGGCAGGAGTATGAAAAATGTATGAAAAACTATAGCGCATTTTGACGGATGTCGTCGGACGAAAATCAAGCTTTTCCATATGAGAAAGTGGTCCGCCGATGTCCAGTAAAGTCCGCTGGTTCGACATTCACACTGCAGGGCGTGCAAGCTTGAAACTTGTAAACGGTACTGGAAGTTGCTGAAAAGTGTAAGATAATGAGGAGGGTGAGAAGACGGTCAATGCCTGTTTTTTATGATGGTATTTTCGATGGTATTAAATATCGATAACACAGAAAATCCAATAAAAATCAGTTACTTGCCGATGCCATTGATAATCGAGTGGGAGTGATCTCCCGTCCGGCTTGACCGGAACTGAAATGCATTAAAACCATCCCAGGCCCGCTTGTCGCGGGCTTGGTCTATTTGGAGTCAGGCAGGCTGCGCTGCCTGCGCGGTGCTGGGCACCAGTTCGATGATGTCGTCGTGGTAGTCGGCCACGGCAGTGCGGTGCGCCACGCTGATGATGGCGCTGTCGGGCAGCTCCTTGATCAAGGCCTGGTACAGGTTCGCCTCGGTGGCCGGGTCGAGCGCGCTGGTGGCTTCATCGAGAAACACGAAGTCGGGACGCTGCAGCAGCACTCTGGCGAATGCGACGCGCTGCTGTTCGCCGCCGGACAGCAATTGCTGCCAGTTGTCGCGGGTTTTCAGCGACGTGATCCGGTTGCCCAGGCCGCAGGCGTCCAGCACGCGCCGGCAGGTGGCGTCGTCGAATTGATCGGGCATTTGCGGATAGCACATGGCGGCCTTGAAAGTGCCGCTCGGCAGGTAGCTACGCTGCGGCAAAAACATGATGCGGGCGTCGGCCGGCAGCGTGACGGTGCCGGCGCCATGCAGCCATAAACCGGCCAGGGTGCGCAGCAAGGTGCTCTTGCCGGTGCCCGAAGGGCCGCGCACCAGCGTGCGGCTGCCTGCCGCCAATTGCAGTGGCGCCACATCGGCCAGCAGGTCGCCATCCGGGGTGCGCAGGGCAAGCGCGCTGCTGTGGATGCCGTCCTGGCTGACGCGCGCCACGGTAAAACCGTTCGGCCGCGCGTGCGCCTTGTCGATGGCCCAGGAAAAATCGCGCAGCCGGTGCGCCAGCGCCATCCACATCGCAAAACTCTTGTACGACTCCTGGAAGTAGCCCAGCGACGCACTGAGCTGGCCAAATGCGCCGACTGCCTGCGTCACGCCGCCCATCGTGATCTCGCCGGCGAAATAGCGCGGCAGGGCGGTCAGCGTCGGCAGCACGGCAAACAGGTGACCATAGACCGTCCTGGTCATTTCGAGCTTGGCGTTGCGCACCACCGTGGCCAGCACGTTGTCGCGGATTTTCGCGAAGCGGCGGCGCAAGCGCTGCAACTCGTTCGCGGCGCCGCCATAAAACGCGATCTGCACGGCGTTTTCTCGCACCTGCATGGCGCCGTAACGGTAGTCCGCCTCGACCGTCTGCCGTTTCATGCCCAGCACGATCAGGCGCTTGCCGACCCAATGGACCAGCAACAAATACGCCAGGTTGTAGACCAGTGCGACGTAGACCATATAGCCGGGGATGTGCAGGCTCGCGTTCCCGATGGGGATGGTCAAGGTGCCGGACAGCGTCCACAAGACCGATGTGAAGGCCACGATATTGACCACCACGTTGATCATGTTGGAAATGTTGACCACGCTGCTGTTGGCAAACAGCCTGACGTCTTCGGCGATATGCTGGTCGGCATTGGAGAGCGCACCATCGGCATCCATGTCGTAATAGGCGTGCGAGCTGAACCACTGCTCCAGGTAGTGGTTGCTCAGCCAGGTGCGCCAGTCGAGGTCGATCAGGTCGATGATGGCGGTGCGCACCACGCCAAGCGCGCCCACCAGCAAGCCCACTCCGATCGTCAGCCAGACCACCTTTTTCAACACATCCCACTTGCGGCTCAGCAGTGCGTCGGTCAGTTCGCCCGTCAGCTCATTGGCGCGGACGTACAGCCATGCCGAGCCGAACGTGATTGCCAGCCACAGCGCCACCAGCAGCCAGGCGCGCCAGCGCTGGCGCGCGCCCCAGTAAGGCGCGAACAAGTGCAGCAGGCCAGGGCGGCGGGCTGCGTGGGGCGGGGCATGGTCAGGGGAGTCTCTCACGATCGACGTATTTGACAAGTTGATAGGTGCGGCCCGCCATCGGTTGCTGTGGTGGTTGCAAGTATGAAAGGGATGAAAGTGCCATGAGATGCGCCTGTAAAAAGTAATCTGGGTGCATGAATTATCGGCTGCTGCACTGCATCATAACGTCAATGTGGAAATGTTTGCAAAGCAACAGTACAACGGTGCGCGGTTATCCGTTGACTATGTATCGTCCGTGTTCGCAACGTAATCGTGCGGTAAAGCGATGCCGCCGCACTCGGCGCCAGCCGAGGCTTTTTTGTGCATGGCTTCGAGGCCCTGTTGCACAAGCTTCACGAGCTCTATTTCTACGGTGCTGCCATTTTGCATGGACAGCAGCTTTATGGCGGAGGCAAGCGCGGGAGGAAGTTCCAGAAAATTCAGGATGAGCCCGCCTCCGATTGGCACTGGCGGGTCGATTTGTGTCCCTCTGGCGATGGGCAACGTTCCATGCACAAGCCAGGCAGTGCTGATGTCGAGGGCCGAGGCAATCTTCTCTGCCACGTCCAAACGAAGATTGGCTTTGCCTGATTCGTAGCGATACAGTTGCGTGGGATTGATGCCCGCCAGTTCGGCCAGCTGAACTTGTGAGAGATGAAGATTCTCGCGGCAGCTTTTGATCCGTTCAGAAACAGGGATGTTGCCAGACATACATATTGCCTTTCAATATAGCGCGTTGGTGAATGACCTGCCGTGAGGCACCCGTCGCCGCAACGATGAACGAGGGCGGTTTGCCTGCCACGGCCTGGTCAGCAGCAATGATTCTACCGCCTGCCACCATTGAGCGGCATCGCGCCAGTATATTGACGGCACCGAAAAAGCTCAGCCTGGCGAACTGGAAGCACGTCCGGTTCGGCCAGCAAATCGCCCGGCAAAGCCGCAAGGGCGTCCTCTTATGCTTGATCAAGCTTCAAGCGCATCAGAATTGTCACCAGCGGCTAGCGACATTTCAAGCATTTCGGCAGCCCATTGGTTCAAGCTCTTGCCGTGGGCTGCGGCCGCAAGCGTAGCAGCTTCATGGATTGCAGGATCTACACGAAGAACAAATTTTCCTGAGAAATTTTGCAGGCACTCAATGTCTTTTCTGCGTATGTTTTTAAAAAAACAGCTAATGAAATCGCCCCTTCACGCTGTAGACCAGCCACATCTGACGCATAGAAATCGGCGCCGCCATTCAGGCCAATGAACTCGCCCCGGGAACAGTTCAATTTCAGGATTAAAAGCAATGACAGCCTGATGTTCATCGATTTTCATCACGTTATTCTTGGTTTTACTCCGGGTTCCTCAAGCCCCTTCCAAGGTGATGTGTTCGTGCTGCACTAGCCAGCGGTTGGTGGGGTCGAAGTTTTAAGTCGCTGCTGATTATAACGATACACAACAGCTACCCCTTCGGGTACTCGATCCAGTACTATTGTCTGAATCATGGGTTGCTTTTTGCCCGTACAAACCGTTCTGCTGAGGTGAAGTTGTGGCAATCTTTGACATCGAAAAAGACCAATTACTAGGGTTGTCGGATACGCTTTTGGAGGAATTCATAGCTCGGCTTGCCGAGGCTGAAATAGCAGCGAAAGGGCATAGCCCTGCGTGGGTAAGGTGGTCTGGTTCGATCAATGCTCCTGATGGTGGCATTGATATTCGCGTTCAGGTTCCTGTGGACAGCCTCAATACCGGGTTCCTTGAAAGGCCAGATACCATCCTTCAAGCCAAGAAATATTCGATGCCCAAGGGCGCTATCATCGATGAAATGCGTACCGAAGGAGTGCTGTCACCTGTGATCAGTGAGCAAGCAGCGAAAGGTGGCAGTTACATCATCGTCAGTTTGGCTGATGATTGTTCTCCCCCGATGAAAAATGATCGCCTTTCAGCGATGCGCGATGCCGTCAAGAACGATCTCAACAATAGCAATATTCATTTGGACTTTTACGACCGTTCAAAGCTGGTCCAGTGGGTGCGGCAGCACCCTTCAGTTATGTTATGGTTAAAGGGAAAACTGGGCCAGGGATACTCGGGGTGGCAGGCATACGGAGCGTGGAGTAATCCACCTCACGGTATCGATGATACGCTGATTTCGGCATCAGGCGTCTCGGTTACATTGCCTTCACAAAGGCATCAAAAGCTCAGTATAGAAAATGCCATCGAGCCAATGAGAGAGCTCATGAGGACTACGGCTAAGGCGGTTCGCATCACAGGCTTATCCGGCGTAGGAAAGACCAGGATTGTACAAGCACTGTTTGATGAAACAATCGGTAAAAATGCGCTGGACCGGACATTGGCAATCTATGTTGATACTGGTGCGAATCCTGATCCTTCGGCTACGGCAATGCTGGATAGGCTTATTGCAGAGCGCCGACATGCCTTTTTGATACTGGATAACTGTCCGTCAGAATTGCACTCTTTGCTAGCGAGCAGGGTATCAGCCGCAGGCGGTGAGATAAGACTTATCACCGTTGAATATGACATCAGGGACGACAAACCCCAGACAACCGCGGTAATCCACATTGAGGCGGTCGGGCCGGAGATAGCAGAGCGGCTTTTGATCCGCCGTTTTCCCCGTATCGGTCAGAACAATGCTCGCCGCATAGCAGAGTTTGCTGATGGGAACGCGAGGGTATCCCTCGCAATTGCCGAGAGGGTAGAAGACGGCGAAAGTTTGGCTCAGCTTTCTGACGCTCAGGTGTTCAATCGCTTGTTTGAACAGCGCAATCAGCCGGACGAAGATTTGCGGCATCAGGCTGAAGTAATGTCTTTGGTGTATTCCTTCTCGATTTCAAGTGAGGAAGGTGGTAACCGCGAGCTGGATGTACTTGGCTCAATCTCAGGCCATTCTCATACCCAGTTGTTTCGATCCGTTGGAAAGCTAGCGGATCGCCAGGTTGTACAAAAGCGGGGCCACTGGAGAGCTATCCTGCCTCATGCCATTGCGAACAAGCTGGCTGCATCGGCACTCAATAGTATCCCGGTCGAGCAAATCAAAGCGACTTTTGAAGCCTCTGGTCGTCAACGCTTGCTGATGTCGTTTGCACATAGGCTAGGTCTTTTGCACGATCACCCTGTAGCGAAAGAGATCGTTGAGGCTTGGCTCCAGCCAGACGGATTGCTAGGGCGGATATTAGAGTTGGACGAGATGTCCGTACGAATTCTTGATTATATCGCTCCAGTTGCGCCTGAAGTCTTGCTTGACAGGATCGAAGCAGAACTTACTGCGCTTGATTTTAAAGGTATGCATCCACGTTATGACCCAAGGAGGCAGACCATTCTCAATTTATTGCAATTGTTGGCATACGAACCGAGCGCTTTTGACCGTTGCGTAAGACTCTTGATTAGCGTTGCGGATTGTGAAGAAAAAAGCAATAACTTTGACGCGGTTCGAGCCAAGGTTGTCGCCTTTTTCCAAGCGTACCTTTCCGGTACGCATGCTTCATTAGATCAACGCGTCATGGTCATGAACGAATGCTTTTCATCGGATCTAACTGGACGACGGTCGCTAGGTTTCAGGATGCTCGAAACTGCCTTAGGCGGACCCCGATGGAGTGGAAACGGAATGAGCGAATTCGGCGCTCGCCCTCGAAACTTCGGATTTTACCCAAACCATAAGGAACTTATTGAGTGGCGTAGCGTTTTCATCGACGTCGCTGTGAAATTGGGAACCTGCGGCGACTCTGATCTTGAGTTACCCGCGCGGCAGACTTTGGCGAATGCGTTTCGAGTAATGTGGCATCAACAAGCCATGAGAGAGAAACTGATAGATGCCACTCGTAAATTGCATGCTTACTCCCCTTTTGGCGAGGGTTGGCAAGCCGTCCGATCAACAATTTATTTCGATTATACCAAGCTCCAGGACAGGGAGAATTCCCAGCCGCTTCCAGACAACCTTGCTGCATTGGAGAGAGAGTTGGAGCCCCACGACTTAGTTCCAACCATAATGACATATGTACTAGGTAACGGCGATTGTTGGGCGCTGGATGCCGATTTTCATCATAGCGACACCAATAAGTATAACGAAGCTGAGAAGCGACTCCAAGCCAAGGCGCTACGATTAGGTGAGGACTTTGCTGTATCAGCACATGACCTTGATGCTTTGGGATCCAACCTGTTTTCAAGTGACTGGATGCCTCGTCGGGGTGCTTTTGGGAGAGGCTTAGCGAAGGGTGCGCATGATGTGAGAGCTGAATGGCGGAAACTAGTTAAATATCTCGAGCAGCAGACCGAAGTAAGAATTAATTTTGAGATCTTTGGCGGCTTTATCGAGGGGATTGACTCTGTCGATCCTGCATTAGCACAGGAGCTGCTCGATCAATGTGCACTGCATCCAGAACTTCGACAAGTACTTGTCGCCTTGCATCCGAAGCGGGATTTCACAGAATCTGACCTAAGTCGCTGCGAGACTCTTCTGGATGTACCTGACACTTATTCGGGAATGTTCGGTCCCCTCTTATGGAGGGACGAGTATGCTAATTTGCCCGGGCACCGGATACTGGCTCTCGCATACCGTATTTTGGCTAAACCGAATGGCGATGATGTGCTTTTGGACGCGCTGAGTATGAAGCTACACAGTGCAGATGAAGCTGTAGATACGCTTGGATCCGAACTGCGACTGGCCGGTTTGAGAGCTGCGATCCAGAGGCTCCAAAGAGATCATAATGATGGTGGTGGGCGTGTGGATTTTAAGATGGAGCACGTCATCGGTGCTGCGCTTCGCTTCGATGGTAATGAGGCTGAAAAGCTGGAGTGGCTCGACACAATCTTCACCGTTATTGACGAGAATTATGGTCATGTTTATGCTTTTGAAAAGACCATCCAGACCACGGTCGCATTGATGCCAGAAGCGTTTCTCGATCGCGTTTTTGAGGGTGTAGAAGAACAACAAAATCGACGATTATCGTTTATTTCTGATGGCAGCCTGAATAGTGAACCTCTTGCCCAGATAGATGTTGACGTTTTGGTTGAGTGGTGTGAAGTGAGAAATGATAGCAGTGTTTGGGCATCTGTCGCGGCGGGTATCAGTGTTTGGTCTAGCGAAGGAGAGCCGGAGGGAGTTACGTTGTCCGATGCAGCGATGAGGTTGCTTGAGGTGTCTACCAATCCAGAAGCTGTCTTGGATGCATTTGCCGGTCGAGTATCACCTTCAAGTTGGTCTGGTAGTTTGGCGGACGTGATGCAGTCTAGAGCCGCTGCGCTTGGCGTGCTGGTTGACCATAAGAACGTGATGATCGCTGTGGCGGCAAAATCAATGTCTGAAAAACTTGCGAATCTAATCGAGCGCCAAAAAGAGCGTGAGCGACGAGAAGATGAGGGGCGCGAACAGCGGTTTGAGTAACTGCGCGCTACTTTAACGACTGATTATTAGATGAAAAACCAAGGGCCGTTGACGATGAGATTGATCATCAACGGCCCTTGTCATTTGTCAGTGCACCGCAAAGTCACTGCGATGTGCGCCAGCCTCACGCCTGATGCGCAAGCGGCAGCACCGGCAGCGGCGTCACCGTCACCTGCACATCGAGATCCTGGCGCCCGCCACCGAGCACGATGCCGCGCATCGGCGTGACGTCGCTGAAGTCGCGGCCCCAGCCCAGGGTGATGTGGTCGTGCTGCACCAGGCAGCGGTTGGTCGGGTCGAAATCGATCCAGCCCAGCGCGGGGCAGTAGACCGAGACCCAGGCGTGCGAGGCGTCGGCGCCGACCAGGCGCGGCTGGCCTTCGGGCGGGTGGGTCAGGATGTAGCCGCTGATGTAGCGCGCCGGCAGGCCGATGCTGCGCAGGCAGCCGATCATCAGCTGGGCGAAATCCTGGCACACGCCGCGCCTGCCATGCAGCACCTGTTCCAGCGGCGTGGAGATTTCGGTGGCCTTGCTGTCGAATTCGAAGTCGTCGAAAATGCGCTGGGTCAGCTCCAGCGCCGCGTCGAGCTGGGGCCGGCCCGGCGTATAGCTTTTGCGCGCGTACGCTTCCAGCTCCGGGAACCAGTGCACATGCGGCGACGCATACAGATAGCGGCACGCTTCGAGCGTGGCGGCGCTTTTTTCCTTGCCCATCATGTCGCGCACGCTTTCCCATGGCAGCGTGGCCGCGATTTGCGCCAGGCCGGGGCGCGCGCGCAGCGCCACCGTTGACTCGGCATGCACCAGCAGGCTGTCGTGCGGCACGGTGAGGGCCACGTGGCGGATGATATTGCCGAAGTAATCCGTGCTTTCCTTGCCCTCGCTGACGACCGGGTCGAGCCAGATCAGGTGCGACTCGGTCTGCTGCAAGGCAAACGAGCGCGGCGTCAGGTGCAGGTATTGCTGCGACAAGGTGACCGTGCTTTGGTAGTGGTAGCGCGTTTCATGCACCACGCGGTAGCGTGCGCAGACGGCGGCGCCGGTCGGGCTATCGCTCATGAAGTGCGCTTTCTTTGCTGGTCATTGTCGGTGTAGCTGAAAAACTGCACGCTGATGTGCTCGGACAGGGCGGCGCTGGCCAGCTGGATCCGGTTCAGCAGGGCGCTCAGTGTGGCGTTGCCGTAGTTCAAGTCGGTGCCCGGCGCCAGTGCGGTCAATTCCTCTTTCAGCGGCGCCAGCAGGTGTTCGCCGCAGGCGCCGTGGGTCTGCGCGATGCGGTGCAACGTGCCCAGGATGCCGTTGATCTGGAACAGCACCGAGCGCGGATTGCTTTCGTCGCGCAGCAGCAGGTCCAGTACCGGCAGCCACTCGGGCTGGGCGCGGTAGCGGGCGCGGTAGGTGATGATGCTGTCGGACAGTTCGAGCAGCCATTCCAGGTTGCCGTTGCGGTCCATCGCCAGCGCGCGCTGCAGCACCTCGCACTGGAATTGCAGCCGTTCGAGGCGGCGGCCGATCGACATGAAGCGCCAGCCGAGGTCGCGCGTCATGCCGTCGAGCGCGAAGCCGGCCAGCATCATCAGCGAGGCGGCGGCGTCGTCGAGGATGGTCATCGCAGCCGATTGCGACGGCCGCTCGCCGGGGTGGACCGCCGGCTGCACCATGCGGTTCAGGGCGCGCCAGTTATCGACCGAAAAACGCTCGTGCAACTGGCCGGCTACCTGGTGCAGTTGGCGCTGCTGCCGGGCCAGCCCGGGCACGGCAGGCGACACTACCGCCAGCAGCAGCGCCGATTCGATCTCGGCGTCGCTGAAGATGGCGGCCGGGGCCACGCTCTGCGTCTGGGTCATGGTCAGTCCACCCAGGCTTTGCGACTGCGTCTGCACCGGCTTCCTGGCCGAGTCGAGCAGTTGGAAATGGATGCACAAGGCCTCGACGGTGGGCCATTCGGCGCCGCGCTGGTCGAAGCGCACATTGAACAGGAAATGCAGCGCCACCCGCAGCAGGCGGCCGATATTGTCGCAACGTTCGGCATGGCGGCCGTACCACAGCAGGTTTTCCGCCACCCGGCTCGACAGGTTGGTGTCTTCGCGCACCAGGTTGTCGCTGGTGATGCTGCGGTGCTGGGGGCGGTGCAGCTCCGCCTTGGCGCGCGCCTGGACCCAGGTATCCTTGCTGGCGCCGCCCATCTGCATGGTCAGCACGCGCGCGTCGGGTCCGGTGGCGACCCGCGTCAGGCCGCCCGGCATCACCACATAGCCATTCGGCGTGGCGCAGGCGAACACGCGCAGGCCGACGGCGCGCGCCTGCAAACCTGGCGTGGCGCCGCCTTTCCACACCGGCGCCTGCGACAGGCGCACCACTTCCTGGGCGATGAATTTGTCCGGATTGGCGCGCAGGGCAGCGATAAAGGCCGCGCGCGCCGCACCGTCCAAGTCCTGGCCGAACACCGCCGATTGCAGGCCCTGCGAGAAACTCGGCTTGATCACCAGCCGGTCGAGCTTTGCGATCACCGCCTCCAGCGCGGCCGGTTCGCCGCACCACCAGGTGGCCACCGACGGCATCTTCAGCGGTTCGCCCAGCAGGCGCCGCGACAGGGCCGGCAGGAAGCCGAGCAGGGCGCCGGACTCCAGCAGGCTCGAACCGAGGCTGTTGGCGACCAGCACATTGCCGCGCCTTGCCGCCTGGGTCAGTCCCGCCACGCCCAGCATCGAGCTGTCGAGTTCGAGCGGATCGCAGGCTTCGTCGTCGACCCGGCGCATCACCACATGCACGCGCTGCAGGCCGGCCAGGGTCTTCAGGTAGACCACGCCGTCGCGCACGGTCAGGTCGCCGCCTTCGACCAGCGGCAGGCCGAGATAGCGCGCCAGGTAGGCCTGTTCGTAATAGCTGGCGGTGCGCGGGCCGGCGGTCAGCAGCACGATCAGCGGCATGTCGCCATCGCGCAGCGGCGCTGGCGTATCGCCGCCCGCCGCGCACAGCCGGCCCCAATGCAGCAGGCTGTCGTGCATGGTGCGGAAGAATGGGGAGATCGGCTGCACTTTCAGTTCGCGCAGCAGGTCGGGGAAAGTGGGCGAGATGATGGCGCGGTTTTCCAGCGCATAGCCGGCGCCCGAAGGCGCCTGGGTGCGGTCGGCCATTACCCACCATTTGCCATCGGGCGCGCGCGCCAGGTCGACCGCATAAAAATGCAGGGCCACGTTGTCATGATGAGCGATATCGTGGCAAGGGCGCAGGAAGCCCGCGTGGCCGTGGATCAGCGCCGGCGGCAGCAGCCCTTCGCGCAGCATCTGCTGCTGGCCATACACATCGCCGAGGATCTGGTTGAGCAGGTTGGCGCGCTGGATCACCGCCGCCTCGATGACGCTCCATTCATCGGGCGGCAGGATCAGCGGCAAGGCATTCAGGTCCCACGGTCGCTGGCGGCCGTCGCGGTCGGCCGGCACATTGTAGGTGACGCCGTTTTCGCGTACTTGCCGCTGTACCATCTCGTTGCGCTGGCGCATCATGCCCGGCGCTTCGTGCGCCAGGTTGGCCAGCATCGCGCGCCAGTGGGCGCGCGGCACCTTGGCCGCGTCCAGCATTTCATCGAAGCTGTCGGGCGCGGCCAGGTAGTGGGCGAGAAGGGGAGAGGGCATGGGCGCGCGCTACAAAAGCACAGGATGGATTGCAGGAACGCAACAATAGGTCAATACGGCTGCCAGCGCAAGTCCAGGGTCATCGGGAAGCTCGGATTGTGTGCCTCTTTCATCACAGTCATCGGGCCCGGCGTGTGGCCGTGTGGCCAGAAGCGCGCAAAACGGCGTGCTTCGGCGGCGTTGGCATTGACGGGCGAGCCGACCTCGCTGCGCCCGCCCGGATGCACCACATGATAAGTGCAGCCGCCAATCGCGCGTCCGCTCCAGGTATCGACCAGGTCGAACGTCAGCGGCGCCTGCACCCGGATGCTCGGATGCAGCGCCGACCATGGGCTCCACGCGCGGAAGCGCACGCCGGCCACGTATTCGCCAGGCACGCCGGTCGGATGCAGCGGCAGCATGCGGCCGTTGCAGGCCACCACGTGGCGCCCGTCGGTCAGGCCGCGCACCAGCAGCTGCATGCGTTCCACCGACGAATCGACATAGCGCGCCGTGCCGCCGGCGGAAACTTCCTCGCCCAGCACGTTCCACGGTTCGATCGCCTGGCGCAGCTCCATTTCGACGCCCTCGTAGACTACGGTGCCGAAGCGCGGGAAGCGGAACTCGATGAACGGCTCGAACCAGTGATCCTCGAACGGGTAGCCGGCCTCGCGCAGGTCGCGCGCGACGTCGCGGATATCCTGGGCCACGAAATGCGGCAGCATCCAGCGGTCATGCAGCGCCGTGCCCCAGTGCACCAGCTTGGCCTGGAACGGCTGGCGCCAGAAGCGGGCAACCAGCGCGCGCAGCAGCAGCATTTGCAAGAGGCTCATGCGTTCGTGCGGCGGCATTTCGAAGGCGCGGAACTCCACCAGTCCCAGGCGGCCGGTCGGGCCATCGGGCGAATACAGTTTGTCGATGGAAAACTCGGAACGGTGCGTATTGCCGGTCAAATCGACCAGCATATTGCGCAGCAGGCGGTCGACCATCCACGGCTTGTCGCCCGGGTGCATGTTTGGCAGCACCTGGTCCATCTGCTGGAAGGCGATCGCCAGCTCGTACAGATTGTCGTCGCGCGCTTCATCGACGCGCGGTGCCTGGCTGGTCGGCCCGATAAAGGTACCCGAGAACAGGTACGACAGGGCCGGATGCACCTGCCAGTAGGTGATCAGGCTTTTCAGCAGGTCGGGCCGGCGCAGCATCGGGCTGTCTTCGGCGGTGGCGCCGCCCAGGGTGGCGTGGTTGCCGCCGCCGGTTCCGGTATGGCGGCCGTCAAGCATGAATTTTTCGGTGCCCAGGCGGGTCAGGCGCGCTTCCTGGTACAGGGTCGACATGTTGTAGACCAGCTCATTCCAGCTGGCCGCCGGATGAATGTTCACTTCGATCACGCCAGGGTCGGGCGTGACGCTGAGCAGCTTGATGCGCGGGTCGCGCGGCGGCGCATAGCCCTCGAGGCGCAGCTTGAGTTTGAGCTTGGCGGCGGTGTTTTCCACGGCCGACACCAGCGCCAGGTAGTCCTCAATGCGCTTCAATGGCGGCATGAAGACGTGCAGGCGGCCGGCGCGCACTTCCACGCACAGCGCCGTGTGGATCACCTCGCGCGCGGCCGGGTCCTGCGGCGTGCGCGCCCTGGCGGCGCTCTCGGCCTTGCCGGCAGCGAGGCCCAGCACGGGGCGCTTGTCCTTTTTCGCGGTTGGCAGCGCGCCGCGCGGGGCGAACGGGTCGACATCGAATTCCAGGTCCGCCTCGCGCTCTTCCGGCAGCACCCACGGCAGGGTGGCCAGCGGCAGGCGCAGGCCCATCGGCGAGTCGCCTTCGATCAGATACAGGTGCTCGCGCCGCAGCGGCCAGGCCGAGGTGCGCCAGTTGGTGCCCAGCATGACAGCAGGATCGTGGTCCGCCGCTTTCAACGGCAGCACATAGCCGGCCACCTGGCCCAGTCCCCGTTCCAGCAGGCGCGCCAGGCGGCGCCGCTCTTCGGGGGCTTTCAGGTCGGCTTGCAGTGGATCGATGTTGCGCGGCAGGGCCTGTTCGCGTTGCGCTTGCAGCAGCACGTCCTCGTAGGCGGCAATCGGGCTGTTGGCGGGCAGCCGCAGGTTTTTGGCCAGTTCGGTGATAAAGCTGGCCGCCTCGTCGCTGCCATAGCCGTCGTTGACGTGATCGTCCGAAAACAGGGACGCGTCGAACCACATCGGCTGGCCGTCGACGCGCCAGAAGATATTGAGCGCCCAGCGCGGCAGCGGCTCGCCCGGATACCACTTGCCCTGGCCGTAGTGCAGCATGCCGCCCGGCGCAAAGTGGTTTTTCAGCCGGTGCATCAGATTGCCGGCCAGCTCGCGTTTCTCGTCGCCGTGGGCCAGCGTGTTCCACTGCGCGCCATCCATGTCGTCGATCGACACAAAAGTCGGCTCGCCGCCCTGGGTCAGGCGCACGTCCTGGCGTTTCAGGTCGGCGTCGACCTGCTGGCCCAGCTGGTCGATCTTCTGCCAGTCCGCTTCCGAATACGGTTTGGTCACGCGCGGGTCTTCGTGGATGCGGGTCACCGTCATCTCATGGAAGAACGTCACTTCGGCCTGGTCGGTATAGCCGCTGACCGGCGCCGCCGACGACGGCATGGCGGTGCAGGCGAGCGGAATATGGCCCTCGCTGGCCAGCATGCCGGACGTGGGGTCCAGGCCGATCCAGCCGGCGCCGGGGATATACACCTCGGTCCAGGCATGCAGGTCGGTAAAATCTTCGGCCGCGCCGCTGGGGCCGTCCAGCGCCTCCTGGTCGGCGCGCAGCTGGATCAGGTAGCCCGACACGAAACGCGCCGCCAGCCCCAGTTCGCGCAGGATCTGCACCAGCAGCCAGCCGGTATCGCGGCACGAACCGGAGCGTTTCTCCAGCGTGTCTTCGGGCGCCTGCACGCCCGGCTCCATGCGCAGCAGGTAGGCGATATCCTGTTGCAGGCGCTGGTTGATGGCGACCAGGAAGTCGTTCGTCAGCATCGGCTGCGCCAGCAGGGCGGCGCGCGCCGCCGCCACCCATTCGGTCTGCAGCGGCCCGGCCGGCTCCGTCACCAGGTAGGGGCTCAGTTCGGCCGCCAGCTGCTCCGGGTAAGCGAACGGGAACTTTTCGGCATATTTTTCAACGAAGAAATCGAAGGGGTTGATGACCGTCATGTCGGCCACCAGGTCGACCGTGAAGTCGAGCACGTCGGTTTTTTCCTGGAATACAAAACGGCCGATGTAATTGCCGTAAGGGTCTTGCTGCCAGTTGATGAAATGGTCCTGCGGCTGCACCGTCAGCGAGTACGACAGGATCGGCGTGCGTGCATGGGGGGCAGGGCGCAGGCGCACTTCGTGTGGCGACAGATTGACCAGGCGGTCGTAGCGGTAACTGGTCTTGTGGTGCAGCGCGATACGGATAGCCATGCGGAATGCCTTTTCGATGTGGGCGCGGCCGAAGCCGGCGCGATAAGCTTGAGTAAGTTAAGTAAGCATGATTCATACCTGAATTTCAAGCCTAACACGCCGCGCACCGCAGGCATGTTTCTTGATAACACAGTCAGTGTAAGATGGTTTGTTCCTTGAACACCTCTGCAACGCACCACGCCGATGTCCTGCATTCCTGCGGCGCACCATGGTGGTGCAAGCGACCCTGATATTGAAAGCGATTCCTCCATGTGGCTGCGCACTGCCTGCAAGCTCGGCTTCACCCTTGACAGCGATACCCCGTTCATCTTCATGTTGCGTGCGCACAGCGGCGCCCGGCAATGGGTGGCGCGCGAGTCCTATACGCTCACGCCGAGCGTGCCGGTGACGCAATTTGCCGATATGTACGGCAACCTGTGCCAGCGCCTGGTGGCGCCGGCCGGTGAGTTTGCGATCGAGACCTCGGCCGATGTATTGACCGACGAGGCAATCGATGTGGCGTCCGGCGCGCCGTTCGATGCGGTGCAACAGCTGCCGGACGCGGTGCTGGTCTTTCTGCTGTCAAGCCGCTATTGCGAAGCCGAGCAGTTTTCGACCATGGCGGGCGAAATCGTCGCCGGCGTGGCGCCAGGGTACGATCAGGTGGCCGCCATCTGCGACTGGATCCGGCGCGAGGTGCGCTTCGACCCCGACACGGTGTACGGCCAGATGACGGCTACCGAGGTCAACTTGCGGCGCGAAGGCGTGTGCCGCGACCTGGCGCATCTGGGCATCGCGCTATGCCGCAGCCTGTGCATTCCGGCGCGCATGGTGGTGGGTTACCTGCACGGCCTGGAACCGATGGACCTGCATGCCTGGTTCGAAGCCTGGGTCGGCGGGCGCTGGTACACCTTCGACGCCACGCAGCAGACAGCACGCGGCGGCCGGGTCACGCTGGGCATGGGGCGCGACGCGGCCGATGTGGCGATCTTCAACCAGTTTGGACCGGCGTTGCCACCGCATCGGATGCAGGTAACGGTGCAGCTGCTGGCGGCGCCGGAGTAAACAAGTGCTTGATGCCGGTCTTCTTGTACGAAGCGACCACCTTGTGCACGAAGGTCAGCTTCTCCAGCACGGGCGTGCTGAGCTTGAACGGATACGAGTCCGGCGTGCCGATACTGCGATTGAGGCTGTTGAGCACGTAGGTCAGCGAGAACCAGTCTGACAGGGTGTCGTCAAACGTGTCGACCCTGGTAGGCAGGGTCACGCCATCGAGCGCCGGCTCGTCTGCCTTGGCGGGCTTGAGCGAGAGCCCGCACGCATGCGCCGTTTCCAGGGTATCGATCATGTGCAGGTAGTGGGCCCAGGTTTCGGCCCAGTCTTCCCACGGGTGCGAACTGGCATAACTGCTGACGAAATGCTGGTCCCAGTCGGCGACAGGGCCTTCGTTGTAATGGCGCTGCAAGGCTTCCCCGTAATCGGCGCGCTCGTCGCCGAACAGCTCACGGAAGCCGTCTATCCACTGGCTGTCGACCACCAGCCGGTCGAAATAATAATGTCCGCTTTCATGGCGGAAGTGTCCCAGCAAGGTGCGGTAGCGCTCGTGCATCTGTTCGCGCGTGCGTTCGCGCTCGGCCGGATCGGCTTCGGCGATATTCAGGGTGATCAGGCCGTTGTCGTGGCCGGTCATCACGCACTGGTCCGTCACGCCGTCTTCCAGGAACTGAAACGCCAGTCCGGTTTCCGGCGCATCGTCTTTCGAGGCCGGTGTCAGGTTCAGCGCAGCCAGCGAGAACAGCAGCCGGCGCTTGGCCGTTTCCAGGCGCGACCACAGCACGAGGTTTTTCTCTGATGACAGCGACGGAATCACCGTCGTGAACTGGCAAGATTCGCACAGCTCGTGCGGATCGTCGGCCGGGATCATCCAGTTGCAGACGTTATGCTCCACATAATTGCCGCACTGTTTGTACAGCTTGCCTTCGTCCCTGCTGTTCAGACTGCGCCACAGGCGATCGTCTGCCGGCTCGTAGCTGTTGATGGTACGCAGCGTGGGCTCATAGCCCAGCATGCTGTCGCAGTTCGAGCATAAGGTATTTTCAAAAAACACCTGGTTGGAACATTTATCGCAATGAAACGTTTTCATGGGTGCCGGTAAGATGGGTTGTGGTTGTCGTGTTCGCAATCTACCAGCAAACCGGGCGCCGCGATGCCTGTGTAGGACAATCACTCGCTATCGTGCGCGGCTGCAAAAACTGTCTGTTTCCGGACACCCCTGTCCGAAGCCGGGCAAATCAAGGCCGCTGGCTGGCCGCTAGCTTCGGCGCCAACACCTTGATTTGATTGATTTTTCCTTCTGCGGTAACGTGTGGCACGAAGATTGCAAAAGAGACCGTATTCGCCACTTGCCCACGCCTCACAATGGATCTCGCCCTCGACCCCGCCATCATCCAACGCCGCCAGCGCCACAAGGCACTGGTTATTGCCACGCTGCTGGGTACGCTGTGCCTGGCCGGATGGGGCATCAACCGGGTGGTCGGTCCCAGCGTGGATGCGTCCGGCCTGATGCTGGCGCAAGTGCGGGTGGGAAATATCGCCAACACCATCAACGCCTCGGGCATCGTGATTCCGGTGCATGAGGAACTGGTATCGAGTCCGATCCAGACCCATGTGGCCAAGGTGCATGCCAAACTGGGCCAGCAGGTGCGCGCCGGCGAATTGCTGCTGGAACTCGACGATCGCGCCGTGGTGCTGGCCATCGACAGCATCCGGGAGCAGCTGGCGCAGCAGGAAAACCGCATCGCCGCGCTGACGCTGGAACTGTCGCAGAAGCGCAAGCAGACGGCCAGCGCGATCGAACTGCTGCAGCTCGACCTGGAGGCGGCGCGCGTACGGCTGGTCCGCTCGCAAACCCTGCGCAAGGCGGGCGGCGTGTCGGCCGAGGATTTGCTGACGGCCGAGCTGAACGTGCGGCGCATCGAGATCCAGCTGCGCCAGCAGCGCGAACAGATCGACGACAATCAGCGCGTCACCTCGATCAATATCGAAGGCGCGCGGCTGCAAAAGAACATCCTGCAAAAGCAGCTGGCGCAACAGCAGCAGCTGTTCGAGCAGACCCGCGTGCGCGCGCCGTTTGCCGGCATGCTGACGCAGCTGATGGCCGAGGAGGGCGCCAGCGTCGGCAACGGCCAGCTGGTGGCCAAAGTTTCTGAATTGAACAACTACAAGGTCGAGGCCTCGCTGTCCGACTTTCATGCGCGCGCGCTCGGCGCCGGCCAGGCGGTGCTGGTGGAGCAGGGCAACGTCAAGCTGGCCGGCCGGGTGCAAACCATCTTGCCGGAGATCCAGAACGGCACCGTCAAGCTGCTGGTGACGCTGGCCGAGCCGAATCACGCCATGCTGCGCAACAAGCTGCGGGTCGAAGTCAATATCGTCACCGAGCAAAAAACCAATACGCTGCTGGCCGATGCCGGCCCGGCTTTCAACGGCCGTGGCCCGCAAGACATTTTCGTGGTGCGCGACGGCGTGGCTCGCAAGCGCACGCTCAATATCGGCGCCAGCGATGGCAGGAGCGTCGAAATATTGTCCGGCGCGCGCGCTGGCGAGCGCCTCATCATTTCAGATACCAGCCGCTACAAGGACCGCGACAGCGTCCGCGTGGCCGAATAACCCGAATAACCCGAATAAACGATAACAAGAAAGGTGCAACATGATCCGCCTGGAAAAAGTCAGCAAGACCTACCGCACCGACAAGGTAGAAACGCTGGCCCTGAAAGACATCGACCTGCATGTGGCGAAAGCCGAATTCGTCTGCATCATGGGCCCCAGCGGCTGCGGCAAAAGCACGCTGCTCAACCTGATCGGCCTGCTCGACCATCCGGGCAGCGGCGCGATCACGGTGGGTGGCGCGCCGGTGGCCGCGTACAAGGACAAATACGTGGCCAGGCTGCGCAACAACACCTTCGGCTTCATCTTCCAGAGCTTTCATCTGATTAATGACTTGCGCGTGATCGACAATGTCGAGCTGCCACTGCTGTACCGCGACATGTCGGCCAAGAAGCGCCAGCGGCTGGCGCGCGAGGCGCTGGAAAAAGTCGGCCTGGGGGCGCGCATGGACCATTATCCGAACCAGTTGTCGGGCGGCCAGCAGCAGCGGGTGGCGATCGCCCGCGCCATCGTCGGCCAGCCGCTGGTGTTGCTGGCCGACGAGCCGACCGGCAACCTCGACAGCAAGATGGGCCAGGAGGTGATGGACATCCTGCTCAAGCTGAACAGTGAGGGCACCACCGTCGTGATGGTCACCCACAACGAGCAGGAAGCGCGGCTGGCCGGGCGCGTGGTGCGCGTGTTCGACGGCCAATTGGTCGCCTGAAAGGAGACGGCATGTTCAGAAATTATATGCTGACGGCGTGGAAGGTTTTTCTGCGCCGCAAGATGTTCACGGCCATCAACCTGCTGTGCATCGTGCTCACGCTGGTGGTGCTGATGGTGGTCGCGGCCCTGCTGCAAAACACGTTTTACCCGACCGGCGTGGAAGGCAAGAGCGCGCGTTTCGTGCAGATGGTGATGGTGGAATCGAGCCATACCGACAAGGGCGGGCGCCGCCGCGGCACGCTGGGCTACAAGATGATCGCGCAATACTTGAAGCCCCTCAAGGGCGTCGAAGCCGTGTCGGTGTTCAGCTTTCCGCAAGCGGTGTCGGTGTACCAGGCCGATCGCGTCAGCGACCGCCAACTGCGCCTGACCGACGCCGAATACTGGAAGATCCTCGATTTTGCGCTGGTTTCCGGGCGCACGCTCAATGCCGACGATGTCGAGCAGGGCCGCATGGTGGCGGTGATCAATCAATCGACCGCGCGCCAGCTGTTTCCGGGCCAGACGTACCTGAACCAGAAATTCAACGCCAACGGACAGGTCTTCAGCGTGGTCGGCGTGGTGCAGGACGAGATGCACATCAACGCCTATGCCGACATCTGGGCGCCGCTGACCAGCGCGCCGTCGAGCGACTACAAAGATAAATTGTTCGGCATGTTCAGCACCATGATCCTGGCCTACAAGGCCGAGGATTTGCCGGCCATCAAGCGCCAGATCGTCGCGGTGGCCAAAACCGTGCAATACCCTGATCCCAACAAGTTCAACGTCACGCGCTTCTGGGGCGACTCCAAACTGCAGCTGTTCGCCCGTACTTTGCTCAGCGACCAGACCGAGGAGGGCGGCGCCGGCAAGCTGCTGGCCATTATCGTCACCTTGATGGTGCTGTTCATGCTGCTGCCGGCGCTCAACCTGGTCAACCTGAATGTCGGACGCATCATGGAGCGCAGCAGCGAGATCGGCGTGCGCAAGGCGTTTGGCGCTACCAGCGCCCAGCTGGTGGCGCAACTGGTGCTGGAAAACGTGCTGCTGTGCCTCGCTGGCGGCGCCATCGGCCTGGTCTGCGCGGCCGGTGCGCTGTGGTGGCTGGAAAGCTCGGGCCTGATCCCGTATCTGAAAGTGCACCTGAACTTCGCCGTATTTGGCTATGGCCTGCTGATCACGCTGGTGTTCGGCGTGCTGTCGGGCCTGATCCCGGCCTTGAAAATGGCACGTCTCGACCCGGTCCACGCCCTGAAAGGAACTGCCTGATGTTGCGCCACCTGTTAAAGCTGATCTGGAAACGAAAATCCCGCAACATGATGCTGAGCCTGGAAATCCTGCTGGCCTTTCTGGTGGTGTTCGCCATCGCCGCCTTCGGCCTGCGCCACTACCAGCTGTACCAGCTGCCGACCGGGCACGAATGGCGCAACCAGTGGTCGGTGAGCATGCGCGCGGCCAAGGAGCTGCCGAATGACGCCGCCATCTTCGACAATCTCAGGCGCAGCCTGCTCGATTTGCCCGAGGTGGAGTCGGTTGCCTTCGCCTCTTTCGGCACCTACGAGATGTCGCGCTGGACCGAGGAATACACGCTGCCGGACGGCAGCAGCCAGATCACCATCGATGGCCTGGGCGTGTCCGACGCCTATTTCAAGACCATGGACATGAAGCTGGCCGCCGGCCGCTGGTTTTCCAGGGCGGACGACGGCGCCGATGCCACGCCGGTCATCATCAACCAGCTTGTGGCCGACAAACTTTTTCCCGGCAAGAATCCGATCGGCCAGCTCTACATCACGAAACAGGAAGGCAAGGATGCGCCGAAACGCTACCGCGTGACCGGCGTGGTGGTGCAGTTCCGCCCCCAGGGCGAACTGCAGGAGCCGGTCTACCTGATGCTGCCGCGGTCGATGCCGGGCGTGGGCAAGGACGCGCCCAACAGCATCATGCTCAAGCTGCGCGCCGGCACGCCGCGTACTTTTGAAACCCGGCTCAATGCGCGCCTGAAGCAGGTGCGCGGCGACTGGAACTATATCGTCACGCCGCTGCCAGATGGCCGCAAGTCGATGCTGGGCACGCAGATGATACCGTTGACGATACTGTCGGTGATCGCCGCCTTTTTGCTGGTGATGGTGGCCTTCGGCCTGTTCGGCGTGCTATGGCAAAACACCACCCAGCGCATCCCGGAAATCGGCCTGCGCCGCGCGCTGGGCGCCAGTGCCGGCGATATCTACCGCCAGATCATCGCCGAGCAGATGCTGCTCAGTTCGGGCGCGATGGCCGTGGCGCTGTTGCTGCTGGTGCAACTGCCGCTGACCGGCGTATTTGGCGAGAACCTCGACTGGACTATATTTTTCATGGCCAGCGTGCTATCGGCCGGCGTGATCTGTCTGCTATCCTTGCTCTGTTCGCTATACCCGGGCTGGCGCGCCGCGCGACTGAGCCCGACCCAGGCGCTGCACTATGAATAAGGCGGTTTGAATCGATGGAATTATCGCGTAACGATGGTGGTCACCCCCGCGTCCGCCCCCGCATCCTCGTCGTCGATGACGACACGGCGGTGCAGGTCTCGCTGGCGCTGCTGCTCAAGCAGTCCGGCTATGACGCCGTATGCTGCGACGAACCGGCCCAGGCGCTGGCGCTGCTGGCGCGGCAGGCGCCTGACCTGGTGCTGCAGGACATGAATTTTTCGCTGCATACCAGCGGCGAAGAGGGCCTGGCGCTGCTGGCTGCCATCAAGCAGTGCCGGCCCGAGCTGCCGGTGCTGCTGATGACGGCCTGGGGTTCGATTGCGCTGGCGGTGCGCGGCGTGCAGGCCGGCGCCGCCAATTTCTTCACCAAGCCGTGGGACAATACCCAGCTGGTCGAACTGATCCGCGCCACGCTGGAGACCAGCGGGCCGGCGCCACTGGCCAACCCGTCGCGCCAGGCGCTCGACGCGCAGTGCGATTTCAGCGCCATCGTCGGCGAGCACCCGCGCCTGCTCAAGGTACTGGCCACCATCGCCCAGGTGGCGGCTACCCGTGCGCCGGTGCTGATCCTGGGCGAGAGCGGCAGCGGCAAGGAGCTGATCGCCGACGCCATCCACCGCAACAGCCCGCGCGCCGGCCAGCCCATCGTCAAGATCAACATGGGCGCCATCACGCCGTCGCTGTTCGAGAGCGAAATGTTCGGCCACGTGCGCGGCGCCTTCACCGACGCCAAAACCGACCGCAAGGGCCATGTCGCCAGCGCACACGGCGGCACCTTGTTCCTTGACGAGATCGGCGAATTGCACCGCGCCGACCAGGTCAAGCTGCTGCGCGTGCTGCAGGACCAGACCTACCAGGCGGTCGGCGCCAGCCGCACCGAACAAGCCGATATCCGCGTGGTGTCGGCCACCAACCGCGAGCTGGCCGAACTGGTGGCCGGCGGCGAATTTCGCGAAGACCTGTTTTACCGCCTGAACCTGATCACCATACGGCTGCCGCCGCTGCGCGAGCGGCGCAGCGACATCGCCTTGCTGGCGCGCCATATCATCGCCGAGGTGGCGCGCGGCTACGGACTGGGCACGGCCACCATCGCCCCGGGCGCGCTCGAATGGCTGAGCGCCCAGCCGTGGCCGGGCAATATCCGCCAGCTCAAGCAAACGCTGGAGCGCACGCTGCTGCTGGTTGGCCGCAGCGAACTGCGCCAGGCCGATTTCATCGACACCGAGCAGCATGGACATGGCGGCGCGCCGGGTGCATCCGGCAAGCGCCTGGGCGTCGACGGCATGACGCTGGAACAGGTCGAGCGCCACATGATCGGCCATGCCCTGGACCAGCACCAGGGCAATATCACGCGCGTGGCCAAGTCGCTGGGCCTGAGCCGCACGGCGCTGTACCGGCGCCTGGAACGCCACGGCCTCGGTGGCGGCAGCGACGGCGACGCCGCATGAGCTTGCGCTGGCGCCTGTACGCCTACCTGTCCGCGTCACACCTGCTGTTCGTCGCGCTGAGCGTGTTCCTGCTGCGCGCCACGCCGCTGACGATGCTGGCAGTCGAGGCGCTGTTGCTGCTCAGCCTGGCCCTGGGCGTGCGCCTGGTCGGCCGCGCGCTCGAACCGCTCGGCTACACGCGCCATTTCCACGACCTGCTGCAAGACCGGCATTACGCGGCGCGGCTGCAGGCCAGCGGCGATGGCGAACTCAATGAACTGGTGCAGTTGTTTAACACCATGCTGGGCGCGCTGTACCAGGAGCGCTTGCAGATCGGCGAGCAGCAGGGTTTTCTCGACCGCCTGCTCGAAGCGACCCCCGGCGCGGTGGTGGTGTTCGATTTCGACGGCCGTATCAGCCTGCTGAACGCCAGCGCGCAGGCGCTGCTGGGCTTGGGGCCGGAAACGAAGGGGCAGTCGCTGATGGCCGGCGCGCACCAGGGCAGGCATGAATTGCTGGCACAGCTCGATGCGCTGCCGCTCGGCGACAGCCGGTTGCTGAGCGACGCCGACGGGCGCCGCTATCGCTGCCAGCGTGGCCGCTTCTACGACCGTGGTTTCGTGCGGCACTTTTTGCTGGTCGAGGAACTCACGCAGGAACTTGAAAGTTCCGAGAAAGCCACCTACGACAAGCTGATCCGCGTGCTGGCGCACGAAGTCAACAACACCGTGGCAGCCACCGGCTCGGTGCTCGATTCGCTGCTGTATTACCGTGGCCAGCTCACCGAGCGCGACGGCGACGATTTCGGCACGGCGATTGCCGCCGTCAGGCGCCGCAATACCAGCCTTGGCGAATTCATCGAACGCTTCACACGCGTGGTCAAGATGCCGGCACCGGAGCCCAGGCCGGTCATGGTGCGTGAAATCATGGACGACATTTTGTACCTGTACCGCGAACCTTGCCGCAGCCGCGGTATCAGTATCGGCTGGCGGCGCTGCGATGCGGTCCCGGCGATCGCGCTGGACCGCCATCTGATGGAACAGGCGCTGCTGAACGTGGTCAAGAACGCGATGGAGGCGGTCGAGCAGGCCGGCCCGGCGGCCGGCGCCATCTGGTTCGAGCTGGCGGCCGAGGCCCATGGCGTGCGCCTGTCGGTCATCGACTCGGGCAACCTGCTGGGCGCATTGCCGGCGCGGCAGCTGTTCATGCCGTTTTTCACCACCAAGAAAGGCGGCCAGGGCATCGGCCTGCTGTTCGTGCGCGAGGTGCTGATGCGCCACGGCTTTGCTTATCGGCTGGCCGCTACCGGCCAGGGCGTGACCGGTTTGGCGACCAGCTTTGCGACCAGTTTCGCGACCAGTTTTGATATCTGGCTGCAGGGCGGGCCAGAATCGATGACGCCGACAGGGTGTGAACAGTCAAATCGCACAGTTCTGCCGGACGCGCTATGATCGCTGTCGCCCAGCCATCGAACCTACGAAAGCCAGACCGACATGCCCACCCCGAATCCTCCACCGCGCCGCGGCTCCCTGCTGCTGCTCTTACCGATCGCCCTGATCCTGCTTGCCCTTGCCGCGCTGTTCGCGTGGATCGGCGGCTGGTTCGGCAACCACCAGCTGACGCCGCAAAAAATGATGGACTTCGCCCAGTCGTCGGGTAGCCAAGCATCCGGCTTCCGGCGTGCGCACAGCAAGGGCGTCTGCTTTGCCGGCACCTTCACGCCCGCGCCAGAGGCGGCCAGCCTGTCAAAGGCGCGCGCGTTCTCGCAGCCGTCGATTGCCGTCATCGGACGCTTTTCCGCGTCCTCGAACAACCCGTATGCACCCGACGGTGCTTCACCGGTGCGCGGCATGGCGGTACAGCTGAAGACCGACGACGGCCAGGAATGGCGCATCGCCATGAACAGCTTTCCCTTTTTTGCCGCCGCCACGCCGCAAGGCTTCCAGGCGATGAATGAGGCCGGCAAGCCCGATCCGGCCACCGGCAAGCCCGACCCGGAGAAAATGAAAGCCGTGCTGGCCGCCCATCCCGAGATCGCCGCCTTCCAGGCCTGGGCGAAAACCGCGCCACGCTCCGATAGCCTGGGCAGCACCCGTTTCAACGGCGTCAATGCGTTTCGCCTGACGGACGCAAAAGGGGTGGACCGCATGGTGCGCTGGTCGATGCGCCCGCGCACGGCGTTCGTGGCGATGAGCCCTGAACAGCTGAAAGCGGCCGATCCCGATTTCCTGATGGAGGACCTGAACCGTCGCCTGGCCGCCGGCCCTTTGGAGTGGGACATGGTGGTGCAACTCGCCGAACCTGGTGACCCGATTACCGATCCATCGAAGGCCTGGCCCGACACGCGCAAGGAGGCCACCATCGGCACCTTGAGCCTGGCGCATGCCGAGCCGCAGGCAACCGGCCCTTGCCGCGATCTCAATTTCGACCCCTTGATACTGCCAGTCGGCATCGCCGGCAGCGACGATCCCATCCTGCATGCCCGCTCGGCCGCGTATTCGGTGTCGTTCAACCGCCGCGAACGCGAAATCAGCGCCGGCAAGTCCGCCTATCCAGCAGCCCAGAACGGGAGCGCCAAATGAACCGCCCACGCCACTTCAACCTGCTGGCCCGCGCGCTGCACTGGTCCATGGCCGCAGCGATTCTCGCCATGCTGTTTGTCGGCGCCGGCATGGTCGTCTCGCTGCAATACCGGGTCCAGCTGCTGGACCTGCACCGCCCGCTCGGCATCGCGATTCTGCTGCTGGCCATCGTGCGCCTGGTCAACCGCCTGAGCCGCCCGACGCCGGCGCTGCCTGTCGACCTGCCGGCGATCCAGAAATTCGCCGCCCATGCGTCGCACTGGCTGCTGTACGGCCTGATGCTGGCGATGCCGTTGATCGGCTGGGCCATGCTGTCGGCCGGCGGCTATCCTATCCCGCTGTTCGGGGTGGTACATCTGCCAGCCATCCTGCCGCACAGCCCCGAGGTGTACGGCATGCTGCGACCGCTGCACGGCATACTCGCGTATGTGCTGTTCGCTACCATCCTGGCCCACCTCGGCGCGGCGCTGTTCCACGCCTGGGTGCGGCGCGACGCGGTGTTCGGGCAGATGGCAAGGGGTGAACGGAAGTAAGCCGGCGTCAAGAAAAACTAGTCGGTTGTGGCAAAAATTTATAGCTGGCGAGGGGCCGCTTGGCGGGATTATTCTCCAGTCATGACCAATCCACTCACACTACATACCGTTTTTCTGCTGACCTTGCCCCCTTTGCTGTGGGCCAGCAACGCCATCGTCGGCCGGCTGGTGCACGACATGGTGCCGCCGGTGTTGCTCAACCTGCTGCGCTGGAGCATCGCCTGCCTGATCCTGCTGGCGCTGGCCGGCCCGGTCTTGGCGCGCGATTCAGCCATGTGGCCGCACTGGCGCCGGTTTTCTTTGCTGGGCCTGCTTGGCATCGGCATGTTCAACGCCTTGCAGTACATGGCGCTGCAAAGCTTCACGCCCATCAATGTGACGCTGGTGGCATCAAGCCTGCCGGTGTGGATGATGCTCAGCGGCCGGCTGTTCTTCGGCGTGCGTATCAGCGCGCGCCAGCTGGCCGGTGCTGTCCTGTCGATCGCCGGCGTGCTGGTGGTGCTGGCCCGCGGCGAGTGGGGCCATGTGCTCGAGCTGCGGCTGGTCGCGGGCGACCTGTTCATGATATTGGCCAGTATCGCCTGGTCGTTCTACAGCTGGCTGCTGATACACACTACCGAACCGGCCGCGCTGTGCACCGACTGGGCCGGCTTCCTGCTGGCGCAGGCGGGCTTCGGCGTACTGTGGTCGGGCGCGTTCGCGCTGGGCGAGCAGGCGCTGGGCTCTATCGTGGTGCAATGGAGCTGGGCCCTGGTGGCCGCGCTGGCCTATGTGGCGATTTTCCCCGCCATTATCGCCTTTCGCTGCTGGGGCGTGCGCTTGGCCGGAGCGGGCGTCGGCTCGTTTTTCGTCAACTTCACGCCGCTGTTTACGGCGCTGCTGTCGACCGCCATCTTGGGCGAAACGCCGCACCTCCACCATGCTCGTTCAAGGCGCATTTTGCCTACGGCGTGGACCAGGGCCTGAACAGAGCGCTGGCGCGCAACCTGAACAACCCGTTCGGCGCGGCGATGGCGCCGGTGTCGAGCACCGACAGCGATGTGGTATTGCTGGGGCTGACCGTGCCGCAGGGGGCGGGCACCTGGCTGGCGTCGTATATCCGCAAAAACGACAAGACGGCGCTCAACCAGGATGCGCAGCAGCTGGCGGCCGGCTACCGCCTTGCGCTATCCAGGCGTACCGACCTGTACGGCGTATTGGCGTCGATACGCAATCGCAACGGCGCCGGCTACACGGTGGGCAGCGCCATCGAAGGCGGCAGCGGCAACCGCGCGATCAATCTCGGCGTGCGCCACAGTTTTTGAAAAGGCGGCCAAAGCCGGCCCGCGAAGCGGTGCTGGTCAGAACCTTACCGCGCCTGATATGATATTTTAACCTTGGCAAGCTCAAACGCCTTCTCCAGAACTGACTGTAATGTCTTGTGACGAGCATGCGCCTCGTCAGTAACGCTTTGGGATAACTGCGTGTCGTTGCCACCAGCAGCTTGTTTTATAAGAGCAAGCGGCCCCCACTGTGCTGTCTGCTCTTGAGAAAGACTGTCGATACTGTCTCTAAAGCCTTCACGATAAGCCGCTTTCTCCACAGGAGGCAGTTCATCGAAATAGTCCATAATGCCCTTGAATATCTGACGATTGTCGCCTCCATTCGTCACTTTGGCGTACAACTGAGAAAAGTATGTTTCATCCTGCTTGCTCAGTTCAGCATAAGCGGCATATCGCTCGGCCTCCGTATAGGCATCATTATCACCGTAAACAATCACGCTCAGATCGTTCCGTGCCATTCCGCCAAATGGGTTCGGAACATTTTTGCTTGGAATCTGAGACAGGCCGATAGCGTAGTCTAATGATTTCTGACCCAATGCCAAGCGCCCGGCATCGGCAGTTTTGGGGAGCAGGTCCTCTTTATTGTAGTTCCCGCCTGCAATAATTTGTCCAAAATCATAAACATCACGCTGTCCCTTGGCGTATGCGTTTTTTAAATTCGTATCGGATATTTGAGCCTGTGGCTCATCCGCGCTACTTGAGCTGTAAAGCGCCCGTGCAGCGTCGGATATGGATGAAGTTACGGCTGCGTTCGAATTGGAGGGCAGTGCGGAAGTACTGTCAGAATTTTTGGAGGACAATTTATCTCGGACAGGAGCGTACGCCGCAACTGGGGCTGTATAAGACTTGATCGCTATGCTCATGGTAACCCTAAAAAAATCACTGAGTGATGGTTTGCAAACTTCAAAGCAACTTTTGTGTCAAAGCGTCCTTGACGTCTTTACACAGCCTGGGCGCAAAGCGGTCACCTTGCATGCTGCAGTTTCTTGGTCATGAATACCCGGCTGATACCTTCCCGTTCCGAGCTTATTTCACCAAAGCTCGTCCATCCATTTTTTTCATAAAAGCCGGGCGCCTGGAAGCTGATGGTGTAGAGCACCGCCGAACTGCAGCCGCGCTGGCGTGCCTCTTCTTCGAAGGCGTCAAGAATCTTCGTTCCCAATCCGGAACCACGCAGGGAAGCCGGCAGGTGAAACAGATCCAGAAACGCCAGCCCGAGAGAAGTCCTGCCAACAGCTCCCCCCAACACTTCATTGGTGATGGAATCCCTCAGGATCACGCACAGAGGCCGTCGGTCACTGCGGCCCGCTATCTGTTCATTGAACTCGTCCAAACCTTTGCCTATGATTCGTTCAAACTCGGGTTCAGCACTGTCACTGATAAAAATTACGCTCTGCGTCAAAGGAGTCCTTTCTTCTGCGCGGGCTTCGCTGCAATGGCTTCATCCGGCGGTTGATAGCTCGCGGCAGCCTTTACAGGAGAGGTACGCCGCAGTTTTCCGCTGGGTCCAGCTTGATAGTTGTTTCACACGGCAAGCGCCGTCACGGCCACAAACTAGTCGTCAAAGCCGCCACCACTGCTGTGGCGAAATTCCGATGGCAACTTGTCGTTCGAGAGGGCCTTGCTGATCGCATCGATATGCTTGGCGACCACCTCGATGTCGCCGTCCTTGAGCAATTTTTCCGCCAGCTTCACCGCAAACGCCCCGGCCCGGTCGAGGAAGCTGGTATAGGACTTCAGGCGTGTGCAAACCACCCGCATCTCCTCGGCATCTTTTGACTTCGCGATATTTTCCTTGATCTTGCAGAAATCCTCGGCCGCCACCGCCTGGCCCGATTGCCCGGCCAGCTTGGTAATTTCCACGTAAGCCCACGCCCTGAGCGTGATATGCATCCTGATATCAAAGGCGACAAAGGTCTTCATGTCCTTGTAGCCGGCATCCTGCACCGCCTTTTCCAGGCGTGACAGACAGGGCCCGCACGTCAGCAGCGACATCGATTGATTCTCGCTCTTGAGCTTTTCAAGTTCCGGCGCCGCGATCGAAAAATTATCGTAGGCCTTGATATAGCGGGCCACGTCTTCGTCGGTCAAGGCGCTGGAAAACGCGCCGCAGGCAGCCAGCAGCAGCGGCAGGCAAATCAGGAGGAGGAGTTTTTTCATTTCTTTATAATAACAAACCTGCGCGCGCGATGGTTTTATCCTGCGCTGTTTGCATGCCGGGTACGGTTACAACACCGCCGGCTGCGCCAGCGGCGGGTGCTTCAGCGCGTCGGCGATGCGCTGCAGCGCCTGGCCGATCTCCTGCTGGCTGGCAATGCCGCCGATGCAGACCCGGATCGCCTGCGGCGCCGCGCCGTCGACGGCAAAGGCGTCGCTCGGCACCACGCCGATGCCGGTGGCGCGCAGATGCGCGGTCAGCGCCAGGCGGTCCCACTGCGGCGGCAATTTGATCCACAGATGGAAACCCTCGGGATGCGCCAGGTAGCTGCCTGGCGGCAGGATGCGCGCGGCCAGCCGTTGCCGGGCCATTGATTCCTTGCGGATCGCGTTGAGCGCGAGGTCGGCGATGCCGTCCCTGATCCAGCGCGTGGCCAGCGCCGCCGTGAACGGCGCGGCCATCACGGCGGTGGCGCGCAGGGCGGCGGCCACCCGCGCGGCGCTGGCGTCGTCCGGCGCGGCCACATACGCCAGGCGCAGGCCGGCGCCCAGGCACTTGGCCAGCCCCGCCACATAATAGGTGATGTCAGGGCCGCTGGCGGCCAGCGGCGGCGGCCCGCTGCGCGGCAGGAAACCATAGGCGTCGTCTTCGATGATAGCCACGCTGTAATTGCGCGCCACCTGCACCAGCGCCTGGCGCCGCTGCGCCGACATGGTGGCGGTGGTCGGATTGAGCAGCGTGGGATTGCAATACAGCGCGCGCGGGGCGTACTGCGCGCAGGCCGCCGCAAACGCCAGCGCGTCGATGCCTTCGCCGTCCATCGGCAAACCCACCAGCCGCAGGTTCAACAGGCCGGCCAGCGCGCGCAGGCCGGGGTAGGTGAGCGCCTCGCAGCACACGACGGAACCGGGCGGCGCGATCGTGCAGAGGATCGCCAGCAACGCCGCCTGTGCGCCGGGCACCACCAGCAGGCGCTGCGGCACGATCGCCAGGCCGCGCCGCCGCAGCCATAGCGCGCCGGCCTCGCGGTCCGCCGCCGAGCCGCCAAAATCCTGGTAGCGCAGCAGGGCGGGCATGTCGGCGCCGATGTCGGCCAGGCTGGCGCGCATCAGTGCCAGCAGCTCCGGTGTGAAGGGTTCCGGCGGCATGTTCATCGACAGATCGACCTGCGGCCGCGCCGCCACCGCGCGCGGGATCGCCAGCGCGCGTTTGCCGCACACAAAAGTGCCACGGCCGACGGTGGAGTCGACCAGCCCGCGCTTGTGCGCCTCGGCGTAGGCGCGCGCCACGGTGGTGAAGTCGATCCCCAGCGCCCCGGCCAGGGCGCGCTGGGCCGGCAGGCGTTGCTCCGCCACCAGGCGGCCGATGGCGATGTCGGCGCCGATGGCGTCGGCGATCAGCAAATAAACGGGGCCTTGGCCCTTCTTCAGTTTGGGCAGCCATGCGGCGGCGTTTTTCGGCATGATCGATCCAGTCAATATCCAGGTGGGGTAGGCGATTGTATGCAGATTTCATGCCGGGTCCGGCCTCTCCTGATATTGGCTCCTGCACGGGCAAACGCAGCTGCGCGCCCGTTCGCCGTGCGGCGCCGCGCACCAGCGTGAGGCAGCCGGCGCGCGGCGCGCCCGTTTTTGATGCGCCCCGTTTGGCGCAGGAGAAATTGGCTTCCGCCGATTGACTGCATGGTTTGAATGGAGCCGGTTTTTCGGCGTGAAACATGGCGCAGCAAAGGGTGTGCGGCGTCGCTGTGGAACGCTGCCGCAAATCGCCATTTGACTGGATTTCGATCCAGTCAAATGGCGTATAAACAGGCTCGCCATGGCATGGCGCATGCATGCATTCCGGGTGCAACGCGACGCCTTTGGTGCCGCGCCAGCGCCACCTCAACCAACCAGAAGAGAGATCACCATGCCAGCCATCGACCACAAGCCACACGCCAAGGGCGACTATTTTGTTGACTACGAAGAGAAGGTTTTTGAAGACGTGAAAGCCCTGCCCGGAGAGAAGGCGCTGGTCACCTTCCACACCGTGGCCTTCGAAGGATCGATCGGTTTCGTCAACCTGCTGCAGGCCACGCGCCTGCTGCGCAAGGGCTACGAGACGTCGGTGCTGCTGTACGGTCCGGGTGTCACGCTGGGCCTGCAGCGCGGCTTTCCGACCCTGGGTGACGAAGCGTTCCCGGGCCATATGAACCACAACAACCAGCTGGTGAAGTTCATGGCCGAGGGCGGCAAGGTGTATGCCTGCCGCTTCGCGCTGCAGGCGCTGTACGGCCATGGCGAGCCGTCGCTGATCGAGGGCATCCGCGCCATCGCGCCGCAGGACGTGCTGGACATCAAGCTGCTGCACCTGCGCGCCAACGCGGTCATCATCGACACCTGGACCGTGTAAGCGGAGCGGGCGGCCATGACGACGACCAGGAAAATGGTAAGGGCGGCGGCGGTGCAGATCGCGCCGGATCTCGACAGCGCCGACGGCACGCTAGGCAAGGTGCTGCAGGCGATCGCCGACGCGGCGCGGCAGGGCGCCGAACTGGTGGTGTTCCCCGAGACGTTCGTGCCGTACTACCCGTACTTTTCGTTCGTGCGCCCGCCGTTCCAGGCCGGCGCCGAGCACCTGCTGCTGTACCAGCGCGCGCCGACCGTGCCGGGGCCGGTCACCGATGCGGTGGCGGGCGCCGCGCGCGAACACGGCGTGGTGGTGGTGCTGGGCGTGAACGAGCGCGACCATGGCAGCCTGTACAACACCCAGCTGGTGTTCGATGCCAACGGCGAGCTGGTGCTCAAGCGCCGCAAGATCACGCCGACCTATCACGAGCGCATGATCTGGGGGCAGGGCGACGCCAGCGGGCTGAAGGTGGTCGATACCGCCGTCGGCCGGCTCGGCGCGCTGGCCTGCTGGGAACACTACAACCCGCTGGCGCGCTACGCGCTGATGGCGCAGCACGAGCAGATCCACTGCGCGCAATTCCCCGGTTCCATGGTTGGCCAGATTTTCGCCGACCAGATGGAAGTGACGATACGCCACCACGCGCTCGAATCGGCCTGCTTCGTGGTCAACGCCACCGGCTGGCTGACCGACCAGCAGATCACGGCCATCACGCCGGAACCGTCCGTGCAAAAAGCGCTGCGCGGCGGCTGCTGCACCACCATCGTCTCGCCGGAAGGCGTACTGCTGGCCGAACCGCTGCGGGCCGGGGAGGGCATCGTGATTGCCGACCTCGACATGGCGCTGATCACCAAGCGCAAGCGGATGATGGACTCGGTCGGCCATTACGCGCGTCCTGAATTACTGAGCCTGATGATCGATGACCGCGCCGCCACCCCGATGCATGCCGCCGCCGATCACGTTTTACATCCAACCACACCGAGGGAGCCATCCGCATGAATACCTTCAATGCCGATCTGCCGGCCCAGCAGCTGATCACCGAACTGCAGTCGCTGGGCATGCGTCTGGCCGACCCCGGCCAGGGCGCGCCCAGCCGGCGCGGTGGCGCCGGTCCGTCCGACCACAAGGCGGTGATCGTCGACGGCACCACCGTCATGATCCCGGTGCACACCAGCGGCGCCTTCAATTCGCCTTACCTGGCGGCCGCGCCCGGCGCCGACGGGCGCAGCGCCATCCTGCGCGATGGACGCACGGTGGGCATCATCGCGTTTCCGCGCCAGCCGCGCTTTTACAAGATGCAGACGCTCGACGGCGTGCCGTACTCGCAGATCGCCACGCTGCATGGCAAGGACGTGCTGGCCACCACCGTGCTGCAAAGCTGCATCCGATATGAGAGCCGGCGCAAGTCGTGCCAGTTCTGTTCGATCGGGCAGTCGCTGGCGGCCCGACGCACCATCCTGCGCAAGACCCCGGAGCAGCTGGCCGAAGTGGCCCGCGCGGCCGTGTTGCTGGACAATGTGAAGCACATGGTGATGACTACCGGCACGCCGAACGCCACCGACCGTGGCGCCGCCATCCTGTGCGAGAGCGCGTTCGCCGTCAAGTCGGCGGTGGCCCTGCCGATCCAGGGCCAGTGCGAACCACCGGACGACGACGCCTGGTTCGCGCGCATGCGCGACGCCGGCATCGACGCGCTGGGCATGCACCTGGAAGCGGTCACGCCGGCAGTGCGGGCCCGCATCATGCCGGGCAAGGCCAGCGTGCCGCTGGAGCGCTATTTCGACGCGTTCGCCCGTGCGGTGGAAGTGTTTGGCCGGGGCCAGGTCAGCACCTACATCCTGGCCGGCCTGGGCGATACGCCCGAGGCGATCCTGCGCTGCTGCGAGCGGCTGATCGCGGCCGGCGTGTACCCTTTCGTGGTGCCGTTCGTGCCGATCGCCGGCACGCCGCTGGAAGACCATCCCGCGCCGTCGGCCGCCATGATGCGTGCGCTGCTGGCGCCGCTGGGCGAGATGCTGGGCGCGGCCGGCATGCATTCGGGCGAGATCAAGGCCGGTTGCGGGCGTTGCGGCGCGTGCTCGTCGCTGTCCACGTTTGAAAGGAAACCATCATGAGCACGCTCGCCATGCCGGAAGCGCCGACGCTGGCGGCGCGCATCAAGCTGGCCACCTCCAACGCCGAACGCGACGCCGCGTGCGCCTTGCGACGCCAGGTGTTCTGTATCGAACAGGGCCTGTTCGACGGCGACGACACGGATGCCATCGACAGTACGGCATTGACGCTGGTGGCCCTGGACGGCGGCGGCGCGGTGATCGGCACGGTGCGCATCCACCATGCCGGCGATGACGTGTGGTGGGGCTCGCGCCTGGCCGTGGCCAAAATGGCGCGGCGCCAGGCGGCGGTCGGCAGCGGCTTGATCAGGCTGGCGGTGGGGGCAGCCCGGTCGTTCGGCTGCAGCACTTTCCTGGCCCACGTGCAGCAGCAGAACGTGGCCATGTTCCAGCAACTGCACTGGCAGGCGTTGGCCGAGGTCGTGCTGCACGGCCGGCCGCACAGCCTGATGTGCGCCGGCCTGGCGGCATACCCGCCGATCCACGACGGCGAACAAGGGTTTATCTGCACGCGGGGTGGCGCATGAACGCCGAACTGGCACGGCTGACGGCGCTGCTGCGGGCGGCGCCCGGCGTCAAGCACAAGCGCGACATCGCCCGCGTGGTCCGTACCCTGGCCGCTGGCGAAGGTGCAGCCCGGGGCGGTGCCTGGGCCGCGCCGGTGGGCGACGACTGCGCCGCCATTCCCGACGGCGACGGCTATCTGCTGCTGGCGATCGAAGGCTTCGTCAACGAATTCGTCGCCAGGGAACCGTGGTTTGCCGGCTACTGCGGGGTGATGGTGAACGTGAGCGACATCTACGCCATGGGTGGCCGGCCGCTGGCCATCGTCGACGCCCTGTGGAGCCGCGACGGCGACGCCGCCCAGCCGCTACTCGACGGACTGGCCGCCGCCGCTGCCGTCTACGACGTGCCGATCGTCGGTGGGCACAGCAACCGCCGCAGCGACCGTGAACAGCTGTCGGTGGCGATCACCGGGCGGGCCACCCGCCTGTTGACCAGCTTTGACGCCCGCCCCGGCGAAAACCTGGTGGTGGCCTGCGACCTGCGCGGCCGCTACCAGGAGCCCTACGACTACTGGAACGCCAGCCTGGGCGCCCCGGCCGAACGGCTGCGCGCCGACCTTGAACTGCTACCGGCGATCGCCGAAGCCGGCTTGTGCCGCGCCGCCAAGGACATCAGCATGGCCGGCGTGGTGGGCACCGCGCTGATGCTGCTCGAATGTTCGGGCATCGGCGCCACCATCGACCTGGCGGCCACACCGCGCCCGCCCGGCGTGGCGCTGGAGCGCTGGCTGGCCACCTTTCCCAGCTACGGCTTCATCCTCAGCGTGGCCGACGACGACCTGGCACCGGTGCTGGCGCGCTTTGCCGGCCGCGAGCTGGCGTGCGCCGTGATCGGCCGCACCGATGCCGGGCGCCAGGTCCACCTGCGCCACGGCAGTGCTGATTCAGCGCTGCTGTGGGACTTTGCCGAAGAAGAGCTGACCGGCTGCGCGCCAGCGCCGATGCGGCCACCATCGAAGGAGCAGCACCATGCCTGAAGTGCGTTTTACCGTGCGCTGGCCCGACGCCAGCGTCAGCGACTGCTACTCGCCGTCCACCGTGATCCATGATTTTCTCGCCGCTGGCGCCAGCTACCCGGTGGCCGATTTCATGCAGCGTTGCCGTACCGCGCTGCAGCTGGCCAGCGACCGCGTGCGCCTGAAATATGGCTACGCCTGCTCGTCGGCGCTGGACCAGCTCGAGCGCCTGGAGGCGCGCGCCGCGGTCCTGCCACTTGATTCCACCGCCATCGTGACCATTGTCGCGATGCGGCCTTGACCCCCACCGGAGTTTTGCCATGCCACGCGAACCACACCACCAACACGTCGAAGTGCTCATTATCGGCGGCGGCCAGGCCGGCCTGTCGCTGAGCTACCTGCTCAAGCAGCAGGGGCTGTCGCACCTGATCCTGGAAAAGAACCGGCTGGGCCACGCCTGGCGCAGCGAACGCTGGGACAGCTTCTGCCTGGTCACGCCCAACTGGCAATGCACGCTGCCCGGCTTTCCCTACCAGGGCGACGATCCCGACGGCTTCATGGTCAAGGAGCAGATCGTCGACTATATCGACGCCTATATCGCCGCGTTCGGGCCACCGGCGCTCGAAGGCGTTGCCGTGACCGGCGTGCGCCGCGACGCCGCTGGCGGCTGGCTGGTGGAGACCGGCGCCGGCCTGTATCACGCGGCGCAGGTGGTGATCGCCGTGGGCGGCTACCATACGCCGATCGTGCCGGCCGATGCCGCGCGGCTGCCGGCCGGCGTACTGCAGCTGCACTCGTCCGATTACCTCAACCCCGGACAACTGCCGCCGGGCGAGGTGCTGGTGGTGGGCACCGGCCAGTCGGGCTGCCAGATCGCCGAAGACCTGCACCTGGCCGGGCGCCGCGTGCACCTGTGCGTGGGCGACGCCCCGCGCGTGGCGCGCCGCTACCGGGGCCAGGACGTCGTCAAGTGGCTCGACGACATGGCCTATTACGATTTGCCGGTGGACCGGCACCCGCTGGGCGCCGGCGTGCGCGACAAGACCAACCACTACGTCACCGGGCGCGATGGCGGGCGCGACATCGACCTGCGCAAATTCGCGCTGGAAGGTATGCAACTGTATGGCCGCTACCTGTCGCTGGACGGCGGCGTGGCCCGCTTCGGCGACGACCTGGCGCGCAACCTGGACGGCGCCGACGCCGTGTACCGCAAGATCAACGCCAGCATCGACCAGCATATCGCCGCGCACGGCATCGATGCCCCGCCTGAGGCGCCGTATGCGCCGCTGTGGCAACCCGGGCCGGACGCCCCCGCCACGCTCGACATGGCCAGCGGCGCCGTCAGTGCCGTGGTGTGGTGCATCGGCTTTCGCACCGATTTCAGCTGGGTCGACGCGCCGATCTTCGACCAGCGCGGCTATCCCGGCCATGAACGCGGCGTCACGGCCGAGCCGGGACTGTATTTCCTCGGCCTGCCGTGGCAATACACCTGGGGCTCGGGGCGGTTCTCCGGCATCGCCCGCGACGCTGCCCATCTGCTCGAGCACATCGTGCGCCATGCGCAGCCTGCCAGCGCGGCGCGCTAGCGCTCTGGCATGACCGGCAGAGGCACTTTGCTCAGCGCACTGATTTTCCCCTTCTGCGCAAGGCGGTGATTTGAACCGTCAGCCCGATCAGCAGCATCACAACCAGACCGGCCAGCGCTCCGAGCAGCAGCGGAGACTTTGGATCGCTGACAAACGGATGGCCGTCCGGCACCCGGCGCAGCGTTTCGCTGACGCTGGGCACCATCAGCAGGAACACGCTGAGGCTGAGGCAAATCGTTTCGATATAGTCGCTCGCGCGCGCCGCGAAAGGGAGGTGCGCGATCGCGTAGCCGGTCAGCAATAGCAGGATCGTTGCAATCGCGATCGCGTTGCTGGCGGGCTGGTGCGCAACAAGAAATACCGTGATTGCGCCGACCAGCATCGAGAGAAAGTAGGCAATACCGGCGCCACTACGCGGCGTGATCCGGCCATGCCTTGCCAGCATATACAGGGCCAGCGGTATGGCAGGCAAGCTGCCGAGGGTGTGTAGCCAGCCGAGTGGGGAAATTCCGAACATGATGGTGCCTTTTGTAAGAGAGTGAGACAACCTACTAGTTGGTAGTTTTTAAGATCAAAAAAAACGCCGAGTCATCAGCGTTTCACGGCCATGCGCTCCAGCAGTGGCTGCATGATGGCGGCAAACACGTCCGCATCGCCGTAGGCGCGGGCCGACAGCATTGCACCGTGCACGGTGGCCATGAAGGCTTCGGCTTCGATGCGCGCGGGGTACTGCAGTGAAATGGTGCCTTGCTGCACGCCGCGATCGAGCACCGACGTGACCCAGGCGGACAGAAAGCGAAAATGCGCCCGCACCGCCAGCGCCACTTCGCCCGGCAAGGCGGGCAGCTCGCTGGCCAGCATGGCGCAAACACAGAATGGCGCGCTGGCATCGCTGATGCACGTATTCCAATACTGTATGTAGGCGCGCAGCTGGTCGAGCGGGTCAGGAATGGCCGCTGCAAGGTGCTGGAAACCATCTTCGGCTTCCTGGCGATACTGTGCCAGCAGTGCTGTCACCAGATCGACCTTGGTCGGGAAATGGTGATGGATGCTGGGCTTGCGTATGCCGACCACCTCGGCGATATCGGCATAGCTGAAGCCGTTATAGCCGCCGCTAACGATCAGTTTGCGCGCGCATGCCAGGATGGCGTCAAAGGTGCTGGATGAATTGTTCATGTACAGAAGCCTACCTTCTAGTAGGTTTGGCGTCAAGCTTTTTCAATGATACTCAGGTCGAGGCCAGGCGCGCGTCATAAGCCAGCTGGGCTTCCTCGATGCCGTTGCCATGCTCGTAAGCCCAGGCGACGAGTGCCGTGAACGGCTGTTGCAATGAGCGCCCCAGTGGCGTGATCGAGTATTCGACCGCCACCTGGGACGACGGAATCACGCGCCGATGAACGAGTCCGTTGCGTTCCAGCCGCCGCAGCGCCTCCGTCAGCGCCTTGTGCGTGATCGGGTCGAGGCCGCGCTTGATCGCGTTGAAACGCGACGGCTGCGAACACAGCACGGTCAGTATCAGCACCGACCATTTATTGGCGACCTGTTCGAGAACCGGCCGCGTGGCGCTGATTTCCTCCAGTGGCAAGGCGTTTTTCTTGTCCATCGCGGTTTCCTTTCGTATATCTGATCTATATATGGTGCGTAATTGACACCAAATATACAAAATGTATCATGAGGCCGTCAAGACTAAGCTAACCATAAAGGAGTTGATCATGTTGCGACTTGAAGGAAAGACTGCGGTTGTTACCGGCGGCAGCAGCGGCATTGGCCTGGCCATCGCGCGGCGCTTCGCCGCCGAAGGTGCAACCGTCTACATCATGGGCCGGCGCCAGGCGCAGCTCGACGAAGCGGTGGCGCTGATCGGCGCAGGTGCGCGTGCCGTGCAAGGCGACGTGACTGTGGCCAACGATCTCGAACGGCTGTTTGCCACCGTCAGGGAGGGGACGAACCAGCTTGACATCCTGGTCGCTTCGTCTGGCGTATCGGAATACGCGACGCTGGACGGCATTACCGAGAAACATTTTGACGATGCATTCAACCTGAATGTGCGCGCCATGGTGTTTACCGTACAGCACGCGGTTCAACAAATGGCCAGCGGCGGCAGCATCGTGCTGATCGGCTCGATTGCCGGGAACATAGGCAATCCGGGCTTCGGAACCTACTCGGCCACGAAAGCGGCCGTGCGCTCCTACGCGCGAACCTGGAGCCACGAGCTGGCGCCACGCGGCATCCGCGTCAATACCTTGAGCCCCGGCCCCACCGACACGCCCATGTTCGATGGCGTTAGTGACGAGATAAGGCGCTCGCTGACCGACCGCATTCCCATGAAGCGCCTCGGGCATGCCGACGAGATCGCTGCTGCCGCCTTGTTCCTGGCCTCTGCTGAAAGCAGCTATATCGCTGGCGCGGAGCTCAATATCGACGGCGGCATGACGGCATGATGCCAGTAGGCGCCTTGTGCCTGCCCGAGCGCTTTTCATGGCGGAGTTGCTAGCGCGCGCTGCAGCTTGGTCCCGTCAGCAAGGTAGTGCCGCCCTGATCGCCGCCGGCCCGGTCGTCATGCTGGTGTTCCAGCGGCCAGATCCAGCGTCAGGAACGAGCGGCCTATGCCGTGGTATTCGATGCCGGTGGCCAGCATGGTGTCCGGCTCATACAGATTGCGGCCATCAAAAATCACCGGCTGTTTCAGACGTTTCTTGATCAGCGCGAAGTCGGGGCTGCGGAACGCCTTCCATTCGGTGACGATCACCAGCGCGTCAGCACCCTTCAGCGCATCGGACGGGCTGTCGGCGTAGCGGATCTTGGCCAGCTGCGCGGGCGCCAGGTCCAGCTGCAGCACGCGCTGCGCTTCCTTCATCGCCACCGGGTCATGCACGGCGACCGTGGCGCCGCGCGACAACAGGTCGGCCAGCAGCACGCGCGCCGACGCTTCGCGCATGTCGTCGGTATTGGGCTTGAAGGCCAGGCCCCAGATGGCGAAGTGGCGCCCGACCAGGTCATTGCCGAAGCGTTTGACGACCTTGCCGGCGAGGATATGCTTTTGCCTGTCGTTCACCGCTTCGACGGCTCGCAGTATCAGCAGATCCTGGCCGTGGCCGCTGGCCGTGCGTTCCAGCGCCTGCACGTCTTTCGGGAAGCACGAGCCGCCATAGCCGCAGCCGGCGTACAAAAAGCTGTAGCCGATGCGCGGGTCGGAACCGACGCCACGGCGCACCGCTTCGATATCGACGCCGACCTTGTCGGCCAGGTTGGCCAGTTCGTTCATGAACGAGATGCGCGTGGCCAGCATGGCGTTGGCCGCGTACTTGGTGAACTCGGCCGAGCGCACGTCCATCCAGTAGGTGCGTTCGTGGTTGCGGTTGAAGGGCGCGTACAGGCTGCGCAGCAGGTCGCGCGCGCGCTCGCCTTCGGGTGTGGCGTCGACGCCGATAACGATGCGGTCGGGCCGCATGAAGTCTTCGACGGCGGCGCCTTCTTTCAAAAATTCCGGGTTCGACGCCACCGAGAAGGTGGCATCGGTGGCACGGATGAAGCGCAGGTCCAGTTCGGCCTGGATCGCGGCGCGCACTTTTTCGGCCGTACCGACCGGCACCGTCGACTTGTCGACAATGACCTTGTATTTGTTCATGTACTTGCCGATGCCGCGCGCGGCGGCCAGCACGTACTGCAGGTCTGCCGAGCCGTCTTCGTCGGGCGGCGTGCCGACGGCGATGAATTGCAGCACGCCGTGGTGGGCGGCCGCCTCCACGTCGGTGGAAAAGGTCAGGCGTCCGGCGGCGCGGTTGCGCGACACGACTTCTTCCAGGCCCGGCTCATGGATGGGAATGCCGCCGCTGTTGAGCAGCGCGACTTTTTTCGCGTCAAGGTCCAGGCAAAAGACGTCATTGCCCAGTTCCGCCAGGCAGGCGCCAGTGACAAGGCCCACATAGCCGGTGCCGATAATGGTGATTTTCATAAGAGCGCCACAAAATTGTTTCGCTTATGGTAGCGATCAAAGATGAAGCAGGGATGAAGTCAACTGATCACGTTGCGCACGAAGTGCAGCGGCTCCTTGCCCAGGTTGACATAGGCATAGGCCTGGGCGCTGCTGAAGACCACGAAGTCTCCGGCGCGGATGGTGCGCGGCGCTTCGGTCTCCAGCGTCAGTTCGCCGCTCAGTACCCAGATCATTTCGCTGAAACCTGGTCCATCGGGCAGGGCATCGTAGCGCTGCCCCGGTGCCAGCGCCCATCGCCATAATTCCACCTGCCTGCTGACCAGACGTCCCGTAATGGACGGGAAGAATGGCGCTCACTCGACTGACGCGGAACTCTCGCATAGAATCATTGCTCTGAATCACTCAAGAGATAGCCATGTCAATCCGTAAAGCTCTTCCCACCGACAATTCGGGTGCCAAGGCTGTAGTACAGAAATCATTGGCTTCTTTCGGTTTGATCGCGGATTTTGACACCTTGGATGCTGCCATTGGCGCGCTTGGCCAAGCCAGCACCCCTAACGAAATCGAATTGGTGGCAGAGGTAGATGGCAAACTGGTCGGCTGCCTTGCAATTCAGCGTAGGGAGGGGGCTGTCGCCAAGTTGTTCGGCTTCCACGTCGATGGGAGCATGCAGGGACAGCGCATCGGCCGAGCGCTGTTGTGCCGGGCGATAGCACAGGCCGTTATCCATCATTTCAATCGACTGGAACTCGAGACCTGGGGCAACATGGAGGCTGCGGTTCACTTGTATGTGTCATTGGGATGGGTTCGTGGCCCGGACCCACTACCAGACAGCGGAGCGGACCGCTTTTACTGCTTGGCATTAGTTAAGTAAAACCCGCTTTAATCAGCGCCTCCCGCCTTGGTCGATTACTGGCAAACTGAAGGGTTGCAATGGGGCCAATGCAGCCGCCGATGCAGCCGCTAGATTTTCACCCTGGCAAGCTGCTATGCTGGGCCGAAAGGCCGGGTTCGGCCAAAAGAAGCCTTCACAAAAGTGAGCAGAACGACTAGTAGTTGTTATGCACCTTCGTAAAAACCATTAAACGCCATAGGCTTACATGATGACTCAGGCTCCCGTCGCACTTGTTACTGGCTCGACTTCGGGCATCGGCGTGGCAATTGCCCGCCGGCTTGCAAGTGAGGGATATTCAATCGTATTGCATTCACGTAATTCGGTAGAGGCTGGAAAGTTGCTCGCGCTCGAACTCGGATCGGCAATTTATGTGCAAGCTGATTTGGCTGATGATGGTGACAGAGTACGACTGATCCGCGAAGCCATAGGGGGATGGGGGCGTTTGGATGTTTTGGTGAATAACGCAGGAATCAGCCGTGTTATTGCCCACGACGATTTGGCTGCTGCGACGCCCGATGTGTGGCATGAACTCCATGAAGTAAACGTCGTTGCTCCTTTTCGTTTGATAGCTGAGGCTGAAGCGGCATTGCGTGATTCGAACCGCTCCGGTCGACCCGGCTGCATAGTCAACATAAGCTCACATGCTGGCGTGCGCCCGAAAGGGGCATCGATTCCATATTCAGCGACGAAGGCGGCCTTGAATCATATGACACGGCTACTCGCGGTTTCACTTGCGCCCGACATCCGGGTAAATGCGGTCGCCCCAGGGTTGGTCGATACACCACTTACCGCGGATTGGACTCAGGCGCAGAAACTCTGGAAAGAGCGTTCGCCGATGCGCCGGGCTGCCAGCCCGGCAGACATTGCCCAAGCCGTTGCGATGTTAGTTGCATCGGACTATCTCACAGGTGAAATCCTGCTATCAGATGGCGGATTGAATCTTACGTAGTGTGCTCGTCGTCAGGAGTGGTCTGCGACATCAAGTTCAGCTGTTAGATAGCTTTTGCGACGACAACAATCGGCCAAAAGCAACCATCCGTGTTCGATACAAAGATTTTCCGGGAGAATGAATGCTGGACCCAACAATCAAGCTCCATGACGTTGTCAGGATCAGGGAGTTGTTGCAGCCAGTCCGTTCTGAGCTGAGGGAGGGCGCCGTTCGTCAGCCACAGGTTGGTGACGTCGCATGGGTCATCGAGATTTACAAAAATCCACCGGGATACGAGCTGGAATGCAGCGACAAGAACGGAAACACCGAGTGGATGCAAGCATTCTCGACGGACAAAATCAAACTGGAAAAGATAGTAAAGCTCTAGTACACCCATAGCCTCCGATGTCCGCCTTGAGGCTAAAACGGTCGATCGAGCAGGTATGGAAAATCGTGCGCGTTGTGTCAAACCTTGTTGTTCGCGCACAGGTTGATATCGCGGCGCTGCAAACCGCCACCTCACAATTCCACGGCTTGTTCGGCAATAAATTCCCTGAACCACCGCTGCGCCGGGTGGTTGTCGCTGCGCCGGTGCCATATCAGGTGAAACACGATTTCAGGCAGCGCCAGCGGTGGCGCAAACAGCGTCAGGCCATGGCTCGCCTGCGCCTGCGGCGCCACGCGCTTGAGGATGGTGGCGGCCATGCTGGTGCGCGCGACAACCGCTGGCACGGCGAATAGTTGCGGCAAGGTCAGGGCGAGCTTGCGCTTCAAGCCCTGTTGCGCCAGCGCCTGGTCGACCAGGCCGTGCAACTGTCCTTCGGGTGACACCAGAACATGTTGCAAGTCCAGGTAGCTTGCCAGGTCCATTGCGCGGTTGGCCACCAATGGATCGCTTGAGACGATGGTGACAAATTCATCGCGCAGCAGCGGGCACGTCAGGATGCGCCCATCAGCGCTGCCCGGCAGCACGCCGATGGCAACACCGATCATGCCCGCATCGAGCAGGTCGACCGCCGCGTCGCGGTCGTTGAAGGCCAGCACATTCAGCGACACGCCCGGCATTCAAGTGGCTACCAGACACAGTCTATATGGTATTCATTCCAATAGCACGTGTGCCTTGCCGAGTGTTTTAAGCGAAAGGCCTCATTTCTTGCCGAGAATGTAGTAGCCGATTGTCATGAACAAGCGTTTAAGTGCAGTCCAGGACAGGGGATATTCACTGTCCGGACTGTAGCTGATTTTGTGACAGTTGCCAGCGTTTACTTTCCTGGTGTGGGTGATTGCCAAGTCGCCCCGCCTATCCACCGCAACGCCCCCAGCGACGGCATGAACAGATACTCCCCGCCGCGCAGCTGGTTGAAGGTCGTCACGCCATCGACGCGCCGGCGCACCGGCACTTGCGGGATCGTGAATGTGCCGGGTTTGTCCTGCAGCCCCACCACCGGATCGCGTTCTTCCGCCAGGTCGATGAAGTTGCCGCGGTTGATCCATTCCTGCTGGAAGAATTCGATGGTGTCGCAGGCGCGCGCGCTGATAAAGATAAAGAAGATACCGCGCTCGCCGTTGTCGTCTTTTGCGCTCAAGGTGCGTTGCCATTTCGGGCCAAACGTCGATGAACGGCGGATGATCCGGTGGATATTCACGTCGGTCATGATCGTCAACTGGCTGTCGCGCGGATTGAGGCGGCGCATATGCGACGCGTGCGGGCACATCAGGCCGCGCGGGTCTTTCGAGAAATCGAAACCGTTGTTGCGCGCGGGGTCGGCTCCAAGTTCCGGATCGTCGTGTTCCGGCGCCAGGGTTAACGGCGCGCCGCTGCGCCAGCGGCCCACCATCTTGGCGCCCAGCAGTTCTTCGGCGGCTTCATCCTGGGCCTGGCTACGGATATAGTCATTGAAGGCGCCGACGTGGCTCTCGTATTTGCGCAGCACCACGAACGAGCCGTTCCTGCCCAGCTCGGGCGGCTCGGGCATCGCCACTGGCGTGCCCGTTTCGCTGTTCTCGCCGAGGATGAATTCACCGGCGGCGATCGAGCGTTCCTGGCCGGGCAGGGGCTCGACGCCGCTGCCGGCCACGAATGGCTGCGAAATCGAGTCGCGAAAGCCAAACGGATTTTTTGCGTCGGCGTCGGCGCCAAAAGTGTGCTGACCCACCAGGGTCACGCCTTTGGCGCGCTCCAGCTCACCCATCGCCTTGCCCAGCGCCACCTCGAGCGCCGCTTCGTCGCGGGCGTAGATGGTCAGCGCGATATGGCAGGTGCCGGGCTGGAAGGCCTCGTCCCAATGTTCGGGCGCATTGCTGCCAAGGTCGCGCAATTGCTCGGCGCGCCCGGCCATGCCTTGCTGGAAGGGCAGTGGAAAACTGGCCAGCGACGCCTCGGGCACGCCCAGCGCCTTGAGACCCTGGAAGCTGATGGCCATGCCCATCCAGGCATCGCGGTCATCGGTCCAGCCGGCGGCCGACGGCACATGCTCCGCCATGCGCAGCAGCAGGTCGCGTCCACCTTCTGCCTCGTCGACATGCAGCATGGCGTGGATACCCACGTACGGTTCGGGGCGGGAGCGCAAGATCAGCGCCTGGATATCGTCCAGCGCCAGGGTCACATGTTCGCGCGTGAAGCGCGCTTTCAAATCGGTCAGGAATGCCATCAGTAATCCACTCCTTCCGGCTGCGCCAGGGCAAGGCTCAAGGTGTCGAGCGCCTTGCGCGTGGCGTCGTCCTGCGGTGGGTGCGCCGCCATCTGGTCGAGGAATACAGTCAGCGCCTTGTCCATGCGCTGGAAGCGGCGCGTGTCGACTACGGTGACCTGCGGATTGGCGACAAACCAGCCGGCCGCGTCGATCTGGTGGCCGGCGATAAAATCTTTTACTGCCGGGCTGTCGATGCCGGGCCAGCCTTCGATATTGGCAAACAGCAGGTCCATCAGCTCGGGGATCTTGGTGGCGAAATCGTTGATGTAGCTGTCCCAGTCGCCATCGTAGGTGGTGGCAAACAGGATGCGCGTGTCGTTGTCAAAAAAGACAAAGCGCATGTCGTGCAGGGTAGAGACGCGCTGCGCGCCGTCCATATTGCCGTTGGTCAGGTCGAAAATGCGGCGCAGGCGTTCGGCGCCGCCCGGTTTCAACGGCGCGATCGCCGTCAGTTCCGATACGTTGCCGGACTGCTTGCCGACCCTGCCGGCCGAATTGGAGGTACCCTTCAGGTCGGGATTATGCTTGCGCACCATCGCTTCGAGCGCGATTTTTGCCAGGTGTGGGGCGTCGTGGGCGACGGCGTCGACCTGGCGGCGGATTTTTTCCAGCATGGTTTCGTCGGCCAGGCGCGGGTCTGGATTGTGGTCGGTCATGGTGTGTCCTTTAGTCGGGAATATCGGAAGATTGCGCAGGTTCGACGCGCGGCTGCGCGTTCATCGCATGGCGGAAGGTGGTCGAGCGTTCATAGGCGCTGCGCCGTATGCGCATGATGCCGCCCAGCGGCCGGTGCGCGGCGACGCCATTCCACGGATTGAACGACAGCACGTCGTCGCCATACACCTGGCGGGCGGGGTTGGCGGTGGCTTGCGGCGCAAAGCGCAAGGTGGCGATCGGCCGCTGCGGCGACAGTTCCTCGGGCCAGGCGATGGCCGCGTCTTCCACCGGCATTTTGTCCAGGTCCGTGCACAGCTGCGCGCACAGGGTGTACTCGGCGCCGTGTTCGGCGAAGTGTGCGGTAACCGCCTCGCGCAGGCCAGCGTACTGCACGTCATCGATTGCCTGGCCGGTCAGGCTGGTCACGCTGTCCGAGCTTGGGTGCAGCGACAGTTTGGCGATATGGCTGCCGAAGCGGATCGCCGCCTGCGTATGGTAGGTTTCGCCCAACGGATGGTGGTTGTCGCGCGCCAGGCCATCGAGCGTCGCGCCGGGCGTGCCGCCCAGGCTTTCGACCACCTGCTTGGCGCCGTGCGCGGTACCGGCCACCAGCCGCTGGAAGGTGTCGGGCGCGTGCGAATTGGCTTCGAGCAGGGCCAGCATGCGCTTGTATTTCGCAATGGTGCCGAAGGCCAGGGCGGGAAAGTTCACCATCAGGAAGTCCTGGTTGCTGCCTTTGATGTCGGGCGACAGGCGTTCGCCGTCGACTGCGATGATTTTCAAAGCAAAGCCGCGCGCGGCCGGGATCTCGTCGGAATGAATATCGCTGGGCGCGGACGACAGGCGCGCCACCACCTGGTAAGTGCGCGGCTGTGCAAACACGCCCTGGCGCAGTTCGTCGGGCAGGCCGGCATGCACGGTCAGCTCGCCCTTCAGCAAGCCGTTCGACTTGGCGTGCGCATCGCGGATCGCATGGCGGTGGCGCTCGAACGCGCAGCGCGACGAGGCGGCCATGGTCTCGACGATTTCGGTGGTGAGCCTGGCTTCATCGTCGGCGATGACTTCGATATCGGGGGTATAGGGTATCGGATGCAAGTGGTCCTCGAAATGGAAAATGTTGAAAATAAAAGAACGATAGTGCTTTTTATATTTAACAAAATACCATTTTTTCGCGCCACCCTGCGTACGATTGCACGACGATCAATGTCGCTGGCATGGGAGCTGCGCGCGATTTTCAATAACTTTGTCGTTTTTAACGTGACGGGCCTTCATGATTTGCATCGCCGACCTGTAAAGTGGCGGGTGGACCCGGATATGCGGAGTGAGCTGGGTCTTGTCGCCGGCTGGCCGGCTGTATTTGCAAGAAAAAAGGAAGTATCCGACATGGCATTAAAAGAGTCCGTGCTGTCACGGCCCGCGATGAGTTCTGCCGTCACCATCACTTGTGCGCTGGGGCTGCTGTATTTTGGCCGCCCGGTGCTCGAACCGCTGGTGCTGGCATTGATTTTGAGCCTGGTGATCTCGCCGCTGATTCGCGTCTTCAATCGCTGGGGACTGGGCTTTCTCACCTCGACCGTGGTGTCGCTGCTGCTGGTCGGCGCCTCGGTGGCGGCGGTGGGTGCAGTGCTGGCGCTGCAACTGGTGTCGGTGACGAAGGAATTGCCACATTACCGTTCGGCGATCCACACCAAGATCGAGCGGATACAGGAGCTGACCGAACGCCCGTTCATCCGCCTCGCCGCTGAATTGAATGCGGTGTCGCCGCTGCAAAAGGGCAGCGGACACGCGCCGGCGGCCGGCTTGCCGCGCAATGCCATGCAGCCGATACCGGTCGAGATCCGCACGCCGGCGCCGGCCGCGCGCGATACGGTGGCGCGGTTTATTTCCGTCATTTCCGGGCCGGTCGGCGAAGCGGGGCTGGTGTTCGTGCTGCTGGTATTCATTTTGCTGGAGCATGAGTCGCTGCGCGAGCGCGCGGTGCGCCTGGCCGGGCAGGGCGATGTCAGCCGCACCATGCGCACCCTGGTGCATGCCGCCGAAGGCGTATCGCGGTTTTTCTTTTCGCAGCTGGTGGTCAACATCATCTTCGCGCTGACTGTCTCGCTGGGCCTCTGGCTGCTGCAGGTGCCGCACGCGCTGCTGTGGGGTTCGCTCAGCGGCCTGCTGCGCTTTGTGCCCTATGTCGGCGCACTGGTGGCGGGGCTGGCCATCACCTTGTTTGTCGCGGCGATCGATCCTGGCTGGACCCTGGCGCTATCGTGCATGGCGCTGTTCGCCGTGCTGGAAATCATCGTCGCCAACATCGTCGAACCGAAGGTGTATGGTCACAGTTCCGGCCTGTCGCCGCTGGCCGTGATCGTCTCGGCGCTGTTCTGGGGCACCATGTGGGGGCCGGCCGGCCTGCTGATCTCGACGCCGCTGACCTTGTGCCTGGTGGTGGCGGGGCGCCACATCCGCGCGCTCGAAGCGATTACCATCCTGTTTGCCGACACGCCCAGCGTAAACGATGCCGAGCGTTTCTATCATCGCGTGCTGGCCGGCAGTTCCACCGCCATCATCGAGCATGCGCATGCCTACCTGCGCCGCAACAGCTTTGCGCGCTACTGCGACCATGTGCTGCTGCCGGGCCTGGACATGGCGCTGAACGACCGCGCGCTGGGCCTGATCGACCAGCCGCAGCAGGATCGCATCCGCAGCACCGTCATCGCCCTGGCCGACACCCTGGCGCGCGACGCCAACGGCAGCCGCCATGGCGCATGGCGCCGGCGCAAGGTGTCGCTGGCCGAAGCGAATATCGGCGCGCACCTGCGCCATGCCCGCGAAGAGCGCCTGGGCAGCTTCCAGGGTTCGCTCGACGTGCCGCTGCACTCGGTGATCTTGTGCGCCAGCCTGGCCAATGACCGTGACGAGTTTCGCACCGAACTGCTGGTGCTGGCGCTGCGCGAAGTGTGCAGCGACGTGCGCAGCATCGTGCTTGGCGAGCCGCAGCCGGAGCCGGTCACCGAAAAGGGCGGCCTGGTAGGCACCGCCTTCATCATGTATCCCCACGAAACCGCGCTCGACGAATGGCGCACGCTGGTCGACGAGCTGCGCGAATATCTGCCTGACGCCACGCTGGTCACCATCCGCCACCGCAGCGATGTATCGCTGGCGCACCAGGCGGCGGTGGAGCAGAGCGTCGATATCGTGCTGCGCTCGTTCGAGGAAGGCCTGGCGTTTGTCACGCCGAAAAAATCCGCTGCGGCAAAGCGCTGAACCGCGTGGCTGGCGGAACCGGTCTATCAACCATGCAACCATGAAAAAAACAAACACGGCCACCATGATCGGCCTGCTGGCCATCTTGCTGTGGAGCGCGATCATCGGCTTGCTGCGCAGCGTCACCGAGCACCTGGGCCCTACCGGTGGCGCCGCCATGCTGTATAGCGTGGCGGCGCTGTTCTTGTTGCTCTCGGTGGGGTGGGTCAGGTTGAGCGCCTTTCCACGCCGCTACCTGGCCTGGGGCAGCCTGTTGTTCGTCACCTACGAGCTGTGCCTGTCGTTGTCGATCGGCTACGCGCACACGGCCCGGCAGGCGATTGAGGTGGGCATGGTCAATTATCTGTGGCCGACGTTTACCATCGTGGCCGCCATCGTCTTCAATCGGCAGAAGACCAATTTTTTGATCGTCCCGGGCTTCTTGCTGTCGGTGGCAGGCATTTGCTGGGTGCTGGGTGGCGAGCAGGGTTTTGACGCCGCCGGCATGCTGGCCAACGTGCGCGACAACCCGCTCAGCTACGGCCTGGCGTTTGCGGGGGCGATGATCTGGGCCGCGTATTGCACCGTGACGGCGCGCATTGCCGGTGGCGCCAACGGCGTGACGCTATTTTTCATCCTGGTGTCCGCCAGCCTGTGGATCAAATACCTGGCCGGTGGCGGCGGCCATATGGAATTTAGCGGCGAGGCGGTCGTCTACCTGCTGCTGGCCGCCGCGGCCATGGGTTTTGGCTACGGCGCCTGGAACGTCGGCATCCTGCACGGCAATGTCACCATCCTGGCCGGCGCCTCGTATTTCACCCCGGTGCTGTCGGCGGCACTGTCGAGCTTGCTGCTGCGCGCGCCGCTCTCCAGCGCCTTCTGGCAGGGCTCGGCGATGGTCTGCGGCGGCGCCATTTTGTGCTGGCTGGCGACGCGCACGCGCCGTGCCAGCCGCAGCGGGCAGGTCATCGACTGAGGCGCAGCCAGCCCATCAGCCAGCCATCAACTCCAGCTGCGCCGACCCCAGTCCATCCGCCGTCGCCGTGACGGTGATCTTGCCGGCCGTCTTGCCCGGGCGGACATATGCCATCGCCTTGCCGTGGTAGCTATGGCGGCGGCCGCGCCGGAAGCTGTCGGCGTTGTGCGGGTTGCCGCTGCCGACGGCTGCCAGGTCGCCGCCGGTGACGGCAAAGCTGATGCGTATCACGGCGTCGGGCACGAGATTGCCCTGGCGGTCGACCACCTTCGCCAGCACATGGGCGAGGGCGTCGCGGCCGGTGGAAAGACTGGTCTTGTCGGCTGTCAGCAGCAAAGCCGCCGGCGCGCCGACCGTGAACAGTTCCTTCCTGCCGATTTCGGCGCCGTTGCGCCATGCCACGGCGCGCAAGGTACCCACCTGGTAGTTGACCCAGAACGAGGCGACGCGCTTGCTGGCGCCGGTCAGCGCTTGTGATGTCAGCAGCATGTCGTTCAGGTACAGATCGACCTTGTCGGCGCCCGCGTAGACATGCACGCGCAGTGCGGTGCCGGCGGCCACGTCCCAGCTCCAGCTTTCCAGCTCGTCGAACCAGCCGAAGGCGAACGCCTGTTGCTGGCGGTTGCCGGAGACGGGGCGTGCCACCGCCATCTCGATGGCGCTCAGGTCCCATACGGCGCGCCGGTACAGATGCTGCGGCGCGCGCTGGCCGATCAGGTCGAAGTCGCCGCAGCCGGCGGCAAACCAGGGATAGGGGCCCCACAGCCCGGCGGCCTGCTTGCCCAGGTCGCGCGACTGGCCCTGGAACGAGGTATCGGTATCGCTGTCCCTGGCGATCAGCTGCGGAATATTCATGCCGGTCTCGCCCATGTAGTCCCAGGCCGACCAGACGAAGTCGCCGATCACGAAGTCATTGTCGGTGACCAGCTTCCAGTGGTCGTAGGCCGAGCTGGCGAAGCTTTCCGACTGCATCCAGGCCTTGTCCGGTACCGCCTGGCGCGCGGCGGCAAACGACAGCTGGTAGTGAATGTCGCCGAGATCCGTGTAGGGCGCGGTGGTGGGCGCATTGAAGGCACCGAAGATGCCTTGCGCCGCGCCCTGCATGATGGGGCGGCTGGCGTCGATGGCGCGCGCCCTGGCGAACAATTCCCGGCCGTGTGGTTCGGCGGCGTTTGAGTCGAAGATCTCGTTGGCGATCGACCAGATGCATACGGCCGGGCTGTTGCGCGACGACAGCATCCAGCTTTCCAGGTCGCGCTGCCACCACTGCGCAAAATACAGGTGATAGTCGTCGGGCGTCTTGGCGACATCCCACATGTCGACGAACTCGTTGATCAAAATCAGTCCCAGCTGGTCGGCCGCTTCCAGGAACTCGCGGCTGGGCGGGTTGTGGGCGATGCGTATCGCGTTATAGTCGCCCTGTTTCAGGATCGCCAGGCGCCAGTACTCCTGGTCGAACAGGCTGATCGCGCCCAGCGGGCCATGGTCGTGATGCACGTTGCCGCCCCGCAGTTTCAACGGCGTGCCATTGAGCAGGAAGCCCTTGCCGCCGTCGACGGCAACGGTGCGGATGCCGAATGTCTCGATCACCTGGTCGGCCACGGCGCCATTGATGATGAGCTGCACGATGGCCGTGCAGAGATGCGGCGTATCGGGCGTCCACGCTGGCGGATTGGCCACCTTCAGGGTCAGGAGCGCGTCTTTTTTCTCGCCAGCGGCCAGGCTTTGTGCGTCGATGCCGGTCTCGGCGAGTTGCTTGCCTTGGGCGTCGAGCACTATTACGCGCACTGCGGGCGAGGCCGGGCCAGTGGAGCGGTTGTGCACGGTCACTTGCGCGGCGATCGTTGCTTCGGCCCCACTCAGTTGCCGCGTCGTCAGGCCCACGCCAAAACGCGGGATGCGCACGCCATTGGCGATGGTCAGGCGGGTGTGGCGGTAAATGCCGGAGCCGGAATACCAGCGGCTGTTGTCGCCCAGGTTCCTGACGCGCACGGCGATAACGTTGTCGCCGCTTTTCAGGTGCGGCGTCAGGTCAAAGCCGAAGGCCGTGTAGCCGTAGGGATGAAAGCCCAGGTGCTGGCCATTGAGCCACACATCGCTGTTCTGGTAGACGCCGTCGAATTCCAGTTCGACCTGCTGGGCCGCACCGGGCGCGAGCGTGAAATGCTTGCGGTACCAGCCTTCGCCGCCGACAAAGCGGCCGGTGGCGCGCCCGCCGCCACTGGCGTTTTTGTCGAAGGGGCCGATGCGCGCAGGCGCGCGGTCTTCCAGCGCGGGGTCTTCAAAGTAGAACAGATGCGAGGGCTGGGCCGTGGCGGCACCGTCATCGCTGCCGCCGGGCAGGTCTTCGATGCTCCAGTCGTGCGGCAGGTCGAGCGACTGCCAGCCCTGGTCGGCAAAGCCGGGCAGGGAAGCGGTCTCGCCCGATTGCGCGCCGACGGCAAACAGCCAGCCCTCGTCGAACGAGCGCGTGCGCTGCCCGGAAAACTGCTGCGCTTCTCCCAGCGACGGCGCCGCGTGGCCGCTGCTGCCGCTGCCGCAGGCAGTGAGCAGGGGGTAGGCAGCGGCGGCGGCCGCGATTTGCAGGATGCGCCGCCGGTGCGGCGAGGTCAAAGGTATGGCTGGTGGTTTTTGCATGGGTCTTGTCTCCGTTTTTTATAGGGCGCAGATCAGGGCCTGCGCCGTGCTGGAGAAAAAATCATAGCAGCAGCTATTGTTGTGCAATTGGCCGATGGTTGCGTGGATTAGTCATCGGGCGCGTCGCAATAATTGTTTTTGATGCAAGCAAAATCGCTTGACCTGGCCCGGTGTGCGGCGCTATCGTGCCTGTCGATGTCACCGCCAACATAACGATAAAAGAGACGACATGGGCATGGCAAATAAAACGGTATCGGCCGATCTGGCACGGCGCGGCATGGCCGTGGCGCTGCGCGCCGGTATCGGCAGCGAACAATTCCGTGCACTGACCGGCATTGCCGAACACATGGCCTTGCAGCCGGGTGGACGCATTGCAGGCAGCCATTACACGGCGATGCTGAACGTGCTCGACCGCCTGCCCGAGCCGGGCGACCTGGTGGTGCCCGATGGAGAAGTATGCTGGAGCGATCCGTTTGCCACCAAGATCGCCATCGTCTCGAATGCGCCGAACTTGCTGGCGGCGTTCGAACAGTGCATCGCTTACCGGCCCCTGATCGGCGAGGTCGACGCGATGTCGTTCAAGCGGGCCGGCGATGACTTCGAATTCGAATTTCATCTCGATGGCGAGGCGCGCACTGCGCTGATGGCCTTGAACAGCTTGCATGGCATGCTCAAGCTGGCGCAAGTCTATCGGCCCGCAGCCGCCTTGCAGCCGTTGATCGAACTGACAGGCAGCGAGCCGCCGGCGTGGCGGCGACTGCTGCGCAGCGTGGACTGCCCGGTACGCTTCAACCAGGCGCGCAACCGCCTGCGCCTCTGTGTACCCGGCGCCGCCGATCCTTATGGCCAGCACAATCCCATGTTGTACCAGCTGTTCTGCCACAAGGCGCAGCGTGACATGCGCGCGCTGCGCCAGCGCGATTCGTTTTGCGCCCGCGTCGAAGACTTTCTCGGTGAGCTGATGCTGCGCGAGCAGCAGGGCATGGACGCCGGCGCCTGGACTGCGCCGATGCAGGCGCTGCTGCTCACCTGCCACCATTTTGCGCTGTCGCGCTCGGCCCTGCACAGGCGCTTGCAAAAGGAGGGCAGCAATTTCCAGGCCCTTCATACGCGGGTGCGGCTGGCCGAAGCCAAGCGGCTGCTGGTGCGCGACCGGTCATGCCTGTTCGAAATCAGCGATGCGCTGGGTTTTTCCTCGGCCTCGGTGTTTACGCGTTTCTTTTCGCAACACACGGGCATGACGCCGTCGCATTTCAAGGCGTGCCATTGCCCGTCCTGAATGCTCGGCGCCCTTGCCATGCCCGGGATCGGGCAAGCTGGCAGAAGTTCAGGATAGCCGCCCGGCCATCGCCGCCGATAGCGTCACCGTAAACGGGATGCGCCGCAGGATATCGCGTTCAATGTCGATGCCTTCGGGCGCATCGATCAGCTGCAGGCCATCGGACCTGAGTTCGAACACGGCGCGCTCGGTCACGTACAGCACGGTCTGGCCATCGGCACGCGCGCGTTTGCCGCTGAAGGTGATGTGGCGCACCTGCGGCACCAGTTTCGGTATCGCGCCCGGCGTGACGATGGTGACGATGCCGTCTTGCTGTTCCACCTGCAGTCCCTTGGCTTCGAAGGCGCCGCAGAACACCACTTTTTTTGCCCCTTGCGTGATGTCGACAAAGCCGCCGGGGCCGACGATGTCGGTACCCAGCCACGAGGCGTTGACATTGCCCTCGGCGTCCATTTCACCCATGCCCAGAAAGGCGATATCGATGCCGCCGCCGCTGAAAAAGTCGAACTGGTCAGTCGACTTGACGATGGCACTGGCGTGGCGCGTGGCGCCGAACAGGTGGCCGGGCAGCAGTTCGCCATTGTGCGGCCCCTGTTCGATGACGGTCCAGGCAATGTCCCTGCCTTGCGCGGCGGCGATGGCCGGAATGCCGTCCGGGATGCCGAAGCCGAAGTTGACGCAGGCGCCGGCGCGCAGTTCCTCGCTGGCGCGCCGCGCGATCAGGTAGCGCAGGCCGTCGGGCGGCGTTTGCACGGCGCGCTCCGGCGGCGCCGGCAGCTGGCCGCTGATGGCCGGATCGTAGGGTGAACCGGTGGTCTGGCACTGCTGCGGGTTGACGCAGATGCGGTCGACCAGGATGCCGGGAATGGCGACGTCGCGCGCCGGCGAGATCGGCGCGTCCAGCGCGTCGCGCACCTGGGCAAACACCAGGCCGCCGCTGTTGTGCGCGGCCATCGCGGCGGCAAACGCATCCATGTCTGACGGTTCCTCGCGCTGCGTCAGGTTGCCCTGCGGGTCGGCGGCGGTGCCGCGTATCACGGCGAAATCGACCTTGAACGGGTGATACCACAGCAGCTCCTTGCCGCCCAGCGTCACCACTTCGACGATGTCGTCGACGGCGCGGCTGTTGCACTTGCCGCCGCCGTGGCGCGGATCGGCAAAGGTGCCCAGGCCGATATGCGTCACCAGGCCATGTCGGCCGGCGCCGATTTCGCGCAGCAAAGTCTGGATCACGCCGGCCGGCAGGGTGTAGGCGGCGATCGCATTGTCGTGCGCGAGTTGCTGCATGCGCTTGGACCAGGTCCAGTGGCCGCCGATCACGCGCCTGACCATGCCCTCGTGGGCAAAGCGGTTGATGCCGGAAGCGACGCCGTCGCCGATGCCCAGCGCGTGTACCAGGGTCAGGTCGCGCGGATGGCCGGTGTCCAGGAAGCGCCGTTCGATCGCCGCGCAGATCATGTCCGCCTCGACCAGGCCGCCACCCGAGCCGCTCAATACCACCAGCGCGCCATCGAAAATGGCGTCGGCCATCGCCGCCGCCTCGCACCATGCTGCTGTCTTCATCTTGTCTGTCTCCTTGGGTGTATGTATCGAGATCGCTTGCCAAATCCCGAAACTTGAAGAATAATGATATAACTAGTTAGTTATTTACGCAAGCAGCCAGCAAAAACTGGCGAGTACAACGACAGGAGATACAACATGCATTTGTCCACCGAACACCAGCAAGTGGCCGACATGACGCGCCGCTTTGCCAATGAAGTGATACGCCCGCAGGCCGAGCGGCTCGACCACGAAGAGGCGTTTGCCGGCGATATCTACCGCGAAATGGGCGAAATCGGCCTGTTCGGCATCGCCGTGCCCGAGCAGTACGGCGGCGCCGGCCTCGACTGCCTGGCCTACAGCCTGGTGATGGAAGAGCTGAGCCGAGGCTATGCCTCGGTGGCCGACCAGTGCGGCCTGGTCGAACTGCTGACCACCTTGCTGACGCAGCACGGCACCGAAGACCAGAAGCAGCGCTGGATCGCGCCGCTGGTGCGCGCGCACCAGCGCGGCGCCTACTGCATTACCGAGGCCGGCGCCGGCTCCGATGTGTCGGGCATCAAGACCACAGCCGTGCGCCAGGGCGACGGCTGGCTGCTGAACGGCACCAAGCTGTGGATCCATAACGCGCCGGTGGCCGACGTGGCGCTGGTGCTGGCGCGCACCGATCCGGCCGCCGGCAAGCGCGGCATGAGCATCTTTATCGTCGACTGCCACAGTGCCGGCGTGGCGCGCGGGCCAAAGGAACACAAGCTGGGCCAGCGCTCGTCGCAGGTAGGCGAGCTGCATTTCAAGGATGTGCTGCTGCCGGCGGATGCGCTGCTGGGCACCGAGGGCCGGGGCTTTCACATGATGATGAGCGTGCTGGAAAAAGGCCGCATCGGCATCGCCGCGCTGGCCGTCGGCATCGTGCAGGCGGGCCTGGAGGCCTGCGTCGAACAAGTGAAGATACGCCAGCAGTTCGGCCAGGCCATCGCCGAATTCCAGGCGATCCAGTTCATGCTGGCCGACATGGCCAAGGACGCCGAAGCGGCGCGGCTGCTGGTGCGCTCGGCGGCCATGAAGATCGACGCCGGCCTGGACGCCACCGCCGCCTCGTCGATGGCCAAGTGCTACGCCAGCGACGCGGCCGTGGCGCAGACCTCGAATGCGATCCAGATTTTTGGCGGCAGCGGCTATATCCGCGGCTATGAAGTGGAACGCCTGTACCGTGACGCCAAGATCACGCAGATCTATGAGGGCACCAACCAGATCCAGCGCGTGATCATCGCGCGCAACCTGCTGAAGGCATGAGCATGAGCGCCAGCATGAGCATAACGACCAAAACCGCCATCGTCACCGGCGCCTCGCGCGGTATCGGCCGCGCCACGGCGCTGGGCCTGGCCGGCGACGGCTTCGATATCGCCGCCATCGCCTTCCATGACGCCGAGGCGCTGGCCTCGCTGCGGGCCGAAGTGGCGCAACTGGGCCGCCGCTGCCTGGTGTTCGACCATGATATCGCCGACCTGACCGCGCTACCGGCCGTGCTGGACACGGTCGAACAGCAGCTGGGCGCCATCGATTGCCTGGTCAATAATGCCGGCGTGTCGGTGCTGCGGCGCGGCGATCTGCTCGATGTCGCCGAGGACAGCTATGACCGCTGCTTCGAAGTCAATACGCGCGCCACCTTCTTTTTGACGCAGGCGGTGGCCAAGCGCATGCTGGCGTCGACCGCCCGCGAGAATGTCCATCGCAGCATCGTCTTCGTCACCTCGTCCAACGCGCAGGCGGCCAGCGTCGAGCGCGGCGAATACTGCATGTCGAAGACGGCGCTGCACATGGCCGCGCGCCTGTTCGCGATCCGCCTGGCCGGCGAGGGCATCGGCGCCTACGAGGTGCAGCCCGGCCTGATTCTGACCGAGATGACGGCGCCGTCGAAAGCCAAGTACGACGCCCTGATCGCGCAGGGCATGACGGTGGCGCCGCGCTGGGGCATGCCGGCCGACGTGGCGCGCGTGATCCGCACCATGGCCGGCGGCCTGCTGCCGTACACGGTGGCGCAGGAAGTGCGCGTCGACGGCGGCCTGCTGCTGCAGCGGTTTTGAGGAGCTGCCATGACTGCCCTGCATAGCAAGGACTGCTGCATCAATACCGCCACCCTGGGCTTTCGCGAGCCGCTGGCGGTCAGTGCCCGGCGCATCGCCGATGCCGGTTTCGGCCACATCACGCCGTGGCGCCAGGAAGTCGACGAGCTGGACCCCGAACCGGCGGCGGCCGCCATCCGCGCCGCCGGCCTGCAAACGGGCGCCTATTGCCGCACCATGTATTTCACGGCGAGCGATGCGGCGGGCCGGCAGGCCGCCATCGATTCGAACGCGCAGGCGCTGCGCGCGGCCGCCGTGCTGGGCGCACCGTACCTGGTGGCGGTGGTGGGCGGGCTGGCGGCGGGCAGCCGCGATATCGAAGACGCCCGCCGCCAGGTGCGCGACGGCCTGGCCGCGCTGCTGCCCGTAATGCGCGAAACGGGCGTGCGCATCGCGCTCGAACCGCTGCACCCGGTGTACGCGGCCGATCGCAGCGTGCTCAATACCGTCGACCAGGCGCTGGACTGGTGCGATGCGCTCGACCCGCAAGGCGAGGGCTGGTTCGGCGTGGCGCTCGACGCCTACCATGTGTGGTGGGACCCAAAGCTGTACCCGGCGATCGCGCGCGCCGGCAAGCGCATCATGGGCTTTCATGTGTGCGACTGGCGGCTCGACACGCGCGACCCCTTGCAGGACCGGGGCATGATGGGCGACGGCGTGATCGACCTGCGCGCCATGCGTGGCGCGGTGCGGTGCGCGGGCTATGGCGGCCCGGTGGAAGTGGAGATTTTTTCGCGGCTGGACTGGTGGCAGCGACCACCGGATGAAGTGCTGGCCGCGTGCCGCGCGCGGCTGGAAAGCGTGTGCTGAAGACGCCTGATTGATGTGCTTGCTGAATATGCTTGCCATCACGGCGCACTGCTGTAGAATTCAAGTAACTAACTAGATCGTTATAATGGCGTCAGCCTGAAAACGCAAACCAGACACTGGAGACATTGTGGCAGAAATTCTCTTACCGGGCCCGGATGGCCGCCTGCAATCCCATACCTTGATCGGCACCCCCTGGAGCGTGCCGGCCGCGCCCGCGCAACCATTCAACCGCATCGTGCTGTCGGCCGCGCATGTCGTCGCCGACCCGCTGGCCGATGGCGACGCCATCGACTGGGACGCCACCCTCGCTTACCGCCACTACCTGGCCGGCATGGGCCTGGGCATCGCCGAGGCGATGGACACGGCGCAGCGCGGCATGGGCCTGGACTGGCGCACGGCGCTGGAACTGATACGCCGCACCCGCGCCAGCCTGGGCGACGACAGCGTACCGGTCTTCAATGGCTGCGGCACCGACCACCTTGATCCGGCCGCCACGCATACGCTGGACGACGTCATCGGCGCCTACAAGCAGCAGATGGACGCCATCCAGCAGCTGGGCGGGCGCCTGATCCTGATGGCCAGCCGCGCCCTGGCGCGGGTGGCGACCACCCCCGACGACTACCTGTACGTGTACCGCCAGGTGCTGGCGCATGCCGAGCAGCCGGTGGTGCTGCACTGGCTGGGCGACATGTTCGACCCGGAGCTGGCCGGCTACTGGGGCACGAGCGAACTGACGGCGGCGCGCGATATCGCGCTGGAAGTCATCCGCGAGTCGGCCGCCAAAGTCGACGGCATCAAGATCTCCTTGCTGGACGCGCAGCGCGAGATCGACATGCGGCGCCTGCTGCCGGCCGGCGTAAAAATGTACACCGGCGACGACTTCAATTACCCCGAGCTGATCGCTGGCGACGAAGCCGGGTTTTCGCATGCGCTGCTGGGCATTTTCGACGCCATCGCGCCGGCGGCGGCGCATGCGCTGGCGGCCTTGGCGGCCGGCGAGCGCGAACGCTTCCTCGCCATCCTGGCGCCCACCGTGCCGCTGTCGCGCCATATTTTCAAGGCGCCCACGCGCTACTACAAGACCGGCGTGGTGTTCCTGGCCTACCTGAACGGCCATCAGCAACACATGAAGATGCTGGCCGGCCACCAGGCCATGCGCGCCTTGCCGTATTTCGCCGAGACCTTCCGCCTGGCCGATGCGGCCGGCCTGCTGCGCGATCCGGACGACGCGGTGGCGCGCATGCGGCGCTTTATGTCCTATTACGGCGTGCAGGCCTGAGGCGGCCATGGGCACCGTGCATGCGCGGCGCGATGGCGCGCTGCTGACGCTGACGCTGGACCATCCGGGCAAGGCCAATGCGCTCGATTTCACCATGCTGCAGGAATTCGAGCGCCAGATCGGCATCGTCGAGCAGGACTCCGGCGTGCGCGTGGTGCTGCTGCGCGGCACGCCAGGCGGCACTTTTTCCTCGGGTGCGGACGTGCGCGACTGGGGGCCGCTGCCGCCACGGCAGTTCGCGCGCGACTGGATCGATTTCGGCAACCGCATTTTCGACTGCTTCGAGCGCCTGCGCTGCCCCACGGTGGCGGCCATCGAGGGCGTGTGTTTCGGTGGCGGCCTGGAGCTGGCGCTGTGCGCCGACCTGCGCGTGGCCAGCGCTGGCGCGACCTTCCGCTTTCCCGAAGTGGGCATCGGCGCGATTCCCGGCTGGCAGGGCGGCGTGCGGCTGGCGCGGCTGGCGGGCCGGGGCAGGGCGCTGGAAGCGGTGCTGAGCCTGTGCACGCTGGACGCGGCGCGGGCCGAACGCTGGGGCCTGCTCAACGCCGTCTGGGACGGCGCCGCGTTCGAGCAAGAACTGGCCGCGCTGGCCGCACGGCTGGCGGCGGTGTCGCCGCAGGCGGCGGCGCTGGCCAAGGAAGCGATTTTGTGGAACGCCGAGCCGGGCGAATTCCATGCGGCGGCCGGCGCCGAGATCAAGGGCAGCCGCGACGCCGCCATCGGCCTGCAGGCTTTCCGCGACAAATGCAAGCCTGTATTCTAGTCAAAAACAAACAGTCAATAAAATCAACAGGAGCGAGACCATGAACAAAAGAAGCCTGCCTACCGAGCCACGCCGGTTCCAGATGTATATCGACGGCCAGTTCGCCGACGCCGCCAGCGGCGAGACCATCACCCGCCACAGCCCCGCCCACGGCGTGCCGGTGGCCAGCTGGCCGCGTGCCGGCAAGGACGACACCGAACGCGCCATCGCCGCCGCGCGGCGCGCCTTCGACCATGGCCCCTGGGCCGGCATGGGCGCCGCCGAACGGGCCAAGGTGCTGTTCAAGGCGGCAGACCTGATCGAAGCGCAGGCCGAAGAACTGGGCCTGGTCGAATCGCTGGAAACGGGTAAACCGATCCTGCAGGCGATCGGCGAGATCCACGGCGCCGTCGACGTGTGGCGCTTTGCCGCCGGCGCGGCGCGCACCATGGCCGGCCAGGCCTACGACAATATGGGCGAGCGCATCCTGGCGATGGTGCTGCGCCAGCCGCTCGGCGTGGTGGGCGTCATCACGCCGTGGAATTTCCCCTTCTTCATTCTCTCCGAGCGCCTGCCGTTCATCCTCGCCGCCGGCTGCACGGCCGTGATCAAGCCGGCCGAAGCGACCAGCGGCACCACCGTCATGCTGTGCGCGCTGCTGGAAAAAGCCGGCCTGCCGGCCGGCGTGGTCAATGTGGTGACAGGGCGCGGCAGCGTCGCCGGCCAGGCCATCCTCGACAGCGAGCTGGTTGACATGGTGTCGTTCACCGGCTCGACCGCCACCGGCCAGAAGGCGATTGCCGCCTCGGCCGGCAATATCAAGAAGCTGGGGCTGGAACTGGGCGGCAAGAATCCGCACGTCGTGTTCGCCAACGCCAACCTCGATGACGCGGCCGACGGCGTTGCCTTCGGCATGGCCTTCAATGCGGGCCAGTGCTGCGTGGGCGGCAGCCGCCTGCTGGTCGAGCGCAGCGTGGCCGCCGCCTTTACCGAAAAGCTGGCGGCCAAGATCGCCCGCATCCGCATCGGCGACCCGCTCGACGAAAGCACGCAGGTAGGCGCCATGTTCGACGAAGGCCATATGCACGGCGTGCTGGCGTATATCGAACAGGGCGTAAAGGCCGGCGCCACGGTGGTGTGCGGCGGCGGCCGACTGGAAACCGAGCGGGGTTATTTCGTGCAGCCGACCGTGCTGGCCGACGTGCCCAAGGGGACGCCGCTGCTGCGCGAAGAAATATTCGGGCCGGTGCTGGCGGTCGTGCCCTTCGATACCTATGACGAAGCGATCGCGCTGGCCAACGACAGCGAATTCGGCCTGTCGGCCTCGATCTGGACGCATGACCTGAACCAGGCGCTGCGCGCCTCGCGCGATATCCAGGCCGGCCGCGTCTGGGTCAATACCACGCTCGACAACGGCCCCGAAACCCCGCTGGGCGGCATGAAGCAGTCGGGCCAGGGCCGCGAGGCCGGCCTGGCCGGCATCGAGGAGTACACGGAAGTCAAAACCGTGCATATCAACCTGCAGCCGCGCCAGCACTGGATCAACTGAGGGGAGCGCCATGGATTACGACTACATCATCGCCGGCGGCGGCTCGGCCGGCTGCGCGCTGGCCGCGCGGCTGTCCGAATCGCCCGAGGTGCGCGTGCTGCTGCTCGAAGCGGGCAAGGCCGACAGCAACCCGTACATCCACCTGCCGGTGGGCTTCTACAAGATGACGGGCGGCCCGCTGACCTGGGGCTTGACCACGGTGCCGCAAAAGCATGCTCTGAACCGCGAGATCGCCTACACCCAGGCGCGCGTGCTCGGTGGCGGCAGCTCCATCAACGCCCAGGTCTACACGCGCGGCTGTGCCCAGGACTATGACGCCTGGGCGCATGACCATGGCTGCACCGGCTGGAGCGGCGCCGAGGTGCTGCCGTACTTCGTGCGGGCCGAGGACAACGACAGCCTGGCCGGCCCGCGCCACGGCATCGGCGGCCCGCAGGGCGTCAGCACGCCGACGCCGCAGCCGATCACGCGCGCCTTCGTGCAGGCCTGCCAGCAGGTGGGCATGCCGTATAACCCCGATTTCAACGGCGAGCAGCAGGACGGCGCCGGCGCCTACCAGACCATCACGCGCGGTGCGCGCCGCTGTTCGGCGGTGGTCGGCTATCTGCGCCCGGCCATGCAGCGGCCCAACCTGACCGTGCGCACCGGCGTGCTGATCGAGCGCATCCTGGTCGAGCGCCAGCGCGCCGTCGGCGTGGAAATCATTGAGCACGGCAAACGGGTGCAGATTCGTGCCAGCGGCGAAGTCCTGCTGACGGCGGGCGCCATCGGTTCGCCCAAGCTGATGCTGTTGTCCGGCATGGGCCCGGCCGACGAGCTGCGCGCCCTGGGCATACCGGTGGTGGCCGACCTGCCCGAGGTGGGCCGCAACCTGCACGACCATTTCGGCATCGACGTGGTGTATGAACTCAATGGCCCGCACAGCCTGGACAAATACAACAAGACGCACTGGATGCTGTGGGCCGGCCTGGAATACCTGCTGTTCAAGAAGGGACCGGTCGCCTCGACCATCGTCGAAGGCGGAGCCTTCTGGTATGCCGACCGCCAGGCCGCCACGCCGGACCTGCAGTTTCACTTCCTGGTCGGCGCCGGTGTCGAGGCCGGCGTGCCGAAGATCGCCTCCGGTTCGGGCGTGACCATGAATTCCTATACCCTGCGGCCGAAAGCGCGCGGCTCCGTCACCCTGCGTTCGGCCAGCGCGCGCGACGCGGCGCTGGTCGACCCGAATTTCCTCGGCCACGAATACGACTTGCGCACCTCGATCGAAGGCGTGCGCCTGAGCCGCGAGATCTTCGCCCAGTCGGCGCTGGGCAAATACGTGAAAAAAGAGCATTTTCCGGGTGGCGCCATCAGCAGCCACGCGCAGCTGGAACAATATGCGCGCCAGTATGGCCGCACCTCGTATCACCCGGTCGGCACCTGCCGCATGGGCGGCGACCCGGGCTCGGTGGTCGACCCGGAACTGCGCGTGCGCGGCATCGCCGGCCTGCGCATCTGCGACAGTTCCGTGATGCCGGCGCTGGTCAGCTCGAACACCAATGCGCCGTCGATCATGATCGCCGAAAAGGCGGCCGACATGATACGCGCCGCGCGCCTGGGCGCCGGCCTTGAAACCCGCGTGAAGGAAGCCGCATGAGCATCGAGCCATCCATTTCCCTGCCGGCCACCATGCGCGCCGCCGTGCTGGTCGCGCCGGGCCAGTTCGAGGTGCGCCAGGTAGCGGTGCCGCTGCCTGGACCGAACGATGTGCTGATCAAGGTCACGCGCTGCGGCCTGTGCGGCACCGACATGCATATCTACCACGGCAGCTATTCGGCCGATCGCTTGCCCCTGATTCCCGGCCATGAATTCTCTGGCCATATCGCGGCCCTCGGCGCGGCCGTCACCGGCCTGGCGCTGGGCCAGGGCGTGACGGCCGATATCAACGTCGGTTGCGGCGCCTGCTTTTATTGCCGCAAGAACGAGATCATGAATTGCCCGTCCATGGTGCAGATCGGCATTCATGTCGATGGCGGCCTGGCCGAGTATGTGCGCGTGCCGGCCAGCCATATCGTGCCGGTGGCAGACACCACGCCGATCGAACTGGCGGCGCTGACCGAGCCCGTGTCGTGCATCGTGCGGGCCGTGAAACGCAGCCGGCTGCGGCTGGGCGAATCGGTGCTGATCCTGGGCGCCGGGCCGATCGGCAACCTGCACCTGCAGGTGGCGCGCCAGGCCGGTGCCGCGCCCATCATCGTCTCGGACCCGAATCCCGAACGGGCCGCGTGGGCCACGGCCAGCGGCGCCGATTACGTGGTCAGCGATCCGGCGCAGCTGGCCGGCGTAGTGGCGCAGGCCACGCAGGGCAGGGGCGCCGACCTGGTGATCGAATCGGTGGGCCTGACGGCGCTGTACGAACAGGCCTTCGACCTGGTGCGCCCGGGTGGGCGGGTGCTGGCCTTCGGCTTGTCGGCGCCGGATGCGCAGGCGCATTACCTGCCGTTCAAGGTGGTGCTCAAGGAACTGGGCCTGCAGGGCAGCGTGGCCGGCATGGGCGACGACATGCACGAGGCGATGACTTTGATCGCGCATGACCGCCTGGCGCTGGATGCCTTTGTCGCCACCGTGTATCCGCTCGAACGCATAGGCGAGGCGATGGAAGCCTTTATCAGCGACAAGCGCATCAACAAGATCCAGATCGCCATCGGCGATGTGTTCAAGGAGACCGCATGAGCATTTATTTCCGACCGGGGCTGGAACGCAGCTTCGGCACGTATCCGCTCAGGGGCGAGGAGCTGGCGTTGGCCGTGCGGGCCGCGCTGGCCGCCGGCTACCGCGCCTTCGACACGGCGCAGGGCTATGGCAACGAGGCCGACCTGGGACTGGCCTTGCAGGACTGCGGCGTGCCGCGCGAGCAGCTGTGCCTCACCTCCAAGGTCGCGCCGGAGAATTTTGCGCCCGAACGCTTTATTGACTCGGTGCGCGACAGCCTGGATAAATTGAAAGTGGCGCAGCTGGACGTGCTGCTGCTGCACTGGGCGCCGGTCGACGGCGATATCGCGCCCTCGCTGGCGCTGCTGGAACAGGCGGCCGACCTGGGCCTGGCGCGCCATATCGGCGTGAGCAACTACACGGCCGCCATGATGCGCCAGGCGGCGCGGCTGGTGCGCCGGCCGCTGGTCACCAACCAGGTCGAGTTCCACCCGCTGCTGGACCAGGGCAAGCTGCTGGCGGCAGCCGCCGAGACCGGCATTGCCCTGTCGTCCTACTGCTCGGTGGCGCGCGGCGAAGTGTTCAAGTATCCGCTGTTCGCCGAGATCGGCGCGGCGGTGGGCAAGTCGGCGGCGCAGGTGGCGCTGCGCTGGATACTGCAAAAGGGCGTGGCGATCAATACCATGTCGACCAAGCCGGAAAATATCGGCGCCAATTTCGATATCATGGATTTCACGCTGTCGAGCGTCGACATGGCGCGCATCGACGCGCTGGGCGCCACCAACTACCGCGTCGTGACCAGTGCCAGAGTGCCATACGCACCGCGCTGGGATTGATTTCAAACCAAGGAGGAGACCAAACATGCAGCCCACTGAAAAACGTCAGATCGGCCGCACCGGCCTGGAAGTGACCGCCTTTGCCTTCGGCACGGCGCCGATCGGCAATATCTTCGAACCCATCAGCGAGGCCGTGGCCAGCGAGATGATCGCCACCGCCTGGGACGCGGGCGTGCGCTTTTTCGACACCGCGCCCATGTACGGCCACGGCCTGGCCGAACTGCGCACGGGCCACAACCTGCGCGGCAAGCGGCGCGACGACTTCGTGCTGGCCTCCAAGGTGGGCCGGGTATTGACGCCGGCGCCGCGCGCCAGCATCGATTTCGGCCCCTGGGTCGATGCCGCGCCGTTCCGCAGCCGTTTCGACTACAGCTATGACGGCACCATGCGCGCCTTCGAGGATTCCTTGCAGCGCCTGGCGCTGGAGCGCATGGATATCTGCTTTATCCACGATATCGACGTGTACACCCAGGGCGCGGACCAGCCGCGCGTGTTCGAGGAAGCGATGGATGGCTGCTGGCGTGCGCTCGACCGGCTGCGCTCGGAAGGCCTGGTGAAAGCCATCGGCGTGGGCGTCAATGAATGGGAAGTCTGCCACGCGGCGCTCAAGCGCCATGATTTCGACTGCTTCCTGCTGGCCGGGCGCTACACCCTGCTGGAACAGGCGGCGCTGGACGAGTTCCTGCCGCTGTGCCAGCAGCGCGGCGCCACGGTGGTGGTCGGCGGCGGCTTCAATTCCGGCATCCTGGCCACCGGCGCCAGGCCGGGCGCCAAATACAACTACGCGCCGGCGCCACCGGCCATCCTCGAACGCGTGGCGCGCATCGAGCAGGTCTGCCGCGACTTTAATGTGCCGCTGCCGGCGGCGGCGCTGCAGTTCGTCGTCGCCCATCCGGCCGTCGCCTCCTTTACGGCCGGAACCCGCACGGTGCAGCAGTTGCAACAGAACCTGGAGTGGTTTTCCACGCCGATACCGGCCGCGTTCTGGGAAGCCCTGAAGCGCCAGGGCCTGCTGCGCGAGGATGCGCCGGTGCCGGGGTGAAGGGGTGAGGGGAGCGTCGGCTTACGCGCGTTGCGCTAAGCCGACCTACGCACATCTGCCGCACGGACCGTAGGTCGGATTAGCGGCATCGCCACGTAATCCGACGCACCGTTGGCCCCATTGAAAAAACGCATGCGATCCGTGCATATCGGTGAGATTCCGATTGCAATCGCCGAATTTCAGGTTTATAGTAACTATCTAGGGAGTTACTTAAGTGCTCCCGGATAGACCCACACCCCACCAGCCAGTTTGACAATAACCTCCCCGCCACGACGGGGACACCACCAAACGGAGACAAAATTGGAAAAAGACACGTCCTTCATCAAGACCTTCATCGAGCGCGAAACCGTCAGCCGCCGCCATTTCCTGCTGGCCAGCGCCGCCGGCGTGGCAGGCCTGTCCGCCATGAGCCTGGGCCTGCCCGCGATGGCCGCGCCGGGCCAGCGCCTGCCGCTGGCGTGGAGCTACCGCGACCGCAGCAACCCGTACTGGAACGAGCTGGTGTCGGGCGGCGAGGCGTTCATGGAAAGCCAGGGCTGGAAAAAATCCGACCTGGTCCATTTGATCAACAACGGCAGCAGTGAAAAGTCGCTGGCCGACATCAAGTCCTTCCTGGCCAAGACGGGCGGCAAGTGCGCCATCGCCTGCGATCCGAACGACGCGCCGAATGCGCGCCCGGTGGTCGAATCGGTGGCCAAGGCGGGCGCTTTCGTGTCGACCATCTGGAACAAGACGGACGATCTGCACCCGTGGGATTTCGGCGACAACTGGGTCTCGCACATGACCTGGTCCGATGTCGAGCCGGCCGAAAAAACGGCCCGCATCCTGCTGACCGCGATGGGCGGCAAGGGCGCCATCGTCGGCATTGGCGGCATCCCGGCCAACGGCCCGGCGGTCGAGCGGCGCAAGGGCCTGATGAACGCATTGAAGGATTTCCCGAACGTCAAGCTGCTCGACTACCAGCCGGCCGACTGGAGCACGCAAAAAGCCAATGAAGTGATGCAGGGCTTCCTGACCCGCTTCGGCGAGCAGATCACGGGCGTGTTCAGCGCCAATGACTCGATGGCCTACGGCATTCTCGAAGCGCTGCGCGCCGAAGGACGCAAGCTGCCGGTGGTGGCGTATGACGGCAACGCCCAGGCGGTCGACCTGGTGCTGAAGGGCGAACTGCTGGCCACCTGCTTTACCAATCCGCCGTGGGCCGGCGGCATCTCGGTGGCACTGGCCTATCACGCCGCGATCGGCACCTTCAAGCCGTCGAAAGAGCCGAAGGCGCACCGCGAGTTCTACGGCCCCACCATCCTCATCACGCAAAAAGACGCCCAGGCGTTCAAGAAGAAATACCTGTCGGGCAGCATCCCGAAATACGACTGGAAAGACTTCTGGGGCCCGACCACCGGGCCGATCCGCGCCTGAGTACCAGCAAGCCCGCGGCACCCGTCGCGCCACGGCATCACGCCGCGCGCCGCCGCGGGCGCACGTCCCCGCACTGTGATTGAAGGCTTTACCATGACATCCTCCGCAACACCGTACCACCTCGCCTGGCAATGGGCGCCCGCCATCGTGCTGGCCGCGCTGCTGGCCTTTTTCACGGCGGTCAATCCGAATTTCCTCAGCGTCGCCAACCTGGCGCGCATGTCGATTTCCGCCACGCCCGCGCTGCTGGTCGCGCTCGGCGTGACCTTCATCATCATCATGGGCTCGATCGACCTGTCGATGGAAGGCGTGGTGTCGACCACCGCCGTCGTCTTCGGCTGGCTGTTCCTGGCCCTGGGCGGCCACCTGGCCGAAGGCTGGGCCTGGGTCGCGCTGCCGGCCGCCATCGCCGCTGGCGCCGTGTTCGGCTATATCAATGGCCTGATCCACATCCGCCTGTCGATACCATCCTTCATGTCCAGCCTGGCGATGGGTTTTGTCGGCACCGGCATCGCCATCCTGATGACGGGCGGCGAACAGATCCGCATCGAAGACGACGTCTTCCGCGCCTTGCTGCTCCAGCGCTGGTGGAATTTTCCGCTGATGGCCTATGTGGGCGTGGCCGCCGTGCTGCTGGCCTGGTTTATCCAGCGCAAGACCGTCCTGGGCCGCAATTTCTATGCGGTGGGCGGCGGCGAGCACCTGGCCCATGCGTCCGGCCTGAATGTGTACCGCGTGCGCCTGCTGGGCTTCATGCTGGCCGGCATGTTTTACGCGGCGGCCGCCTTGCTGGCCACCGCCCGCCTGGGCATGGCCGAAGCCAATACCGGTTCGAACTATATGTTCGTGTCGATCACCTCGGTGGTGGTGGGCGGCACCACCTTGCTCGGCGGCAGCGGCGGCGTGTGGAACACGGTGGCCGGCGTGCTGATCGTCAATGTCATCAGCAACGGCATGGTGGTGGCCGGCTTGCCGCGCTACCTGCAGGACGGCGTGCTGGGCCTGCTGGTGATCATCGCCGTGGTGCTGTCGACCGACCGTAAATCGATTTCTTTCGTGAAGTGACCGCCATGCTCGAATTTCGCAAAGTAGAAAAGAACTTCCCCAATGTGCGCGCCCTGAAGGGTGTCGATTTCAAGGTCGGCAATGGCGAGATCATCGGCCTGGTCGGCGAGAACGGCGCCGGCAAGTCGACCTTGATGAAGGTGCTGTACGGCAGCTACCAGCACGATGGCGGCGAGATCCTGATCGACGGCAAGCCGACCCGCTTCGCCAGCCCCCGCGCCGCGATGCAGGCTGGCATCGGCATGGTGTTCCAGGAACAGTCGCTGCTGCCCAACCTGAGCGTGATGGAAAATATCTTCCTCGGCTTCGAACAGCAGTTCTCGTCCTTCGGCGTGATCAACTGGAAGAAGATGGCGGCCGCCGCCCGCCTGCAGCTGAACAAGGTGCACCTCGCTATCGACCCGAAGACCATCACGGCGCGGCTGTCGTTCGCCCAGCGCCAGATGGTGGAACTGGCCAAGGTGCTGACCCTGGAAGAGCGGGTCGACGGCCAGCTGGTGATCCTGCTCGACGAACCGACTTCGGTGCTGTCGAAAGAGGAAACCCAGCTGCTGTTCAAGCTGATCCGCGAGCTGCGCTCGCGCGCCGCGTTTATCTTCGTGTCGCACCGGCTCGACGAGGTGATCGAGATTTCGGACCGCATCTACGTGATGAAGGACGGCGAGGTGGTCAGCGTGGTCGACAGCGCGCAGGCGCAGGTCGAACAGATCCAGCAGCAGATGGTGGGGCGCGAGATCAGCGTCGAATACTACCGCGAGGACAAGCAGCTGCCGCATGGCGCCGAAGTGCTGGTCGAGCTGGACGCCTTGAGCCGCAAGGGCCACTACCAGGACATCAGCCTGCGTTTGCACCGCGGCGAGGTGCTCAGCCTGGTGGGCGTGGAGGGCAGCGGCGGCGAAGCCATCCTGCGCACCCTGTTCGGCCTGGAACAGCCGACCTCCGGCAGCCTGCGGCTCAAGGGGCAAGCGGTCAAGGGCCAGAGCGCGGCCAGGGCGGTGGCCGGCGGCATGGGTTATATCCCGCGCGAACGCAAGATCGAGGGCATCGTCGACGGCATGTCGGTATGCGAAAACATGACCCTGTCGCAGCTGGGCAATTACAGCCGGGCGGGCGTGCTGCGCATGGCGGCCGAAAAGACCACCGCCGCGCAGTGGATGGCGCGCCTGGCGATCAAGGCGCCGTCGGTGCACGCCAATGCGGGCAAGCTTTCCGGCGGCAACCAGCAGAAGGTGGTGATCGCCAAATGGCGCAGCGGCGGCTCGGACATCATTTTGCTCGACCACCCCACGCGCGGCGTCGACATCGGCGCCAAGGAGGGCATCTACGAGGTGATACGCGAAATGTGCGCCGACGGCTGCGGCGTGCTGCTGATGGCCGACACGCTGGAAGAGGCGATCGGCCTGTCGCACACCATCGTGGTGCTCAAGGACCAGCGCATCCGCCACCGTTTCGACTGCGTGCCGGGCAGCAAACCGACGCCGTTCGACCTGGTCCACCACATGACCTGAGCCTGGCCTGATCACCACCTTATTACCTGAAACTGCGAGACCAAGATGAAGATAGAAAAACTGCGCGCCCACTTTCCGTGGCTGACGCTGGTGGTGCTGGCGCTGCTGGTCAGCCTGGCCCACCCCGAGTTCCTGCAGCCGGCCAACCTGCTGCAGATGGCCTCCGACGTCGCCGCCCTGTTCGTGATGGCGCTGGGGATCACGCTGGTGATCTATATCGGCGGCATCGACCTGTCGTCGCAATCGCTGGCCAATATGGCCACCGTGCTGGCCACCGTCGCGCTGCCGCTGGGCGGCCCGTGGACCTCCCTGCTGGTGCTGCTGGCCGGCGCGCTGCTGGGCGGCGCTTCCGGCGTCGCCTCGACCAAGCTCAAAGTGCCGTCCTTTATCGCCACCCTGGCGCTGGGCGGCATCGCGCTGTCGCTGGGCGCGTATGTCTCGAAGCAGCAGTCGGTGTCGATGGACGCCGGGCTGCGTGCGCAGGGTTATGGCTGGATCTATGGCGCCACCCTGGCGATTCCGCACGAGGTCCTGATTGCGCTGGCGCTGCTGGCGGTGCTGCTGTTCCTGGAGCGGCGCACCACCTTTGGCCGTGTATTGAAGGCGATCGGCTGCGGCGAACTGGCGGCACTGGCGTCGGGCATCCGCGTCGACCGCTACAAGATCGCCGCCTATGCCATGTCCGGCGCGCTGGCGGCGGCCGCCGGCCTGATCTTCGCTGCCCGCCTGGCCGGCGGCGGGCCGAACGTGGCGGAAGGCTTTCTGCTGCCGGCGATCGTCGCCGTGCTGGTGGGCGGCACCTCGCTGTCGGGTGGCGTCGGCGGCGTCCTGAACACCTTTGTCGGCACCCTGATCGTGGCGGTGATCCGCACCGGCATGGTCTACCTGGAAGTGCCGGCGCAGTCGCAGCAGTTCGTGTTCGGTCTGATGCTGATTGTCGCCATCGCGCTGACCATCGACCGCAGCAAGCTGCATATGGTCAAGTGACCGGGCAGGGCCTGGCATCGGATCTGACTCACTTTAATTGATTAATGAAGCAAGGAGCAAGCATGAAAATTCTCGTGCCCGTCAAGCGGGTGTTGGACTACAACGTCAAGGCAAGAGTCAAGGCGGACGGCAGCGGCGTGGAGCTGGCCAATGTCAAGATGAGCATGAACCCCTTCGATGAAATCGCCGTGGAACAGGCGGTGCGCCTGAAGGAAGCGGGCGTGGCGACGGAAATCTTGGTGGTGTCCTGCGGCGTGGCGGCCTGCCAGGATGTGCTGCGCAATGCGCTGGCGATCGGCGCCGACCGCGCCATCCTGGTCCACAGTGACGCCGAGCTGCAGCCGTTGGCCGTGGCCAGGCTGCTCAAAGCCGTGTGCGATCAGGAGGCGCCGCAGCTGGTCTTGTGCGGCAAGCAGGCGGTGGACGACGACGCCAACCAGGTGGGGCAGATGCTGGCCGCGCTGGCCGGCTGGCCGCAGGCGACGTTTGCCTCGGCCATCACCCTGGCCGATGGCGAGGCTATCGTCACGCGCGAAGTGGACGGCGGCCTGGAAACGCTGCAAGTGGGCCTGCCGGCCGTGATCAGCGCCGACCTGCGCCTGAACGAGCCGCGCTACGTGACCCTGCCGAACATCATGAAAGCGAAGAAAAAGCCGCTGGCTACCGTGACGCCGGCCGAACTGGGCGTCGATGCCGCCGCCATCGCCCCGCGCTACAGCACCGTGCGCGTGAGCGAACCGGCGCCGCGCGCCGCCGGCGTGACGGTCGCCAATGTGAATGAACTGATCTTGAAACTGAAACTGGAAGCGAAGGCAATCTGATGACCACCCTTGTTATTGCAGAACACGACCACCACAGCCTGCATGGCGCCACCTTCAATACGCTCGGCGCCGCGCTGCAACTGGGCGGCGAGGTGCACCTGCTGGTGGCCGGCGCCGATTGCGCGGCAGCGGCCGCCCAGGCAGCGCAATTGCAGGGCGTGACCAAAGTGCTGCTGTGCGACGCGCCCCATTATGCGGCGCAGACGGCGGAAAACCTGGCCGCGCTGGTGGTGGCCCACGCAGCTCCTTACAGCCATATCCTGGCGCCGGCCAGCACTTTTGGCAAGAATGCACTGCCGCGCGTGGCCGCCCTGCTGGGCGTGGCGCAGATTTCCGAGATCAGCGCCGTCATCTCGCCCGACACCTTCGTGCGGCCCATCTATGCGGGCAACGTGCTGGCCATCGTCACCAGCCTTGATTCGGTCAAGGTGGCGACCGTGCGCATCACCGCGTTCGATCCGGTTGCCAGCGGTGGCAGTGCCGTGATCGAGGCGCTGGCGCCGGCCTTGGATACGGGCTTGTCGCGCCTGGTGTCGCGCGCGCTGGCCAGCTCGGCGCGGCCCGACCTGGTCGCGGCGAAGATTATCGTGTCGGGCGGACGCGGCCTGGGCAGCGGCGAGAATTATGCGCGCCTGCTGGAACCGCTGGCCGACAAGCTGGGCGCCGCCCTGGGCGCGTCGCGCGCGGCCGTCGACGCCGGCTATGTGCCGAACGACTACCAGATCGGCCAGACCGGCAGGGTGGTGGCGCCGCAGGTGTATATCGCGGTGGGGATTTCCGGCGCGATCCAGCACCTGGCCGGCATGAAGGACGCGAAGGTGATCGTCGCCATCAACAGCGATGCCGATGCGCCGATCTTCCAGGCGGCCGATTACGGCCTGGTGGCCGACCTGTTCGCGGCCGTGCCGGAGCTGAGCGCAGCGCTCTAGCTGCGCGCCATTTTGCCACCCCGGGCGGCTATAATGCAGGGCAAGAAGATGCTGGACAATCAGCCAAGGAACAGAGCAATCATGGGAACAAAAATGGTATTCCGGGCGCGTAACGCCGACGCGACGCGCGACAGCATCCTGCAGGCGGCGCGCGCCGAGTTTGCCGCCTCCGGGCTCGGTGGCGCGCGTGTGGACGATATCGCCGAGCGCTCAGGGTCGAACAAGCGCATGATCTACCATTATTTCGGCGGCAAGGATGACCTGTTTGCCGAAGTGATCGCCGCCGAATACGAAAAAATCCGTACGCGCGAAATGGCGCTGAACCTCGAAGCGCTGCCGCCGATGGAGGCAATGAGCAAGCTGGTGGAGTTCACCTGGAACTACTACATTGAAAACCCGGAATTCATCACCCTGGTCAACAGCGCCAACCTGCACAAGGGCCGCCACCTGGACGGCAAGAGCGGCCTGCGTGAAATGCAGGACAGCTATGTTGCCCTGGTGACCCGCATCCTCGACCGTGGCGTGGCGCTGAAGATTTTCCGCGCCGGCGTCGACCCGGTGCAGCTGTGCATCACGCTGGCCGCCATTTCCTACTACTACCTCACCAACCAGTACACCGGCGCGCACCTGTTCGGCTTCAACTTCACCGATGCCCCAGCGTTGAAGGCTCGCCTGCAGTTCAATATCGACACCGTACAGCGCCTGCTGTCGGCATAATGGGTATCAAGGCCGGGTCACCTGACCCTGCCTTTGAAGCCTCAGGTGTGGCGCGATAGTCATGAGTGTTTTTTGTTCTCCTATTATATGTCTTATATAAGACTGGTTGAGGTACAATAACGGTCGAGATAGTCGGCCAGGCGGCCGACGCCCCTGCAATCAACCTTGACCGAGAGTATTTTATGCTAGCTGCTTATCGCAATCACGTCGCCGAACGCGCCACCCTTGGTATTCCTCCGCTGCCGCTGTCGGCGGCCCAGACCACGGAACTGGTCGAACTTCTGTTGAACCCGCCTGCTGGCGAAGAACAGTTCCTGGTCGACCTGGTCACCCACCGCGTGCCGGCTGGCGTGGATGATGCCGCCAAGATCAAATGTGCTTTCCTGGCCAGCGTTGCCAAGGGCACGGAAACGTCGCCGCTGATTTCGCGCGAGCTGGCCACGCGCCTCTTGGGCACCATGCTGGGCGGCTTCAACATCAAGCCGATGATCGACCTGCTCGACGACCCGGTGGTCGGCGCGGTGGCGGCCGAAGGCCTGAAGAAAACCCTGCTGATGTTCGACTACTTCCACGACGTCAAGGAACTGGCCGACAAGGGCAGCGCGCGCGCCACGGAAGTGGTGCAGTCGTGGGCCGATGCCGAGTGGTTCACCTCGCGTCCGGAAGTACCGCAAAGCCTGACCATCACTGTTTTCAAGGTGACCGGCGAAACCAATACCGACGACCTGTCGCCGGCGCCCGACGCCACCACGCGTCCGGATATTCCGCTGCACGCGCTGGCCATGCTGAAGAACCCGCGTCCCGGCATCAACCCGGAAGAGCCGGGCAAGATCGGCCCGCTGAAGCAGCTCGAAGCACTGAAAGCCAAGGGCCACCTGGTCGCCTACGTGGGCGACGTGGTCGGCACCGGTTCCTCGCGCAAATCGGCCACCAACTCGGTGCTGTGGTTTACCGGCGAAGATATTCCCTTCATTCCAAACAAACGTTTCGGCGGCGTATGCCTGGGCACCAAGATTGCCCCGATCTTCTACAACACCATGGAAGACGCTGGCGCACTGCCGATCGAACTCGATGTGACGCAAATGGAAATGGGCGATGTGGTCGAACTGCGTCCATACGAAGGCAAGGCACTGAAAAACGGCCAGGTCATCTCTGAATTTACCGTCAAGTCCGAGGTGCTGTTTGACGAAGTGCGCGCCGGCGGCCGCATTCCACTGATCATCGGCCGCGGCCTGACCGCCAAGGCGCGCGAATCGCTGGGCCTGGCCACGTCGACGCTGTTCCGCCTGCCGCAAAACCCGGTTGACAGCGGCCGTGGTTACTCGCTGGCGCAAAAAATGGTCGGCCGCGCCTGCGGCCTGCCGGAAGGCACCGGCATCCGTCCGGGCACCTACTGCGAACCGAAGATGACCACCGTCGGCTCGCAAGACACCACCGGCCCGATGACCCGCGACGAACTGAAAGACCTGGCCTGCCTGGGCTTCTCGGCCGACCTGGTGATGCAGTCGTTCTGCCACACCGCCGCCTACCCGAAAGTGGTGGACGTCAAGATGCACCGCGAACTGCCGACCTTTATTGAAAACCGTGGCGGCGTGGCCCTGCGTCCGGGCGACGGCGTGATCCACTCGTGGCTGAACCGCCTGCTGATGCCCGACACCGTCGGCACCGGTGGCGACTCGCACACCCGTTTCCCGATCGGCATTTCTTTCCCGGCCGGTTCCGGCCTGGTGGCGTTTGCCGCCGCCACCGGCGTGATGCCGCTCGATATGCCTGAATCGGTACTGGTGCGCTTCAAGGGCGAAATGCAGCCTGGCGTGACCCTGCGCGACTTGGTCAACGCGATTCCGCTGTACGCGATCCGCCAGGGCATGCTGACGGTCGACAAAAAGGGCAAGAAGAACATCTTCTCCGGCCGCATCCTGGAAATCGAAGGCTTGCCTGACCTGAAGGTCGAGCAGGCGTTCGAACTGTCCGACGCGTCGGCAGAACGCTCGGCCGCCGGTTGCACCGTGCACCTGGACAAAGCGCCGATCATCGAGTACATGACTTCGAACATCACCCTGATGAAGTGGATGATCGCCAACGGCTACCTCGACCAGCGCACGCTGGAACGCCGCATCCGTGCGATGGAAGCCTGGCTGGCCAATCCCGAGCTGCTGGCGCCGGACGCCGATGCGGAATACGCCGCCGTGATCGAGATCGACCTGGCCGACATCCACGAGCCTATCGTGGCCTGCCCGAACGACCCGGACGACGTGAAAACGCTGGCCGAAGTGGCTGGCGCCAAGATCGATGACGTGTTTGTCGGTTCGTGCATGACCAATATCGGCCACTTCCGCGCCGCTTCCAAGGTGTTGGAAAACAAGACCGACATTCCGGTGCGCCTGTGGATCGCGCCACCGACCAAGATGGACCAGCAGGTGCTGACGGCCGAAGGTCATTACGGCAGCCTGGGCCGCACCGGTGCGCGCATGGAAATGCCGGGCTGCTCGCTGTGCATGGGTAACCAGGCGCAGATCCGCAAGGGCGCCACGGTGATGTCGACTTCGACCCGTAACTTCCCGAACCGCCTCGGCATCGAGACCAATGTCTACCTCGGCTCGGCCGAACTGGCCGCCGTGTGTTCCTTGCTGGGCCGCATTCCGACCCGCGCGGAATACATGTCGCATATCGGCGTGATTGCCGACAATGCCGACGAGATCTACCGCTACATGAACTTCGACAAGATCGAAGAATTCCGTTCGGTGGCAGACAAGGTGCAAGTCCCGGCGTAAGCCTGTGTGACTGATGCGACCCCGGCAAGCTGGCAACGGCTTGCCGGGGTTTTTTTGTGCGCTTTTGCCGCGCTTCCTGCGGCAACAGCACCTCGCTGAAAGCGGGCGCCCTGCCTTTTGGCAGTGTGCTTGCCTGATTGTCACTGTCATGCTGTACCGGTAGCCTGGACGCGGCAAGATGCCACGCCGGCATTCTTACCGGGGAAAGATGATGGTGACACTAGAGATCAATGGCAGCGTACGCAGTTTTGACGTGACTCCCGAGATGCCGCTGTTGTGGGTGCTGCGCGATGCGGCGCACATGACCGGCACCAAATTCGGTTGCGGCATGGCGCTGTGCGGCGCCTGCACCGTGCATGTCGACGGCGTCGCCGCGCGCTCGTGCGTGCTGCCGGTGCAGGCGGCCGTGGGGCGCAAGATCACCACCATCGAGGGCGTGGGCGCGACCCCCAGCGGGCGCGCCGTGCAGGCGGCGTGGCTGGCGGCGGAAGTGGTGCAATGCGGCTATTGCCAGTCGGGACAGATCATGTCCGCTTCGGCGCTGCTGGCGAAAAACCGTGCGCCATCGGACGCCGATATCGACGCCGCCATGAGCGGCAATATCTGCCGTTGCGGCACCTACCAGCGCATCCGGCTGGCGATCCACCAGGCGGCCGCCTCGCCTGCGCTGCAAGGGAAAAAGTCATGAGCGCCGGCGTTCAGCCTTCATCATCGCGCCGCCTGCTCCTGAAAAGCGCGGGCCTGGTCGGCGGCGCCTGGGTGCTGGGATTGCTGCCGGGCGCCGGCGAGCAGGCGTTTGCGGCGGGCGCCAACGCTGCGGCGAAGCAGTTCGACCCGAATGCCTTTATTTCCATCCATCCCGATGGCAACGTGACGCTGACCATGCCGAAGATCGAGATGGGGCAGGGTACCTATACTTCGCTGCCGATGCTGCTTGCCGAGGAACTCGAAATCGGTCTGGAGCAAGTGCGTCTGCGCCACGCGCCGCCCGACGTGGCCCTGTACGGCGGCGCACGCCACGATCAGTTTACCGGCGGCTCCTTGAGCATCCAGACACTATGGCTGCCGCTGCGCCAGGCCGGCGCCGCCGCGCGCACGGTGCTGGTCGCTGCGGCGGCGCAGAGCTGGAATGTTTCACCAGAGAGCTGCCATGCGGCGCACGGCGTGGTGCATCACGCGGCTTCGCAACGGCAGATCGGCTACGGCGCGCTGATTGAAGCGGCGGCCAGGCTGCCACTGCCAACAGCGCCGGTGCCGCTGAAAGCGCGGCGCGACTTCAAGCTGCTCGGCACGCCGCAAAAGCGGCTCGATACGCGCGGCAAGATCGACGGCAGCGCGCAGTTCGGCATCGACGTGGTGCTGCCGGGAATGGTGTTCGCCTCGGTGGCGGCCTGCCCGGTGGCTGGCGGCACGCTGAAAGCCGTCGATGAGCGGCGCGCGCGCGCCTTGCCCGGCGTGCGCGACGTGGTGCGCTTGCCTGATGCGGTGGCCGTGATCGCCGACAATACCTGGCATGCGCGCCAGGGCGTGGCGGCGCTCGACATCACCTGGGATAATGGTCCAAATGCGGGCCTGACGAGCGCCGGCATCGCCGCCATCATGGCGCAGGCGGCCGCAGGGCCGGGCAAGGTGGCGCGCAATGACGGCGATGCAGCCGCCGCTCTGGCGGCGGCACCGGCCTCGCAGCGGCACACGTCCACCTATACCAATCCGATGCTGGCGCATGCGCCGATGGAGCCGATCAATTGCACCGTGCACGTGCAGCTTGAGCGCGCCGAGCTGTGGGTCGGCACGCAAATCCCGGCGCGCGCCCGCGATGCGGTCGCCAGGCGGCTGGGCATCGCACCCGAGCAGGTCACGCTGAACGGCTATCTGCTCGGTGGCGCGTTCGGGCGCCGGCTGCACAGCGACTTTATCGAGCAAGCCGCGCTGATCGGACGCCAGGTCAAATCGCCCGTCAAAGTCACGTGGACGCGCGAGGAAGACATGCAGCACGATGTGTACCGCGGCCACTATCATCACGTGGTGTCGGCCACGGTGGGCGCGGATGGCTGGCCGCTGGCGCTGTTTCACAAACTGGCGGGGCCGTCGAATATCGCGCCGTTCTCGCCTGGCCTGCTGCGCGACGGCCTGGACCTGGCCGCCGTCGAAGGCTCGGCCAATTTCAGCTATGCGATTCCAGCCATGAAAGTGGAATACACGCGCGAGGACGGCCCCGTGCCGACCGGTTTCTGGCGCGGCGTGGGCCCCACCCGCAACCTGTTCGTGCTCGAGAGCTTTATCGATGAACTGGCGCACCGCGCCAAACGCGATCCGCTGGAATATCGCCTCGCCATGCTGAAGGACAAGCCGCGCGCGGCCCATGTGCTTGCGCGCGCAGCCAAGCTGGCCGGCTGGGGCGGCAAGCAGACAACGCCACCAGGCATGCCGGCGCGCACCGGGCGCGGCATCGCCTTGCTGTATGCGTGGAATACCTACATGGCGCAGGTAGTCGACCTGTCGGTCGGCATGGACGGTGCCGTCAGCGTGCAGCGCGTGGTGTGTGTGGTCGACTGCGGCAGTATCGTTAATCCGGACACGGTGGCCGCGCAGATCCAGGGCGGCATCAACTTTGGCCTGACCGCCATGCTGTACGGCGAAATCACGCACCAGGACGGGCGCGTCCAGCAGAGCAATTTCCACGACTACCAGGCCTTGCGCATGCCAGAGGCGCCACCGGTGGTGATCGAGATCGTCGACAGCGAGGAGCCGCCGGGCGGCATCGGCGAGCCTGGCACGGCCACCTTCGGGCCGGCCTTTGCCAATGCCATTTTCGCCGCCACCGGCAAACGCTTGTACAGCACGCCGGTGCGCGCCGCCGATTTGATGGCCGGAGCGACAGCATGAACAAAAAATTGAAAATTGCATTGGCCGTAGCGGTGCTGGGCGTGGCCGCTGCGCTGGCGTTTGCCTGGCAACCGGCGATTGCGCCGGTGACTCCCGTCGCAGCATCGGCGCTGGACCAGGGCGCGGTGGCGCGTGGTGCGCGCATTGTTGCGCTGGGCGACTGCATGGTGTGCCATACGGCCAAGGGCGGCGCGCCGTTTGCTGGCGGCCTGGCGCTGCGCACGCCGTTCGGCACGCTGTACACCACCAATATCACGCCGCACGTGGACGCCGATGGTAGCGGCAATGGCAATGGCATCGGCGACTGGCCGCTGGCGGCTTTTGCGCGCGCGCTGCGCCATGGCGTGGCGCGCGACGGCCACTTGCTGTATCCGGCCTTCCCGTATATTCATTACACGAAGATGACCGACCAGGATATCGGCGACGCCTATGCCTTTCTGATGAGCCGCGAGGCGGTCGACGCCAGGCCGCCCGCCAACGACCTGCTGCTGCCGTTGCGATTGCGTCCGCTGCTGGCGGGCTGGAATCTGCTGTACCTGCGCAGCGGTCCTGCGCCAGAAGACGCTAGCCAGGACGCCATATGGAACCGTGGCCGCTACCTGGTCAACAGCCTGGGCCACTGCGCCTAGTGCCACAGCAGCCTGAACCTGATTGGCGGCGAGGGCAGTCCGGCTTTCGGCGGCGGCAATATTGATGGCTGGGATGCACCCGCGTTGACTACCTTGCTGCAAAGGCCGATCCCGTGGAACCGGGAACAGCTGGCGCTGTATCTGCGCCATGGCTACTCGCCCGAGCATGGCGCCGCCGGCGGGCCGATGGCGCCCGTCACGCACAGCCTGGCCAGCGTGCCGCAGCAAGATGTGCAGGCCATGGCCCGTTATCTGATGACCTTGCAGGCTGCCGCGCCGCCCAGGACAGCGGCGCCGGCTGCCGACAATGGGCAAGTGCGCCAAGTGCAGCAGGGGGCGCTGCTGTTTGCCGGCGCCTGCGCCAGCTGTCATGGCGCAGCGCCGCCAGACGGCTTGCCGTCGACGCGTTCGCCGCTGTCGCTGGCCACGGCGGTGGCGGGCGAACGGCCGGATAACCTGATCCAGGTGCTGCTGCAAGGGATGCCGCTGGAAGTAGGGCGGCCCGCCGCTCAGGCCTCGCGCTACATGCCGCCGTTTGCCAGCGCGCTGGACGACGCGCAGATCGCCGCGATTGCCGCCTATGTGCGGGTCGAAATCGCCAAACGGCCCGCCTGGCCCGATGTCGAAAAACGAGCGGCCAGCTTGCGCAAGGCGGCGCTGTAGGCGAGCGGGGCAATGCTGGTGGATTTGGCGCAGCCAGCATTCGCCATGGCGTGCAGGATGCTGCAAATTCACCCGTTTTCGCGCCGATCACGGCGATTTTTGCTGGCACGTATCCTGCCTATAGGTGGTCAAGCACGGGCTTTGTGGCCTGTGCGTCCTTCCATCTACCAGGAGCCATCATGAGCAATATCGCCGTCGCGCAGCAAGTGCAAGTCGACATCTTGAAATTCGTCCAGCAGTTCGAGCAGGAATTCGAGCAGGCGCATCAGCTGCTATTGAAAAGCAAGACCCTGTCCGTCACCGAAGCGGGCAACCTGAGCCTGCGCGTGCCCGGCGAGAACAAGCTGGTGATCGCCAGCTTCAATGGCGCCGGCCATGGCGTGGCGGGCGTGGTCGACTTTGACCTGAACGGCCATATCGGCACGCTCTCGCCCAGCCTGGCAGAAGTGGCGGCCCTGCATGTCGCCATCCTGCGCGAGCGCCCGCAGACGAATGCGGTGATCCACACCCACTCGCCCTACCTGACGGCCTGGTCGATCGCCGGGCGCCCGCTGCCGGTACGCTACGCCACTTTGCTGGGTAACGGCACCGATGACGTGCCGCTGGCCGCCTGGGGCGCGCGCTATGCGGCCGAACCGGTGATCGCTTCCTTGCAGGCGCACCCGAACGCCTATGCCACCCTGCTGGCCAATCACGGGCCGTTTACCTGGGCCGAGAGTGTGCTGGGCGTCGCCAAACAGCTGGTATTCCTGGAAGAGGCTGCCTATTTTACCTTCCTGGCCGAACAGCTGGGCGGCGCCAGGCCGCTGCCGGAAGGCGCGTTTGAAGCGGTACAAGCGGGCAAGAAGAAGTTTTACGCGGCTTGATGTGAAACGAGGCGGCGCCTGGCGCCGCCTTTTCCTCCTTATTCCTTCAGCGAACGCAGCGCCTCCTGCAGATAGCTGTCGTCGGCCCACTGTCTCACTTCAAAATCGTGCTCGATATAACCCTGGGCCAGCAGGAAATTTTTCTTGATCTCCAGCCCTTGCAGGTTTTGCGCCGGCAGCGACGGCATAAAGTCGCGCTCGCCGATGGCCTGCGCGGCCACCTGCGCATTCGGCAAAAACGTCACCCTCGGGAAGATCTCGGCTGCCGCCGCGCGGTGGGCGTTGATCCAGCGCCCGGCCCGTATCGACGCGCGCAAAAAGGCGATCACCACTTCCGGATGGGCTTTTGCGAAATCGGTGTTGACGGCGTTGGTGTAGGGGCCGTTGGCGATCTGCAAGGTCCAGTCGGGCAGGGTCGACAGGTCGACGATGACCTTGAATTGGCCGCTGTCGACCAGCTTGCGCGTGCGCGCCAGGCTGCTGTGGATGGCGTCGATGCGGCCATCGAGCAGGGCCTGCGCTTCCGGGTCGCCATGTTCGCGGCCCGCAGCCCTGAGCTGGCTCCACAGCTCGGCGGGGCGTGCCGCTGGCTGCACCGGCGCGTCGGGTGCCTGCGCAATGCTGACGATCTCCACCTCGGCCAGGTTCAAGCCGCCCAGCTTCAGCGCCTGGTGCAGGCCGAAGTGGGCAGCGGCGCGCGAAAAATCGATGCGCTCGGGATTGGCCGAGAGCGGCAAGCCGATGCGCTTGCCGCGCAGGTCCTCAATACGGTACAGCTCGCTATCGGCGCGCACCACGATCTGGCCGCCGGACTGGGTCGCCGTGGTGGCGATCAGGGTGGTCTGCGTCAAGTCGGCCCTGGCCCAGATGGTGGGAATCGCGCCGCCATCGCGAAACAGCGGGTTCAATGAATGGCGGTAATGGGGCAGCCAGCCGGCATTGCCGGCCAGCGAACGCAGATAGGTGGCGCTGGCGCCGACGCGCTTGAATTCTTCGTCGAGCCAGCCGAATTCGACGGCGATATTCGAGGCGACCAGCACCGGGCAGATGGTGTAATAAGCTTGCAGCGATGCGCTGCTGTGGTTCAGGTTTGTCATGGTGGTTTCCTTGGGCGATAAGGGTGTCAGGCTTCGATCGGCGCACCGACCAGGCTGCCCCATTCCGTCCACGAGCCGTCGTAGACGCGCACGTTGGAAAAACCCAGCAGCTCGGTCAGCACAAAGAACGCCAGGGTAGAGCGGTGGCTGAGGCGGCAGTACACGGCCGTCTCGCGCCCTGCGGCGATGCCCTTGGCAGCGACCAGCGCGCGCAGTTCGTCGACGGGGCGCAAACGGCTGTGTTCATCGAGCAGCTCGGCAAACGGCAGCAGCACGGCGCCCGGGATATGGCCGCCCCGTTCGGCGCCGTGGTTGCCGCCGTCCGGCCCCACGCGCAGGCCCGCGTATTCTTCCGGCGTGCGGATATCGAGGATCTGCAAATGGTCGTCGCCGAGCCGTTGCAGCAGCTGGTCGCGGCCGATGCGTATATCGTCCTTGGCGCGCGCCGGCGCCTGCAAGTCGCCATCGGCCGGCGGCAGCGGCGTGTGCACGGCGGCCAGTGCGGTGGTGGGCAAGCCGCCGGCCAGCCAGGCGCGCAGGCCGCCGTCCAGCACGCTGACATTGGTGATCCCCGCACGCAGCAAGACCCAGCGCGCATAAAAAGCGAACTGGCTATGGTCGCCGTACAGCACCAGTTGCCGTTCGGGGTTCACGCCGGCCGCGCGCAGGCGGCGGCGCAGGGTGTCGGCGCCGGCGAACTGGCGCTGGCGTTCGTCCCACAGCAGTTCCTTCCAGTGGAAGGCGTATGCGCCTTCGATGGCCACGCCGGGGCCGCCATCCTGCGGCTGGCGGCTGAGGATGGCGATCACGCTAATGGCCGGATCGTGCAGGTGTTCGGCCAGCCAGGCGGCCGGCGCCAGCAGCGGGAAGGTGGTGGAGACTACAGCGGGTGCATTCATGGTTTTCCTGTCGTGGTGGATGGTCGTGCTGGTGTTACAGCAAGGACCGGGCCAGTGGACGACGGGAAGGAAAAGCGTGCACTCATGCGGCTTTGCACGAGCTGCGGCAGGGTGGGGCAGGGCAGGCCTGCTGAAAATGGAACCGCCGCCGGTGAAAAATCACCGCCGCGGCGGCCCGATTACGCCAGCCGCGCGCTCCACACCACGCCGCCCACCACCGCCAGGCTGGCCGGGTCGACGTCGATGGAACGATAGGCGGGATTGTCGGGCACCAGGCGGATGCGCCCGCCCACTTCAAGCTGGATGCGACGCAGCAGCAGGTTGCCGCTGTCTTCCAGCAGGAATACCTGGCCATCGGCCAAGTCCTTCCTGGTGATATCGATCAGCAAGGTGTCGCCCGGCAGGAAATGCGGCGCCATGCAGTCGCCGGGCATGATCAGCGCTTTCAGGTGCGAGGCGTCGAGGCCGTTGCGCTGCAGCCAGAAGCGGCAGAAAGCCAGTTCCGTCAGGGTGGTCGGGTCCAGCCGTGGCGGCGCGTGGTCGTTGGCCGCCTGCCCCTCGTACAGCGGCAGCAGGGTCAGGCTTTGCTTGGGCATGCCGGAGGTCATTTCGCCCTGGCCCATGGCCAGCCATGCCAGGTCGACATTGGCCGCCTGCGCCAGCGCGACGAGCACCTTGCGCGACGGGTCGCCGCCGCCCAGGTAGCGCAGCAGGCCGCTATGCGAAATGCCGGCCTTTTTGGCCAGCGCGCTGACCGAACCGGCGCGGGCGACCAGGGCTTTCAGGCGCAAGGTGAAGTCGTCAATGATATCGAGCTGCAGTGTGGCCGTGGATTCGTTCATAGTTCGCTTTAGCATAAGGTCATGCCAAATTCTTCGTTAAGTTCAATGGGCTCATCATGCTATCGTTACAATGTAACAGGTAGACATCGCGCTTTAGCAAGTATTTTCACACTTTAGCGCAAAGGTGCCGTTTCTTTCCACTTTTATTGAAAGCTGCTTATCGTGAGTGTCCTGCTGACCCTGCCCACCTCGAGTGGCGCCGCGCTGTCGATCAGAGCCAAGGCGCTGGTGTTCAATGATCCCCGTTCGGAAGCGCTGCTGGCACTGGCCAATCATATTGCACCGACCGACGCCACCGCCCTGATCATCGGCGAAACCGGCACCGGCAAGGAATTGCTGGCGCGCTATCTGCACACACACAGCAAGCGCAGCGGCCCGTTTATCGCCGTCAATTGCGGCGCCTTCAGCGAAACCCTGATCGACGCCGAGCTGTTCGGCCACGAAGCGGGGGCATTTACCGGCGCCACCCAGGCGCGCCAGGGCTGGTTCGAGGCGGCCAATGGCGGCACCCTGTTCCTCGACGAAATCGGCGACTTGCCGCTGTCGATGCAGGTCAAGCTGCTGCGCGTGATCCAGGAGCGGCAGATCGTGCGCCTGGGCTCGCGCCGCACCACGCCGCTCGACGTGCGCCTGGTCGCGGCCACCAATATCGACCTGTACGACGCAGTGCAGGCCGGGCGCTTCCGGGCCGACCTGTATTACCGGCTGGGCGTGGCCACGTTGGAACTGCCGCCGCTGTATGCGCGTCAGGGCGATATCGTGCCGCTGGCGCAGCACTTCGTCAAATACTATGGCGAGCGCCTGAAGATCAGCGATGTCACCATCGACAACGCGGCGCGCCAGGTGCTGCTCGACTACGGCTGGCCCGGCAATATCCGCGAACTGGAAAACACGATTCACTATGCGATGATCGTCTGCCGCGATGGCGTGCTGCGCGCCGAAGACTTGCGCCTGGGCCGCCAGCCGGCCGCCACGCGCGCGCTGGCGCAGGTCCATCCCTTGCCGCTGCGCGAGCCGGAAACTCCGATACCTGTACCGGTACCGGAAGTGGCAGAGCCGGCCCAAGCTGGCCTGCAGCAGCAGTTGCGCACCATCCTCGAAGCGCTGCTCGACGCCGGCGAAGACGCCGCCTTCGACCAGATCGAGGCGGCCGTGACGGGCGCCGCGCTGGCGATCGCGAACAACAACCAGACGCAGACGGCGCGCCTGCTGGGCATTTCGCGCAATGTGCTGCGCACCCTGCTCAAGCGCCACCATTTTTCCGGCGGCGAACAGGAAGCAGGCGAGGTCTGCACCTCCTGAGCGCAAGGCGGCCTTACTGTCGCGCGCGGGCATGGGTAAATGCTCCCAGCGCATGATCGAGGTCGGCGATCAGGTCGCCCACCGATTCGAGCCCCACATGCAGGCGGATGATCTGCCTTTTCGGATCGAGCGGCTGGAACGTGCGCGTCGCGTGCGGCAGCTTGACCAGGCTTTCATAGCCGCCCCAGCTCGCGCCCATGGCGAACAGCTGCAACTGATCCAGGAAGGTATTGAGCACCTGCGGCGCAGTGGCCGGTAATTCGAATGAAAACAGGCCGGACGATCCTGAAAAATCGCGCTTCCACACGGCGTGGCCCGGATGGTGTTCGAAGGCCGGATGGCGCACATTCAGCACTGCCTTGTGGCGCGACAGCCATTGTGCCACCTCGATCGCCGAGCGCTCGTGGCGGTCCAGCCGCACGCCCAGGGTGCGCAGTCCCCGTAGCGCCAGGTAGGCGTCGTCGGGGCCGGCGATATAACCGAGGCCACGCACGGTGGAACGCACGTCGCTGTAGATCTCCTTGCGCGTGACGATCAGGCCCAGCATGGCGTCCGAATGGCCGACCAGGTATTTGGTGGCAGCGTGCAGCGAGATATCGACGCCGTGCTCGAACGGCTTGAAGAAATAGGGCGTGGCCCAGGTGTTATCGAACAGCACCAGCGCGCCATGGGCATGGGCCACGTCGGCGATGCGCGGCACGTCCTGCACTTCGAAGGTGTCCGAGCCCGGCGCTTCCAGGTAGACCAGGCGCGTGTTCTTGCGGATCTGCGGCGGCAGGCTGTCGACATCCAGAGGATCGAAAAAGCTCGTTTCAATGCCATAGCGCGTCAGCACATTGAGGAACACATTGCGCGCGCTGGGGTAGACATTGTCGGTCACCAGGATATGGTCGCCCGATTTTGCCACGGCCAGCACCGCGCCGACAATCGCGGCCAGGCCAGAGGGCATGATCAGCCCGCGAAAACCGCCTTCCAGCTCGGCCACCGCGTCTTCGAAGGCCACCGTGGTGGGGTTGCCCAGGCGGCCGTACATGATGCCGCGATAGGACGGATCTTGCGCCAGCTGGCGCTGCGCCTCCTGGCTGGCCGTGTCGGGCCAGATAAAGGTCGAAGCGCGGTAGATCGGCGTGTTGACGGTGCCGCCATGCGCGGCCGGGTCGCGCCCCACATGGCCCAGGCGGGTGGCGAAACTATGGTCGCGGCTGGCGCCGCCTTCGTGCTTGTCACTGCTCATTACAAAACCCTTTCCAGAAATGCGCGCGTGCGGTTGTCGCGCGGCGCGGTAAAAATATGCTCGGGCGTGCCCGATTCAACGATGCGTCCGCCGTCCGTGAAGTGGACGACGTCGGCGATTTCGCGCGCGAAGCGCATTTCATGCGTGACGATCAGGCAAGTGACGCCGCTGGCGGCGACGTCGCGGATGGTGGTGAGCACCTCCTTGACGGTTTCCGGGTCCAGCGCGGCCGTCACCTCGTCGAACATCATCACGCGCGGCTGCATCGCCAGGCTGCGGGCAATCGCCACGCGCTGCTGCTGGCCGCCGGACAGCTGGCCCGGATAGGCGTGCTCCTTGCCGGTCAGCTTGACCTTGGACAGCAGGGCGCGGGCGCGCTCTTCGGCCGGTCCCCGTTCCTCCTTCAGCACCGTCAAGGGCGCCAGGGTGATGTTGTCGAGCACCGACAAATGCGGGAACAGGTTATAGCTCTGGAAGATCATGCCGACCTGGCGGCGCAGTTTCAGCAGGTCCGGCGCGGCGTCCGTCACGCGGATGCCGCACACATCGATGGTGCCGCTGTCGACGCCGGCCAGCGCGTTGATGGTGCGCAGCAGGGTCGATTTGCCGGAGCCGGAAGGGCCGATCAGGCAGGCGATCTCGGACTGGCGCACGTCGAGCGACACGCCGTTCAGCACGATGTGGCTGCCGTAGGACTTGACCAGGTCGCGGATCACGATCTGGTGCTCACCGGTGGGTGGGTGGCTCATTCTTTCACACTCCATTTTTTTTCAAGCCGCCGCGACAGGCGCGAAATCGGATAGATATAGACAAAGAACACGATAAAGGTATAGGCGTGCGCCGGCAGCAGCAGGTCGGGCCGGGTTTCGCCGGCCAGGCGCAGGCCGACCGACGTCATCAGCTCTTCCACGCCGAGGATATTGGCCAGCGAGGTCGACAAGGTCACGATGCAGTACAAGCTCATCCAGGGTGGCGTCATGCTGCGCAGCGCCTGCGGCAGCACCACCTTGCGCAGTATCTGCCGGCGGTCCAGGCCCAGCGCGGTGGCCGCCTCCCATTGCTGCAGCGGGATCGAACGGATGCCGCCGCGCACGATCTCGGACATATAGCCCGAGGCGGGCACGCCGATGCCGATGGCCGCCTTCAGCCAGTCGGGCAGGAACACGTATTGGCCGAAGACCTTGATTTCATACGGCACCAGGTACATCAGGTAAAACACCGCCACCAGCCACGGCGCATTGCGCAGCACCAGCGTAACCTGGCGCGCCACGGCCGCGCGGCGGCGGTGCGGCGAGCATTGCACCACGCCCAGCACGGTGCCGCCTGCGGTGGCAAAGGCAATCGCCACCAGGCCCATGACGATATTCAGGACGAAGCTGGCCAACAGGCCCGGCGTCCAGGCGAGCAGGTAGCCGATCGGTTCGCGGTAGTGGCCATACATCCAGGCGGCCAGCGCCAGCAGCGCCGGCCAGCGTGCCCAGCTCCACAGACCGGCGCTCATGCGGCCACGCTTCCCGGCAGCTGCAGCCGGCGCTCGATGGCGCGCATGCCGGCCGACACCGCGCCGATCAGCAGCAGATAGGTGACCAGCAGGATCTGTATCATCACCGGCACATTGAAGCTGTCGGACCAGATGCGGTTGCAGGCATAGGTCAGCTCGGGCACCGCGATCGCAAAGGCCACCGAGGTGGCCTTGATGGTCTGGGCGATGCTGTTCGACAGCGCCGGCAAGCTGTGGCGCAAGGCCAGGGGAGCCACCACCTGGCGGAAGATCTGCAGCCGGCTCAGGCCCAGCGCTTCGGCCGCTTCCACCGTGGCGCGCGGCACGGCATCGATGCTGCCGCGCAGCGCCTCGATCTGGAAGGCGCCCGAATGCAGGCCCAGCACGATCACGGCCCAGCCGAAGCTGCCCAGCAGGCGTACCTGTTCGCCATGCTCGTTGACCACCATCGGCAGCAAGGAGCCGACGCCGAAAAAGAAGAAATACATTTGCGCCAGCAGCGGCGTATTGCGGAACACCTCGACATAGGCGTTGATGGCTTTCTGGCCGGCGGCAAAGCGGGAGCCTTTTACCGCCGCACCGGCCACGCCGATGGCCAGAGACAGCGCCACGGCCAGCACCGCCAGCGCCAGGGTCAGGCCAAGGCCGAGCACGAAGCGCCGACCGTCGGCCGGGTCCCACAGAATGGTCAGGTTCAGGCCATGTTCGATCAGCCATTCCCTGGCGGCCCCGCCTTCAGGAAAAAACGCTGCGCTCATCGTGCGCTGACCTTTACCGCGTAGCGCTCGGCCATCTGCTGCGCCCATACATTCGGCGGCAGCTGGTACTTGTGTTCTAGGCCGATGATAAAGCGCTCGCGGTGCCAGCGTTCGACGATGCTGCCCAGCAGCTGCTTGAGTTCGGGCTCGTTCTTTTTCAGCGCCACGCCCCAGGGCAGGCGCTCGTCGCCGATCAGCTTGAGCTCGAAGCCGCTCCAGCTATGGTTGTCTTCCTTGATCTTGGCGTAGCCGGTATCGTCGCCTATGGATGCCACGCAGCGCCCGTCGGCCACCGCCTTGTGCACTTCGGCAAAGCCGGGGAAGGCGGCGATCTTCAGGCCCTTGGCCTCGTACGGGCGCACCCACACCGAGGCGGCCGGCGCGCAGACCGTCTTGCCCTGCAGGTCGGCCCAGCTTTCGATGCGCGTGGTTTTCAGGGCGAACACGGCGGCGGCCGCGCTGTAGAAACCGGGCGAGGCAAAATCGATTTCGCGGCGGCGCTCGGGCGTGTCGAGCAGGGACGTCACCATGAAGTCGCAGCGTCCCTGCTTGACGAAGATGATGCGATTGACCGGCGTGATGCGCACCAGATTCAGTTTCAAGGGCTTGCCGACGGCCGCGCCGACGCGCTGGTGCAGGTCGACGATCAGGTCCCAGGTCAGGCCGGCCGGTTTGCCGGCCTGGTCCAGATAGGCGAAGCCGGGCGACTCGAAGCCGCCGTAGCAGACCGACAGCTGGCCCCGGTCCCTGATTTTTTCCAGCGCCGTATCGGCGCGTACCGACGCAGCGGCAAGCAGCAAGGAAACAGCGATGGCAATGGCAAGTGGTGATTGCATGTCGAAACTCCTCTACGTGAAGATCAGAACGCGGTGGCCAGGCGCAGCGAGTAATAGGTGCCGAAGGCGCCGACCGGGGCCTGGCTGGACGGGTAGACATAGCGCCCGCCTGCCAGGCGCAGTTCCGGGCGCGTCTTGTCCGGATAGGAATCGAACAGGTTGTTGGCACCCAGGGTGATGCTGGTATTGCGGCCCAGCTTGTAGGCCAGCGTCAGGTCGGTGACCCATTGCGCGCCGAATACCTGGTCCAGCGCGGGATTGTTGCCGGTGTCGACCACCGTGAACTTGCCGTAACGCGCTTCGGTCACTCCGACCGTCCAGTCGCCGACGGCATAGCGGCCCGTCAGGCGCAGGGTCGAGCGTGGCGAGTACGATTCGATATTGCCGCGCGTGGTACGGCCCACCAGCGCCAGGCCGCTGCCGGCCAGCTGACCCGAGTTGTCCTTCACGTCCGTAATTTTCGTCACGCCATAGTTGTAGCCCAGGCCCAGATCCAGGTTGCCGTAGCCTTTCAACGCCAGGCGGTGGCTGCCCACCACGTCCACCCCGCGCGTGCGGGTATCGAGCGCGTTGACGAAAAAGGAGGCGCCGCTCACGCCGGCAAAGCCCGCGTCACGCAGCAGCCGCTCGACCAGCGGGCCACTGAGGGTTTCGGACAGTGTGATTCGGTCGCGGATGGCGATCTGGTAGGCGTCGATGGTCAGCGAAGTGTTGCGCGCCGGCTGGAACACCAGGCCGGTGGAAAAATTGACCGATTTTTCCGGCTTCAGCGCGGTCGCGCCCGAGGCCCGCGCGGCCGGGTGGTCGACCGGGAAATTGCGCACGTCGAAAGGTTCGCCGGCACGGAAGGTGGTTTGCGTCGACGACAGATTGGCCTGGCCCAGCGACGGCGAGCGGTAGCCATTGCTGGCCGTTGCCCGCAGGGCGACCTTGGGCGTGAAGTCGTAGCGCAGCGACAGCTTGCCGTTCCAGGTGTTGCCGAAGTCCGAATAATGCTCGGCGCGGGCGGTGGCGCCCCACTGGAATTTATCGGTCAGCTGGTTTTCCAGGCCCGCATATACGCCTTGCACGCTGCGCGTGAGCGTGCCGGCGTCGTCGGGGCGGTAGCCGGGAAAGCCCTGGGCGCCGGCCGGTGCGCGCGCGCCCGCGCTGGGGCCGTCGAGTATCGGCACCGTGCCGGCGATCCACGACGCTTCGTCGCCGGCGTCGATCGAGAATTTTTCATGGCGGTACGCCGCGCCGGCCGATACCACCAGCGGTTCGGTCGAAAAGCCGACGGCGGCGTTGCGCACATAGTCGAGCGTGAGATTGGTCTGCGTGTTTTTCATGCCGCCCGCGTAAAAGCTGCGCGGGCTGGCCGCGCCCAGGCTGGCGTTGATCGAGTCGGGCACGTCGAACTTGATGCGGTTGCCGCCATGATTGACGCCCAGGTCGAACTGGCCCGTCTTGTCATTGCCGTAGCGCAGACCGGCATTCAGTGCAGCGTCGTTCGAAGTGGTGTTCAATAACGGTAAAAAACCATCAGGGAACAGCGAGCGCACCGTGCCGTTGTCGTTGGGACGGCGGAACAGGCCTTGCGAGCGGCCCAGGCGGTGCCCCACGTTGCCGAACACATAGGCGCGCAATTCCGGCGCCAGGCCCATTCGGCATTCAATACGCCGTTGTATTCTTCCAGCGCGGGCGAACCCACCAGCCACTCGCGCTGCGCCGTGCCCGAGGTTTCGCGCGGGTCGCTGGCAAAGTAGAACTGGCGTGAGTCGGCCCCTTCGCGCAGCGTGGTGCGCTGGGTATTGATGGCTTCGCCGGCCACCGTCAAAAAGCCGTCGCCGGGCAGGGCAAAGCCGGCCGAGCCGCTGGCGCTCTTGGAAAAGCCGTCGCCTTCGGCAAATTTGCCCACCTGTATCGCCGCAGCGCCGCCCGCATCCTGGCTTTTCAAGACGATATTGATCACGCCGGCAATCGCGTCCGAGCCATATTGGGCGGCCGCGCCATCGCGCAGGATCTCCACCCGTTCGATGGCGCCCAGCGGTATCTTGGCCAGGTCGAACGCTTGCGCGCCACGGCCCAGGCCATTCTTGTTGTTGACGAAAGCCGACAAGTGCGCCCGCTTGCCGTTGATCAGCACCAGCGTCTGCGATGGCGCCAGGCCACGCAGGGCGGCCGGGCGCACGGTGGCCACGCCATCCGAGCCGGCCGTCACATTGTATTGAAACGACGGCGCCAGCGCCTGCAGTGCCTGGTTCAGATTGACGGCGCCGGTTTCGGCCAGTTGCCGCGTTGAATACACGTCGACCGGCGCCGGGCTGCTCAGCTCCGTGGTATTGGCGCGGCGCGTGCCGATTACCACCACGTTGCCAGCGGCCCCCGCTGCGCCGGCCAGCGCTTCGGCGCCGGACGCGCCGCCGTCCTGGGCCTGGGCAGGCGCCAGGAAAGCGGTCAGCAGTGGAAGAAAAACAAAATTGCGCGACGAAGGAGATGGCATGGCGGGCGGTTCCTGATAATGAGAATATCCTCCTTATCAGCACGATGCGTGCCATGCTTTTTAGCGGGTTTTGACGGTGTTTTTCAGCAGGAAGTGGCCAGAAACCACCAGGCAGGTGGACCAAGGCGGGCAGCGTGGTGCCGATTTCAACGCCTTGCCACCAGCGCTGCCGGCTACGCCGCCTGTTGCAGCGGCGCGATTTCGGCCTCGATGCGCGCGGCCACGGCGGGATGGTCGAGGCGTATCGCGTCGAGCAGTTCGTCGATCGAGGAGCCGCAGCCGAATACCAGCATGTCGCCCGGACGGCACAGTTGCAGGCCGAAGCGCAGCGCATGACGCACGTCGATCTTGCAATACAGCCGCGAGGCATGCTTGCCGGCCTGGCGCGCCCCCATGGCCAGCAGGCGGGCCACGTCGCCGTAAGGCCGGCCACGGTTTTCCGATTCGTAGACCACCAGGTCGTCAAAACCGTCGGCGCACACTTTGCCGATCTGCTGCAGGTCGCACTCGCGGCGGTCGCCCGGGGCCGAAGCCACGCCGACCAGGCGTCCGCCCGACATCGAACGCGCCATTTCGGCCAGCGCCGCATAGGCCGCCACATTGTGCGCATAATCGACCATCACGCGCACGCCGTCGATATCGAAGACATTGCCGCGCAAGGGGTTGCAGCGCGCGTCGGAGACGAAACTGGCCAGGCCTTGCGCGATGTCGGGCGTCGCAAGGCCGGCGGCGGCCAGCGCGGCGGCGGCGGCCAGCGCATTGGCAATATTGTGGCGGGCCAGGCCCTGCATCGTGACGGGCGCGTCGCGCGCGTCGAGCAGGCCCACCTGGCGCTCGCCGTCGGCCAGCATCAACATGTGATCTTGCAGGAAGGCTGCGCGCCCGCCTGCGGCCAGGTGCTGCAGCAGCACCGGATTTTGCGCGTCGAGCGAAAAATACAGCAGCTCGCGCGCTTGGCGCAAGCGCGGCGCCATCGCCACGCACATGGCGTCGTCCGCATTGAGCACCACGATGCGGGCCGCATCCGCCACCACCTGCTTGACGCGGGCCAGGTCCTGCAAGGTGTCCACGCCTTCCAGGCCCAGGTGGTCGGCCGTAACATTGAGCACCACGCCGACGTCGCAGCGGTCAAACGCCAGGCCGCGCTTGAGGATGCCGCCGCGCGCCGTTTCCAGCACCGCGAATTGAACCTCGGGCGAAGCGAACAGGGCGCGCGCCGAATGGTAGCCGGTGCAGTCGCCTTGCCGGATGCGCACGCCGTTGACGTACACGCCCTCGGTGGTGGTCATGCCGGTGGCCAGGCCGCTGATGCCGGCGGCATGGGCGACCAGGCGCGTGGTGGTGGTCTTGCCATTGGTGCCAGTGATGGCGATCAGCGGAATGCGCCCGTCATCGTTGCCGAACATGTCGTTGAGCACATCGCCTGCCGGCACCGGCTGGGGCAGGGCGCGCTGCTTGCAGCCCCAGCCCAGCAAGATTGGCTGGCCGCGTTTCGCCGGCTGCATGACAGGAATGCCGCGCTGCTGCGCCGCCGCCAGCACGGCGGTCGTGCTGGCACTGCCGGCTGCGCGCCGCGCCAGCGCGCGCAACTGCGCCAGCAAGCCATCGAGATCGAATGCACGCCGCGCTGCCAGCGCATCGGCCAGCGCCATGGCGCCATTGAAAGCCGCCGCCGCGACGCGCTCCACATCGTAGCCACAGGCGATGCGATACACGCCCGCTCTGGCGTGCACCTGGCTGACCTGGCACAAGCGCGTGGTGCCGCCGGCCAGTTTTTGCAGCACCATCGCCGTGCGCGCCACCAGTTCGGCCGGGCCTGTATCGTGCGCCAGCTGCCGGCGCAACGCCGGCAGCAGCGCCAGCAGGCGGTCGGCAAGACCGTCCGGGGCCGCCCCGCGCCAGCTTTCCAGGTCCAGCACGGTCAGCAAGCACGGCGCCTGGCCGTACAGATTGGGGCCGCGCAGATAGTGCTGTTCAATGATCTTCATGGCTGGCGACAGTCCTGGTCAGTGCGCGCAACAGGTCGTGCAGGGGCGCGGGCGCGCTGCTGCCTGCATTCCCGTCGCCGTTGGGCGTGAGGTAATGGCTGCCGGGAGGCAGCAGGTGCAGGCGCACGTCGATCAGCTCGGGGCAGGCGCCGCGCTCGGTGTCGGCCATGCCCGAATGCATGATGCGCCCGTCGACTATCGTCACGGCGCCCTGGCCGATGACTTCGATGCCGATGTCGCGTTCGACGATCAGCGCCGTGTCTTCATCAATGCCGACGCCCTGCAGGTAGGGGTTTTGCGCCACCACCGTCAGCAGGCGTCCGAGCCGCTGGCGCTCGGAAAAGTGCTGGTCGATCACCACGCCCTGCACCAGTCCAAGGCCGGCGGCGAGGTGGACCGCGCCTTTTTCAGGCTGGGCGCCGGCCGCGCCGCTGGCCAGCATATGGCCAGACATGGCGGAGGCGCCGGCGCTGGTGCCGGCGATGCAGGCGCCATTGACCTTGAAGGCGTGATGCAGGGCGCGGTCAAACACCGTGCCGCCGATATTGGCCAGCAGGCGTTTCTGGTCGCCGCCGGTCATGAAGATGCCGCCCGCACCCTCCAGTTGCGCGATGATGGCGCCATTGTTGGCGTCTTCGCGCGACGTCATGACGAGGTGGTGGCGGTTGTCGGCGCCCAGCGCGCCAAACGCCTCGTCGTACAGGCTCCACATGTCATCGGGCACGCCGCTGGCGGCCGAGATGACAATGATCCTGGCGTCCTTGCCGCCACTGAGGTCGATGAAACGGCGCAGGATGGTCATGTCGTGCTTGCGGTCTTCATGGCCGCCGATGATCATCAGGTGGCCCTTGGCTTGCCCGCTGCTGCTCAATTTTTGGCGCATGGATGCTCCTTATCGGTCAGGGTTGCACTCAGGACGATGGCGGCGATGCGGTCCGTGTGCCGGTGCGCCGGGTCGCCCAGTTCGCCGCCGAACACGTCCGGATCGATTTCGCGGTAGCGCCAGTCGAAACGGCCGGCATCAAGCATGGCCTTGACGCGTTCGCGGAAGGGATCGGCGCCGTCGATGATCGCCACGCAGGTGTACAGCAGCAAGGTGCCGCCAGGCGCCAGGCGCGCCAGCGCGCAGGCGACGATATCGAGCGACAGGCCTTCGCCCAGCATGCCGCCGCCATGGCAGTAGGTGCGCTCGCCGGCGTCGAGCATGAACGGCGGATTCGAGACGATCAGGTCGAACTGGCCCGCCACGCCGTCCAGCAGGTTGCTGTAGGCGACACGCACGTTGCCGGCGCCCGCCAGCCTGGCATTGACCGCTGTCAGTTCCAGCGCGCGCGGGTTGATGTCGACCGCCCAGACTTCGGCCTGCGGCAGCGCTGCGGCGATGGTGACCGCGCCGGGACCGGCACCGCAGCCGATATCGACTGCGCGCATGGCTGGCGGCAGGCTGGCCCGGGACACATGCAGGAAATCGTCAAGCACTCTAACGTAGCGGTAGGTGTCGGGGCCGAAGAACACGGCATCGGTCTCGCGCGTGGGAAACGCCGAATGAAAATACAGGCGCCCGCCCAGCGTCGAGGCGCGCAGCGTGCTTTTCCAGTGACCCTCGTGCTGGCGCAGGATACCGGCCTCGCGCATGGCCTCCAGCATGCGCGGCGCAAGCACCTCTTCGCCGAACGGCCGGCTCCAGCCGAATACGCCGCGCAGGTCGGTGGCCAGCTCGTTGCCGGGGCGGCCATTGACGCGGCGGTGGCTGGGCGTCGAAATGGTGACGAAGGCGTAGCCGGCCTGGCTGAGCGCGGCGCCCAGTTCGAGCAGGGCGGGGCGGGGCTGTGCGTAGTCTGGTGGTGTAGTCAAGGCGCTCTTTCGGCAGGGTTCAGGGTGGGTGCGCAATGGCTTGCCGCGCGCCCGTCGATTTCATCGGCGATGCGCTGCGCGCCGTCCGGGTCCGTCAGGCGCACGGCGTCGACCAGGTCTGACAGCGAAGACGGGCATGAATACACCAGCACATCGCCAGGCTGGCAGCGCGCGAGCGCCTGCTCGAGCGCTGCGCGCACGGCGTCGATCTGCTGCCATTGCTGGCAGCGTCCGTTGACGCTGGCCTGCGCGATGCCGGCGGTGATCAGGCGGCCCGTGTCGCCCGCTTCACGGCCACGGCGCGCCGACTCGTACACCAGCAGTTCGTCGAAGTGCAGGGCGCAGGCGGCGCCCATGGCGTGCAGGTCGGCGTCGCGGCGGTCGCCGGGCGCCGTGATCACGCCGAGCAGCCGGCGGCCATGGCAGGCCATCGACCGCGCCATCTGGCCCAGCGCCGTGTAGGCGGCGCTGTTATGGGCATAGTCGACGATCAGGGTGATGTCGTCGCGCAGGCGGAACAGGTTCGAACGCAGCGGGTTGCTGTGGTTGTCCGACACAAAGCCCGACAGGCCGGCGGCAATCTGCGCCAGTGCGAAGCCGCTCGCCAGCAGGGCGGCTGCGCACGCCAGCGCGTTGGCGATGTTGTAGCGCGCGTGGCCGCCCAGCGAGGCCGGCATGTCGGCCGCCGCCAGCAGTGCGTGCCGGCGCGCGCCGTCCGCAATGACTACCTGGCCGTCCTGCAGATAGGCGCCGCGCCCGCCGCGCTCAAGGTGGCGCAGCAGTACCGGATGCTCGGGGTCGAGCGAAAAATACAGCCGCTCCACTTCAGGCGCCAGGGTGGGCGCCATCGCGCTGCAATGGATGTCTTCGGCATTGAGCACCACGGCGCGCGCGGCGCTGCGCGCCACCACGGCCTTGACCTGGGCCAGCTCCTGCACGGTGTCGATGCCGTCCAGGCCCAGGTGGTCGGCCGCTACGTTCAGCACCACGCCAACGTCGCAACGGTCGAATGCCAGGCCGCGTTTCAGGATGCCGCCGCGCGCCGTTTCCAGCACCGCGAAGTCGACTTCGGGCGCCGTCAGCACGCTGCGCGCCGACCAGTAGCCGGCGCAGTCGCCCTTGACGATGCACTCTCCATTGATGAATACGCCCTCGGTGGTGGTCACGCCGGTGCCATGGCCGGCCAGGCGGGCCGCATGCGCCAGCATCAGGCAGGTGGTGGTCTTGCCGTTGGTGCCGGTCACGGCGATGACGGGAATGCGGCCGTCGCCATCGCCGTACATGGCTTCGACGATGGCGCCGCCGGCGTCGCGCGGCTGGCCCGAACTGGGGTACTGGTGCATGCGGATGCCGGGCGCGGCGTTGACCTCGATCACGCCACCGCCCTGTTCGCGCAGCGGCAGCGCGATATCGTTGCAAATGACGTCGATGCCGGCCACGTCCAGCCCCACCTTGCGCGCGGCGCGCACGCACAGCGAACGCGTCTCGGCCGGCAGCAGATCGGTCACGTCTTCGGCCGTGCCGCCGCTCGACAGGTTGGCGTTGCCGCGCAAGGTGACGACAGTACCGGCGGGCACGATGCTGTCGGGCGCATGGCCCTGTTCGCGCAGGATCGCCAGCGCGCTGTCGTCCAGGGCGATACGCGTGAGAATATTCGTATGGCCCTCGCCGCGCGCCGGATTGCGGTTTTCCTGCGCCACCAGTTCGGCGATGGTGTGCACGCCGTCGCCGGTAACCTGGGGCGGACGGCGCCAGGCGGCTGCGGCGACCTTGTTGCCGGTGACCAGCACGCGGTAGTCGCGGCCCTGCAGGAAGCGCTCGACGATCACATTGCGGCTGTGGCGGCGCGCCAGCTCGAACGCGGTGCTGACTTCTTCGGCCGTGGTGCAGCGGGTGGTCACGCCCTTGCCGTGATTGGCGTCGAGCGGCTTGACGGTGACCACTTTGCCTTGTCCCACGCCCAGGCTGGCCGCCAGGCTTTGCGCCTGTGCCAGCGAGGTCACGGTGCCGCCGCGCGGCACCGGCACGCCCGCTTCGGCCAGCAGCGACTTGGTCAATTGCTTGTCGCTGGCGATGCGCACGGCCAGCGTGCCAGCGTCGCCGGTGATGGTGGCCTGCAGGCGCTTTTGCCGGCTGCCCCAGCCCAGCTGGAACAGGTTCGATTCTTCGGACAGGCGCTGCGTGGGGATGCCGCGCCTGCGCGCCGCCGTGATCACCGCCGCCGTGCTGGTGCCCATGGCACGTTGCTGCGCCAATTCGCGCAAGGCGGCCAGCGGCGCGTCGAGTTCGAATGCCTGCCCCTGCGCCAGTGCATCGACCAGGCGCACCGCCAGCGCCAGCGCCGCCGTGGCGACCTGCTCGATCCGGTACGGGCACACCAGTCGAAAGCGCGTCGGTTCGCCGGCGGCCTGGCCAGCGTGGCTGGACCGCACGCCATCGACTTCCTGCGGCCCGCCATCGGCCAGCCGCTGCAGCGCATGCAGCAGCCGTTCAAGTAACTGGCCCCACGAGACCGGCGCACCGGCGCCTTCGCGCAGTGCCGGCAGCATGACTTCGAGCTGCTGGTACAGTTGCGCCAGATTGCAGGTTTGCGTGTCCAGCGGCGCCAGGTCGATCAGCGCCATCAGGCAGGGAGCCTGGCCGTACAGATTGGGCCCGCGCAGCAGGCGTTGTTCGATGATATGCATGATGAGTCGCTTGGTCGGTATAGATCAGTTCAGGGAGTGCCTTGCGCCATGGCGGACGGCATGTCGCGGTTGCTGCGGGCGCCGCTGTCGTGCGCGCTGACGGCAATCAGGCCCACGTCGATGGCAGGGTCGAACAGGGCCAGCGCGCGCTGCAAGGCGCTGTCGAGAGGCATGCCCTCGGCCAGCCATTGGTGCACGCGAAACGCCAGCAGGTGGCGCACGATCTGTTCGCCGATGCCTGTCACGGCGACGGCGCCCGCCATTCCCGCATAGAAGCCGGCGCCGATAATCGGCGTGTCGCCCACGCGGCCCAGCAGCGCCGGGGAGCAGCCGCCGGTCGAGGCGGCAACGGCAAAATTGCCGGCGCCGTCGCGCACCACGGCGCCCACCGTGTCGCAGGGCGCGCCGGGCGTGATCGCTGGCGGCGCCGCAAAATTCCAGTAGTCGGTAAAGCCGGCATTGTCCACGCCGTGCTGCAACTGCTTGCCGCGCTGTAGCCGGGCCAGCAGTTCCCGATGTTTGATGGTGGCCTGCACGGTAGTCGGATCATGGTCTTCCATGCCTTGCGTACGGGCAAAGCGCAGCGCGCCTTCGCCGCACAGCAGCCAGTGCGGCGTGCGCGTAACAAGCGCGGCCAGCTGCACCGGGTGGCGCACCCGGCGTACGCCGGCAACCGCGCCCAGCTGGCCCAGGCTGTCCATCACGGCGGCATCCATTTCAATGGTCGCGCCATCCATGCGCAGTGCCGAACCGGTGCCGGCATTGAAGCGCGGATCGTCTTCGAGCACCGTGACGGCCCGCACGGCCGCCTGCAGCGTATCGCCGGCATCGACCAGGCAGTCCAGGCCTGCCTGCGCCGCCGCCACGCAGCCGTCGCGGTCTTGCGCACGCGCACCAGCGCCGCCATGCGCAAGCACGATGGGAACATGTCGGGAAGGGTTCTGCTGCATGCTTGCTCCAATCCGTGAAGGGGGCTGGCACGCACCATCGCGGTGCACTGCCTGGATTGGATTATCGGTGTTGCCCGTGGTCCCTGTGGTCAGCCGTACTCTTGTAATACTGTAAGACCTTGCTTACAGTACAGCCGTAATCGCCTTTTGCCGCGACGCCAGCACCGCGCCGACGAACAGCACCATGCTTGAAGCAAGCAGGCCGTGTTCCAGGCCCGCCGGGCCGTCGGCGATCCAGCCGACCAGCACCGGGCCTGCCACCTGGCCGAGCGCGAATACAGCGGTAAAAGCGCTGATGCCGGTCGACCATGAAGCGGGCGGCAGGTTGTGCCGTACCAGCGCCGTGGTGGACGCTACCACCGACAGGAACACGGCGCCGAATACCAGTCCCGACAGGAAGATGAATGGCGCGGCGCTGGTCAGTGCCGGTATCAGTGTTGCCGCGCCCAGCAGCGCATTCAGGATGGCCAGCGACTGGCCGCCCTTGTAGCGGTCCAGCATGCCGGCCCAGATACGGGAAGACGCCACCACGGCCAGGCCCAGCAGGGTATAGAACACGGTGATCAGCGCCGGCGCCATGCCCTGCTGCCTGAGCAGGGCGACGACAAAAGTCATATAGCCGATATAGCCGGCGCCAAACATGAAATAAGCGCCCAGGGCGTACGCAAAATCGTTGCTGGCAAAGCGTTGCGCCTGGCCCTGCGTCAGGCGCGCCTCGCCGATGCTTCTTGCCGGCACGGCCATCAGCGCGCTGGCCAGCAAACAGGCGGCGCCCAGCGCCAACCAGGCCCATTGCCAGCCATGCGATGCGCCATATTGCCGGGCGGACGACAGCGCGGCCGGTACCAGCAGCGCCGAGAGCGCGATGCCAAAGCCCGTACCGCCGTAATACAGGCCGATGATAAAGCCGGCCCGTTCGCCCTGTAGCGAGCCGAGCCTGGCAGCGAGCACCCCGCCGGCAATAAACACAAAGGCGCTGGCCACGCCGGCGCACACGCGCTGCAGTAACAGGGCGGTGGTGTCGGCCACAAAACCGGACATCAGCATGAAGGCGCTGGCCAGCACGCTGCCGACGATGAGCATGCGCCATGTGCCCACGCGGCGCAGCAGCGCAGGCGTGGCCAGCGCGCCGAGGAAATACCCGAGTGCATTGCCGGTGTTCATGGCGCCGGCCAGCAGATACGACCAGCCCAGGTCGTCGCGCATCGGTGGCAACAGCAGGCCATAGGAAAAGCGCGACAGGCCCAGCGCCACGGCCGCGCCAAGCGACAGGGCCAGCGCGACGGCCAATGGATGCGAAACGGAGGGAGAGGGAGCAGTCATGACACCGCAGTGTAGCGACTCACGCGGCCTGGGCGCGCGCTTTGGCGTGAAGGCGCCACGGCCCGGCGGCCGGCGCCTTCAAACTGACACAATCTTGCCACACTATTTATACGGTCTGTCCCAGGCCGGTCAGGTGGGCCAGGGTGTCGGCCGCATTCATGGTACTGGCCAGCGAGACGGCCGTCATGCCGCGGCTGTCGACCGCGTCGATGCGGGCGCCGTGCTTCAGCAGCAGTTCCAGGATGGCCAGGCGGTTGAACATGGCCGCCATCATCAAAGGCGTCTTGCCGTCGGGGCTTCCGCCTTCGACCTTGGCGCCGTGCTGCAGCAGCAGTTCGGCGATGTCCAGATAGCCCTTGTAGGCGACGCCGGCGAGCGGCGTCTGGCCCTGGTCGTTGGCGACATTGGCGTCGGCGCCCGCTTCGAGCAGCAGGCGCGAGGTGGCCAGGTGGCCGTGGTAGCTGGCCAGCATGATCAGGCTGTCGCCCTTTTCATTGCGGAAATTGACCGGCACGCCCTTGGCGACCATGGCGCCCAGTTGCTCCGTATCGCCTTCGCGCACCAGGGCGAACAGGCCACGGATAAATTCCAGCGTTTCGGCGTCCATTGCGGGTTTGGTCGGTGTTTCGGCGTTCATGGGGTTCCTTCAACAAATTTCGAGGTTGGCAGTTTACTATGGACACGGTAGCGGCGCAGGGCGCTTGCCTGCGCTGCTGTCGCATGCCGTTTTATTGCTTATTTCACTACGCCGCACGCCATGCGCGCGCCGCCGCCACCGAGTTTTTCAGGGTGGTCGCTATGGTTGTCGCCGCCCACGTGCACCATCAATGCGTGGCCCTTGAAGTCGCCGGCCTTGAGGCGCGGCGCCAGCACCGGATAGGTGGCCGTGCCGTCGGCGGCCACGTAGATGGCCGGCAGGTCGCCCTGGTGGCCGGTATCGTCATAAGGCCCCTTGTGCGCGGCGGTCTTGGCCGGGTCCCAGTGGCCGCCTGCGGCGCCGGCCGGGGTTGGCTTGCCGTCCGTTACGCTGGCATCGCACGATGGTTTTTCATGCAGATGGAAGCCGTGCGTGCCAGCCGGCAAGCCCTTCAGGTCGGGCGTCAGCAGGGCGCCGTATTTGGTTTGCGAAATGCTGACCGTGCCGGCGGCCTGTTCTGCACCGTTCGGTCCGGCAAAGAATAACTCCACCGTCTGTGCGTGCGCCAGTTGCGCGCCGAGCAGCAAGGCCGCTGTGAACAAGATTTTCATGCTTTTCTCCCGAGCTTGAGTTGTTGACCAGATGATATCCACTTTATTTATTGTCGCATCTTGCCGGGATCTGCCGCGCCCGGCAGGCAATCGTCTCTGTAAGCATTGTCCGACGCCACGGCGCGTAGCGTACTGATGTGCGTGGCAACCTTTCATATCGATAATGAATGCATACCGGCCGCCGCCCGGCGCAACCCGTCCGGCCTGGCCTCATCTTTTTCAGGATACATTCATGCACAGCTTGCTTTCCATTGCCCCACAGACTGTCCGGCACAACCAGGCGCCGCGCCTGCCCGAGGCACGCGCACTCTATGAGACGCTGGGCGCGCCGCCGAATGCGGCCATGGCGCGCGCGGCCGCGCGCAATTATTTGCAGCAGCAACTGCTGGCGGCCGAGCAGTTGCCCAATGTGCTGCCCGAACGCCCGGAAGACTTGCTGAACTGGTCGCGTAGCAGTGCTGAAGCGGTCGGCGTGCAATACCAGGCCTACCTGGCCGAACGCAAGGCTGGCGCGGCGCCGCGTTTTTTCACCAGCAAGTCGCATGCCCTGTATTTCCTGCGCGCCGCCGCGCCGACGAAACTGGTCGACGGTTCCTGGCTGTACAGCGCCTTGCAGCAATGGCAGCACCAGCGCTTCCGCGCGCTGATCCAGATATACCTGGAAGAGCTTGGTGATGGTGTGGAAGAAAAAAACCATGTGGTGCTGTACCAGAAGTTGCTGGCCAGCCACGGCTGTGACGACTGGCACGAGCTCGACGATCAATACTATGTGCAGGGCGCCATCCAGCTGTCACTGGCGCATGATAACGGCAACTTTTTGCCCGAGATCGTCGGCTTCAACCTGGGCTACGAACAGCTGCCGCTGCACCTGCTGATCACCTCCTACGAGCTGAACGAATTGGGCATCGATCCCTATTACTTCAGCCTGCACGTCACGGTCGACAATGGCTCCACCGGCCACGCGCGCAAGGCCACCGATGCCGTGTTGCAGTTGATGCCGCGTTTTGGCGATGCGCAGGACTTCTATCGCCGCGTGCAGAACGGTTATCGTCTCAACGACCTGGGCGCCGGCACGAACGACATCATCAAGGGCTTCGATCTGCAACAGGAGCTGGTGCGCATCCTGTGCGAAAAAAGCGTGGCCGGCAAGAACATGCATTCCGACTACTGCCGCATCGGCGGCAAGAGCATCAACGACTGGCTCAGTGACAAAAGCCAGGTGCCCGCCTTGCTGGACAAACTGACGGCGACCGGCTGGATCCAGCGCGGCGCGCCAGCCGAAGACAGCCGTTTCTGGCGCCTGATCCAGAGCGAACGCGCCGAAATGTTCGGTGTCTTCAGCCCTTACGAGCAGCAGGTGCTGCGCGACTGGATCGAGGCTCCGCTGGGCGATACTGGCGTCGCCACGCCGCGCATCATGTCGCACCGTGCAGCCATGCGTTCCATCGATACCCTGGCCGACTCGCAGCCGCGTACGGCGCACCCCGGCCTGCGCGGCGTATTTCGTCGTCACCTGGGCCTGGAGCAGCCCGAGGAACAGAATATCGACATGGATCTGCGGGCGCTGGAACAGACGGTGGCGCAGCAGGGCAGCAAGGGTTCGGCGATGGACATCCTGATCCCCTTGATGTCGCCGGCCAACCACCATAGTGCGGCCGGTTTAATGGCGACCAGGCTGTACAAACAACTGCTTGCCTAGCATGGAAACCGGCTGTACGGAGTCAGGCATCCCGTAGTCTCTGCGCTTTCTGCAACCCTGGCATGTATTTTCAGTCGCCGTTGGTCGCCTGCCTGCGCCGGCTCACGCCCGGCGTCTGGCCGGTGATGCGTTTGTAGGCGCGGCTGAAGGCGGCCTGGGAGGCGTAGCCGAGGCGCTGCGCCACGGTCTCGACCGGTACCCGGCCCTGGCCCAGCCATTGGCTGGCCAGGTGCATGCGCAGTTCGGTGGCATAGCGCAGCGGCGGCGTGCCGATGGTTGCCTGGAAGCGTTCGGCGAACACGGAGCGCGAGCTGTGGCATTCAAACGCCAGTTCTTCCACCGTCCAGTTACGGCCCGGTTGCCGGTGCAGCGCCAGGATGGCGCGCGCCAGGCGCGGGTCGCGCAGCGCCGCCACCAGGCCGGAAGCATTATCGCAGCCACATTCGACCCAGCCGCGCACGATCATGGCGGCCGCCACTTCGGCCAGGCGCGCCAGGATGCCGGCAAAGCCGACCCTTCCTGAACAGACTTCGCTTTTCATGGCGCCGAGAATCGCCGCCAGGCCAGGGTAGCGTTGCCCCATGACGTCGGCCACCATCACCCCCGACATCAACGGCCCCAAGCCCTGCATGCCGCCGAGATCGAATTCCATGCAGCCATAAAATAGAATAGTGCCCGGCGTCACGCCCAGGCTGGGGCAAGCGTCGACGGCATCGACCTTGTCGCCCAGTGGCGAGGCCTGATAGATGTCGATATCGCATGCCGGCATCTCGGCGCTCGATAGAAGTTGATGCGCGCCGCCATGCGGCATCAACACGGCATTGCCCGCCGCCAGCGCATGCAGGGTGCCGTCACTGGTGCGCAGCACGGCCGAGCCGACCGCCAGGAAGTGAAAATAGGCATGTCCGGGCCTGGCCTCGAAGTTCAAGCCAAACTCGGCGCCGGCCTGGACCCGGCGGTACTGCACGCCGCGCAGGCGCATGTCGGTCAGCAGCGCGCTGATCAGGTCGGAGGACAGGGCGAACCCATTGGCTTCGATCATTTCCGGGGTTTCAGTCAAAAAATGCAGGGTTTCCATCATAGACCATCCTGTTTCACGCGTCTACAGTGGGCATCTTGTTGAAACCTTGAGGAAGCATGCGATGAGCGATTGTATTTGTGATGTGCCAGCCGGCGCCGGAACCCGTAACGCTGCTGCCGGCACCGAACCTGCGGCACCGGCCTGGATGGCGGTATTTTCGCTGACGATGGGCGTATTCGGCCTGCTGACGGCGGAATACCTGCCGGCCAGCCTGCTCACGCCGATGGCCGTCGACATGCGGGTGTCGGAAGCGCTGGCCGGGCAGGCCGTGACGATGACGGCCGTGGTGGCGCTGTTCGCCGGCTTGCTGGTGCCGCGCCTGACGCGCCGCTTTGACCGGCGCCTGGTGCTGCTGGCTTTTTCCACGCTGATGATCGCATCGAACCTGCTGGTGGCCTTGTCGTCCAGCCTGGGCGTGTTGTTGCTGATGCGCATGCTGCTCGGTGTCGCGCTGGGCGGCTTCTGGAGCATGGCGGCGGCGGTGGCGATGCGACTGGTGCCGGCCAGGCTGCTGCCGCGCGCGCTGGCGATCATTTTCAGTGGCATCGCCGTGGGCACGGTGGTGGCGGTGCCGCTCGGCAGCTATCTTGGCGGCCTGTACGGCTGGCGCAGCGCGTTCCTTGCCGCCAGCGCGATCGGCGTGGTCACGCTGGTGTTCCAGTGGCGGACCTTGCCGCGGCTGCCGGCCCGCCACACGGCCCGGCCCGGCACGGTAATGGGCTTGCTGCGCCGTCCCGGCATTGCGGTCGGCATGCTGGGCTGCGTGCTGGCGCATACCGGACACTTCGCCTTGTTTACCTATATCCGGCCGTTTCTGGAAACCACGGCACATGTCGCACCGGACACGCTGGCGCTGATGCTGCTGGGTTTTGGCCTGGCCAACTTTGCCGGCACCTTGCTGGCAGGGCAATTGATGCAACGCAGCCTGCGTCTGACCCTGGTGCTGATGCCTGCGCTGGTGGGGGTGGCCGCGCTGTCGCTGGTGCTGCTGCCGGCCTCACTGGCCGGGCAGGCCTTGCTGATGGCGATCTGGGGCCTGGCGTTTGGCGGCGTGCCGGTGGCCTGGTCGAACTGGGTGGCGCGCGCCCTCCCGGACCAGGCCGAAAGCGCCGGTGGCATGGTGGTGGCGTCGGTGCAGTCTGCGATTGCGGCGGGCGCCGCCGCCGGGGGCGCGATGTTCAGCGTCAGCGGCATCGCCGGCGTCTTTATGGCCGCTGGCGCCTTGATGCTGCTGGCGGCGCTGCTGATCGCGCTGCGCGTCAGGGTACCGGCCGCGCAGGCTGGTGCGAACGCGGGCGCGGCGTTTCATCCATGACGGTTCAAGCCTTGGGGGGCGCCGAAATCGAGCTGAGCAGTTTCCTGACCGCGCCATGGGCCATGACGATCTCCGGCGCGTCGTGCAGCAGCGCGTTGTATTTGGCCTGGAATTCCTTGTCGCCGTCTTCCGATGGTCCGATCAGCGCTTCGAGCGCGCGGCGGTAGGTCAGGGCGACCGCAGGGGTCACCGGTTCCGGTTCGTCCAGGCGCTCGTCCATCTGCGCCATCAAGCCGGACAGTTTTTGCAGCCAGGCGAAATGCGGGTGGTTGGTGACCAGTTGCAGCAGTTCCAGCGGGCTGCCAACGGCGCGGAAGTACTGGGTTTCCACGTTGATCAGGTGTTTGTGCAGGTCGCGCAAGGCGCGCGCCAGGGCGATCAGGCGGGCGCGTTCTGCCAGGTCGTTGTCGAGAGAGGTCATGCGTGGCTCCATGGGTGGCGATGCCTCAGTGTAGCGGCAATTGCGGCTTTTCGTCCCTGTCTTTGGGTCAGGCGAATCGTGGGTACTGGTCTTCTGGCAGGCGGCAAATGCGCGTTTCAGCGCTAGCATGGTTATTTTTCCCTACATCATGAACAAAAGCCGCGTGGAAGCATTTACCGATGGCGTGGTCGCCATCGCGATCACCATCATGGTGCTGGCGTTGAAGGTGCCCAGCGGGCCGCACTGGACCGAGGTGCTGGAGATGGCGCCGGTGCTGTGCGCCTACCTGCTCAGCTTTGTGTATGTCGGCATCTACTGGGTCAACCACCATCACGTGCTGCAACTGGCGCGCCAGGTCAACGGGCGCATACTGTGGACCAATCTGCACCTGCTGTTCTGGCTGTCGCTGGTGCCGCTGGTCACTGCCTGGGCCGGCAATTACCCTCTGACGCCGGCGCCGATGGCCTTGTATGGCGTGGTGCTCTTGATGTGCGCGGTGGCTTTTCGCATGCTGGTACGCTCGCTGGTGGCCAATGAAGGCCCGGATTCGCCGCTGGCGCAGGCGCTGGGCCATAGCCGAAAGAAGGAGTTGTCGATCGTGCTGTACCTGGTGGCGATTTGCCTGTCGCTATGGTATGCGCCGGCCGGCGCCGTTATCTACGTGGCCGTGGCGATTTTGTGGCTGATACCGCAGCGTCGGAAGGAAAACCCGCAATGAACAATTTTTCAAGGAGAACAGCATGACTCAGTCTTGCCAGCATCTGCACGATATCCACACGCGCGGCGCCAATTCGGATGGCTGCGAGGAATGCCTGAAAATGGGAGACGAATGGGTCCACCTGCGCGTATGCATGGTGTGCGGCCATGTCGGCTGCTGCGATGATTCGAAGAACAAGCACGCCACCAGGCATTTTCATGCGACCAGGCACCCGATCATCCGCTCGAAGGAGCCGGGCGAAACCTGGGGCTGGTGCTATGTCGATGAATTGTTCTACGATCCGATCTGACTGGTCTGGCTGGTCCAGTCTTTCAGTTTCACGCCCAGCATGTCGAACAGGTCGAATCTGGCGGGAAACAGGTTTTTGTTGGTGATGTCGGCGATCGAACCGGGCGTCGGCCCCGCGTCGCCGGCCGAGTGGTTGAAATAATTGAAGTCGAGCTTGATCTTGGCCTGCAGGTCGCTGGCGTAGTTTTCAGGGTAGGTCGCCTGTTCCAGCGGCGGCAAGGTATTGAAATGGTCGAGCACCGAACCGAAGAACTTGGTCATCTTGCCCGTGTTGTTATATTCCTGCATGGCCTGGCTGACCACCTGCTGGCGCCAGGCCGTTTCTTCCTGATAGGCCTGGGTGGCGGCGGCGCGCCGTTCATTGATGGTGAATGTGCCGCTTTCGTCATGCGAAATGGTCGACAGCTGCTCGCGCGACAGTCCGGCAAACGGGTTGGCCCCCTTGCTGTTGACAAACTCGTTGGCCGCCGTGGCGGATTTGGCCGAGGCCTTGTCGTCCGGCTGCGGCAGTTGCGCCGCGGCGGCCGCCTTGTGCGCCGTGTCGAGTTCGTAGAATACTTTTCTATCGTCAGCAATTAATTGGTCCTGCAGCGCCGTGTGATCGAGCCCCTTCAGGCGCTCGCTGGTATGCTCGGCCGCCGCCGACAGCCTGCCGGCCAGGGTCGAGATGGAAACGCCGCCAGCTACCGCGCCGACCGTGGCGCTGGCCTTGACGGAAGCGCCGCCGTCGATCGGGATTTGCCGGCTGGTTGTCGCGGTCACGTCGGGCTGGCGCGGTGTCGTTGTTGTTGCAGAAATGCCGACCATGGTCGTCTCCTCAAGGTGGTTGCCAAAAGGATAGCACAGTCACTCCGCAGGGGGCAGGCCGCTCCAGGCCCGTTGCAGCAGCTTACGCAAGGGCGCCGCTTCGATCGGGCGCGGATTCCAGTACGGATTGGCCAGCGCGGTGGCGCAAGCCTGGTCCAGGCCATCGGCCGGCATGCCGATTTCCTGAAGGCCCGCCGGGATGCCCAGTTCCTGCGCCAGCGCGAACATGCCCAGCGCTGCATCCGTGCTGCCCAGCGCGCGCGCGATGCGCCGCATGGCCTCGGGCGCCGCTTCGGCGTTGTAGGCCAGCGCGTGCGGCAGGATAATGGCGTGGGTTTCGGCATGCGGCAGGTTGAAGCTGCCGCCCAGGGTGTGGCACAGCTTGTGATGCAGCGCCATGCCGACCTGGCCAAGCACCGTGCCGCACAGCCAGGCGCCGTACAGGCAGCTGCTGCGCGCGTCCAGGTCTTGCGGGTCCTGGCGCAGCTTGCGCAGGCCGCTGGCCAGCGAGCGGATGCCTTCCTCGGCCATCAGCGACATGACCGGGTTGCCGTCCTGCGCGTACAGGCCTTCGGCCGCATGGGCAATCGCATTGATGCCGCTGACGAACGACATGGCGGCCGGCAGGCTGCGCGACAATCGCGGATCGTAGATGACGGTGCGCGGCAGCACTTTGCTGTCGCGGCCCGTGCGCTTGATGCCGTCTTCGGTGATGCCGAAAATCGGCGTCATTTCCGAACCCGCATACGTGGTGGGAATGGCGATAATGGGCAGGGGCGATTCCAGCGCGATCGCCTTGCCCAGGCCCACCGTCGAGCCGCCGCCGATGGCCACCGCGCAGTCGGCGCCCAGGCGCGCCGCCGCCGCCACCGCCTCCCTGGCACTGGCGATCGGCACATGCATCACGGCGCCCGCATGGATGCCGGCGCAGCGCCGGCCCAGCAGGCCTGCCACCATCTCGGCCTGCTGCGTCTGTTCGGGCGTGCACAGCACCAGCGCGCGGCTGGCGCCCAGCAGCTCGACCTCGCGCTCGACATGCTTGACGCTGTCAAGGCCGAACACCACGCGCGAGGCCAGCGCCGTATAGGTAAAGTCATACATGATCATTCCCCCTTGGTTTGTCGGTGGCGGGCACGGCGTAGTCGACCTGGTGGCGGGCGATGCGGCTGTCGCCGAGCAGCTCTTTGACGCGCAGGTGCTCGGGGTGGCTGGCGTAGGCCGCCAGGCTGGCCCTGGAATCGAAGTCCATGCACAGCACCACGTCGCAGGCGTAATCGACCCCGCTCATGTCCAGCCCCACCTCGACGCTGCGCATGCCGGGGATGCGGCCGGCCAGCGCTTCGAACGAAGCCTTGATCAATTGCGCTGCCGCGTTTTTCTCCTGCGGCGTGTCGCCGCGCACATCCCACATGACGATGTGCCTTACCACAGGCGGGTGCGATCCCGCCGTCGTTGCCTGTTCCATTGCGTATCCAATCGAGCGTGTTGTACAGGCCGGCGACTGGCGCCGGCGCGAGATCAAGCCTTGTTTTTGTTGTAGACATCGAAGAACACGGCCGCCAGCAGCACCAGGCCCTTGATGATCTGCTGGTAATCCACGCCGATGCCCATGATCGACATGCCGTTGTTCATCACGCCCATGATGAAGGCGCCCACCACCGCGCCCATCACCTTGCCGACGCCGCCCGAGGCCGAGGCGCCGCCGATAAAGCAGGCGGCGATCACGTCCAGCTCGAAGCCGGTGCCGGCCTTCGGCGTGGCGCTGTTGAGCCGCGCCGCGAACACCATGCCGGCCAGCGCCGCCAGCACGCCCATGTTGACGAAGGTGTAGAACACCACGCGCTCGGTGCGCACGCCCGACAGCTTGGCCGCCTTGGCGTTGCCGCCGACGGCGTACACGCGCCGGCCCATGGTGGTGCGGTTCATGACAAAGGTATAGACGCCGATCAGCACGCCCATCACCACCAGCACGGTGGGCATGCCGCGGTAGCTGGCCAGGATTGCCGACAGCGTGATGACGAGACCGGCAAGAATCGCGTTCTTCAGCACGAACAGGTAGACGGGGCCGCTATCGATACCATGTTTGCGTGCATTGCTGCGCTGGCGCCATTCAAGCACGAAAAAGCCTGCGCCTACCAGGCAGCCGAGCAGCATGGAGGTCATGCGCAGCGGCGTGGTGCCCAGCAGTTCGGGTATGAAGCCTGCACTCAGCAGCGAGAAGCCGGCAGGGAAGGGGCCGATCGACTGGCCTTCGAGCACCACCAGGGTCAGGCCACGAAACACCAGCATCCCGGCCAGCGTGACGATGAACGACGGCATGTGCCAGAATGCCACCCAGTAGCCTTGTGCCGCGCCGATCAGGGCGCCGGCCGCCACGCACAGCAAGGTGGCCGTGACGGTATCGACCTGGTGCTGCACCATCAGCACGGCCGCCAGCGCGCCGACAAAGCCGGCGATCGAGCCGACCGACAGGTCGATATGGCCGGCCACGATGACCATCAGCATGCCCAGCGCCATGATCACGATATAGCTGTTCTGCAGTACCAGGTTGGTGAGATTGAGCGACTGCATCAGCACGCCGCCGGTCGACCACTGGAAGAACGCCATGATCAGTATCAGCGAAATCATCAGGCCGTAGTCCTGGAAACCGCGCTTGAGCGCGCCCGAAAAATCCCCGCTGGGGAGCAGCGTGCCCGCAGGCGCTGCCGGTGCCAAAGTCTTTGCCATTTCAATTACCTCCATTTTTTACGATTGCCCGCATGATTTTTTCCTGGCTTGCTTCCTGCGCGCTGAATTCGGCCACGAAGCGGCCCTCGTTCATCACATAGATGCGATCGCACATGCCCAGCAGCTCCGCCATTTCCGACGAGATCATCACCACGCATTTGCCTTCGGCGACCACCTCGTTGATGATGGAATAGATCTCGTACTTGGCGCCCACGTCGATGCCGCGCGTCGGTTCGTCGAGGATCAGCACATCGGGCTGCGCATACAGCCATTTGCTGATCACCACCTTTTGCTGGTTGCCGCCCGATAGCTTGCCGACCGCCTGCGCGCCGTTCTGGCAGCGGATGCGCAGCTTGCGCAGGAACTCGTGGCCGACCGTCACTTCGCGCTGCTCGTCGATCACCGTGCAGCTGGACACGCCGCCCAGGTTGGCCAGCGTGATATTGCGTTCGATCGTGTCGTCGAGCAGCAGGCCATCGCCCTTGCGGTCTTCCGTCACATAGGCCAGGCCGGCTGCAATCGCCTTCGGTACGCTCGACACATCGACTTTCTCGCCGCGCAGGAAGGCTTCGCCACGAATATCGGCGCCGTAGGCACGGCCAAAAATGCTCATCGCCAGTTCCGTGCGGCCGGCACCCATCAGGCCGGCGATGCCGACCACTTCGCCGGCGCGCGCTTCGAAGCTGACGTCATTGACCATCTTGCGTTCGCGATGCACCGGGTGGCGTACGTTCCAGTTGCGCACTTCGAACACCGGTGCGCCGATATTGGGCGTGCGTTTCGGGTAGCGGTCGGCCATGTCGCGGCCCACCATGGCGCGGATGATGCGGTCTTCGCTGACCGGTCCGGCCTGGCAGTCCATGGCGTCCACCGTGGCGCCATCGCGGATCACGGTTATCGCGTCGGCCACGCGTGAAATCTCGTTGAGCTTGTGCGAGATGATGATCGACGTCACGCCGCGCGCCTTCAGCTCCAGCAGCAGTTCAAGCAGCCGTTCGCTGTCGTTTTCGTTCAGGCTGGCGGTCGGCTCGTCGAGGATCAGCAGCCGCACTTCCTTCGACAGCGCCTTGGCGATTTCCACCAGTTGCTGCTTGCCCACGCCCAGGCGGCCAATCGGCGTGTCGGGGCTATCGTGCAGGCCGACCTTTTCCAGCAACTGGCGCGTCTTTGCGTAGGAGACGGCCCAGTCGATCACGGTGCCGCGCGCCTGCTCGTTACCGAGGAAGATATTTTCTGTAATCGACAGCATCGGCACCAGCGCCAGTTCCTGGTGAATGATGATGATGCCCAGCGATTCGCTGTCGTGGATCGAGCCGAACTGGCGTTGCTGGCCCGCGTAGTTGACGATGCCGTCGAAGGAGCCGTGCGGATAGACGCCGCTGAGGATCTTCATCAAGGTCGACTTGCCGGCGCCGTTCTCGCCGCAAATGGCGTGGATCTCGCCCTGGCGCACCGTCAGGTTGACGTTGTTGAGCGCTTTCACGCTGCCGAAGCTTTTCTGTATGCCCCGCATTTCAAGGATGGTTTGCATGGTTTTCTCGCATTTTTCCGCCAGGCGCGCGCAGCACACGCGCCTGGCAAAGTGGGTGGCGCTTACTTCAGCTGCGCTTCGGTATAGAAGCGGCTGCGCGTGACCAGCACGTCTTTCCAGTTGGTGGCGTTCACCAGCACCGGCGTGACCAGGTAGGTCGGCACGATCTTCACGCCGTTGTTGTAGTTCTTCGTGTCGTTGACCTGCACCTGCTTGCCGCCCAGCGAGTCGGCCACGATATCGGCCGTGCGCGCAGCCAGTTCGCGCGTATCCTTGAACACGGTGGTGGTCTGGTCGCCGCGGATGACGGCCTTGATATTGGGGATGTCGGCATCCTGGCCGGTAATGACCGGCATTTTTTGCTGGCCGCTGCCGTAGCCGACGCCCTTGAGCGAGGAGATGATGCCGATCGCCACGCCGTCGTTCGGCGACCAGACCGCGTCGATCCTGCCCTTGCTGTAGAAGGCGCTCAGCAGATTGTCCATGCGCGACTGCGCCGTGGCGCCGTCCCAGCGATAAACCGAGACCTTCTCGATTGCCACCTGCTTGCTGCGGATGATCATCTTGCCGCTGTCGATATAGGGTTTCAGAACGGCCATGCCGCCGCCATAGATCTTGTGCGCGTTGTTGTCGTCGATCGAGCCGGCAAACACCTCGATATTCCAAGGCGTCTTGCTGCCGCTCTTGTCGTAGGCGCTGGTAATGCTTTGCGCCTGCAGCACGCCGACCTGGGCGTTGTCGAAGGTGGCGTAGTAGTCGACCTTGGCCGTCTGCGTGATCAGGCGGTCGTAGGAGATGATCTTGATGCCGCGGCTGCTGGCGTTCTGCAGCACTTCGGACAAGGTCTTGCCGTCGATGGGCGCGATTACCAGCGCCTTGACGCCCTTGGTGATCATGTTTTCGATCTGGCTGACCTGGGTCGGCACGTCATAGTCCGCGTACTGCAGGTTGGCCGCGTAGCCCTTGGCTTTCAGCGCGGCGACCATGTTCTGGCCGTCGCTGATCCAGCGCGCCTCGGTCTTGGTCGGCAGCGAAATGCCGATGGTGCCCTTGTCTTGAGCAAAGGCGGCGGGCGAGGCCACCAGTACGGTGGTGAACGATACTGCGATGACAGCTTGGGTAATCAGTTTCATCTTGCGTCTCCGTCTAGTTATGTGGGCGTGCCGTTTTTTTCAGGGCGAACGCTGCCAGCGAACCTCGCGGGAGGTTCGGCACCGGGTACTGGCAGCGTGGGGGAAATCAGTCGATAAAGACTTCCGCGCCGGCCTGCTTGCTGGACGCAAACATGGCTTCGATGACGCGGCTGATGTTCAGTGCCTGGGTGGCAGGCACGACGGAAGGGGCGCCCGTGCGCAGGGCATTGAAAAAGGCGTTCGCCTCGCGGTCGAAATATACGGGGTTGCCGATTTCAGCCAGTTCCGGCGAATACTCGGTTTTTTTGGTGGCCCAGATTTCAGGGAAACTGGTTTCCTGCCATTCGGTCCAGCCGGCCGGGCGCGCGCCCTTGCCCGAGTCGTAGACTTTATAGCTGGCCGGCAGCGAGCGCGACGACATGATGCCTTCGGTGCCGTAGGCGGTGATGTCCCAGCTTTCGGTCCATGGCAGCACGTCCCATGACATGAAGTCGAGCACCACCACCTTGTCGTCGTAATTGAGCACCGCGCCGGCCGCATCCTCGCGTGATTCGTCGCCGCGGAAATTGGCGAACTTGGTGATGCGCGCATTGACCGATTTTGGCACGCCGAAGTGCAGCAGGATGCGGTCGACCAGGTGGCAACCGATCACGAACACGGCGCCGCCGATGTCGCCCGGCTGCGTCATGTGGCTGGTGGCCGCCTCGTCATGCGAGCAGCCGCCGTGGGCGCGCACCTGCACCACCTTGCCCAGCCGGCCAGAGCTCAATGCTTCCTGCATCGCGTCGACCGACGGCGCGAAACGCCAGCAATAGCCCACCTGCAGCAGGCCGCCCGTGCGCTCGACCACCTGCACGATGCGGCTGGCGTCCTGCGCGCCGCGCCCGGCCGGCTTTTCCACCAGCACCGCCTTGCCCGCTTCGAGCGCTTCGATCGCCAGGTCGGCCATCTTTTCGCTTTTCGAGTGGATCAGCACCGCATGCACGGCGGGATCGCTCAGGATATCTTCCTTGCTGCGTACTTGCAGTCCCAGCGCGTCGACAAACGGCTGCAGCAGCGGGCTGTTGTCCCAGGCGCCCATCATTTTGGCGTCAGTGCGGCGCTGGATGGCTTTTACGCGGCCCGAGGTATGCGGGTGCGTCACGCCCAGGCAGGCAATCCCGGCCACCTGGTTCTGCGCAAGTTGGTAAGTCATGTCCGTCTCCTTGATGGATTATTTTTGCGACAGGCTTGACACCGCCACCGTCAGCCCGGTGCGCGCCGATTCCACGGCGCACTCGGCCAGCAGCAGAGCTTGCAAGCCGTCTTCGATGGTCACCGGCATGGCCGACTTGCTGGCCAGCGCGTCGACAAAGGCCGTCATTTCATTGCGGTAGGCATCGACATAGCGCTCCAGGAAGAAGTTGAGCAACGGTTCGCGCGCGTCGGTGGCGTCGGCCGTCCAGCGCCGCGCCGTTGACGGGCGCAGGTTATCCTGTAACAGCATGCCTTTCGAACCCGATACTTCGAAGCGCTGGTCGTAGCCGTAGACGGCTTCGCGGCAGCAATTGATCTGGCACTGCTTGCCGGACGCCGTTTGCAGCAGCACCATCACGGTGTCGTAGTCGTCCAGTTCGGCCAGCGAGCTGTCGACCAGGCGGCTGCCGATGGCGGTGACCTGCACCGGCTCTTCGCCCAGCAGCCAGCGCGCGAAATCGAGGTCGTGGATCACCATGTCGCGGAAGATGCCGCCCGAGTGCAGCACATACTCGCGCGGTGGCATACCGGGGTCGCGGCTGCTGATGATCACCTGGCGCACCTCGCCCACTTCACCGGCATCGATGGCCTTGCGAAATGCCTGCGAGGTCGGGTCGAAGCGGCGGTTAAAGGCCAGCATCACGCGGCCGTCCAGGCGCAGCACTTCGTCGGCGGCAGCGCGTGATTTTTCCAGGTCCAGGTCGATCGGTTTTTCGCACAGCACGGCCTTGCCCTGGCGCACGGCGCGCAGCATATAGGTGATATGGGTGTCGGTCGGCGTGCCGATGACGATGGCGTCGATGTCGTCGCGGTCGATCAGCGCGGCACAATCGGTGGAGGCCTCGCAGCCATGCTTGGCGGCCAGCGCCTGCGCCGCCGCTTCGACAGGGTCGGCCACGGCCACCAGGATGGCGTTGGGATTGGCGGCCACGTTGGCGGCGTGGATTTTACCGATGCGGCCTGCGCCCAGTACTGCGATTCTGATCATTGTTGTCTCCGTTGGTGTTTTTGTGGGTGAATTATTTTGCATTGCGCGCGTCAAGCGCCGCAAACTGCGCCATCGTCGTGTCGAAGGCGCGCTTGGCCATCACGTCGAGCGGCAGGCGGCGATACGATTCGGAGATCATCTCGACGCCGTAGTACTTGCCCGTGTAGCCGGCCTGCTGCACCGCGCCGATAAAACCGGGAATATCGTAAAAGCCTTCGCCGCACAGCTGGCGGTTGAAACGCGTGTCTTCGAACAGCGTGCCGACCACTTTTTCATCGGCGTCGTCCAGTTCCACCGACTTGATGAAGCGGGCAGGGATGGCGGCTACCTTGTCGAAGCCGTCACCGCTGCGCACCACGTGCCAGCTGTCGACCGTCAGGCCGCCGTTGTGCTGGTCGGCCGTCTGCACGATGGCCAGGCCGTCCTCGATATTGCGCACGATCGAAAACGGCATGAATTCGAGCGATACGGTGGCGCCGATGCCGTCGATCTCTTCGCACAGTTTGGCAAATTCGGCCGCCATGCGCGGGAAATCGGCCGGTCCCGGATCGGCAAAGCTGGCGCAGACCTTCAGGTTGCACATGCCCAGCGCGCCGCCCAGTTCCAGCACATCGCGCTTGAACTGGTCTGAACTGGCACGCAGTTCGCCGTCCTTGTACCAGTCGGCCAGGATCTCAAGTTCAAAGTACTTCATGCCATTGTCGGCCAGAATATTGCGCACGCCATTGACGCCAACGCGGGCAATTGTCGCTTTCAGGTCGTCGAGCACCAGGCCCAGGCCTTTCCAGCCGACCTTGGCGGCCGCTGCGGCGCGCGCTTCGAGCGGAAACGGGCTTACTTCGCTGGGCGAGCAGGGGTAAACGTCGCCGGCGATGGTCCAGTAGGCCGCCAGCAGGTCGATAGCTTGGGTTTGTGTCGCTTGGTTCATTGCAGATGCTCCATTGTTGCGAGATTGGTCGGGATAATCAGATTGCGTGTGGCGCCAGCGTGAAATTCCAGTCCACGCGCCAGAATGGTGCCGTGGTACCCAGTTCCAGTGCCTGCGCAGCGTCATCGATCTGCACGAAATCGGCCACCAGTTCGCGTTTGACGCCGAATACCGTGTCCTGCGCCAGGTAGGGGCAGTCGGGCGTGAAGATATGCGTGATGACCGGCGCGTAGCCGGGCGCGGTGACGATAAAGTGCAAATGGGCGGCGCGGTTCGGATGACGGCCCAGGCTGGCCAGCAGCTTGCCGACGGGGCCGTCATCGGGGATCGGATAGTGGCGCGGCTTGACCGACTTGAACCAGTAGCGGCCCTCGGCATCGCTGGTAAACACGCCGCGCAGATTGTGTTCGGGCTGGATGCCCTTTTGCTGCACGTCGTAAAAGCCGTCGTCATTGGTCTGCCATACTTCCAGGGTGGCGCCGGCCACCGCCTCGCCGTCCAGTCCCGTGACGCGGCCCAGCACCACCATTGGCTGGCCCTTGCCATCCTGGCAGATATCGGCGCCGAGCGGGTAATGGGGCGCATCGGCGACATAAAAGGGGCCGAGGATGGTGTTCGGCGTGGCCGCGCTGGGGCGGCGATGGTTGATGGCGTCGACCAGCATCGATACGCCCAGCACGTCAGACAGCAGGATGTATTCCTGGCGCCAGTCCGAGCACATCTGGCCTGTTTCCGTCAGGAATTTGATCGCGGCCAGCCATTCCTCGTGCGTGGGTTCGACTTCCTTGACGGCGGCGTGCAGGTGGCGCACCACGGCGCTCATGACCTGACGCAGCCGCGGGCTGACGTCGGCGCCCATGCGGGCGTTGACGACCTCGGCGGAACTGGCTTCGTCAAAATAGCCGGGAGCTTCCTGCTGCCCGGTTGGGGGTGGCGTGTGCATGACTTGTCTCCTGTTTGTTTTTTACTGCTTTTGTTTGAAACGAGTATATATTGACTCCATTCGATAAAACAGAGCAGCAAAGGCAAAGTCTTTTGCTAAAAACGGGACAATCGCATGAATCAATTACGAGAAATCGAGCTGTTTGTCAGCGTGGCCGACCTGGGCAGCATCAGCAAGGCGGCCGAGCACCTGGAAATCTCCATCTCGGCCGCCAGCCGCCACCTGATCGCGCTGGAGGAACGCTTGGGCGTGCAACTGGTGAAACGCACCACGCGCCGGCTATACCTGACCGAGGCCGGGGTCAAGTTCCACCAGCAGTGCAAGACCATCCTCGACAGCCTGCGCGAAGCGGAGAATATGGTGACGGCTACCGCCACCAAGCCGACCGGCACCCTGCGCGTCACCGCTTCGCTGTCGTTCTGCCTGCTGCATATCGCGCCGCTGCTGCCCGAATTTAACCGGCATTACCCGGACATCCAGGTGGAAGTGATCGCCGCCAACCGCTATTACGACATCATTGAAAACGGCGTCGATATCGCCATCCGCACTCGCCAGGTGGAAGCGGACAGTAATATCACGATACGCCGGCTGGCCGAAACGCGCCGCATCCTGGCGGCGGCGCCAGGCTATATCGAACAGCATGGCATGCCGATCTTGCCGCCCGACCTGCACCAGCACAAGGTGCTGAACTATGCGCTGGCGGCCAGTCCGCGCGAACTGCCTTTGAGGCGGGGCAATGAAAAGATCGTCACCAAAATCCGCCCGTTGCTCGAATCGAACGACGGCCAGGTGCTGCGCCATGCGGCGCTGGCAGGCCTGGGCATCCTGGTGCAACCGAAATACATCGTGTATGACGACCTGGTGGCGGGGCGGCTGGTGCCGGTGCTCGACGACTGGGATCTGCCGCGCCTGACCATCAATATAGCGTTCCAGACGCGCGCGCATATGCCGGCCAAGGACCGGGTCTTTATCGACGCGCTGGTGGAACGGTTCAGAAAGAACGACTACGAAAGGCTGTGGATCGCCTGAGAGGGAAGGGCAGGCCGTGAAGCGGCCCGCCGCGAGGTGTTTATTGTGCCTTGCCGCTTTGCGCTGCCAGGTGTTCGCCGATAAACCAGCTTTGCAGCTCATTGCTGCGCACCACCTGGCTGACGATCAGGTCGTTGCTGCCGTCGTCGCCCATGTCGGCGGCGGCGCGCGCCAGCGGACGTGCTTCCAGCAAAATCGTTTCATGCGCATCGAGCAGGCGCGACAGTTGGGCCAGCGCCGATTCGCGGCCGCGCGGGGCGCGCGCGATCGACGATTCGTCGACCACGTCCTGCGCCAGCGCGAAGGTCACGCCGCCCAGGGTCTGCACGCGCTCGGCGATGGCGTCCATGATCAGCACTTGTTCGCCGTAGTGCTTGTCGAACAGCAGGTGCAGCTGGTGGAAGGTGGCGCCGGAAGTCTGCCAGTGGGCCTTTTTGTAGGCGTCGCGGATCGCCATGGTATGGGCCAGCAGGCGGTTCAGCGCGTGCACGCCTTGCGCGCGCACTTCGGCCGACAGGCCGATGCGTACGTTGGCCAGGGAACCGAAGTCTTGCAGGATGTCAGGAGAGTTGCTCATGATGTGCTTTCAAAGTGAGTGAAAATGCGGGCCGCGATGGCCCGTGCCAAAAAATCAGGGTGCTGGCGGCAAGCCGTCGTAGTTGACCGGCAACCATGTATAGCGGGTACCGTCCTGGTGCAGGTGGCCGAGGCCGGGGAAGGCGATATGCGCGGCGCCGACCATCACGTGGTCCTTGCCGAGCTTGCTTAACAGCGCCGCGCGCGTGCTGCGGGCCAGGTCCTGCTCGCTGTCGTACTGCACGGTGGCTTCCGGGTGCGGCAGTTGCAGCGCCGCCATATGGACGATGTCGCCCCATACCAGCAATTGCTGCTTGCCGCTTTGCACCATATACATGGCGTGGCCGGGCGTATGGCCGGGCGCGGGCATGGCGGTGATGCCGGGCGTGATTTCGCCATAGCTGGCGTAGGGGCTGAAATGCCGGCTGGCGATATACGGCGCCGTGCTGGCCACGGCGGCGTCATAGAAACTGGAGAGAAATGCCGGGCCGCTGGCCTTGCTCGCCGGATCGAGCCAGTAATCGGCTTCCTGCTGCGACAGGCGCACGGTGGCGTTCGGAAACGCCGGCTTGCCGTTGGCGACAATCCCGCCCGCATGGTCCTTGTGCAAATGCGTCAGCAGCACTTCGTCGACTTGCTCCGGCTGGTAGCCGGCGGCGCGCAGATTGTCCAGCAAACGGCCGCAGCAATTACCGTACAGCACGCCGGCGCCGGCGTCGATCAGCACCAGTTTCTTGCCCGTATTGACCAAAAAGGCGTTAATCGAGCCCTGCACCGGTGCCGCCAGGTCGGCGTCAAGCAGGTCGTGTTGTATCTGGCCTGGCGTGATGCCGCGCATCACCGTGTCGATCGGGAACGCATGCGTGCCGTCGGACAGGGCCGTGATTTCAAACTCGCCCAGCATCATGCGGTACCAGCCCGGTGCCTGCGTGTGCTGCTGCGGCGCGGCGGCGTACACGCTGGCGCCGGGCAGGGCCAGTGGCAGCAGCATGGCGCTGGCGAAAATCAGTGATGGAATGCGTATCTTGCGTCTCATGCGTGTCTTTCGGCGGTGTTGAGCTTGGATGCCATGTTATCGGCGCGGCACATCGAATACGACTATCGGAAGACCAGTCAGGCCAGTTGCAGCATGCCGCGCCGGCTGGCCAGCATCACGGCTTCGGTGCGGCTGGCGGCGTCCAGCTTGGCGAGGATGTTATTGATATGGAATTTCACAGTCCCCACGCCGATGCCGGCCACGCGCGCGATCAGCTTGTTGCTCATGCCGGTCGCCAGGTGCACCAGGATTTCCTGTTCGCGCGTCGACAGGTCGCTGCCGTGCACGCGCCCGGCCAGCTTGGCCGACAGCCCCTGCGCCAGGTATTGTCTGCCGGCCAGCACGCAGTCGATGCAGTCCAGCAGTTCCGCAAACGGCGCGCTTTTCAGCAGGTAGCCGCTGGCGCCGGCCCGCATGGCGCGGTGCACCACCTCGTCGCCTTCGTGGGCGCTGAGGATGATGATGCGCGCTTGCGGGTGCTGCCGGCGGATGCGCTGCGTTGCTTCGATGCCGTCGCAACCGGGCATGCTCATGTCCATCAGCAGTATTTCAGGGCGCAGGCGCTGGTACAGCTCGGCCGCCTGTTCGCCGTCGGCCGCCTGTCCCAGCAGGGCGAAGCTGCCTGTCGATTGCAGCAAGGACGCCATGCCGGCGCGGATCAAGGGGTGGTCGTCGGCGATCACGATGGTGGTCAAGGTGGTAGTCAATTCGGTGTGCATGATGGCGTCCGTCCTGGTTGGTTCGATACGGCCATTGTGCGAAACCTCCGCGCGCTTGCCTAGTCATACGTGGGTATAGGACCAGGCTTGTCTTAAACCTTGGTATGGGGTGGCATACCTAGGTGTGATTTTCCTCGGCGGGCAAGCTGCCTATAGTGGCCGGCATCGGCAGGCAAATGCCGCGACCACACTCGTGAGGAAAAAAATGAAGCCGATTGATCTGTTGCAGCGCTTGCCGCGTCCACGCCGCCGTGGCGCCGAATGGCTGGTGCTGGCCGGGGTGCTGTTGATGAGCGCACTGATGGTGGGCTACTTTATCTGGAGCGAACGGCGCTTGCTGATCGCCTCCGACATCGAGCGCATGCGCATGCAGACCCTGATCATCGATGAAAACCTGCAGCACCAGTTCGAAGGCGTGCGCAATGCGCTCGACAGCGCGCGGCGCGCTTTTCATCCTGGCAGCGGCTGCACGGCGGAGTGCCGGCGCGTGCTGCTGCAGTCTCTCAAGCGCGCCATGCCCGGCGTACGGGCGCTGTTGGTGGTCGACCGGCGCGGCCATATCGTGCTGTCCGACGACGACTTGCGCGATGCGCGCCTCGACGACCGCGAGTACACGCGCCAGGTGGCCGGCATGCGTTCGCCCGACACCTTGTACTTGTCGCAGCCGTACGAAAACACGCCGGGCGTATTCAATCTCAAGCTGTCGCTGGCGAGGATGGATGGCGACGGCAAGGCCGATGGTGCCGCCAGCGCCATCCTCAACCCCGAGTATTTCGATGCCGTGATGCGCTCGGCGCTGTATGCGTCCGACATGAACAGCGCGATCACCGAAGACACAGGGCGGCGCATCTTGTATGTGCCGGCCGACCCGGCCGCCATGCGGGCAGGCGGCGCGCCCGATCCGCTGTTCCTGCGCCACCAGCACAGCGGCCGCATGCTGACCGTGCTCGAAGGCGCGGCAAACGGTGGCGAACAGCGGCTGGTGGTCCAGCGCACCATGCGGCTGCACAGCCTGGGACTGGACAAGACGCTGGTGATCAGCCTGTCCCGATCAACCGCCCGCATCGAGGCGGGCTGGCACAGCCTGGCCTGGACCAGCGCGCTGGCCTGGCTGCTGACCGGCGTGATCGGCGCCGTCGGCCTGCTGCTGGCGCAGCGCCGCCGGCTGGCGCTGGAACAGCTGGCGCAGGTGCGCACCGAGGAAAGGGCGGTCGCCGCCGAGCGGGTCGAGCTGGCGCTCAATGGCGCCAACCTGGGCCTGTGGGAATGGCAGATGGCCAGCGACGTGCGCACCTTTGACGCGCGCTCCGCCGCCATGCTTGGCTATGTGCCCGACGAACTGGCGCTCGACCACGGCGAGTGGCGGCTGTTGATGCATCCCGACGACCTGGCCGTGTTGGAACAGGCGCTGGCGCAGCACCTGGACGACCGCAGCCGGCCCTACGAGGCGGAGTACCGCATGCGCCACCGCAATGGCCACTGGGTGTGGCTGCAAAGCCGCGGCAAGGTGGTCGACCGGGCGCAGGACGGCACGGCGCTGCGCATGGTCGGCACGCGCATGGATATCAGCGCGCGCAAACTGGCCGAGGCGGAAATCGCGCACCTGGCGTTTTATGACGGCTTGACCGGGCTGCCGAACCGGCGCCTGCTGCTCGACCGGCTGGGCCATGCGATCACGCGCGGCGAACGGGGTGGCTGCCACGGCGCGGTGCTGTTCGTCGACCTCGATAACTTCAAGCTGCTCAACGACACCATGGGCCACGACATGGGCGACCGCCTGCTGGAAATGGTCGCGTTCCGCTTGCAGCAGGTGATGCGCGACAGCGACACGGTGGCGCGCCTCGGTGGCGACGAATTCGTGATCCTGCTCGACAACCTGGGCGGCAGCCCGGCGCTGGCGGCGGCGCACGCCGATATCGTCGCCAATAAAATCCTGCAGGCGCTGGGCCTGCCGTATCCGCTCGACGGGCAGGACCTGCGCAGCACGCCCAGCATCGGCATCGTGCTGTTTGGCGAAGGCCATCACACCATCAACGACCTGCTGCGCCAGGCCGACATGGCAATGTACGAAGCCAAGGCGGCCGGGCGCAATACCTACCGTTTTTTTGATCCGCGCATGCAGGCCGCTCTCGATGCCTCGGCCTCGCTGGAAGCGGACTTGCGCTCGGCGCTGGCGCGGCGCGAACTGCTGCTGTACTACCAGCCGGTGGTCGACGCCGATGGCCGCATGACCGGCGCCGAGGCGCTGCTGCGCTGGCGCCATCCGCGGCGCGGCATGGTGGCGCCGGGCGACTTTATCGCGCAGGCGGAAAAAGCGGGACTGATTGGCGAGATCGGCGACTGGGTGCTGGAAACGGCGTGCCAGCAATTGGTCAGCTGGGCCGGGGCACCCGGGACGCGCGCGCTGACGGTCGCCGTCAATGTCAGCGCGCGCCAGTTCCGCCAGGGTGCGTTTGCCGAGCGGGTGCTGCAGATTATCGCGCGCAGCGGCGCCGACCCGCACCTGCTCAAGCTGGAACTGACCGAGAGCATGCTGCTGACCGACGTCGAGGACGTGATCGCCAAGATGACGTTATTGAAATCGCGGGGCGTGGGCTTTTCGCTGGACGACTTCGGCACCGGCTATTCCTCGCTCAGCTACCTGAAACGCCTGCCGATCGACCAGTTGAAGATCGACCGCTCCTTCGTGCACGACATGCTGCATACGCCGCACGCGTCGACCATCGTGCGCAGCATCGTTACCCTGGCCCACAGCATGGGCTTGCAGGTGGTGGCCGAAGGGGTGGAAAACGCCGAGCAGTGGGACAGCCTGCGCCAGATCGGCTGCGCGGGCCTGCAAGGCTATCTGTTCGGCCGCGCCGTGCCCGTGCAAGACCTGTTCAAGCACCCGGCGGCACCAATTGCGTTACCATTCATTAGCCCATCCGAAGAGACCCTGCCATGAGCAAAAAACCGATCGGCAAGATCGCCCCCTATACCCATGCAGCCGCCGGCTGGGACGCCCTGCGCTACGTGGCCCAAGGCATGCTGCGCGAACGGGTGCCGCCGGCCGGCATTGGCGCCTTGCTGGCGCAAAACCAGCCCGACGGCTTCGATTGCCCCGGCTGTGCCTGGCCCGACCGCGCCCATGCATCGGCCTTTGAGTTTTGCGAAAACGGCGCCAAGGCGGTGGCGGCCGAAGCGACTTCGCGGCGCGTGACTGCCGATTTCTTTGCAGGCCCCGGCCATACCGTCACCGAGCTGCTGCGCCAGTCCGACTTCGAGCTGGAACAGCACGGCCGCCTGACGCAGCCGATGGTGTACCACGGTGCCAGCGACCGTTACGTGCCGATTTCCTGGGATGACGCCTTCGAACTGGTTGCCTGCGAGCTGAACACGCTCGACGACCCGGACCAGGCGGCGTTCTATACCTCGGGGCGCGCCAGCAACGAGGCGGCGTTCCTGTACCAGCTGTTTGCGCGCGCCTACGGCACCAACAATTTTCCGGATTGCTCGAACATGTGCCATGAGGCGACCAGCCGCGGCCTGCCGCCGGTGGTCGGCGCCGGCAAGGGCACGGTCACCCTGGACGACTTCGAGCACGCCGACGCGATTTTGATCTTCGGCCAGAATCCCGCCACCAACCACCCGCGCATGCTGGGCGAACTGCGCGCTTGCGCCAGGCGGGGCGCCACGATTGTATCGATCAACCCGCTGCGCGAACGGGGCCTGGAGCGCTTCACCGATCCGCAGGCGATGGGCGAAATGCTGACCGGCGGCAGCACCAGGATCGCCTCGCTGTTCATCCAGCCGCGTCTGGGCGGCGATCTCGCGCTGATCAAGGGCGTGGCCAAGCGGCTGCTGGAAATGGACGATGCGGCGGCATTGCAGGGCACGCACCGCCTGCTGGACCTGGACTTCATCGCGTCCCACACGGCGTTTTTCGAGGCCTTTGCCGCCGATCTGCGCGGCGAAGCGTGGGACGTACTGGTCGCGGAAGCTGGCGTGCCGCTGGCGCAGATCGCTCAGCTGGCCGACATCTACGCGCGCAGCGAAAGGGTGATCGCCACTTGGGGCATGGGCATCACCCAGCACAAGCACGCGGTGGCCACCATCCAGATGCTGAGCAATTTGATGCTGATGCGCGGCAATATCGGCCGGCCCGGCGCCGGCCTGTGTCCGGTGCGCGGCCACTCGAACGTGCAGGGCGACCGCACGGTCGGCATCGAGGAGCAGCCCACCGCCGCTTTCCTGGACCGCCTGCGGCAGGTGTATGGGTTCGAACCGCCGCGCCACCACGGCCACGATGTGGTGGCGACGATTGCCGCCATGGAGCAGGGCACGGTAAAAGTGTTTATCGGCCTGGGCGGCAATTTTGCCGTCGCCACGCCCGACACGCCGCGCACCTTCGCCGCCCTGCGCTCGTGCGCCCTGACGGTGCAGGTGATCACCAAGCTCAATCGCAGCGCGCTGGTGCATGGCCGCGCCGCGCTGATCCTGCCGACCCTGGGCCGCACCGAGATCGACTTGCGGCAGGGCGTGGCGCAGGGCGTGACGGTGGAGGATTCGATGAGCATGGTGCATGTATCGTACGGGCGCAATGCACCGGCGTCAACACAGCTGCTGTCGGAAGTGGCGATCGTCGCGCGCATGGCCGAAGCGACCCTGGGTGCTGGCGAAGGGCAGGGTCGCCATGGCTTGCGCTGGCCCGCCTGGCGCAACGATTACTCACTCATTCGCGACGAAATCGAAAAAGTGTTCGACGATTTCCATGACTATAACGAGCGCATCGCCGTGCCGGGCGGCTTTCACCTGACGGTGGCGCCGCGCCACCGCACCTGGCACACGGCCAGCGGCAAGGCGCAGTTTGCCGTGCACGCGGTGCCGCGCGATACGCCGATTTCACGCGCGCGCGAACGCCATGGCGAACGCCTGCTGGTGATGATGACGACCCGTTCGCACGACCAGTACAACACCACCATCTATGCCTTGGACGACCGTTATCGGGGCGTGTTCGGCATGCGCCGCGTGATCTTCATCCACCCCGACGATATCGCCATGCTGGGCATGCGGGCGGGCGACTGGGTCGACGTGAAAAGCGTCTGGGACGATGGCGTGGAGCGCCGCGCCGACGGCTTCATGCTGGTGGCCTACGACATTCCGCGCGGCTGCGTGGCGGCGTATTATCCCGAGACGAATGCGCTGGTGCCCCTGGATAGCGTGGCCGACGGCGCCGGCACGCCCACCTCGAAATCGATCCCGGTGCTGTTGTTTCCTGGCCGCATGCCGGAAGGGGGAGGGCGCTAGGCACTTTTAGGCTATGTCACCGTTAAATGTGGGAACGTCCCCAAAGTGGCCCTGAGCAAGCTTTCAGGGGACAATATTCTCCTGGCGTCGAGTATCCAGCGCCAGCCCAGGTAGTTCGGCAAATAGCGCGTTGCTACGCCGTGAAAGGCGCGCAGCCAGCCCCGCAAGCGGCTGTGATACGCGTTGACGTTCTGTACGTGTACCGTGCCGCGCACACGGATGCCGGCCCGCAAGTTGACGGCTGCATGCTGGATGCCGATTTCCCTGGCAAATACGGGATAGGCCGGATGGCCATCGCTTACCAGCAGGATGTCGCGGTCGATCACCGGCGGCAGGCAGGCGTGCAGCTTGGCCTTGGTCAGCTGGCCCAGGCCTGTGACGAAATCGACGGTTTGCCCGGTGCGGTCTCGCGCCACCAGAACACACACCTGCTCATTGGAAATGCCACGTTTGCCTGCGCTGCCACCGCGCTTGCGCGCCGGCCGCGTCAGGTGCCGTGAACCTTTTTGCGACTCCAGCACATACATCTCGTCTGCCTCGGTGATGCCGTGCAGGCAGCGTGGTCGGTCGGTTTTGGCCAGCGCCAGAAAGCGATGGCGACAGCGAAAGCTGGTGTTGCGATGGATAGTCACTTGCGTGGCGGCTTTGCGCACCGAAAACGAGTTGAGCAAGCAGTCGGCATAGGCCAGCCATCGTTCCTTGTGGTGCAGATGTGCCAGCGGCGTGCCCGTCAAGGCGTTGAACGTTTTGCCACAGGGAACACAGCGATAGCGTTGCAGGCCATGGGCCTGCCCATGCCGGTGGAAATGTGTCGATTGGCAGGACGGGCAATGCAGTTGCGCCTGCGCCGTTTGTTCGATCAGGGCGACGGCGGCGTTCTGCGGCGCGCTACTGCATAACAAGTTGCTGCTGACAATACGCTGGCGATGCGACAGTTCTGGAATTTGCCTGGAGAATGCTTGCCACTGGGCTGTGTCCATGATCGGCTCCGGGAAGGAAATACCTGATCAGTTAGACCGCAGCAACGGTAGAGCGTTCCCACCGTTTTCGGTGACAGAGCCCACTTTTATTATGTGTGGGCCGGCCAAAACTATACTTTCGTATAGCCCACTTATCTTTCTTGCCATATTACAATGCTGGTGAAGAAGATACGAAAGGTCAGGCATGGCACGTGTTCCCGGCAGTCCCTTACTCTCCCTCCTGCTGGTCGGCGTCACCCTGCTGATTTTTGCGGTCGATGCGTTTACCGATCTTGACGTCGCCATCGCCGTGATGTACGTGGTGGTGGTGCTGCTGTCGGCCACCGTCTGGGCGCGCCGCGGCGTGATCCTGACTACCGTGCTGTGCCTGGCGCTGACCCTGCTGGCCTATGGCCTGATCCACGTGTCGATCTTTTCCGGCCCCGCCTCGGGCCGGCTGATGGTCAGCCTGGCGGCGATCGGCATCACCGCCTTTTTGGCGCTGAACGGCCAGGCCGCCACCGAACGGCTGCTGGCCCGCGAGCAGGCGCTACGCCGCAGCGAAGCCTTCCTGGCCGGCACCCAGCGCATCAGCAAGACGGGCAGCTTCAGCTTTACGGCGCCCGAGGCCCGCCTGTACTGGTCGGACGAGGCGGCGCGCATCTATGGCTATCCGGCCAGCCAGGCACCCACCGTCGAGATGCTGCTCGATCGCACCATGCCTGACGACCGCCCGCTGGTGCGCGCGGCCATAGACCAGGTGATGCGCTGCGAGGGCGAACTCGATGTGCGCCACCGTTTGCAGCTGCCGGACGGCCAAATAAAGTATGTGCATGTGCTGGCCCAGCCCACCTGGGACCAGGACGATCACTGCGAATACCTGGGCGCGCTGATGGACGTGACGGCCTCGGTGCTGGCCGAGCAGGCGCTGCATGAATCGCAGGTGCAGCTGGCCCACGTGACGCGCGTGACCATGCTGGGAGAACTGGCCGCCTCGATCGCGCATGAGGTGAACCAGCCGCTGGCGGCGATCGCCACCAATGGCGAAGCGAGCCTGCGCTGGCTGAACCGGCCGCAGCCGAACCTCGACGAAGCCTGTGCGGCGATCGCCAGCCTGCTTGAAGCGAGCCGGCGCGCCACCGAAGTGATACAGCGCATCCGCGCGCTGGCGCGGCGCAGCGACCCCAATCATCTGCCGCTCGACTTCAATGCAGTGGCCGAGGAAGCGGCCGCGCTGGTGCAGCGCGAATTGAGCAGCCATGCCGTCAGCCTGCGCCTGGAGCTGGCGCCCGGCTTGCCGCCAGTGCGCGGCGACAAGGTGCAATTGCTGCAAGTGCTGATCAACCTGATGATGAACGCCATGCAGGCGATGCAGGGATGCGAGGCCGGCAACGCCTCGCTGCTGCTGCGCACGGCCTGTGATGCCAACGCCGAAGGCGCGGTGCAGTGCCATATCACCGACAGCGGCCCCGGCATCCCTGCCGAACACCTGCCGCACCTGTTCGAGGCGTTTTTCAGCACCAAGGCCGACGGCATGGGCATGGGCCTGCCGATCTGCCGCTCGATCGTCGAAACCCACGGCGGGCGCATCTGGGCCCGCAGCACGCCGGGCCAGGGCGCCACCCTGTCGCTGTCGCTGCCATCGGCCAACACCTTTGTCACGGAGACCGCATGAGCAGTGTCAGCATGACCGAGGCATCGCCAGGCCTGGTGCATATCGTTGACGACGACGGGCCGTTGCGCGCCGCGATTTCCAGCCTGCTGCGCTCGAGCGGCCTGGCGGTGGCCGACTACGCCTCGGTGGCGCAGTTCCTGGCCCAGCCGCGCGCCGAAGTGGTCAGCTGCCTGCTGCTCGACGTGCGCCTGCAGGGCGTCTCGGGGCTGGACTTCCAGGCTGAGCTGAACCGCGACGGCGTGCACCTGCCGATCATTTTCATGACCGGCCACGGCGACATTCCCATGTCGGTGCGCGCGATGAAGGCGGGCGCGCTCGACTTCCTGGCCAAGCCCTTCCGCGACCAGGACCTGCTCGATGCCGTCAACCTGGCCTTGGGCGCCGACGGCGCACGGCGCGCGCGCGAACAGGCTTCGCAAGGCCTGCACGACCGCTATGCCAGCCTGACCCCGCGCGAGCGCGAAATCATGGCGCTGGCAGCCAGCGGCCTGATGAACAAGCAGATCGCCGGCGAACTCGGTACCAGCGAAATCACCGTCAAGATCCACCGCGGCAACGCCATGCGCAAGATGCAGGCGCGCACCTTTGCCGACCTGGTGCGGATGGCCGAGGCGCTGGGGATTGATACGGCGCGCCGCAAGTAATCTCCCCCTATACCCTTGTATGATTTCGCGCTCGCCCTGCAGCCTGTAAAGTTCTCCCATAAGTCAGGTGGCCGCTTGACGCCACCGATACCAGGGAGTTTGCAGTGTCCGAGTCCGTTACCAATAATGTCCATATCGCCATCGTCGATGACCATGAATCCGTGCGCAGCGCGCTCGGTAGCCTGCTGCGCTCGTATGGCTACCTGACCACCTGTTTCGATTCCGCCGAAAGCCTGCTGGCTGGCGACTCACTGGATACCTACCAGTGCATCGTCAGCGACCTGCAAATGCCGGGCATGAGCGGCATCGAACTGCTGGAGCAATTGCGCCGGCAGGGCAGCGCCACGCCGTTAATCATGATCACCGCGTTTCCCGAGCCGGCCGTGCGCCTGCGCGTGCTGCAGTCTGGTGCCTCGTGCTTTCTGAGTAAACCGTTTCAATCGAACGACCTGGTGCGCTGCATCCGCCAGGCCTGCAAAGAACTGTAACGCCCGAGTCACCACGCCAGGAACCCGCCATGCGTACTGTTTTCCACCATACCGACACCTTGCCCTCGTTGTCCGGTTTTAATCCGATTGCGCGCCGTCTGGCCGCGTTGTTGCGCCTGGGTGTGCAGCGCGTGCGGCAGCTGCGCCTGCCGTTTGCGCGCTGGTCGGTATATACCTTGCTGATGCTGGTGATCGCCGCCAGTATCGGCCTGTCGGTGGTGATGGAGCGCGCCAGCAGCGGCATCAGTAACAGCATCGGACCCTTGCTGGAGCAAACGCAGTCCGGTGATAGCGTGCGGCAGACGCTCCATGCAGACGGCGAGGCGGCCGTGAAAAATGCCATGGGCATCACGCGCCTGGTGCACCTGTTCGACCTGCTGGCGTTGCTGAGCAGCGGCTTTTTGCTGTACCACGTGCGCGCCCGCTACCGGGTCGAGCAGCAATTGGTTCACCAGGCTGGCCATGATCCGCTTACAGGGCTTGCCCACCGGCGCTCGTTCGAAACGCGCCTGCGCGGCCTGCCGGCCAGGCCGCACGCGGTGGTGCTCGGTACCATCGACCGCTTCACGCGCATCGTCGGCGGCCTGGGCCACAGCTTTGGCGACCACATGATCGTGGGGCTGCTGGGGCGCATGCGCCAGGCCGCCGAGTGCAGCGGCGGCGAAGTGTACCGCCTCGACGGCGCCAACTTCGCCATCCTGTACCAGTGGCCGCGCGAAAGCGCCGAATTCGAGGCAGCCGTGTCGGCCCTGCGCGATGAAGTGGGCGTGCCCTACAGCTGGCAGGGCCATGAAATCTTCACCAGCCTGAGCCTGGGCGCCGTCAGCTACCCGCTGCATGGCCGCGAACCGGAAGCGCTGCTGAGGAATGCCGACGCGGCGCTGCAACTGGCGCGACGCGCCGGCGGCGACACCCTGGTGCATTACTCGGAAGAGATCAACGCCCAGGCCGCGCAGCGCATCGCCACCGAAGCGGCCCTGCGCCACGCCGTCGAACGCGGCGAGCTGGAACTGCATTACCAGCCGCAGCAGGCGCTCGCCGACGACGCTCTGGTGGGTTTCGAAGCGCTGCTGCGCTGGCGCCGCGATGGCGTGCTGGTACCGCCCGACCAGTTCATTCCCCTGGCCGAAGAGTCCGGCCTGATCGTGCCGATCGGCGACTGGGTGCTGGAAGAAGCGTGCCGCCAGCTGCAGGCCTGGCAGGAGCAGGGCCTGGCCGTGCCGGTGGCCGTCAATATCTCGCCGCGCCAGTTCGCCGCACCCGGTTTCCTGACGCATCTGGAAACGCTGCTGGCCAAGAACGGCGTCGAGCCAAAGCTGCTGGAACTTGAAATTACCGAAGGCGTGGTGATGGAAGACGCGGAGGCCGCGATTGCCTTGCTCAAGCGACTGCGCGCGCTGGGCTTGCGCCTGGCCATCGACGACTTCGGCACCGGCTATTCCAGCCTGGCATACCTGTCCCGCTTCCCGATCGACAAGCTCAAGATCGACCAGTCGTTCGTGCGCAATATGGCCAGCGTCGGCGAACAGCGCGCCATCGTGCAGGCCACGATCGGCCTGGGCCATAGCCTGGGCCTGTCGGTAATCGCCGAAGGGGTGGAAACGGACGAACAGCGCAGCCTGCTGTGCGGCTGGCAGTGCGACCAGATACAGGGTTACCACTACAGCCGGCCATTGCCAGCGATGGCGGCCAGCCGGTTTTTACAAGACAGTCAACAGCAACAAGCCGCATAAACCATGAAAGGAACAGACACCATGAACATGCAATCGCCATCATCAGCCATGGACGACGACCACGATGAAAAGATCGAAGTGGCGCGTATCCGCATCGGCCGGCAGAACCAGCAAAGCGCCGTACTGGGCGCCTTTCGCGAAGCCGACCGCCTGCTGGGATCGTGGGTGCACGGCGCCGGCGACCAGGTCGACATCGACTTCGAAGTGACTTTCAACGACGGCTATGTCTTCAAGGGCCGCTACGAATTCTGGCGCAAGTCGCGCCGCCGCCCATCGCTTACGCGCCATGTCTGTGAATCGTTCCTGGCGCTGTGGCAGGGCGGCGGCAGCGACATGTCGCGCTATGCCGTCAGCAATGCCTGAGTGCGCCTGCCTACTGGCGCAGAAGTGCTTCGATGATCGATTGAATCAGCAAGGCGTTGCGGTTATTTAGATATGATCAGCTCAGCCGGGAGGCTCAAAGGCGTCGGTATTTCCAAGTTGAGGTACCCTCTTTAAACGAGGTCCAATACTGGAAGGGCTGCGGATCAATTGTCTGGACTGTTCTTGTTTTCAGCCTCGTACGCGCAAAGAGAAAATTGAATTCTTGGCCGTCTAACGAGCACGGCAATATTCGGGCATCCAGTTGTCATCGATGAGCGCGTGGACTATGCGTGTATGGAGTGGCAGCCAGTTCTCGGTTGTAGGAGTCTCACCGCGTTTGAATCTGCTAAAGAAGCCTCTGGCCTGGGGGATGTTTTCTAAGATCGATGCTTCTATCACGTGAAACTCTTTTGTGGTCGATTCTTTGAGTGCACGTATCTTGAAATTCGGTGACGTAGATGAATGATTCGCGCATGCTGCGACCTCGAACGCGTACCCTTGTCGATGGAGTACCTTTATCAGCTGCTTTGCCAAAGGGTTAATTAGAGTAAAAAGGATGTTCACCTTGCGTAACAGTGCCCGCTCACCATCGCGGGCACCAAGCCAGCATGCGCTAGCTATCATACGATGTCCAGCATTGGAAACCTGTACGATGCCGCCTGTAGCGACCATTGTAAGTTCGCCTTTGGCACCGGGGGCCAAAAACTTCGCGTCGGCGATGGGGCGGTCAAAATAAGAGAAATGGCTTTCCTCCCATCCAACTGCGTGTATTGAGCTGAAGAGGTTGCGCCAAGTGCCCACTTCTTCGCTTGGGCCGCGCGTTCCTAACAATGTTAAGACCGCGCGAATTGGGACGTCGAATCTCAATCTTTCCGGTGTACCAGATGCGAGAACAGCAACCACGTCGCTCACGTCTTGATTGGGTAAAACGTCAAGATCAATTACTGAATTGGCAATCTCGGCATCGATTGCTGTTTGAATCGCCCTGCGTCCGCCAGCTGCCATCCAACGGTCGATCGTTGCTTTGTCTTTGGACATGTCACATGCGACTGCAAGCCTGATTTTTTCATCCATAGTTATTTGCCTTTTATGTGGCGATAAGTAATAATCATAGTACACTAACTCTTATTTTAAATGATTTTGGTACAATGGTGGCGAAATAAACTTCACTGAGCGTATGCTATTATTGTCCACACCGTCACCAGCGTGGAGTTGGGGGGGGCGTGGGCTTAATTTATTTTTAATAATTTCATAAATCTGATAAAATTTTAAAATATATAATTTTTATTTATAAAGAATTAAATAAAATATATTTTTAATATTTATTTTTTGAATTTAATGTCCGAAAATGAGATGAGGGTGATGAAACTTTTTGATATAAATATGCCGCAGGACAAACTTCATGCATCTTTCAAAGAGATTTGCAGTAACCCTAAATATGCGCCAGTAAAAGATGTAATTCAGTCATGGGGAAGTGGGTTGTTGGAAAGGAGTGGCGAGAAAACTAAATTTATAAATGAGTTTCAGTCGACATTTAATTCGGCATTTTGGGAGCTTTATCTCAATAAAACATTTATTGAAATGGGTTTTTCATTCGATTACAGCAAGGCTAGTCCAGATTTTTGCGTGACTACATCAGGGGGATATAATTTCACTATTGAGGCGGTGGTGTCTGATCTTCCGTCTACCTCTTTGGCGAGGTCGAACCAAATAAGCGAATTTGAATATAAAGATTACTGCACCATTAAACTTGCTGGAAAGATAAAGGATAAAAAAGATTTATTTTCCGGAGTCAATGGAAAAAAGACTCCTTACTCATCGCTAGATCATGTTCGCGACAGACCATTTGTCGTTGCAATTGCTCCATTCGATAGTGATCTATCTCTGATGCAAAATAATGAAGTAATAAATCGTGTACTTTTCGGTATCGAGCCTCCAGACGCAGATGCGTTGAAAACTGGAAAGCAAGAGAAAATTTCTTTGATTAAAAAGCCATCAGGAGCATTAATTGGAGTAGGGATATTCACAAATGACTCTTACAAGGAAATTAGCGCCATAATTTTCTCAACGACAGGCACTTTCGGTAAAGCAGTTGTGGAGAGTCGTATCGAGAAAATAGTAAGGGCGACGAGGTTTAGAACATTTGATAAAAATCAATTTATGCGAAGCCAAGGGATGAAAAATCTGGGTATAGTAAGATTTAAATTTGGGGTTTCAAATTTTTTAATTACTACTAGATTTTTATTTGGCGATGTTGTGGCCGGCTCTGATGTGCATATTTATAATTCCGAGTATCATCGTGAAACCCATTTTGATGGATTGCATATATATTATAACCCTTATGCTGATAATCCTCTTGATCCCAGTATTTCATGGCCAATGGAGATAACTCATAATTTTTATGATGTCGAGAACGATTGCCCTATTCAGAATCATCCCGATGGAGCTTTAGTTTCAAGACAGCTCTATGATGCCACATCGTCTAATCTTAAATTTCTTCTTAATATGTATGGGTGTGATGAAAAATGAATTATAATTGGATCGGGATGGATTTCCGGAGAGATTTTTTATTGTCGAGGTGAGCATTAATAAAGTGGTGGAAATTTATTTGATTCGATTTTATCTTATCGCCATGCAAATCATATTTTCAGACATATGGAGAGGGCGTTCTCAAGGATCAAGTGCAACACCTTTGTCATTTAAAATGTCGGCATGTCGAACAGCTATAAACATTAAACTACCCAAGAGTTGGCGTGGTCATTGCCATGCACGATGACAGTGTTCTATCCGGTCCATTGCTAAACGCCTTTGCCGTTCCGCGAGCACTATCGGCTACGAACTGAAACTCACCACCAGAGCGGTCGCCTACAACGCCAACGCGGACCATCTGCAAAGTCAGTCCCTACCAATCGCGATGCGGCGTGTGGCCAAACTGGACGTCTATAGCGTGCTATTTAAAGTCGTTTGGCACCAACTCAGTCTGCGCTCTTCACCACAAAAGATTGCCCGCAAACTGCACACCCTGTGGCCCAACAACCCTGAGAAATTCGTGTGCCACCAGACCATCTTCAACGTGGTTTATTTGCATCCACGTGGTGAACTTAGTGACCGTTTAAAAACTTCATAGCAACTTTTGTGTCAAAGCGTCTTTGACGTTTTGGAGTAGCTGGCATGTGGACGCAAGAGAATCGTAGCAAGCATCAACAGGTAAGGACTTCGCTCAAACGTGGTTATCCTACAGATGTGAAAGATGAAGAGTGGCGTCTGATCGCACCGCTGCTGCCGAAGCAAGCAAAGACGGGAAGACCTCGCAAGACGGATCTGCGCGCAGTGATCAATGCGCTGCGCTATATGGTGCGGTCTGGATGCGAGTGGCGCATGCTGCCCAATGATTTCCCTCCGTATCAGACAGTCTATTACTGGTTCCGGCGGCTGATGCGGCGCATGCTGTTTCGCACCATTCATGACCTGGCACTGATGCTTGATCGCTTGTGCAATGAGCGGGAGGTGCTGCCGAGTGCCGGTCTTGTCGATAGCCAAAGCGTGAAAGCGCCAGGGGCACGAACGAGAGGCTATGACGCCAACAAGAAACTCAGCCGGCGCAAACGCCATATCGCGGTCGACACGGATGGTCGCTTGCTGGCGATGAACCTGACGCCAGCTGATATCGCCGACTCCACTGGTGCTCAGATGGTGCTCGACGGCTTGATCAAGCGCTGGCCTTGGGTAAAGCATCTGTTTGGGGATGCTGCATATGACCGCAGACAGTTGATGGACAAGGCCGAGTTCCTCGACTTTACAGTGAAATCGTGCGGCGCCTGCAGGGGCAGCAAGGTTTCGCTGTTCAGCCACGGCGCTGGGTGGTCGAGCGAACGTTTGCATGGCTGATGCGTTACCGACGCATGGTGCGGGAATATGAGCAGCGGATTGATGTTTCGGAAAATATGATTTACCTAGCCATGGGATCGTTGCTGCTCCATCGACTAAATTTCCGCTAAGTTATTAAACCGTCTCTTAGGCGTGAGCTGATCGCCTGCCTGTGCCACGACAATTAAGTACGCAAACCATGCAGTCGCGGTACCCACCGCCGCAACCAGATTCCCGATATGCAGAGCATCCATATCCGGCGTCCAGAGATCGAAGATCGCCTCATCCGGGGCGCTGGGAGCGCAACGTGATCAAAGGCACTGTCAACCGCTCATCGGTCGGCACACTAGCCGAACGCACCACCGGATTCATGGTCTTGACAAATATGGATAACGCTGTCACCAAGGTCGTCGTGGACGACTTCTCAGGCGTACTCAACCGTGAACCAACGGCCATTCGCAAGACCATGACTTACGGCCAAGGCCGCGAGATGTGTCCGTAAAATACTGATCGAACGTACCGGCATCCACATCTATTTCGCTGACCCGCACAGCCTTTGGCAACGCGGTTCCAAAGAGAACACAAATGACCTGCTACGCCAATGTATGCCAAAGGGTTCGGAACTGTGGATTTACCTCCAAGACGAACTCGACGCCGTCGCGCTCTCGCTCAATACCTGGTTGCATTCTCGCCTCAATTATGAATCGCCAATCGTCCTTTATACTCAGCACATCACGTTGCTATGAGCATCAACCACCACTGTTAATTAACCAAGCGTTGTGCTTGTTCTTTGAAACCGCCGAGCCTTGGGGGGAGGAAGTCTCACTTCAATCAGGTGATCAACTTGTTATAGTGGCACGTGAACCAAAGGACGCATGTGTTCTGAAACTGGAATACGAGCGAGACGCCTTGTTCGCCTATGCAATACAAAATCTAGAGTTATTGCGGCCATCTGACAGTCGCCGGGTGCTTTACAAGTTCACTAAACAGTGGCCCCTTCAGGGAACTGTGTTGCAAGCTGATATGTAGTAAAACTTCTTGATGATGGAAGACCGCTGCTGCTGAGGGGGAGGACCACGCTCAAACGTGGCGATCCCACGGATGTGCAAAATAAAGAGCGGCGCCTGATCGCGCCGCTGCTGCCGAATGATTTTCCGCGCGACAGACAAACCAGCTTTACCCGGGGTTGCGCGACTGGCCCGGCGGTTGCGTGACGGAAGCGCGCTGCCGCCGGCTGCCCAACGTCATCGCATATTCATGCGTAAACAAGGCGCCAAAGAAGAAGATCTGCGCCGAATAATAGATCCAGGTGATCAGCGCGACGATGGAGCCGGCCGCGCCATAGGCATTGCCGAAGTCGCCGTGGCCCAGGTACAGGCCGATCAGCACCTTGCCGCCCATGAACAGGATGGCCGTCAGGATGGCGCCGACGATCACGTCGCCCCAGGCGATCGGCGTGGCCGGCAGGTATTTGTAGATGAAGGCGAAGATGACGGTGACGATTACCATCGACAGGCCGGCCAGCGCATATTGCAGCAGCTTGCCCGGGTCGGTCGGGTCGACCCAACTGCCTTGCAGCGCCGCCAGGCCGGCGTTGACGGCCAGGGTCATCATCAGCATCAGGGCCAGCACCAGCAGCAGGCCGAACGACAGGATGCGCTCCTTTACGAACAGCCATACGCCCGAGCCTTCCGAGGGCGGGATCTGCCACAGTTCGTCCAGGCTTTCTTTCAGTTCCGCAAACGCGCTGGTGGCCGTCACCAGCACGATCACGCCGGAGATGATGCTCGCGGCAAGGCCCTCGTCCGCGCGCTTGGCGCCGGCAATGATGGCTTTCAAGGCGTCGCCGCCCTGGGCGCCGGTCAGGCCGCCCAGTTCCGTCAGCAGGGCGGTGCGCACGGCGTTTTCGTCAAAGAAGATGCTGGCCAGCGCCACCACCAGGATCAGCATTGGCGCCAGCGAAAACAGCACGTACAAGGTCAGCGCGGCCCCCTTGCTGGAAGCACGCCGGCCCAGCCAGGCGTCGGCCGCGGCACGCGCCAGTTGCGCCAGCGCATACAGATAGGACGACCAGCCGCCCTGTTTGACGCGGCTGGCGATGGCGGCCCGGCGCTCGGCCACGCCATCGTGTTGATCGTGTTGCTGGCGAGTGGTAGTTTCCAATTGTCTGTTCCTATGGCAAGTCAACAAGATGAAGCATGTTGCCATGTTGCGCTTTTCATACGCTTCTTCAGTGCGCGTGCGCACGCAAGGGGCAAGTTGGCGCACGATCGGCGGCGATGGCCGCTCGGTTAGATGCCGTACAGAGACGGCCATGTCGCTCACTGACACTGGCAGTTCATACAAGAGGCCCACCATGCGAATTCTTTTTCCCCGTACCATGCCCATCATCGCCGGCACTGTTGCTTTGCTGTTCAATACCGCATACGCCCAGCAGGGCGATGGCACCCATGTCGGCATTGCCGCCGCCATCGTCAAGCCCGACAAGGTGGAGGCGACGCCCGCGCGCATGGCCGGCATCAAGGCGCCGCCCGGCTTTGCCGTCTCGGTGTTTGCCTCGGGCCTGAAAAACATCCGCATCGTGGCCGTCGCGCCCGATGGCACGATCTATGTCAGCCGCCGCGACCAGGGCGATGTGCTGATGTTCAGGGACGCCAACGGCGATGGCCGGCCCGATGGCGCGCCCGTGAAGGTAGCCAGCCGCGCCGGCGCGCACGGCCTGGCGATCCGCGACGGCAAGCTGTACCTGGCCACCGTGAAGGAAGTATTCGTCGCTGACATCCTGCCCGATGGCAGGCTGTCGCCTTTGAAACTGATCATCGGCGACCTGCCCGATGCGGGCCAGCACGCCAACCGTACGCTGGCGTTCGGCCCCGATGGCATGCTGTATATCAGCGCCGGTTCCACCTGTAACACCTGCAACGAAAGCAACCCTGAAAACGCCAGCTTGCTGCGCGCCTCGCCCGACGGCAAGCAGCGCATGATTTTCGCCAGCGGCTTGCGCAATATGATCGGCTTCGACTGGCAGCCGCGCACGGGCGAGTTGTGGGGCATGGACCACGGCATCGATTACCTGGGCGACGACGAGCAGCAGGAAGAGCTGAACAAGATCGAACTGGGCAAGCAGTACGGCTGGCCGCATGTGTATGGCGCCGGCAGCATCTACCCGCAAAGCACGCCGCCGGGCGAGATCAGCAAGGAAGAGTGGAAGGCGCGCAGTACGCCTGCCGTGCTGGGCTACACGGCCCATGCGGCGCCGATGCAGCTGCTGTTCTACCGCGGCGCGAACTTTCCGGCAGAATACCAGGGCGACGCGTTTGTCACCATGCGCGGCTCGTGGAACCGCAGTACGCCGTCCGGCTATGAAATCGTGCGGGTGCGCTTTGCCGATGGCCAGGCGCAGTCGGTCGAACCGTTCGTGAGCGGCTTCCTGACGGACGGCGGCAAGACCCATATCGCGCGCCCGGTCGGGCTGGCGATGACAAAAGATGGCTCGCTGCTGATGGCTGACGACGCCAACGGCGTGTTGTACCGGATTGCCTATGCCGGCGGCGCGGCGCGTGGCGCGATGCTGGCGCAGGCGCCGGCCGGGCCGATGCAGCAGCAGGCCGCGCAAGGCACGAACGTGCCGCTGGCGCTGGTGCGGCCAGAAAGTGCCGGTGGCGCAAAACTGGCAGTGAGCAGCAGCGCCTTTGCCAGCAACGCCATGCTGGCACCCAACTACAGCGAATATGCCGATGGCGTCTCGCCGCCGCTGGCCTGGGCGCCAGTGCCGGGCGCCAGGTCCTACGCCCTGATCATGGAAGACCCCGATGCGCCGCAAAAGCCGTTCGTGCACTGGCTGGCCTGGAATATCCCGGCCGGCGTGACCAGCCTGCCCGAAGGGGTGCAGGAGCAGCCGCGCCTGACCGACCCCGAAGGCGTGCTGCAGGGCCGCACCACGCGCGGCTCGATCGGCTATTACGGCCCGCGCCCGCCGGTGGGCGATCCGGCCCACCATTACCACTTCCAGGTATTCGCGCTCGACACGGTGCTGGCGCTGTCCTTTGGCGCCGACCGCGACCAGCTGCTGCAGGCGATGAGGGGCCATGTACTGGCCAAGGGCGAAGTCGTCGGGCGCTACCAGCAGGTGCGCCCGCCGCTGAAATAATGCTGACAGTGTCTCCTGGTCCGGCCACGTCCGGATCGTTTGCCGCCACGGCGCATACCCGTGGCGGATTTTTTTTGCGCTGCACAGGCGTACGCACGGAAAACCGGCTACTTGCTACAGTATGGTTTTACAGATGAGCAGAGCGGGAGCGGGCATGCCTTTTTCAGAAACAGAGCAGGGTGCTGGAATGGCGTTCGACCAGGCCGCACTGGCGCAGGCGCGCCGCTTCAACCGCCAGCTGAACCGGGCGCCGCGCTTTCGCATACGCAACCGCGTGATGCCGCTGCTGATCCAGTCGCTGCTGCATCTGTCCCAGCTGACCGGCACGCGCAAGCTGGCCAGGGCCGGCATCGGGGTCGAGCGCACGATGGCAGAAGTCGCTGGCCTGGGCGTGCCGGTGCGTATCTTGCGCGGTGCACGCCCCGCGCGCGCCGTGGTGCTTGATTTCCATGGCGGCGGCTGGGTGATCGGCAATGCGCAGATGAACGATGCGCTGAACCTGGCCCTGGTGGCAGCGTGCGACGTGGCGGTGGTTTCGGTCGACTACCGGCTGATGCCAGCGCACACGCTGCAGGCCATGCTGGACGACTGCCTGGCAGCGGCGCGCTGGCTGCTCGATGGCCAGTTTGCAGGGCTGCCCGTGTATGTGCTGGGCGAATCGGCAGGCGGCCACCTGGCGGCGGCGACCTTGCTGCGCCTCAAACAGTGGCCGCAGCTGCTGGCGCGCATCGATGGCGCGGTGCTGTACTACGGCGTGTATGACCTGGCGGGCACGCCCAGCGTGCATGCGGCAGGCAGCGACACGCTGGTGCTGCATGGCCCCAGCATGGTCAGCTCCATGCGCTTGCTGACGCCGGGCCTTGACCAGCAGCAGCGGCGCCAGGCGCCGATATCGCCGCTGTATGGCGACCTGGCCGGCATGCCGCCCGCATTGATGTTCGCCGGCGAACGCGATCCGCTGCGCGACGACACGATGTTGATGGCGCAGCGCTGGCGCGAAGTGGCCGCCGTCGAAGCGCATCTGGTGCCGGAAGGGGCGCATGGCTTTATCCGCTTTCCGATCGAACTGGCGCGCCAGGTGCAGGCGAGGACACATGCGTGGATCAATGCGCGTATCAATCAGCGGATCGGCGCCTTCAGGACGCTGCCTTGACCAGCCTCACCGCAATCGATTTCCCCGCCGGCACCATGCTTTCCAGAGCATGGTGGGCCAACGGCAGCAGCGGGTTGCACTCGGGGTAGTAGCCGGCGATGCAGCCCGGCGGCACGTCGTAGGCCACCAGGCGCAGGCCGTGTACGCGGCGTTCGACGCCGTCCGGCGCCACGCCATGCACGTCGACCAGCGCGCCTTCCGCGAAACCCAGGCGGCTGATGTCGATGGCGTTGACCAGCAGCACGCGACGCGAGCCATAGACGCCGCGAAAACGGTCGTCCTCATTGTAGATGGTGGTATTGAACTGGCTGTCGCTGCGGATGGTAAACAGGCGCAGCACATCGCCGCCCGGCTGCGCCTGGTCCGGATCTTCCAGCAAGGTGCCGGGGGTGATGAAATTGGCCAGGCCGTTCGGCGTTTTCCACACGCGCTGCGCGGCGGGCACGGGCCGGCGGAAACCGCCAGGCTGCCACATGCGCGTATTGAAGTCGTGGAAGATCTGGGGGTACGTGGTGGCAATCGCCTCGCGCACTGTGGCATAGTCGGCCACCCAGGCGTCCCATGGCGCCAGCGCAAAGCGCTCCGGCGGCAGCATGGCGCGCGCGAGAGCAGCGACGATCGCCGGCTCCGAGCGCAAGGTGGCGGCGGCCGGTTCGGCGCGGCCGCGCGAGCCGTGCATGCAGCCGGTGCTGTCCTCGACCGAGACGGCCTGCTCGCCGCTGGCCTGGCGGTCGATCTCGATGCGCCCCAGGCAGGGCAGCAGGTAGCATACCGCGCCCGGCACCAGGTGGCTGCGATTGAGCTTGGTGGCGATCTGCACCGACAGGCGCAGCTTGTTCCAGGCCGGTTCCAGCACATCGGTGTCGGGCGCAGCGCGCAGGAAATTGCCACCCAGGCTGATGAAAGCCTGCACCGAGCCATTGAGCAGGCCTTCGCAGGCGGTAACGGTGTTCAGGCCCTTGCTGCGTGGCGGCTCGAAGCCATATTGTTTTTTCAATTGATCGAGCGGCGCCAGTTCCGGTTTTTCCGTGATGCCGACCGTGCGCTGGCCCTGCACGTTCGAGTGGCCGCGCACCGGGCAGATGCCGGCGCCCGGTTTGCCGATATTGCCGCGCAAAAGCAGGAAATTCGACAGCATCTGCACGTTCTGCACGCCATGGCGGTGCTGGGTCAGGCCCATGCCGTAGACGCCGATCACACGCTCGCTGCGTGCATAGGTTTGCGCCGCCGTTTCCAGGTCGGCGCGGCCCAGGCTTGACTCGCGTTCGATGTCGGGCCACGAGGTGGCGCGCACCGCAGCGGCAAAGTCCTCGAAACCCGAGGTATGTTCGGCCAAAAATGCCGCGTCCAGCACGCGCGGCGCACCGTTTGCCTGCGCCGCATCGTCGGCCTCGACCAATGCCTTGCACAAGCCCATCAGGGCCGCGCTGTCGCCGCCCGCCTTCACCTGCAAATACTGGGTGGTGATCCGGGTTTCGGCGGTGCTCAGCATCTCTGCAGGTGACTGCGGATTGGCAAAGTGCAGCAAACCGGTTTCCCGCAGCGGATTGAAAGTGATCACCGGCACGCCGCGCTGGCGCGCCGCTTGCAACTGGTGCAGCATGCGCGGGCTGTTGGTGCCCACGTTCTGGCCAAAGAAAAAGATACAGTCGGTTTGTTCGAAGTCGTCCAGTACCACGGTGCCGATCGGCACGCCGATGGTCTTCGGTAGCGCCACCGAGGTGCTTTCGTGGCACATGTTGGAACTGTCGGGCAGGTTGTTATTGCCGTACATGCGCGCCGCCAGTTGATACATATACGAGGTTTCCAGCGAGGCGCGTCCGGAACTGTAGAACACCACGCTCGCTGGTGCCATGGCGCGCAATTCGGCGCCGATTTCGGCAAACGCCGTTTCCCAGCTGGTTTCCACATAACGGTCGCTTGCCGCATCCCAGCGCATCGGCACCGTCAGCCGGCCCACGCTTTCCAGTTCATGGTCGGTCCAGCTGCGCAAGTCCTTCAGCGTGTGCTGACTGAAAAAGTCGCTGCCGATCTTCTTGCTGGTGATTTCCCAGGCCGTGGCCTTGGCGCCGCTTTCGCAAAATTCGAACGGGTGCGGGGTGGCCGGCTTGGCCCAGGCGCAGCTGACGCAGGCATAGCCGTCGGTCTTATTCTGGTGCAACATCAAGCTGCCACCCTTGAACAGTACGCCTTCAGTCAGCAGCGCGGCGCCCACTTCCTTGACGGATCCCCAGCCGCCAGCAGGGTGGGGATAGGGTTCGGGATGGCTGGCGTTGCTCATGGCGGGCTCCACAGTAATTGGTTATCGACCGAACGGTACGTGCGATTGCGGCCCGGCTCTGTGCTGCGCTTAACAGTAGGGGTAAGATGGCGGTACTGACAAACAAGGGGTATGCGGTGCGATTGCTGCTGGTGGAAGATGATCCGATGATCGGCGAGAGCCTGGTCGATGGCCTGCGTGGCGAAAGCTATGCGGTGGACTGGGTGCGCGACGGCCGCGAGGCGCAGCTTGCGCTCGACGGTTTCGAGTACGACCTGATGCTGCTCGACCTGGGCCTGCCCGGCATGCAGGGCATGGACGTGCTGCGCGCGGCGCGCAAGCGCGGCGCCGACCTGCCGGTGCTGATCATCACGGCGCGCGACGGCACGCCGGCACGCGTCGCGGGCCTGGACGCGGGCGCCGATGATTACCTGGTCAAGCCTTTCGATCTTGACGAGCTGCTGGCGCGCCTGCGCGCCTTGTTGCGCCGGCGCAGCGGCCATACGCGCTCGGTGATCGAACACGGCGGGCTGGTGCTGGACCTGGCCAGCCACGAGGCGACGTTTGACGGCGTGCCCGTGAAGCTGGCGCGGCGCGAGTTTTCCGTGTTGCGCGCCTTGCTCGACAGTCCGGGCAAGGTGATCACCAAGAGCCAGTTCGAGGAAAAACTGTACGGCTGGGACAGCGAAGTGGAAAGCAATACCGTCGATGTCTATATCTACCAGCTGCGCAAGAAGTTCGGCGCCGATTTCATCCAGACGGTGCGCGGCGTCGGCTACAAGATCCGGGTGGCGCCATGACCAGCATCCGCCACCGCCTGCTGCTTGGTTTGCTTGGCGCGACCCTGCTGTGCGTGCTGGGCGCCGGCGCCGCGCTGTACTTTTCGCTGCTGGAAGAAACCAATGAAATCGGCGACCTGCAGTTGCGCCAGCTGGCGGTGGCTGTGCCAGGCGAATTCGCGCCCGATACGGGCCGCCCGTCGCCGCAGGACCCGGAAGAAGCGTTCGTGCTGCAGTCGTGGGATGCGCGCGGCACGCTGCTGTATGCGGCGGCCGGCAAACCGCAATTGCCGCGCTACGCACTGGACGGCTTTACCAGGGTGAAAGTGAACGGCCTGCGCTGGCGCCTGTATGGCGAAACGCGGCGCGGCCGCTATGTGCAGGTGGCGCAGACCATGAACGTGCGGCGTCACCTGGCGCTCAATATGGCCTGGCGCGCCGGTTCGCCCCTGCTGGTGTTCGCGCTGCTGCTGGCGCTGATGATCGTGGTGGTGGTGCGGCGTTCGCTGCAGCCGCTGGACCGGCTGGCCGACAGCGTGGCGGGACGCTCGCCTGATGCGCTGACGCCGTTGCCGACGCAGCAGATGCCGCCCGAACTGCGGCCGGTGGTGCTGGCCCTGAATGGCCTGATGCAAAAATTCGACGAAGCGATAACGGCGCAGCGCACCTTTGTTGCCGACGCGGCGCACGAACTGCGCTCGCCGCTGACGGCGCTCAAATTACAGTTGCAGGTGGCCGAACGGGCCACCAGCGACGCGGCGCGCAGCGTGGCCCTGAGAAAGCTGCATGACCGGCTCGACCGCAGCACGCACCTGGTGCGCCAGTTATTGAGCCTGGCCCGCCACGAAGCGGCGCTGGCGCCCAACAAGCTGAAAACCGTGGACCTGGGGCAGTTGCTGGCCGGCGCCGTGGCCGACCATGGCGCGCTGGCCGACAGCCGCGAGATCGACCTGGGTGTGGTAACGCCGGCGCAAGTGCTGGTCGAAGGCGACCCGGACGGCTTGCAGGTGCTGCTCAATAACCTGGTCGACAATGCCTTGCGCTATACGCAGCCGGGCGGCACGGTGGACCTTGAAGCCGCCTGCCTCGACGGGCGCGCCATGCTGCGCGTGCGCGACAACGGCCCCGGCGTGCCGGAAGAGCATCGCGCGCGCCTGTTCGACCGCTTTTACCGCCCTGACGGCAACGACGCCTGGGGCTGCGGCCTGGGCCTGTCCATCGTGCGCAATATCGCCGACCATCACCAGGCCGGCATCGAACTGGCCGAGAGCAGCGCGGGCAGGGGTCTGTGCGTGACGGTGTGGTTTGCGGCTGCCGCTCAATAGTCCTTGCAGGTGGCCTCGTCGAAGGCCGGATAGCCGGCGCTTGGCAGCTTGTTTATCCACTGCCGCAGGAAGTTGCGCGCATCGGGCCGCACCGCATACTGGCCATCGTCGATCAGGATGGTTTCAAGGCGGCTCAGTTCCTGGCACGTCAGGCGCGGCTCCTGCATCGCCAGCAGCATCGCCAGTATTTCCGGCATCGCCTGCGCCGCCCCCTAATGCGCAGCGGACGCACCGGTTCCGAGCTCGACGCTGCACGGTTCTTCGATCCTGACGAAAGTCATAGTTCTCACCTGTTGAGTGACCAAAATGCCGGATAATCTTGGCTCAACAAGGTACCGCCTAGTCGCTCAGTTGGGTTGATTCCTCGGCCGTAAAAGCGACGGCAAACTCTTCGTCTAGAGCACGGACTTGCAGCTGTAATTTATTTCCTCTAAAGAAGTATGTGGTCATGTCGAACCTTGGAAAATAGCAACGATTTTTTGCTTTAGGGCTGCATTGCAAAAATCCTCCATGTCCATCATGCTAATCAAGGCATCGATCTGTGCCTCGCTTCGATATTCATATGCCATTAGCCGCTCAATTTGATTTTTTGATAAATACTTTCCGATATGCTGAAACGGATTTATATTCTTCGGAGTATGTGAAAGAATAATATTCCAGCTCATTTCTTTCGTAATTCCTGAATAGAGTCGCTCGTATTCAAGGTAGGTCTTAAAGAGTGACGCGTATTCATTAAGGACGGCTCCTTTGTGCCAAGCATAGAAGTCTTGAACTTGCTTTTGGTAAGTTGAAAAAACTTCATATATGTTGATTGCATTTTCAACATTGGCTATAAAATTTTTTGCTGATCTAGACCATCCACCCCAAGCCAATAGTTCTTCCTTTGATACTAAGAAAAAAGCATCTCGAGATTTGATGTCGAAATTATGCGTGATGTTCCAATTTGTTTGCGCGATTCGCCAATGAGTATTGTAGTTTCGTAGTCCCTGAAGAAAATCGTGCAATCCTGGAGTAGAAAATATTTTCTTTATTTGATCACTGTAGCATTGTACCGGTGTTTTTCGCTCAAAATTCCTCGCATGCTCTACTAATGCCATAAGCGAAGAAGTGCAATAAAACACTTTTTTCTTGACTTCGCGGTTATGCAGCTCCGCATGGTTTACATTGTTGCTTTGCCAGAATATTGAATTTTTGCTCCGTTCTCCAAAAAGGCAGATTTCATCCAGTAAATCTGTTGTGCTGGTTTCAAAAATCCATAAGCTATCTTCAAGTTCATGCAATTCACGCCACAACTTTCCGCCAGCAATGCTCTCAATAGCTGCTTTAGCGTCTGTGAAGTTGTCCATAATGGCACGTTGAATCATCGAACGAGTCCATGGATGGGGGACAGTATCAAGATAGCGGCTCATGGGCTTTGATATTTCTTCGAAGGAGTAATCGCTAAAAATTTAAAAAGGGATGTTTTCACGAAGCGCTACGATTGGTATAGTGCAGGAAGTATAATTGATCAGAAAATGCATGATGTTTGATGTAATCTGAAGTGGATGATTAATCTTATTCCTATTCCTCTCCTTTGGCTATCAGTGCGGTTGGCACATGGCGGCGCGCGTACGTGGCATCAGCGCCACTACGGTACGGTTGGCGGCTTGCAACTCGCTGCATGGCTTCGGATGCCGTTTACGCAATGTAGGCAAGTGCCTCGGGTAGGATAATCTCATATATCAGGGCATGCGGAGGTTCAACGAGCCTGCCAGCGTGCGGAATGGCTTGTGGTCTATCGCTACGCAGAGCTGGCCCAGCACGGTACCGAACAGCCAGGAGCGTTACCGATAGCTGCAGCGCGTCGCCATGTCGACTTGGGAGAGGCGCAGCGCGCAATCCTGCCGCCAGCGAATGGATGCCTTCCTCCACCATCAGCGACATAACAAGGTTGCCACCTTCTGCATGGAGGTTTCCGGCCGCATGGGCTATCGCGTTGATAATACTGCGGCTCCTAGGCTGATGAGACATAATGAGCGAACGTCCTGTGGGTAGCCGTTGTACTGAACGCCTCCTAATATCGCAGTTTTACTAACCGACGGATACCTTTCACACTTTTGCAAATGCCCGAAATTCTACCCACCATGGAAAATATAAACGTAGTCGACAAGGCGCAGCTGCGCCGTATAGAGGTTTTACACAAAAGTTTTCTTTACCAACATTTATATTGTGTAGCCTGCCTGCTTATGGTGGGGCAACTGCGCTGGACCCGCATGCGGGTAGAGGTGGACGAGGACCTGGAGTTGGAGTTCACGGATCGCTACCTCTATGTGCAAGTCAAAACCCGCGAAACGCTGATACATTTTTCCCACATCGAATCAGCACTGGAGCGATTTGGGCAGTATCGCGCTTTACACATTTCTGGAGGCAGGACTGGTCAACCTGAATTTGTCCTGGCGTTGAACCGGGAGCCGGCACCTGGACTAAGCGGCCGTATCGCTGCAGGGGAGTTTCCGCCGGACGTTCTCTTCATGCGGCCAGGTCATACCAACCCGGAACTGCCGCCGTTGTGGGCGGATACCCAGGAGGCGTACAACTGGTGTGTCGCTAGAGCCGAAATGCTGCCGTTCATCATGGTTGCACCAGATGTCTTGGTTCAAAACCTGGCAGGCGCTATGATGCAAATGGCTGCGGGACTCGACGATTTCGCCCGGCACGAAATCACGTGCGGACAGGCGAGCCAGATGCTCGAACAGTTTGTGCAGCATGTGCACGAGTTTCCGGCTCCGCCACTCAACTACCGTCCACAGGACAACGAGCCACCGCTTGCCACTGATTCACGAATTAGGCTGATCATGGGCTTCTCGGGTGCAGGAAAAACGTCGTGGGCCGCGCAAGCGGCATTGGCGGATGCGCAGCCACACGCCTATTTCGACGTGGCGGACCTTCCCAGCTCGTCCATAGCGCGTGCACTTGCAAGAGAACTTAGTGCGCGCTGGCTCAGCAAAAACCCAGATGGACGCCATGCAGTCGCAAGCGATGCTTTATCGGGCGTGGAAGCACTGAGTGTGGTGGCCACATCCCTAAAAGCGCAGCAACAGATTCATACCGTTGTAGTCGATAACGCACATCGATTACAGGTTGAGGACGCGCGAGCAATTGTGGGGGCGATCGAGAATTTGCGACTCGTATTTCTGGCACAGCCCACGGCGGAGTTGGATCAACTGAGTGCCGCGTTGGATGTTGAGCCAGAAACACTCCAAGGCTGGGGGTGTGACTCTATCGGCTACGAGGCTTCCGCACAAGAGTGCACGGTCAGCATCGCGACTGCGTTGCGGATCCGAGTTCTCACGGGAGGTCTTCCGCTTTACGTGCGCAGTGCCATCTCCGTGGCCAAAAAAGAGTACGACGGGGACTTAACGGCGTTCTGCGATGCGTTTGAAGGTAAGTCGCTCAGCACTGACACCAGACAGCACACACTTTTGACAGTCGTATTCAACGGACTCGATGAGGCTTCTAAACACGTACTTGCATGTGCCAGCCTCTCCGATGTTCCACTTACCGCCGAGGAAATCGCAGGTGTGGTGGGGGAAGCATTCTTGCTCGATCGATTGATCGTAGTACGGAAACTTCGTTCACTCCGCACCCGTGGTTTGTTGCAGGCCTATGGAAGCCAGCGCAGCAAGGTGCACGACGCGATGCGCCCGATCGCCCTTGATCATTTGATCGAAGAACCCATGGCTGGGCGGCATGCCAGGGTATTCCTACTCGATTTGGTCGAACGGTCTCTCGAGAACGATCACGAAAAGGAGCGTTTTCCTCTGTTTGTAAAACTGTTGATCGAACTTAAGGAGGTAGCTAAACTGGCAGAGCTAGGCACCGCAGAGGCATTTCACGAAGGCGCCGGTTTCCCGGAGATGTGGCCGGTACTTGAGGGCGGGGCAAATAACCTTGCCTTGACGGCTGAAGTTCGATTTGAGTGCTTGGATGCACTGCTGTACTACCGCCAAAGACATGGTCCGGAGGAAACCGTCTCGCCGCTATTAGAGCAGATGGAGGTGCTGATCGATAACGGATTGGCTGATGGCCGATCTCGCCTCGTGTTCCTCCAAAAAAGCGTAATTTATTGGGCTTTTAAAGGCGAGGAAGCCAAAGTTCAAAAAATGATTGCCAAAGCACAAGCCTTGCTGCCCGATAATGCATCATATCGTCGAACTTTTGCTTACAACGCAGCGCTTGCATGGTGGAAGATTTCGAGATTTGCTAGTGCTGAAAAAATACTTAATACTCTAGTGACCGAATATATTGCAATCTTATCTATAAATATCACTGAGTTGATGTCAAATCCTGCTTTATACGCGGCAAGGGTTCGAGCAAACGACGAATACGGAACAGATTGCAAACATCTCGCAGATTGCTATGATGTTCTTGCGCGGGTCCTAGAGAAATTGCGCAAGCCACAAACGGGACCGCGAAAAATTGCTGTTCGTCTCTTCGAGATCACTGGATCATGGGATTCGGTCGTACGGGTAGGGGTTGATCTTGTCCACCAGCATTTAGATAAAGGTGAGTTTCCGCAAGCCTTGAGGCTTGTGAGCGAATCCCTGCCAGAGGTTGTATACCGTTTTGGAGTGGTGCGTCACACGATCGAGATGCGTTGTCTTCACGCACATATTTTAGGAAAAATGGGGCAGATCGCTGCTGCCCGGGAGGTACTGAAGACAGTTGATCCTTTTCTTGGTTCCGAGCCTATCGAAGTGCGACGCGAGGCTGCGCGGCTTACAAAATTTCTTCGATAACTAGTTTAACTATAAGGCCACAGTTAGTGAGAGCCTAAGCTGCCGAGTATGACGCTTTCATCGGCGCCGAAGCCTATGAACTGGCGGCGCGGGCCCTGCCTGCTCCGGGCAGATCCTGGTGATTCACGACATGCTGGACGTCTTTCCCGGCAAAAAAGCGCGTTTCGTGCGCAACTTCCTGCAGGGGCAGGCCGGCATCGACGGCGCGTTCGGCGCCTATGTGCAGGCCGTCAGGGAAAGTGCGTTTCCGGCGCCAGAGCACTGTTTTTAAGCGCGCTGCCGGGCGGCTGGCCGGCAGCGAGGGCCTGGTGGATGGCGCCGAACAGAGGCTCGTGCGCGCGGCTGGCCAAATGGGCGAACAGCTGGCTGACGGCCGGATGGACCACGCACAGCAGGTCGACTTCGCCCTGGCGCTGCGCTTCGAGCGCGGTGTCGCCATGCAGCAGGCCGATGCCCAGGCGCTGGGCCAGCATCGGGCGCATCACGCTTTCTCGGTCGATGCTGATAATGCGGCGCGGGCGGAACCGGTGGGCCTGGAACAGCTGCTCGGCGGCGCTGCCGCAGCACAGGCTGGCCGGCGCGAAGATCCACGGCAGTTCCCCCAGCGCGGCCCAGTCCAGCGGTGCGCCAGGGTCGACCATGCCGGCCGGCGCGGCCAAGTAGATGGGAAAGCGCGCCATTTCGCGCGTGGCCAGGTCGTCGCCGGGCGTGCGCGCTTCGTTGTAGAAGCCGGCGTCCAGCACGCCGCTGCGGATGGCGGCCAGGGTGCTGCTGGAGCTGCCGTATTCCAGCGATACTTCGACGTCAGGATGGTGTTCGGCAAAGCGCCGCAGCAACCTGCCGATCAGCGCCGTGGCAGATTGCCCGCCGATGCCCATGCCGATCCGCAGGCGGCCGGCCAGCCGGCCCCTCAGCATGGCCGCCTCGTCGATCAGCGCGCGGTGACTGGCGATGGTGTGCTCGGCCATGGCCAGAATGCGCTGGCCGTGGCTGGTCAAACGCATGCCGCGCGCGGTGCGTTCGAACAGGGCCAGGCCCAGGTCGTCTTCCATGCCCTTGATATGGGCGCTGACGGCGGGCTGGCTCAGGAACAGGCGTTCGGCGGCGCGCGTGATGCTGCCTGCACGCGCCACGCAGGCAAAGGTTTTCAGGTGCAGGATGTCCATCTGGCTATGGTAGCGTCATTTTGTGCCGCTCGCCGCGCCGTGCAATCGCCAGCGCGGCGATGAGCACGACGGCTGCCACGGCAAAGGCGGCGTGCATGCCGCGCGCGACGGCGTCGCCCGGCGCCAGCGTCACGTCGCCGCCGGCCGCCAGGGCGAATACGCCGGCCATCAGCGAAGCGCCGGCCACCAGGCCCAGGTTGCGCGACAGGCTCATCCAGCCGGCCACGCCACCGCGCCAACCAGGCGCCACGCCCGTCATTATGGCCGTGTTGTTGGCGGCCTGGAACAGCGCATAGCCAGCCGTCAAGGCTATCAGCGGCAAGGCATACGCGGCCACGCCCAGGCTGGCCGGCAGCAGCGCCAGCGTCAGGCAGGCCAGCGCCGCGCACAGCAGGCCGGCCTGGAGCATGCGCTGCGCGCCATGGCGGTCGACCAGGCGCCCGGCCGGCACGCCGCATAGCGCGGCGGCCAGCGGCCCCAGCGCCAGCACCAGTCCGCTCACGGCGCTGTCCAGTTGCAGGCCGCGCGCCAGGTAGAACGGTCCTACCACCAGCGTCGTCATCATGACGATCGATACCAGCGCGCTGGCCACCAGCCCCGCCACCAGCGCCGGCTGGCGGCGCAGGTCCAGGCGCGGCGCCCGCAAGCCGGGCGCTAGCGGGCCCTCGGGCAGGTAGCGCCACGCCAGCAGCAGCGCCAGGCCGGCCAGTGGCACATTGACGAGGAACAGCGACGGCCAGCCGTAACGGGCCAGCAGCAGGCCGCCCAGCGCCGGCCCCAGGGTGGTGCCGAGGGCCGACATGCTGCCCAGCATGCCCATGGCGCTGCCCGCGCGCTGCTGGCTGACGGCGCCGGCCGCCATCGCCATGGCCAGCGCCAGCATGACGGCCGCGCCGGCGCCCTGCGCGATGCGCGCCGCCACCAGCAGCGGCAAATTGGGCGCCAGCGCGCAAAAAAGCGAGGCCACGGCGAACAGGGTGATGCCGGCCAGCAGCAAACGGCGCCGGCCCAGCCGGTCGCCCAGGCGGCCGGCCCAGACGGAAAGAACAGTCACGGCCAGCAGGTAGGCCAGCACTACCCACTGCACCTGTTTGAACGGCGCCTGCAGGCTGGCGGCGATTGCGGGCATGCCGATATTGGCGATGCTGGCGCCCAGCGCCGGCAGCAGCGTGGCGAGCGACAGGGCGGCCAGCGCACCGCGCGCGGCGGGTGTCACGGTAGAAGTTTGCATGAGGGTTCCATCGGAAAGATGGTCCACCTTACGCCGCCGCCCGATGGCGGGCAAATCGTCAATCTGGAGTCGTTACCTCAGGAAAACCGAGGGCTTGCAAACCGTGGGCTTGCAGCAGCGCCTGCGCCGTCATCGGCCTGGCAATATGGTAACCCTGCAGATAATGGCAGCCCATCGCCTGCAGGAGGGCGGCCTGGGCGGCGTTTTCCACGCCTTCGGCCACCACCTCCATGCCCAGGCTGGCGCCCATGGCGACGATGGTGGTGGCCAGGCTGCGGCCGCGCGCGTTGTGTTCGATCTGCAGCACGAAGGAACGGTCGATCTTCAGCGTGTCGAGCCGGAAGCGGGCCAGGTAGGCCAGCGAGGAATAGCCGGTGCCGAAGTCGTCCAGCGACAGGCTCACGCCCAGTGCGCTCAGGCGCGACAGCGCCACTTGCACCCGGTCGGTATCGTCGAGCAGCACGCGCTCGGTCAGCTCCAGCTCCAGCCGCCTCGCCGGCAGGCCGTGCGCATCGAGCGCGTGCCGCACCTGGTCGGTAAAGCCGGGGTCGAGCAATTGTTTCGCCGACACGTTGATGCTGACGATCACTTCGCCCATCTCGTCCTGCCACTGCGCCAGCTGGCGGCACGCCGCCTGCAGCACCCAGTGGCCCAACTCCACGATCAGCTCGCTGTCTTCCGCCACCGGGATGAAGCGGTCGGGCGGCACCATGCCCAGCTGCGCGCTGTGCCAGCGCAGCAGCGCTTCCACCTTGCGCAGCTGCCGCCCGTCGGCCGTGACGATGGGCTGGTAGACCAGTTGCAGTTCATTCGCCGCGATGGCCGAACGCAGTGCGCCGTCGATCGTCAGGGCTTCCCTGGCGTGCGCCGTCATGCTGTCGTCAAAAAAGCGCAGGTGGCCGCGGCCCGCTTTTTTTGCCTCGTACATGGCGATATCGGCATTGCGTATCAGCGCGTCGGCGCTGGCGCCATGCTGCGGATGGCAGGCCACGCCGATGCTGGCCGAGACCGACAGGGCCTGCAGCGGCAAGCTGAACGGCGCCGCCAGGGCGTCGAGGATGCGCTGGCCGACCACGCGCGCCATGGCCTCGCCAGCACCAGGCAGCACGATAATGAATTCATCGCCGCCGAAGCGCGCCACGATGGCCTGCGCCGGCAGCAGGCCCTGCAGGCGCAGCGCGAACTGACACAGCAGCTGGTCCCCTGTTTCATGGCCGAAGGTGTCGTTGATGCGCTTGAAGCGGTCGAGGTCGATAAAGAACAGCGCGCAGTCGCCACCCGCCTGCCGGGCCTGTTGCACGCAGCGTTCCAGCTCCTGCAGCAGGCCGTGGCGGTTGAACATGCCCGTCACGGGATCATGGTGGGCCGCGCGATGCAGCAGAGCATCCTTTTTTTGCCGCTCGCTGATATCGAACAGCTGCACCATGCAATACAGCTGGCCGCTCTCGATATACGGCGAGGCGATCGATTCCAGCGGCACCTGCTGGCCGTCCGGCAAGGTGATGCTGGCCATTTCGATAAATGGATAGGCGCCATGCGCCAGCTCGAAACGACGGAAATAGGCGGCCGCGGCAGCGCGCGTATCGAACAGCCGTTGATCGACCACGTGCGTGCCGATCAGGGCGGCGGCATTCGCCCGGCCCAGCAGTGTGGCGCAGCGTTCATTGGCCACCTGGATCTGGCCGCTGCTATCGTGGATCAGGAAGCCACTGCTGAGGCTGTCGATGGTGTGCACGTAGCGATGGCGGATTTTCTCCTGCACCGCATGAATCAGGCACAGCATGTAAATGGTCTTGATGGTGATCGAGTACACGAACCAGGATTCGTAGTCGGGTGGTATCCAGCCCAGCGAGTTGGCCAGGTTGTAGAGGCCGCGCACGATCAGCACCATGCCCAGGAAACGATAGCGGTTGCGATGCAAGCCCAGCCTCAGGCCCGACCACACCATCGCCGAACCCAGAGCGGCGGCCGTCATCCATTGCGCGCGCAGCGGCTGGCCTTCCCAAAAGCCGTACAGGCCAATGACGGCCAGGCCGCATGCCAGCATGAGCGGACGCAGATGGCGTCGGTGCAGATGGCCGAGGAAATACTCGGTGCCAGCGACAAAGCCGGCCACGGCGCCGCACAAGCTCAGTGCCGCGAACAGATAGTGCATCGATGAGCGCTCGCCGAGTATCCAGCTGGCCGAACCGAGGCTGAGCGACAGCTGGCCGCCGGCCCACAGCAGCGCATGCCATTCGCTGCGCTGCCTGGCCCACAGAAACAGCAGGATGGCGATCAGGATGGCGTCTGCCGCCATGGAAAACAGGATATAGGTCTGTGATGTCATGCGTGCCCGGATGATCGCCAGGGCCGGAAGAGTAAGTTACTGTTGGTCCATGGCAGCCTCATCTTACCTCAGGCCATGGGCTTGCGATAGGACCATACCGCGCGGCAGGACCAGGGTCGCCACCAGGCCGTGGCTGGGCCTGACGGGACATTCCATAATCTGACATGTGGGCGCAGGACTGAGCATTTGGAGGTGATTTATTTTGCAATTATGTGAATTATGGCGGAAAGGCACGCTGTAACAATTGTAAACTCGGTTTTCATGACGTAAAAATAACGCTGTTTTATATTTCTGCAATGAAATAATTTTATTCGGCATTGCGGTGCGAGTGTTGTTTTATGGCCCAGTCCGCAAGCATGCCACGGCCTGTCACGGGCAATGCCTGACGCTGCAAAGGCTGATCTGCTCTCGCTTTGCGGCGGTGGAAAGCTCTGTCAGCGGCACTTCATCCACACGCAGATCGCTGCAAAAATTGATTTATGTTCCATCTGGAAATACTCAGTTACAATCTCCAATGTTACTTAAAAGAATTTCTTCTTTTTGGAGAAAGAAAATTTAACATTGTTATGTAAATGAACTTTCCTCCATCCCCTTGTCCCACGGCCTGCTGCAGGTCGCTTGTTGCATCTGTTGCCACCGCGCCCGCGACGTGGCCTGTCCCTACTACTGCTGTATTAATGCTGCTGTTGCCAGCCAGGCTGCGCGCCCTTGCGCGCAGCGTGCTGCCGAGCGCGTGGAAATCATGACCGTGAACGCCAAACTCCTCCCCCTGACCTTGCTATTGTTGATCCAGGGCGCTTACGCCCAGCAACCGACCGCCGGCAGCCAGCTGCAGCAGATTCCTGTCGCGCCCCAGTTGCCGAAAGCAGCGCCCGCGATTCGCGTGCAGCGCGGCGATGTGCCGGCCGCCATCGTTGGCGACAGCACCCGCATCAAGGTAGAGCGTTTGCAGATCGCCGCGCCGCCGGTGTTTGCGGAAAGCGAACTGGTCGCCGCCAGCGGCTTCGTGCCCGGCAGCGAACTGACGTTGGCGGAACTGCGCACTCTGGCCAGCCGCATTGCCAGCTATTACCAGACGCGCGGCTATTTCCTGGCGCAGGCGTATCTGCCGGCGCAGGACATCAAGGATGGCGTGGTGCAAGTGACGGTGCTGCCGGGTACGTATGGGCAAGTGCAGCTGCGCAATAAAAGCAATCTGTCCGACGGCCTGGCGCACAGCATATTGAGCGGTCTTGACGGCGAAGTGGTTGCCACCACGCCGCTGGAACGGCGCCTGCTGCTGCTGTCCGATTTGCCGGGCGTGCAGGTCAGCTCAACCCTGGCGCCGGGCGCCTCCTTGGGTGCGTCCGACCTGATCGTCGACGTGCTGCCGGGTGCGCGCTTCAACGGCAGCGTCGATGTCGACAACCAGGGCAACCGCTACACGGGCCGCAACCGCATCGGCGCGACCGTCAATATCAATGAACTGGCCGGCATCGGCGACGTCGCCACCGTGCGCGCGTTCACCTCGACCGACGGCCTGAACTATGTGCGCGCGGCCTACCAGGGTCAGGCCGGCCTGCTGCGCTTGGGCACGGCCTACACCCATATGGACTACAAGCTGGGCAAGGAATTTGCCGTGCTGGAGGCCAAAGGCACGGCAAAGATCGCCAGCGTCTACGCCAGCTATCCGCTGATCCGTTCGCGCGCCGGCAGCCTGTACGCGCAAGTGAACTATGACAGCAAGGATTTCCAGGACAAGACCGAATCGACCGGCAGCGTCAACGACAAGACGGCCAAGATCTGGATGCTCAATCTCAATGGCGACAGCAGGGATGGCGCTGGTGGCGGTGGCATCAACAATTACTCGCTGACCTATACCACCGGCAAGATCGATATCGAAACGCCGGTGGCGCGCCTGATCGACCTGTTGACGGTGGACACCCACGGCAGCTTCCACAAGCTCGGCCTGACCGCGTCGCGCCTGCAAAGCCT